>JBNJGY010000048.1:0-13252 GCA_051748045.1 Thermotogota bacterium
GCTACGAAAGCCGAAGATAATACTACCACATTTACACTCTCACTGTCAATTGCTTTCTCGTTAACTATTACTTTCTGTTTCCTTAACTGTTTCCACGTTATTGTGTGTATTAAATTCTCAATCCATTATTAACGCAGAATTTAAACCATAATATTGTAAAGATTGATTAAAAAAATCTGGATTATAATTTTTAGATAAGACGAATAAAGATCTTCTTCTTATACTAGGCATTTCAACAAAACCATCAGTAAATATTATTATACCTTCTGGTCTTAGAGACTCTTCTACATAATCAATTGCAGGTTGTAAATCTGTTGATCCTTTACCTTTTAATGTTAAATTTTTCCATTTTCCTTTTATATATTTCTGGGTGGATTGAACTTTACTATCCGCTTGTATCAAATGCAATGTTCCTCCAAGTGTTCTTGTTATTTCTTCAATTTCAGAAAAAAACCTATCATATTCCTCATCAATAATAGAACCACTAGTGTCTACTATTACAGCAACTTCTGGACCTCTTATCTTTCTCCATCCAGGTTGAGAATCATATCTTCTATTTGGTCTCATTATTGTTCTATATTCATCTGTAACAACTGAACTTCCAAAAAATCTTCTTAGTATTGTTTTCCAATCTAATTTTGATTTACCTTTAATTACTTTATGAGCTATTTCAACTGGCTCTAAAGTATCACCTGAACTTTTATCATAAGATTTTTCTACAAATTCACTTACTATATCAAAAGCCATTTCTTGGGTGATTTCTGATTCAAATTCATGAGAATCAGTTTCATTTCTTTTTTCTTCAATTTCTTCTAAATCAGCTATTTTATTATCTTCGAAAAATTTTAAAGCATATTTATAGTATTCTTCAGCTGTTTTGTTTAACATGTCAGGAGGCGCGGTTACGAACATGTATTCATTATCTGGAGCATGACCTTCTGAAAGCATTGTATCTAATGGTTCAGCAATCGCATCTAATTCTTTAATATATTGATTTACAGCAGCATCCATTGCTAGGTCCCATATACCTTTTTCTCTTTTATTCTTTATTTTTATAAATATATGTCCAAATATTATATGAAATAACTCGTGCTTTATAAGTGCTTTTGTAAAATTAACTCCTTTATTGTATATTCTTCTAGGATTAAATACTAATTTAAAATTTCCATCTGCGCTTATTATTAGTTTTATTGTTCTTACTGTTTCACTTTCAACATGTGTGAATCTCATTCTTGCGTTTGAATAAAAAATGTTTTCTTTTGCTAATTCTATCCAGGCTTTTTCTATTGTGTTTTCTAAATTTCTTGCAGCCATTGCTCATCACCTAATGTTAAAGCTATTTCTTCCATCAATTTATCATAGAAAGCTCTTTTTAAACCTTTTGATTTTTCCACTAAGTTGTTTAAATTTCTAAGTATAGAGAATATACTATCTTTTGGAATAAATTCAGATATAGCTTTTATATTTTTTGCTATTGTTTGATGTTCGTTGTTGTCTATTATATTTATCATTTCTGATTCTTGTATTCTTTCTATATAATTATTTATTCTCATTATCATGTTTATTTTTTCTTCATCGGATAATTTTTCCAATCTATCAAAACTTTTACCATATAAAATTACATCTTCTGGTTTAGGTAATGTTGTTTTATTGTTCAGATTATTTATATATGCTCTTGCTGAATCAGAACCAACTATTCCAGCTGCAAGAGAATATCCATATTTTTTAATATTTTCTTCTTCTAAGTTATTTAAAACTCTGGATAATTTAAACCAACTTCTTGGAGATGGCCTAAGATCAAGTCTTATGGATATTTGATTATCATTTGATAAGTATTCGGGATAGTTCTCAATAAAATTAATTGTATTATTATCTATTCCTTCTTTTTTCGCCCAATCTATCCAGTCTTTATCATTTGGAGATATGTCAAGGTGAAAAAATCTTGACATAAAAGCTGGGTCAGTTATTAGTTCAACTTGGTCATATTCTTCATCTGGTGGATTAGCAGCTGCCATAATCCAACAGTCTTCAGGAAGAATATGATTATGAATTCTTCTGTCTATAAGTAATTGCATAATTGCATTTCTTATAGATCTATGCGCTCTATTTATTTCATCTATCAAAATTATCGAATTTTCGTTTTCTGGCCACCAATCAGGTTTTAGAAATGTGGTTTTATTTTCATCTCTTGAAGGCATTCCGATTAAATCTCCTGGCTCCATTTGAGAAATTACTAAAATTATAAGTTCTCTACCTGTTTCTTCAGCTATTTGTTTTGCTATATCAGTTTTCCCAACTCCAAAATGTCCCCACAATAAAGGAACTTCATCTGATTGCATTATTTTTTTTGATAAAAATTTTACGTCACTTGGTTTCATATCTTTGCCTCCCTGTACAATTTTATTTTCTAAATAATTATAACATAGATAATATTATTAACTTGAAAAATAATAATGTTATAATATTAAAAAAGGAGAGGATTAAATCATGCCATTAGACGGAATAGTTTTTAACAAAATTATAAGAGAGATAAAAACAGAATTGAATAATTATAAATTAAGAAATGTTTATCAACCTGTCAATAATCAGGTTCTTTTACAATTTAAATCCAAATTTATTCTTTTCTCACTTTCAAATCCCGCATATATTACATTATTAGATGAAAAGCCTGATATACCTGACAACCCTCTAAATTTCGCCCAATTATTGAGAAAAAATATAAAAGGTATGTTTTTAAATGATGTTCAACAAATAAAAACTGATAGAGCAGGTTATTTATCTTTTAACGGAACTGATTATATTGGAGAAAGAAGAACATATAAAATATATTTTGAGTTGATGGGAAGAAATTCAAATTTGATTTTAACTGATGAAAATGATGTTATTATAGATTCTTGGAAAAAAATGAACGATGAAAAAAGAACTATTTTACCTGGAGCTACTTATAAAGCTTTTTATGATGAAAAGAAATTAACTATATATGATGATTTTGAAGATGTAAAAAATGTTATGGGTTTAGCCTCTAAATCAAAAAAATTTATAAATGAGATTGGGAAAGAAAAAGCAAAAGAGGATATGGAAAAAGATTCAATTTTTTTATATCATGATGAAAATAAAAACCCAGATATTTCTGCAATAACCCCAAATGATTATCCCTATGAATTATTAAGGCCTTATAAAGCTGTAGATAAATTATTTAGTGAAAGAGCCAATAAATCTAGATATCTTGAATTAAAAACTCTATTAGAAAAAAAGCTTAGAAAAACAATAGAAAAAATGGAAAATCTGAAAGCAAAATTATTGGCTGATATAGAAAAACAAAAAGAAATACCAGAACTTATTAAAAAAGGTGAATTACTTCAAACTTATTTATATCAAGCAAAAAAAGGTGATGAATTCGTAGAAGTATACGATTGGGAAAATGATAAAAATGTAAAAATAGATTTAGATCCTTTAAAGAATCCTTCTACAAATTTAGAAAAATATTTTAATAAGGTAGATAAATTAAAAAAAAGAGTTCTTCATTCAAAAAAGAGATTGAGAAAAATTCAAAAAGAATTAGACTACTATTATCAACTTTATTCAACTGTTGATATTTCTGATGATTTAAATACTCTTGAGGAAATAAGGGAAGAAATGATAGATGAAGGTTTAATTCAACTTAACAAGAAAAAAAGAAGAAAAAAACCAAAGAGTTCTTTCAAAAAGTTTGAGTATAAAGGATTTGAAATTTTAGTTGGAAGAAACAATAAGCAAAATGATGAATTAACAAAAAGTGCCTCAAAAGATGATATTTGGCTTCATACTCATGAAATACCAGGATCTCACGCCTTGATAAAAGGTGCTGGAAAAGAAATACCTGAAGATGTAATCAAAAGAGCTGCAGAAATCGAAGCCTATAATTCAAAAGCAAAGATGTCGAACAATGTTCCTGTAGATTATACAACCCCAAAATATGTTTGGAAACCAAAAGGAGCTAAGCCAGGAATGTGGCTTTATGAAAACTTTTCAACTATATTTGTAAAACCAAAAGAATAGAGGTTATAAAATAAATTACAAAGTAATTTATTTTGTTTTTAGTTGGAGGATGGAGGTTGTTGGTTTTTGTATTATTTTAGATGTTTAACAATGTTTTTTACTTCCAACTTCCAACATCGATCTTCCAACAAAATAAATTGTGAAACAATTTCTACTTCTTGCCCTACTTTGAATTTTTATATTTCGGAATTGTTTTTATTTATTATTTTATATATAACTTATTAATTTCACTGCGTGAAATTTACTGAAGAGACCCTTACGACTCGCTACGCTCGCTCAGGATGACATATACAAAGATTTTCAAGAATGTTTTTAACTTCTAACCTCCAACATCCATCCTCCATCTGAAAAAATAATTTTTTACTTAGAGTATTCTTCCCAAAGAAAATCGAATTCTTCTTCATAAGCTCTGTATAACCTTTCATTCCCATTTATAATCACAGCGTTTTCATCGTTGTATTCTAAAGCTGATTTTGTGAAGTTATAGGAACCAGTTAAAATATGTTTATCATCTATCAAAATGAGTTTATGATGAAATGTCTTATTATTTTTATCCAAAATAAAAGGAAATTCATTCTGATAGTCACCATAAACAGACCACCTAGATCCTGATTGGAAAGTTTCTGTGATTACTTTTACTTCAACCCCTCTTTTATAAGCGTCTGCAAGAGCTTGTGCAATTTTTGAATCTGTGAAAGTAAAAATCATCACTTTTATTTCTTTTTCTGCATTGTCGATATAATTTAATATAATTTTTTGATAATTTTCATCGGGTGTAAAGTATGTGTTTATCTTTCCTTTTTTTATTTCTATATCTTTATATTCTTTTTCATCTTTTCCCTTTTTACCAAACTGTTCATATTCAAATTGTTCTATAAATTCAAGCATATAATTTTCGGTAATTTCATTGTTGTACAAAAATAAAAGGTTGTTATTGTTGTAGTTAATCCCATTATGAGATAAATTGGTACTACCTGTTATCAACAAATAACCATCAACAATTATAAATTTATTATGCATTAACCTATAATTCCCGTCGTATTTTAAATCAATTTTTTCATTTCTATCCAATTTTTCTGTATAATAATTTTTATTATCAGTTTCTGTTACAATTTTTATTTCTATGCCTTCATCTGCTTTTTGGTTTATTATATTATAAAATTCCTCTAGTTCAATATCATACAATGACATATAAATATACTTTTCTGCTTTATTTATTTCTTCTAATAAAAAGTTATAATTATCTTCATTTTTTTCTTCATGATATTCATTAATAAAAAGTACTGTTGAATCATATGTGTAGTCAGTTATGTTTATTTTATAGTTCATTCCATCTATTTCAAAATTATATTTAGAAGATGAACCATCTGCTCTAAAATATATTTCATCTTCAGTAACAAATGATGATGGTAATTCTCCAGAAAAATTCTTATAATTTGTTATTGAAAATGAATCGCCCAAATTCATGTTTAAATTAAAATTAACAGAAAAAATAATCGTCAAAATAAGCAATAGAAAAGTGATTAATAATTTTGTTTTCAAAAAAACACCTCCAATCTCAAAAAATTATAACATAATTATTTGATTTTTTAATTAGTGAAGCGTATAATTTTTATATACAGATTTTAACGAGGAGGTAGAAAAATGAACCAATCCCAATATTTGGAAATATTAAATACAGCATTATCTCATGGTGGAGATTATGCTGAGATTTTTTTTGAAGAATCTGAAGCTAATGCAATAATGTATGACAATGGAAAGATAGAAGACAGTACTTTTAATTCAAGAAAAGGTGCTAGTATAAGAGTTACAGAAGGTGAAGAAACAGTTTTTGCTCATACTAATAAGCCAGACTTTGAGTCTTTAAATAATCTTGCAGAAAAGTTATCTAAATCTGCTGAAAAAAGAAATTTTAAAGATAAAATTGAAGTTAAAGATTTAAAAGAAAATCCTAAGTTAAATAACATGGAAGTTAAAAGAGATTTTGACGAAGTTGATACAGAAGAAAAAATTGAAAGAATTAATTTCGCTGTTGATTACATAAAAACTTTAGATAAAAGAGTATCTCAAATAACCATTAGATATATGGATTCATTTAGAAAAGTTAAGATAGTTAATTCTGATGGGGAGATCTCTAATGATGTTAGAAGATATCCTGTATTTTTTGTAATAACATATATAACTGATGAAAATGGACAAATCTATAGAGGATTATCAGGCAACGGTGCAAACATGGGTTATGAATTCTTTGATGATTGCATGATTAAAGAATTGTGTGATGATTCAGTTAGACAAGCTGTTAGCCAATTAGAAGGTGAAGACGCTCCTGCAGGGGAATTCACTGTCGTTTTATCTTCTGAAGCAGGAGGAACTATGATTCATGAAGCTTGTGGTCATGGAATGGAAGCTGATCTAGTTCTTTCAGGCTCAGTTTACAGAGACAAAGTAGGTCAAAAAATAGCTTCTGAAAAAGTAACTGTAAGAGATGATGGAACTATCAAAAATAAAAGAGGAACTCTTAATTATGATGATGAAGGAATTAAAACAGAAGATACAGTTTTAATTGAAAATGGAGTACTAAAAGGTTATATGCAATCAAGGTTAACCGCGAAAAAATTTAATACTGAATCAACTGGTAACGGAAGAAGACAAACATATATGCATTTACCTGTTGTTAGAATGAGAAATACTTTTATCGCTCCTGGAAATGACAAACCTGAAGATATAATAAAATCTGTAGAAGATGGAATTTTTGTTAAAAAAATGGGTGGAGGTCAAGTAGATGTTATTTCTGGTGATTTCCAATTTGTTGTAACTGAAGGATACATTATAAAAAATGGAGAAATAAAAAATTCAATAAAAGGCGCTTCATTAGTAGGTAATGGTCTTGAAGTGCTAGAAACAATAGATATGGTCGGTGATGATCTAGGATATGCTGTTGGAACTTGTGGAAAAGACGGCCAAGGAGCTCCTGTATCAGATGCACAGCCTACAATAAGAATTCCAAAAATAATAGTTGGTGGAGTCGTAAAAGGAGGAACTAAATAATGAAAGATAGAATTAAAAATGTCTTAAATCACATAAAAGATGAAGGTTTTAAAGGTCAAATAAATATTTTCCAAAGTTCGTCAAAAAAAGCATCCTTTTCAAATGGAAAACTAGATGAATTAACTGAAGGAGAAAAAGGTAATGCTGGAATAAAAGTTATTTCTAAAGATGGTAGAGTTGCTAATAGTTTAACTAATATCATCGAAGAAGATGAACTTATGAAAGCAGCGAAAAAAGCTATCAGTATGGCAAAATATTCTGAAAAAGATGAAAACAATGATATTTCAAATGACAAAGAATTTACATACATTGATTGGGCTTATGATGAAGACACCAAAGGCTTAGAATTAGATGATTTAATAGAAATTACAGAAAAAATGGAAAAATCAGCAAGAGCTTATGATGAAAGAATTAAATTTGTCAGAGGGGCAGAACACACAACAAACCTTACAAAAATAATTTTTGCAAATACAAATGATGTTTATAAATATGCTGATTATACAACATCTTCAGCTTCTATTATGTTAGCAGCAGTAGAAGGTGACAAATCTTCTATGGGATCTGATTTTGAAATATCTCAAAGTTATAGATTAATAGATACCGATAAAATAGTTAAAAAAGCTGCAGAAAAAGCTTTAGCAGGATTAAAAGCAAAGATTTTAAAGTCTGGAAGATATAATATAGTTCTTTCTCCTTATACTTCAGCTCAATTAATTGGTATCGTATTTAGTTCTTTATCTGGAGAAAATGTATTTAAAGGAAAATCTTTCTTCAAAGGTAAAATAGGCGAAAAAGTAGCGTCTACTAAATTTAACTTAATTCACGACCCTATGAATGGATCAGCTCCAATAATAAGCAGCTTTGATAATGAAGGTAATAATACATCTAGATTCCATTTCATAGAAAACGGGGTATTAAAAAATTACGCTCACAACATCTATTCAGCTAACGCTTTAGGAGAAAAACCAACTGGAAACGCATTTGCATCATCTGGTTCACCTATTCCAAGCATTTCACCTATTAACATGCATGCATTGACTACTACTACTAAGAAAAAAATAATTAATCAAGAAAAAGCTTTATATATAGAAAATATAATGGGTCTACATACTGCAGATCCAGTTTCAGGAAGATTTTCTGTTCAAATAAGTGGAAGAATTATTGAAAATGGAGAATTTACTGGAAGTTTCAGAGGAATGACTCTTGCAGGTACTATACCTGAATTATTAGAAAACATAGATGATGTTTCATCAGATTTCAAATACACAGGTTCCATTTCAGGTTCGACTATGTTAATAAAAAATATGAGTATTGGTGGAAAATAATGACATTAAAAAAAAGAGAGCTTTTAGCTCTCTTTTTTATGCTTTTAATGCTTCTCTAGCAATATTAACATATTCTTTGAATGTATCATAATCATTTACTGCTACTTCTGATAACATTTTTCTGTTTATATTTATATTTGCAATTTTTAAACCATGAATTAATTCATTGTATTTTATTCCTTCATTTCTTGCTGCTGCATTAATCCTTGTAATCCAAAGTCTTCTGAAGTCACCCTTTTTCTTCTTTCTACCTTGGTAAGCATATGCTCCTGATCTATAGAATTGCTCTTTAGCTAATGAATATCTTCTGCTCATCGCACCTCTATAGCCTTTTGCAGCTTTTAAAAATTTCTTTTTCTTTTTTCTTGAAGTAACCGCTCTCTTAACTCTCATTGTTCATGTCTCCTTCCCTTTATCTTTATTATTTTAATCCTAATAATTTGTTTGCTGCATCTTCAAAAGCAGGATCTACAACTTGTTGTTTCTTTAAAACTCTCATTTTTGAATTTGTTTTTTTACCTGTATTATGGCCTGTGTGGCTTCTATGTCTTACTATTTTTCCGCTTCCAGTAACTTTAAATCTTTTTTTTGCTGCACTTTTTGTTTTCATTTTTTGTTTAGCCATTGTACTTCCTCCTTAAAATTTAGCTTTCTTTATTTTTTTTATATTGTTTTATTTTTTTCGGATCAGGTTCTAAGAAGATGTCCATATCTCTACCTTGCATTTTGGCTTTTCTACCAACATTTGCAATATCTTTAGTATCTTCAACAATTCTATCGATTAACTCTTTACCTCTGTCCTTAAACATTATGTCTCTTCCAAGGAACATAATAACAGCTCTTACTTTATTTCCTTCTAGTAAGAAATCTCTTATTTTATTTACTTTTGTATCGAAATCATGATCATCAATTCTTAGTCTAAATTTCATTTCTTTTAGAACTTGTTTTTTCTGATTTTTCTTTGCTTCTTTTTCTCTCTTTTCCTTTTCATAAACATATTTACCATAGTCCATAATCTTAGCAACTGGTGGCCTTGCATTTGGAGCAACAAGAACTAGATCCAATCCCGATTCTCTTGCTGATTTCAAAGCTTCTTGTTTTGATACTTGCCCTAATTTTTCGCCTTCTGCGTTAATAAGCAATACCTTTGAAGCTCTGATCCCTTCATTCTTAACAACTTTGTTCTTATCGCTTATGAGTATCACCATCCTTTTTGATTTTTAAATAAAAATAAACGGGTAGCTTTATACAAGCCACCCGTTTGTGTTTATATATAAACACACAGCAATTAAATATTATTTCATTAACCCCTGTCGACTTACTTGTCCGAGGTGGGAAGCTTAATGGGTGACTTCCGCTTTTTGTATTATGGTGGGCCATGCAGGATTCGAACCTGCGGCCTACTGATTAAGAGTCAGCCGCTCTGCCAGCTGAGCTAATAGCCCACTTTAAAATGTCCGAATTAAATTATACAATAGTGTTAATCATTTGTCAAGCTAAAATCACTTTGTTTTGGCTTTGTTATCACTCTTTTTAGAATCGTTAACATAATAACCAGAACCTTTAAATGCTATACCAACATTACCTATAATTTTTTCTGCTTCTGAGCCACATTCTTCACAAGTAATTTCAGGGGTTTCTTTCATTGAATGCATAACTGTGAATTCTTCTCCACAATCTGTACATTTATATCTGTAAATAGGCATGCAACCATCTCCTTTGTTTCTTATTCTATATTCTATTTATCTATAGATCCTTTTGCTAAATACCAAAGATATAAATCCAACTTTCCCATGTCTTCTCCGAACTTCAAAGAAAGAGGTTTTAATCTATTTTCAACTCCAAGATATTTCTTTTCAGACCAACCAGATTTTGGAATTTGTGAGATCATATCATTTTTAAGCATTATTCTCATTATATGTTTGTCTAATATAGCTAGGTCTTTAACCCCTACATTTCTTAAAAAATGACTTGCTTCTTTCCAACTAATTCCTTTTACATTTTTTGCTATATATTTTCTGACTTCAAAAGGATTCTTTTTTATCAAATCGGGTAATTCGTTTATAATCCATCTATTAGATATTATATATTTTGTTCTAGTATTTGGAAACCTATGTCCTACTTCTTTCATTTTTTTATTTAATTTTTTCTCTTCCAATTCAGCGAATGCTTCTTCCCCTATATATTTTTGTGCTTTTATGCCACCTTTCGATGACCAATTGGCTGTCATAACACAAAAAGATAGTTCTGAAAACAGTTCGTATTTATTTCCTTTTTTCCCTAATTTTATAAACTCATCAAATCTAGATTCAACTTCATTCTTTATAATTGGTTTTACACTATTAAGTTTTTCAATTAGATCGTCCATCCTTTATAACCTCTTTTTCTGCATCTCTTGTTCTTTTTAATGTATAAAATCCTAACCCTAAATAAATCACAAAAGCAACTATTAAAACATAAAATTCTATCTGACTTAAATTTCTCAACCCATTAAGCAATCTATTACCGCCTATGTCTAATCCAACATACTTTTCTAAAAGATATATTGAATAGAAAGAAAGCAATGCAGAGCCAAAAATCACTGATATACCTGTAATAATTTTATTGTAATTTTTAGATATTAAAAGAGCTAAAACAGCTCCTATAACTACAAAAATAATCCAAGGTATATATTCTTGATCAAAGGGTAATTTTTCTAAATAATCATAATTCGAACTTATTAAAAAGTTTCCTAAATTATATCCTAAAATACCTCCTAGAATAAAACCTCCAACAGATAAAGCCATCTTTACAATACTGTAGAAAATCATTCCGAAAATAAAACTAATTATAAAAAATATGAAGAACTTAAAATCAGCATATTCATAAATAAAATTATTCACCTGTTCAATTTTCAATAAATATGGAATCAACAAAGAATATGACCCATAAAATCCTATCAAAAAAATAGAAAATTTAGAAGAAAATCTTGTTAAAAAATTCAAAAAAAACGCTAAAGGTAATAAAATCCATATCGAAGAAATTAGTGTATCATAATAATTAAAAATAAAACTTGTAAATTCGTTAATAGTTTGATCCATGCTATTCATCCTCCTCTTCTGATACTGTTAATAAACCTGCAGATATAATTGTCATAGCACTTAAACTTATTAGAACCACAGGCATACTCAAAGCGGCTAAATAAGGTCCAAAAATATTCCCACTGATTCTCAGTGAAGAAAAAACCGACATTCCAGTATCTTCGAACCCCCTAGATAATATCGATGCGTATTCGCTACTCATAGTTAAAGATAGTCCCAATAGCAATCCACTAAATATAGCAATTGACAAATATATTGGTGGTTTTGAAATAAATAAGTATGAAACAAAAATAATCAACCCAATTGAAACAGGAAGCCATTTTTTAATTCCATATATTTTATGCTTCATAAAATTCCCTAACATAACAAATAATGAAAATGCAGAAGACAATATTTTACCCAAAACAGGCATATTAAAATTTCTTTCCACATAAACTGGTATAATAACTTGGTTTGATACGATAGCCACAAGAGTTATAATCCCAAAAAGTGTTGCTAAAAATATCATTGGAGAAAATTTCTTTTTTTCTTTCTTAGAATAATCTATTTTAACATCGTCAACGCTTTTAAAAGTCACAAAACCATATACTGTTAAAAAGATTGCCAATGCAAATAAAAATACATAAGGAAAATAAATAAAACCTGTTCCCAATATAAGAGGGCCTAGTATAGCCCCTAAACTCCCCATTATTTCTACATATCCATAAAATTTAGATTTTTTCTTTAAATCAATATCTGCTTTTGAAACTCCAGTAAGGGCAATGTTAAAAAACAAAGGATCAAAAACACCTTGTAAAGCTCTGAAAAAAATAGCCAATATTGGATTCGTTAAAAATAATGCTACAAAGAAAAAGCTGATACCCCAACCAGTTAATCCGGTTAAAAAAGCTTTTCTTTCACCATATTTCCTTAATATTGGTCCCCAAAAAGATCCTAATGCCATTGAAACAAAAGGAGTTATAGCTATAAATGTACTTGTATAAAAAGTATTATTGCCAAATATTTCTAAAATCTGTGGAAAAGAAGAAGCGATTCCAACTTGTGTAAAAACCGAAAAGAATGGTAATATTAATAAAATCTTTAAACTTTTCAAATCTCTAACTCCTCTCTTCTATAAACTTCTTCTTTTTCTATATCAATAAATTCAACTTTATGCTCTTCTAAATTTATTTTAATAACTGAATTTCTTGACGATTCTTTTGGTAAAGAAATTGATCCGGGATTTAAAATATATAATCCATCTTTTTTATTGAACTCAGGTATATGTGTATGCCCGTACAGTAAAACATTACATTTCATTTCTTCAGCCATAGGAATTGCTTCCTCAATTGGTGGTGTCCACCCATGTGTCATGAAAATATTTATATCATTATATGACTCAGTTTTATAATAAATTGGTTCTGGTATATTAAGTACATGATGATCAATTTGAGAATCACAATTACCTGTAATAAAAGAATAATTTTTGTTTTCTAATAAAGAGATAACTTTCTTTGGATTATATCCTTTAGGTAAATCATTTCTAGCGCCATGATATAAAACATCACCCAAAATAATATACCTATCTACATCTTTTAATGCTTTCAGTGCTTTTTCTAAAAATTCAGCGGATCCATGAATATCACTTATAATTCCTAAAATCAAGATAATCACCTCATATTTTTTTCTATAACAATATTATCACAAAATGACTTTAAAAATTATTTCAGTTTGATTTATATAAATAATTATTATGTTATAATTTAATGTATATTGATTTTA
>JBNJGY010000049.1:0-13036 GCA_051748045.1 Thermotogota bacterium
AATCTTTTTGTTTTAGACAATAATGGTAATGCCATATTTTCTGAAAAATATAAAAATTATGTTGAAGGGGTGGACTTTTCACAGAGAGATTATTTTAAAAAATCTATAAATGGAGAAGTTGCTTTTTCAGAAATTTTCTATTCAGACCCCGTTGAAAGTAATATAATTGTTATAGCTTCACCAATTTATAAAGATAATGAAGTAAAAGGAACAGTAAACCTTATGTTTGATAGAGAATATTTAGATTCTCTCGTTCACGATGGAATAGAGGAAATTGGTGATTCAGGAGACGCCTATTTAGTTAACGATAAAGGTTTGTTATTAACCAATACAAGGTTAGGTGAATACAAATCTAATGCTGCTATGGAAGAAACAATAAACACAAAACCAGTTAAAGAATATAGAGAAAACTTAAATAATAGTTCATTTCTGGGTAGTGGTTTATATAATGACTATTTAGATCACCCAGTTTTTGGTTATTATGAAGTCGTTGATCTTCAATTTGGAAATGCTCTTATGATAATAGAAATAGACGAATCAGAAGCAATGGCAGCAGTTAATTTTATAACCAGACTGTATATTATAATGACAATAATTGCAGTTTCAATAGGAATCATACTAATATGGTTTATTGCAAAAAGCATAACAAAACCATTAACTGCACTAAAAGATCATGCATCAATTTTAGCAAAAAATGATTTTTCTAATGATGTAAAAGATGAAATAAAAAATAGAAAAGACGAAATAGGTGTACTATCTCAAGCTTTTGATAAATTAGCTAAGAATCTCAAAGAAGTAGTAAATGACTTAAAAGGATATTCTGACCAAATGAATCAATCAAGTCAAAATTTAGCGTCTATTTCAGAAGAAAATACAGCAGCTACTGAAGAACTAGCATCACAAAGTGATGTTATTTCAAGAAACACTGAATCAGCAGCAGCGAACTCAGAAGAAATTAATTCTAGCATTGAAGAATTAGCTTCTGCAGCTGAAACAGTTTCAAAATTAGCTCAAGATCTATCAGAACTTGCTAAAGAAACTTCAAATGATTCAGAGGAAGGTACGACTGTAATTGAAAAAGTTGAAGGTTTTGTTGAAGACGCTTCTAATAAATCAGACCAAACACTTAAATCTGTAAAAGTACTTGTAGAAAAGGCGAAAAACATTTCTAGTATAGTAGATACTATAAGCAATATTACAGAACAAACTAATTTATTAGCTCTTAACGCAGCTATTGAAGCAGCAAGAGCAGGAGAAGCAGGAAAAGGTTTTGCTGTAGTCGCAGACGAGATTAGAAAGTTAGCAGAAGATTCTTCTTCAGCTACAAATCAAATCGCTTCAATACTTAATGAACTACAAAAAGAAACTAATGATGTAAACGATCATACTGAAAGCACAGTAGGAATAATGAAACAAGTTAAGGAAAGCGCTTTTGAAGTTTCTACAAAATTTGAAGGTATAAAATCAAAAATCAATCAAATATCCACAAATATTGAAGACCTTGCTTCAAATTCACAAGAACAAAGTGCTAGTACTGAAGAAATGAGTGGAGCTATAAATAAAGTAGTTGAAAGTTTTAATGGCATCACAGAAAAAGTACAAAACCAAAACGACTCTATAAACGAACTATCTGGAACAACACAAACCATCAGTTCAAATGCAGAAGAATTATCTGCAATATCTGAAAATCTAAACGAAATAGTTAATAAATTTAAAGTTTAATTGCCTCCAAAGGCTCTCATGATTTAATGAGGGTCTTTGGAATCTTTTAATAAAGATCTCATTTGGAGATGAAAAAATGAAAAAATACAATTTAAAAAATTTATTATATAAGAAACCTCTTATAAGAAATTTAATATTTTTAATAGTCATTATATTAGTAATGTTTATAATGTATTTTGTTTTTTTTGAATGGTATACAAAAAAGGTTACTGATTATTATGTCAGTGAACTTGAAATTTATACAGAAATTTTAGAAAACGATATGTTAGAGATATATGAAGATAATAAAGAAAAAATTAGGGATTTAACAGAATATTATTCAAACGATTTAGAGAGTTTATCTGATTTAGGAAGAAATATTGAGCAGTTTGAAGATTTTCAGGAAATAAATTATTATCTAATAAATGAAAATGGAGTTATATACGAAACGGATTATGAAGAAGATTTAGGATATGACCTTAAAACTATTCCTGATTTTTGGCCAGAATTAAAAAATGAATTGAATGAACAAAAAATTTTAATACAACCAATTGGTATGGATAGTGCTGATGGTCATTTAAGAATTTTTTCTTATACCAAGCTAGCTAATGGAAATATTCTTGAAATGGGTTTTAAATTGAGAAGTTGTTTCTTGTGTGATATTATAAATTTTTGTGAAAATGATTCTAAGTTACCATTTTTAGATTATATTGGTTTATATAATTTTCAAAAAGTCCCTTTAACAGATAGTTTCAAAGATTTTGATTTTTCTATTTTTGGGGATAAGATTAAAAAAAATAATGAAAAGGGTTTTTTTAAAAGATATAATATGAGGGTTTTCAGCAGTAATGTCTTTGGAAATTATAAGTTACAATGGTTAATTTTAGTTGAATATGATTTCTTTTATTCTCTTTACATACTTTTATCTTTTATAGTTGGGTTTTCCTTTTATTTTATCTATTTAATAACAAAAAATAAAAAAACAAATGACATAGTTTATGATGATTTAAAAAATTTACACAAAGTATCAGACAATATGTCTAAGGATAATTATGATGAATTTATCAATTCTATAAAAACAAGAGAGATTAAAGAAATAAAAGATGTATTGATTTCATCAAAAGAAGAAATACAAACAAATACCGAAGAGCTAATTTCCAATAATGAAGAATTAGAAAATACATACAAAACTTTAGAAAAAACTTATAACAATTTTGATTTAGTTTTAGATGTTTTTTCAAACCTTTCAGATGATAGATTCGACGAAAAAAAATATTTAAAGAAAATTATTGATTTTATAAAAAATTATATTCATGATTCGATATATGTGGCTATTTTAGTAAAATCACAATCTCCGTTAAACAATGGCTATATATTTCATTATAAAAATAAAGATTTTGAAGATAATTTTGTTATAAATAATTTAGATACAAAGAATATATGCACAGGAGAATCAATATATAATTTATTAGATAATAAGAACCCAGATCATAAAAAAATAAAAAATCATATTGATGATGCTATGAATAAATTTTGTTATCCTATTATTAATAATAAACCTATAGGCTATATATTTATTGGTTTTGAAGAAAATTATGGTTCAGAAAAAGAGATAATAAATCAAATAACAAAGATTTTTAAATCTTATTATTTAATGAAAAAGTATACATATGAAGAAAGTAATTTAAAGATGAGAATTTTGAAAGTTATTTCAAAAACTCTTGATTATTATGATTCTTATACAAAAGGTCATTCAGATAATGTGGCAATATATTCTTTTAGAATTGCTAATGAAATGGGTTTAGATGAGAAAACATTAGACAAAATTTATTGGGCTGGGATATTACACGATGTGGGAAAAATATTTGTTTCTCAATCTACTTTGAATAAAAATGGTAAACTGACAGATGAAGAATATGAAGAAATTAAAAAACATCCAGAAAAAAGTTTTGAACTAATTTCTTCTGTAGAAGGTTTAGAAGAGTATGCTGAAATAGTTAGATATCACCATGAAAGATATGATGGGAAAGGTTATCCAAAAGGTATTAAAAAAGATAAGATCCCAAAAGAATCAAGGATATTAGCGGTTGCTGATTCTATGGATGCGATGTTAAGCACTAGACCATATAAAAAGGCTAAAAATTTAGAAGAAGCATTGATTGAATTAGAAAATAACAAAGGATTACAATTTGACCCCCAGATAGTTGATATAGCTAAAAAGATAAACTGGAACATATAAAAACATCTCGCTAAAAGCGAGATGTTTTTATATTTCAAGGCTTATTTCATCAATGATTACTGCTTTTCCTCCAACTTTAACTTTATCATAATTACCATCTTGAGTTTCTACAATAGCTTTAATTTTTGATGGTTTTTTCATTTTATAACCTTGTTCAAAAACCATTTCTGTATTTGGTTTGTATATTTTATGTTTAACAAAATAACTAGCTAAAGCACCACTTGCAGTTCCCGTGGCAGATTCTTCTTTAATACCTAAATGTGGTGCAAAATTTCTGCAAGAAGCATGGAAATCTTTTTTTTCTAAATTAAAAATATGAAATCCAGCTGCATCATTTTCTATACTGATTTCACCTATTTTTTTGAAATCAGGTATTAAGTAGTTCATTTTATCAAAGCTTTTTATTGGTATAATTATATCTTTCAATCCTGTTGATACCATTTCAACAGGATATTCATCGTAGAATTCTTCTTCAGAAATATTAAGAGCGTCGGCAATAACTTTTTTATCCAAAAGGCCAGAGAAATAAGGTATGTTTTGATCCATCATTACTTCTTCTTTTGAATTAGTTTCAATGCCTAATACCCCTGCTTTTGTTTCTTGAGTATATTTTCCTGGCTTTATTATTTCTTTTTTCATTAATAGTGAAAAAGTTGCAATAGTTGCATGGCCACAAAGATTTACTTCTTCCACAGGGGTAAAAAACCTAACTTTAAAATCCGCTTTGTTTGACTTAGAAACAAAAGCTGTTTCTGAATATCCCACTTCTTCTGCAATGTATTTCATTTCACCTTCTTTTAAATTGTCTGCGTTTAAGACAACTCCTGCAGGATTTCCACCTTCTATATTATCAGTAAATGACGTTAGTCTGTAAACTTTTATTTTCAATTTAAAAACCTCCTCCTGATTATTATATCAAAATATAGTAAGTTAGTTAAACTAAATAGTGGTAAAAATATTAGTTTATATCCATTTTATTCTCAGATATAATCAAATATTACAAATAATGACATATAATAAAAAACAATAAGAAAGAATAACATTTTGAGGTATAATAATTATGATATTTTAAAAGTTGGAGGGATGATTATGGCTGATTTTATTGATTATGTGATTCATGGGGATGATATGCAACTTGTTGAAATTGAATTAGACCCAAATGAAGGGGTTAGAGCTGAAGCTGGGGCTATGATGTATATGGAAAATGATATTGAAATGCAAACAAATACTGGTGGTGGAATATTCAAAGGACTAAAAAGAATGTTTACAGGAGAAAGTTTTTTTATAACTAATTTTATGCATAGAGGAGAAGGTAAAGGCCATGTAGCTTTTGGAGCTCCCTATCCAGGAAAAGTTATTCCAATTGATTTAATAGAATTCAATGGTAGCTTTATCTGCCAAAAAGATAGTTTTTTATGCGCTGCTAATGGTGTTGAAATAGAAATAGAACTAACAAAAAAATTAGGTACAGGTCTATTCGGGGGAGAAGGGTTTATTCTTCAAAGATTAGAAGGACATGGTATGGCTTTTATACACGCTGGTGGAGCTTTAATTAAAAAGCATTTACAACCAGGCGAAGTTTTAAAGGTAGACACAGGTTGTATTGTTGGATTTGAAAAAACAGTGGATTATGATATACAATTTATCGGAGGATTTACCAATGCTCTTTTTGGGGGAGAAGGGTTGTTTCTTGCTACTTTAAGAGGACCCGGGGTAATATATTTACAATCATTACCATTTTCAAGACTAGCAGACAGAATAATGGCAGGAGCAAAAAAGACAGGTGCAACAAAAGGAGAACAAAGAGGATTTGCTGGAATTGGTGGAGATATTCTTGGAGGATTTTTAGGTGGAGATAATAAACATTAAAATATAATAAAAAATAAATCCTGCTTAAGCAGGATTTATTTTTTCGACATCAACTCTTTTATAGTTTCTTCTAATGCAGTGAATGCTTTAGAAGGTTTGTTTATATCAACAGTCGCCTTTTCCATTGGGCACATGTCATCGCCTGTATTATTTAAAATATATTTTGTTTCGTTATCATAGGTAAAAGGCAAATCTTTATCTGCCAACAATTCTATGGCAGATTTACTCATTGTATAACCATGTAGTTCTTTAATTTTTGCGTATAAAACTAATAACGCTGCAGCTTTTCCGATAATTTTATCAGCAACTGATGCTCCTTTTAATAATGATTTATTCTTTCTGAGAATTTTCATCAAAGGTTTAATACCATTTTCTTGTGAAGCAGCAATAATTACATTGTCTTTTACTGCGACAAAAGTGTATTTACCTTTTTCTAAAAAATCTTTAGCTTTTTCTATATCCTTCATTTAGAAAACCCCTTTTTTCTAATATTTTAACAGTTAAAGGAATCAAAACTATTTGTAGGGCTATACCCGGTAGTCCTGAAACAAAAGCACTTCCTACTCCAATTGCAGCAGGAATGTTTAACATAAATATTTTTGATAAAACTATAATTCCCAAGCCATAAGATAAACGACCTAATATCATAGCTCCTATCAATGATACAAATACATTAGCTCTTTTTCTTTCGAATAAAAATCCCGCAACTAATCCATAAATAGGTAATTCGAACATCATTAAAAATAGTATTGGAGGAGATACAGGCGGCATTCCTGTTAACAAGGAACTTAAAACAGGTGTTAGTAACCCTGCAATAATCCCATAAAAAGGTCCAACAATAAACCCTGTAAGCAATACAGGTATATGCATAGGTAGTAAAATACCTCCCAAATTAGGACCACCAATTAAATGAAAAATTTGTGGTAATAAAACTCCTAAAGCAATTAATATTGCAGCTGTAATCATCTTTTGTGTTTTAGACTTCATAAGTCACCCCTTAATCAAAATATATTCTTTGTTATTATACAATAAAATGATTAGTATTACAAACTAAATTTAATCTTTTAAGGAAGCTATTGCTAAAAAAAGTATAGGTGTAGTTAATAATGAAAGCATATAAATTTTTTGGTAATTTAGATCTCCCCCTAAAAGGTATATATAAAACAACCCCATAGAAAGAAAAAAATAACTAAAAAATCCTAGAATTTTAGATTTTATTGCTATTATAGTAGCTAGTAATAATGCTCCTGGTAAAATGTATTCTTGTGGAATTGAAAATCCATGAGAACTAAAAGTAAATAAAAATAATAAAAGAGTTATAGTATATCCTGTTCGTTTAATTAAAATATCTCTTCCTCTTAAATAAAAGGTTCTATAAAGATTTATATATATCAAAGGAATAAGTATAAAAATCTCTAAAAAAACAGGTTTTATATCTATTTGTAGAGAAACACTCACGACAGCTATGGACATTATTATATAAAGTGAATGTATAGATGATTTTCTATAAGCTTCTTTTCCTCCATTATCCAATTTTTTGAATTTAATATGTTCCATATAAAAAATTATAAAAAACAATAAAAAATAATAACCACTAATATTTAGTAAGAAAATAATCCCAATTATCCCCACTAATTCAAGAAGAGACCATGTTCTAAATTTCATTTTTTCACCCCGCATAATAAATGTAAAATATGAGGCTTGCTCCACATTTTACAGAAATTTAACTGATATATCTTTTCAAAGCCCTTGACATTTAGTACGCTTAACGTAATATAATTATTATGAAAATATTCTTACCCACTATGTATTACTACAAAACTTTTAGAAGAGGGCGTTATTAATTTAACGTCCTCTTTTATTATACAACATTTCTACATGTGGAATATCATCCTCTAGGTAAACATCTGATACAGTATCGAACTTGAAACTATTATAAAATTTTTCTAGATATTTTTGACCAGATAATCTTATGGATGTTTCATTCATTTCTTTTTCTACAAAATCAATAGCATTTTGCAAAATTTTCTTTGCTAAGCCTCTACCTCTTTTATCTTCTTTTACTATAAATCTTCCTATAGATACTTCATTATAAGAAACTCCTTTTGGAAGTATTCTTAGATAAGCAACAATTTCACTGTTTTCTTTTATAAAATGATGGATTGCCTTATAATCTTTTCTGTCTAATTCAGGATAAGGACAATTTTGTTCGACAATAAAAATATCTACTCTCAATTTTATTATTTCATACAACTCTTCTTTGGTAAGATCTTCAAAACTTTTAAAATATTCCATATTAAACCCCCTATATTAAAAAAAAGACTTCGCTTTTTGCGAAGTCTTAAAATCGAGTATCATTAAAATTATATCATGAAAAATAAAATTTGTAAATAAAAATTTCAATGCTATTTTGTTAATTTTAAATATATGATATTTTTCACTATTAAAAATTTTCTATTATGAGATAATAAAAATAGATATTAAAAAAAGGGGGAATTTTATATGGGTAAAGTAGCATTTTATTTATATGATTCTATGGTTGATTTCGAGACATCTCTGTTATCTCATTTTATGAAAAGTTTTAGTGATAAAGAGGTGATCTATTTTTCAAAAGACAATTCAGAAGTTAAGGCATCTTCAGGTGTAATTTTGAAATCAGAAAAATCTATTGAGGAAGTTTTAGAATTTGATGATATTGAGGCATTGATATTTCCAGGGGGGCTTGAAAGAAAAAAATATCCTGAACTAACAAAACTTATAAATAAAGTCTATGAGAATAAAGGTTTAATAGCTGCAATATGTGCAGGACCAGAATTTTTGACTGAAACTAATATATTGGATAAACACAAATATACAACTACTATGAAGAAAGAAGAATACGATAAAAAAGAAATGGAAGATCCTTTTAACAGAGAAAAATTTTCTTTGGATTTATTGGTTAGAGATGAGAATGTTATAACAGCTGTTGGTAGATCTTTTATTGATTTTACTTTTGAAGTTATTGATTACTTTAAAATGTTTAAAACAGAAGAAGATAAAAATACTTTTAAAAAGTTATATAAAGGGGAAAAAATATAAGAAGGCTTTTATAAGTCTTCTTTTTTTTTGTTATAATTATTAATGAAGCTAACTAATTTGGAGGAGATAATATGAAAATAGGATTTTGTGGTTGTGGAAATATGGGATCAGCAATATTAGGAGGAATTATTGAATCTAATGTTGTTTCACAAGAAGATATTTTTATACATGAACCAAGTGAAGAAAATGTTGAGAGAATATACAATAAATATGAAAGAGTTAATTTTTTAAAGTCAAATAAAGAAATAGTAGAAAAAAGTGATTTTATTTTTATTGCTGTAAAACCTTATTTGTACAAAGAAGTATTAAAGGAGATAAAAGAAAAATTAGATAGAGAAAAAATAGTTATAACTATTGCACCTGGTATTAGCATTGAAGATACAAAAAATATGATATCTAATAAAGCAAAAGTAGCTAGAACAATGCCAAACACACCAGCCCTTGTAAGAACTGGTATGACGGCGGTTTCATTTGATAAAGAGATTAAACAAGATGAAAAGACTAATTTAATTAGTATTTTAGAAGCATTTGGAGAAGTAGAAGAAATAAAAGAAAACCTCATGGATCATGTTCCAGCTGTTTCTGGTTCTTCACCTGCATATGTTTATATGATGATAGAAGCCATGGCAGACGGAGCTGTAAAAGCAGGAATACCCAGAAATAAAGCTTATAAATTTGCAGCACAAGCAGTAATGGGTGCAGCAAAAATGGTTCTTGAAACAGGAGCTCATCCAGGTATGTTAAAAGACGCTGTTTGCTCACCAGGTGGAACTACAATAAAGTCTGTAGCTAAATTAGAAGAAAAAGGATTTAGAAGTGCTATAATAGAAGCAATGAAAGAATGTTACATGTAAGTTCAAGATTAATTAAATTTTAACTTTCAACCGATAACATTAACACATGGAGGTGAAAGTTATGAGAATTGATAGAATCAATGAAATAGAAAGAAAATATTCTGAGAGAACTCAGCCTGTTACAAATAACAGAGTAGAAAGTGTAAAAGATGATTATAAACAATTTGATGAACATCTCCGAAGAGAAATGACAGAAGAAGAAAAAGAAAAAAACAAAAAAAATAAAAATAAAAGAAAATCTATGATTTTTTATCCTGATACTTTGGTTAGAAATGATATAGATTATAATAGAGTAATGTATACAAATCTTTCTGATAAAAAACAAAAACATGTAATAAAAAAAGATACATTTGAACTTTTTGCTGAAAGAAACAGCAAAATTAAAAAAGAGTCTAGAATCAAGCCAAGATATTTTAGAGGATAATAGCAAAACACCCTGACAGGGTGTTTTGTTTTAAAATGATTTTTGGGGGGAAAAGATGAATCCATTCAAGCAAATTAAAATTAGATATGTTTTTTTGGTAATACTAGGTTATATAGTTTTAAATATTTTTTTAGGTGATTATTTTGATGTTGAAAATAATATTTTAGGTGCTCTTTTAACACAAATTGGTTACCAATTGATTATATTTTTTTGGATGTTTTATGAGATGATAAAAGTTAATAAAACTGCTGACTTTAAAATACGGCATTTTTTTGAAAAAGATTATACTGAAAAAGACTTAACAACCGTTTATTTATTTTTACTATTTATAGCGTTGTTTTTTAGCAACATCATTTCTACTTCTATCATACAGTTAATGCCAGAATTTATACAAAATTATTTTGAAAGAATAATGAATGAGTACCAGGATGCAGTTGTTTTTTCACAGAACGGTTCTTTTCTGATTTCAACATTACAGTTTTTATCGATAGTTATCTTAGCACCTATTGTAGAAGAATTTTTTTATAGAGGATTTTTAATAAATAGGCTTTCATTGAAATTCAACTTGAGATGGGCTGTTTTAATATCGACAGTTTTGTTTACATTGGGCCATGGAGACATTATCGGAAGTTTTATAAAAGGATATGCTTTTTCAATTTTATATATAAAAACTAAAAGTTTAAAATTACCTATTATTTTTCATGTTTTGAATAATTTAATAGCTTTTACCTTATTCAAAACTTTTGATTCTGTTGATGTTGAGAATCTCTATATTCCTAATTCTGTAGCGGTAATAATGTCTTTGCTAATTGTTATATCTTTTCCACTACTTATTCATTTTTTCTATATGTATAGAGTTAAAGATGAAAAAGTTTCACCATTTGAAAAAATATTTAATGGAGTTGATGAAAATGTACAAGATGAATAAATCTGGTAATTTTGAATATATAAACACAAAAGCGAATAACAATAAATACATAACCCCTATGATTACTGATTCACATTTACATGTTATTAGTTATGGAGAAAAATTATCTAATCCTGATCTAGAATTTAAAAGTATTTTAGAAATAAAGAATATAATTCAGAATAAATTAAAAGACAATCCAAAAAAACTTATTTTAAGAGGATGGTCAGAACCAGAAGTACCAAAAAAACAATTTTTAGATTCAATAGATAAGAATATTCCAATGATGATGGTTAGAAGATGTGGACATGTGGCAACAGTTAATTCTAAAATGCTAGAGAAAATTGATTTTTCTGGGTACGAAAGATATATTGATGAAAGAAATGGGATCATTTATGAACAAGCTTTAGAAATTGTTTATGGAGAAGTTGGTTATTACCAAAATATAGAAAAGTCTTTTAAAAAAGCCGAAGAAAAATTAATGGAAGATGGTTATGGTTTTATACATTCAGAAGATATACACGGAATAACAAAAGATGATTTACCATTTAAAGATTCTAAAATTAAAGTTTATGAAAAAATAGCTGTAAATAATTTGCAAGAATTAAAGTTGTTTAAAAATCAAAAATATTTTGAAGAATATAATTCAGTAAAAGTTTATACAGATGGGTCTTTTGGTGGCTGGACAGCTTTGATGAAAGATAATTATTCGGATAAAGCAACAAAAGGTAAAAAAGTATGGAATGATGAGGATTTAAAAAAGGTTCTCGAATTTTGTGAAGAAGAAAAACTACATTTGGCAATGCATGCTATTGGAGATGGAGCAGTTGAACAAATATTAAATATAGCAGAAGAAGTAAAACCAAAAGGGATGCATAGAATAATTCATTCTGCTGTTCTGCATGATAATCAATTAGACTTAATAAAAAAACACAATATAATCCTTGATATGCAACCCTCTTTTATCCCTTCAGATGAACCTATTTTAAAAAATAGATTAGGTGAAAGAACAAAAATAGCTTACAGATTTAAAGATATTATAGATAAGAATATAAATTTATTTTTATCATCTGACGCTCCTGTTGAGGAGCCTGCTTGGATTAGATATTTCAATATTCTATCAAAACAGAATATTTCAAACAAAGATATATTAAACACTTTGATTTTTGCTCCTGAAATAATTGATGGTTTCGATAGAATAAAAGACATGGATGAAAGAAGATTAGTTTTTGAAGAAAACCCATTTGATAGAATAACAATACCAAATGTTGAAAAATAAAAAATAGCTTCCTGATTTCAGGAAGCTATTTTTCTAATATTTCAAATATGAGGGATGTTCTAAGGGTGATTATTACGGGCGGAGTTACACTCAACATTATATTACATCCAATAACTTAAAAAAAACTTATAAAAATCATTCCATAATTTTTGTTGGAGGTTGGGTAGCAAATTTTAATTTAGCTAAAAACGAGATTTCTCCACGTTGGTCGAAATGACATGTTTAAAATTTGTTGTTGGATGTTGGAGGATGGAGGAAAAAATTGTTAAAAATAATCACAGCTGTCATTCTGAGAGAGTCACAAAGTGACGAACCGAAGAACCTCATCAGTAAATTTGCAAAGCAAATTAATAAGTAATTTAAAATAATAAATAGCGTTCTTCACAAGATCGAAAAAGTAGAAAATGTAAAACATTTTCTGTTGAAGGTTTATAGTTGGAAGTAAAAAACATGGTTAAAAATAGCCATAGCTGTCATTTCGACTAAGATGCGTAGCATCGCATGGAGGAATCCCATCAGTAAATTTCACAAAGTGAAATTAAGCTTTTAAAACCATTCAATTTTCTTCGAAAATTTACTGAAGAGATGTCTCGACCTTGCTCGACATGACATACGCAACAGTTTTCAATACATGTTTTTACTAACAATAATAAAAATTTTTGTACTATAATTCTCAATAGTTCAT
>JBNJGY010000050.1:0-12341 GCA_051748045.1 Thermotogota bacterium
GAATAAAAAATGGAATGGATATTCCTAAAGCAATTAATAATAAAATAATTTGTTTTACAGTCATTTTCTTTTCTCCTCTTTGTTTTTATTATTTTTTTTGAAATTATTTAAGTATAAAATTTCATTTAAGTTCATGCTATCTCCTCCTTCAAGTAATTACACATAAATATTAATATAAAAAGAGAAGTTTTTTACCCAACTAAAGTAAGGGAATAAAAAAATCTGGCTAAAAGCCAGATTTAAATCATAAATTTTTAATTTCATTGGGAGAAGATATTCCGTAAATTACAAAGTCATTTTTTTCTTCAGATGCTTCTACAAATCCTTTTTCAACTAATAGATTTCTAAGTATATTATCATCTTCACACATATATAAAAATTCTGTTCCTTGTCTATGAATCATATTATATTTACTAATTGCAAAATTCAAAGCTTTATCATAATAATCTTTTCCCCAAATAAACGAGATCGACATAATTCCTTCTTTATTATACAATTTACTTAAAATAATTAACGATACTATTTCTCCATTTATTTTTTTTACAAAAACTTCTTTTCTTTCAACTAATTTTTTTAATAATTCTTCACTTGCTTTTATAGCTGTCCAATCAAAAGTTAAATATCCTTGTCTCTTTTTTAATTGTTCTGATTCTAATATAAAAAGAACGTCTTTAAAATTTTTTATTAATTCATAATTTTCAATATTTTCAATTTTGGGTTGATTTTCTATTCTATATATTTTCAATGAGTTAAGTAAATAAAAACCATATTTTTTAACAATATCAACACTTCTACTAGTATAAAATGTTGCCATTGAAACTAAGTTAAAATCAAAACTTTTAATCTTTTTTAAGTATTCTTCTGTTAAATATTTTGCATATCCCTTTCCTTGATAATCAGGGTGAATTCTTAGTCCTTCAAGCCAGTATTCTTTATCTTGTAGATAGGTTAATTTAATAGTACCAATAACTTTTTCATCTTTTTCTAACACAGAAAAATCACTGTTTTTTTCATTAACCCATTTTTCAAAAATATTTTTCAGATAATCATGTCCCTCCCAAGTTGAATTAGAAATTTCGGTAATATCTCTTTTATCTTTAATTTGAGCTTTTCTAAGAATCATGTTTAACCCCCTTATTTTATTTATATCTATTATATTATATATAATTTTGTAAGTATCACAAACCATTTATTTGTATAAAACAGAATTAATTTTTCATTTTTGTGTAAAGATATTGTATAATATTTATATATAGTGAAAAATATATCTCATTGGGAGGGGATTAAAATGTACTATTTTGCTTACGGGAATAACATGAATCCTGATATGATAAAAGAACAAGGTGTTGAGTATTTTGATCGAAGAAAAGGTATTATAAGAGGTTACAGAATTATCTTCAATAAGAAAGCTAAAGATGAAGAATATTCTTTTGCCAATATAGAACAAACTGGAAATGATGAAGATATTATTGAAGGAATTCTATATGAGCTAGATAATTGTGAGATGAAAGAAATCGATAGAAAAGAAGGTTTTCCAACACAATATAATAAATACAGAATAAATGTTGAGACTGATGATGGAACAGTACAAGCTTTTGTATATATAGCACAGCCTGAATGGATAAATAACAACTTAAAACCACCAAAGTTTTATATCAACAATATGTTAAAGGGTAAAGATCTTATTTCTCCTAACTACTTAAATTTTATAGAAAATGTTGAAACTTATGAAGAATAAAATAATATAAAGGAGTGTTTAGATGCAAGACTTTAGTCTATTTAGTCCAGAAGTGATTTTCGCATTTATACTAACCATCTTTGCTGGTTTATCTACAGGTATTGGAAGTGCTTTAGCATTCTTTACAAAAAAAACAAATGAGACGTTTCTTTCTGCTTCATTAGGGTTTTCAGCTGGAGTTATGATTTATGTATCATTTGTTGAAATTTTTGTGAAAGCAAAAGAATCTTTGATCTCAGCATTGGGAGATGGTCAAGGGTATTTAGTTACAACAATAGCTTTTTTTGCTGGAATAGCTCTTATTGGGTTAATAGACAAATTTGTTCCAAGTTATGAAAATCCTCATGAAATAAGAGATGCTTCAGAAATGAAAAAAAGCTTAAGTGATAAAACCAATCATAAAGAATTAATGAGAATGGGTATGTTTTCTGCATTGGCTATCGCGATTCATAATTTTCCAGAAGGACTTGCTACTTTTGTGGGAGCTTTACAAGATCCTTCAATAGGTATTAGTATTGCAGTAGCTATTGCTATTCATAATATTCCTGAAGGTATAGCAGTGTCAGTTCCGATTTATTATGCAACTGGTAGTAAAAAGAAAGCATTTTGGTATTCTTTGTTATCAGGTTTAGCTGAACCTATTGGAGCGTTGGTAGGATTTACAATACTATTACCATTTTTTAATGACTTGACATTTGGAATATTGTTTGCAATGGTAGCTGGTATTATGGTTTATATATCATTAGATGAATTGCTTCCAACAGCTGAAAAATACGCAAAACATCATATAGCAATTTGGGGATTAATTTCTGGAATGGCGGTAATGTCAATAAGTTTAGTTTTATTTGCATAAAAAAAGAGGTGATTTAAATCACCTCTTTTTTTTACATAAGATCGTTAATATTTTTCTTATTATTTTTTAAAAAATCATCGAAAATATATATTTCTTCTTTATTATCTAATATTTCTCCTGCTTTGTAAGAATTTTCAAAACTAGCAAGTTTATCTTCAGGTATTCCAGAAAAATATGATAATTTCTTCTTGTCTTTCAATAAGTTTATAAATATTTCTGGATATTTTTCTATGTAAAAATTGAGTTCATTTTCCTCATTATAAAGCAATCCCTCTTTATCTAAAATATGATAATAAGCTTCTTTTGTACCTGTTTTATTTGCAATTGTAAGAGCTTCTAAAAGTACCAAATTTTTATTCAGTTTATCCCAGTTAACTATTTCTGGGTAGTCATTTTTTAAGTTTTTAAAATACTGAACAGCTTTTTCAGCTTCTTCAAAATTTTTAGTATAGTTAGCCATTAAAGAATAATGAACAATCTTTTTATAAACATAATTAAAATCAAAATTGGTTATTTTCTCTTTGTTTAACAAGGATTTTATTTCTTCTAAAATAAGTCTAGTTTTATTGTAATAAGATGTGTTCAAATCATCTCCGAAAAATCTATCTTCGTTGTAAGCTAAAAATTCCATTCCTCTGATATTCATTGTTTCAATTATATCTTCAACAACATTCTCGAACCCAATGTTTAGTAGTTCTAAATTTTTAAAATAAGGATCTATATATTTTTTTAATTCAATATTGAAACTGTTTACACTAATAATTTCACCTTCTGAAAAATAAATATGTTCACTATTTTTTTTGTCAAAACCATAAACATTTACATTTTTTGGAATTTCAAATTCATTCACTAAGATAAACTTATTATCGTATAAAAAATATTCTCCAGTACTTACTTCATCTATTTGGTGTTTAAGAGCAAAATATTTTTTAACTCTTGAATCCTTGTTGCTATCTATATAAGCTAAATCTGGATATAAAAGTTTCCCAATGTTACCTAAAGTTATTCTTGAAAAGTTCTTTTCCGGTAAAAATATCTTATTAGTACTTACAGCATCTAAACGATTATCATAATGATAAATCCAATCTTTATCTATACTGTAAAAACTTTGACTAAAAGAAGTTTCAAATTTTGAAATATTTTTGAAAGGGTCAGAAAAATTTCTTATATAATTAATATCATATTTTTCACCATCTTGATTAGCTTTAAAATCAGAGATAATAAAAACCTTATCAAAAATTTTAATTCTAGATTTTAGTGAGAATGGGTTTGATTTTTCACTATATTTTAAAAGATGAATATCTTTGTTATTTTTATAATCAACAAAATGAAACTCTGAAGTATCTCCGTTTATTACTTTGATAATTATTATTTCTCCGTTTGGATGAAAATAAACGTCTGATGCTTTTTTCAAAATAACATAATTCAAATTTACTTCTGAATCATAAACATAAACCAAATTATTTTTTGCAATACTCGCTAGTTTGAGTCCATCGTTTGATATAATATATTCAGAAAATTCTTCTCCAGTATACAATGATTTTATATTGTTTAAATCAGATGAGTCCCAAGCATATATATCATAGGTATTATTATCAAAAACATGAGTAACTAATATATTCATTTCATCATAAAATGTTCCAGTATATGTATAGTTGGTTTGTTTTTCATATTCTTCAAAAGTAATAGAAAAAATAAAAATATTAAAAATTAAGAATATCATTATAAAAAGTTTTTTATACATGGAAATTCCCCCTTCTGATTATTAAATAAAAATTAATTAATGGTTAATAAAATTATACCATATTAACAATCAGAGAAGTGATTTTTCTAAAAAGCTTCTAAAATGACTCTATCTAAAACTCCATGTAAATAAGATATAATTACCCCATAATTGAAAATAGGAATATTTAACCTTTTAATATGTTCTAATCTTCTCATCATCATTGTTCTTGTAAGTGTACACCCTCCACAATGTATAATTATTTTAGTGTTTTCTGTATCCTTTTTATCTGGAAATTCTTTTCCTGCTATAAAATCAAAAATCAACTCTTTGTTACTATATTTTTTTAACCAGTTAGGTATTTTAACTCTACCAATGTCCTCAGCTAATGGTCTGTGAGAGCATCCTTCCATAATTAAGATTCTATCACCATCTTCGAGTTCTTCAATAATATCTATATCTTTAGATAAAATATCCAAATCACCTTTATGTCTAGCTTCTAAAACAGAAAAAGTTGTCAAATTAATACCTTTTGGAACTAATTGATTTACTTCTTTGATTGCTTGTGAATCTGTTATTACAAGCTTCGGTTTTTCTTTCAATTTGCTCAAAATTTTTGGTATTCCTTCTACAGAAGTTTGAATTGGAAAAGATTCTCTGTCTAATAATTCTCTAATAGCAGTAACTTGTGGCATTATTAGTCTGCCTTTTGGTGCTCCTGTATCAACTGGAATAACCAATACTACTATATCATTTTCTTTAATGAATTCTGGGATTAAAGGAACATCCTTTTCTTCTGGTTTTATTTCTGTTATTTTTTGTTTCAATTCTTCTATTCCAGCGTTCTTTTTTGCTGATACTTTGATAAAATTATTATCTTTAATATTTTCATTATTAATATCAATTTTATTTAAAACAATCAAATATGGAATATCATACTTTTTGAATTTTTCGATTATTTTATTATCATGCTCATCTAATTCATTATCTATAATTAATAGACCTATGTCACCTTTCATAAAAGCTCTTTCAGCTATTTTTACTCTTTTTTCTCCTATTTCCCCAACATCATCTATTCCTGGAGTATCTATTAGAGTTACTGGACCAATTGGTTGCAATTCCATTGTCTTATAAACAGGATCAGTTGTAGTTCCTGGAGTATCAGAAACCAGAGAAATATCCTGTTTTAAAAGAGCATTAATCAATGATGATTTTCCAACATTTCTTTTTCCAGTAATTATTATATTTAATCTATATCCACCTATTGACATTTTTTCACCTTCCCAAAGCTTTTGTTGTTATAGGACATATTTTAATGTTTCTTTTTTCAAGTTCATCTATTGTTTCAAAAAAGTCTATTTTAGCTTTATTATCATAGATATTATAGTTTTCTCTAAATTTATTTGGAGTAATATTAACCATAACTACATTACAAAAATATTCCAAAGCATCGTAATGTGTTTTAAGATCAAGTGTACCTAAAGCTGTAGTAACTGGCATCTGAGCATTTGGCACTACAAACCTCGCAGCACAACAAGCATTCATTGTTTTAGTTATTGAACCATTTTCTAAATTTTCATAAGGTGTATTTTTTGATGCAATAAGTGGACCTATTCCAATCATAATAACTTTTTCATTTCTAATAAACAACAAATCATCTGCAATGTTTGAATCAGTTTGACCAGGTAACCCTATAATAAAACCTGAACCAGTCACATAACCTATAGAATTCGCATACTTTAAAAGCCCCAGTCTTTTTTCATAATTTTTATCTGGATTTACTTTTTCAAATAAATTTTGGTTAACACTTTCATGTTTTAAAAGAGTTCTTATAGCCCCAGCTTTTTTATATCTGAAATATGACTCAAAATCTCTTTCACCTATAGAAATTGAAATGGGGAGTTTAGTTAAATTCTTAATTTTTTTAACAATACTAATAATCTTTTCATCATCATAGAAAAAATCTTCTCCACTTTGGAGGACTATTGTATCCAGACCTAAATCTTTAACCTTCTCAACAGCATTTATTATGTCTTCTTCAGACATTCTATATCTTTTTATAGAACTATTATCTCTTCTGATACCGCAGTAATCACAGTTTTTTGAGCAATAATTGCTAAATTCAATTAGTCCTTTTATAGAAACATAATCAGCAGTAAAAATTTTTTTAACTAAAGAAGAAGCCTTATAAATCAGTTCCCTTTGAGGGTCATCTTTTTCCAAACTCAAAATATACAAAATATGTTCTTTATTTAGAGTTTTGTGTTCAGTAAAATAATCTAAAAGTTTTCTTCCTTGATCATCTAATTTATCATAAACGCTTTCAAACATATAACACCTCTAAAAGTATAAATCTCTTTCTCCAAATTTTATTTTTTCAATATTTTTAATCAATGCAGTTTTCATTTTTTCATCTTTTATGTTGTTAATTTCTTTATCTATAACGCTTAGACAAGATTCCTTCGTTTCTTCAGAAGCATAATCAGTCACATACTCCATAAGCGTGCTAACCGCGTTTGGAGTACAAAATCTTTTAACAAAACCTGGAATTGCAAATTCCATAAAATGTTCACCCGTTCTTCCAAGTCTATAACAACCAGTACAAAATGAAGGAAGATAGTTTTCATCTGTGAGTTGTCTTATAACTTCATCAAGAGTTCTTTGATCTCCAAGAACAAACTGAGATTTCTTGTAAGCTTCTTCATCCTCCGTTGAGTAAGCCCCAACACCAATGTTAGAACCAGCATCTATTTGTGATACACCAAATTTCATCAACTCGTTTCTAATTTCAAGAGATTCTCTTGCTGTTAAGATTAACCCTGTATAAGGAACAGCTAATCTCAAAATAGCAACCAATTTTTTAAAAGTGTAATCATCTACTAAATGAGGAGGTTGTTCAGAAATTGGAGTGTTTAAAGCTGGTTCAATCCTCGGAAAAGATATTGTGTGAGGACCCACGTTGAACCTTTCCTCAAAATGAATAGTATGAGATAACAATCCCATCATTTCAAACTTCCAATCGTACAAACCAAACAATGCCCCTATTCCAACGTCATCAATTCCAGCTTTAAAAGCTCTATCTAAAGAATAAAGTCTCCATCTATAACTGGATTTTGGACCACTAGGATGTACTTTTTTATAAGTTTCTTCATGATAAGTTTCTTGAAAAACCTGATAAGTTCCAATTCCAACATCTTTTATCTTTTTAAAGTTTTCTACAGTTTGAGGAGCAGCGTTTATATTAACCCTTCTAATATTCCCTTTTCCACTCTGAACAGAATAAACTTCTTTCACTGTATCTGCAATAAAATCCGCATCATATTTAGGATGTTCACCATAAACAAGGATCAACCTTTTGTGTCCGCTATCCACTAAAGAAGTTGTTTCATTTTTCACTTGTTTTAAATTCAAAGAATTTCTATAAATTTCATCATTAGATACTCTAAATGCACAATACTCACAATCATTAACACAATCATTTCCGATATACATAGGAGCGAAAAGAACAATTCTATTTCCATACACGCGTTCTTTTAAAGTTCTTGCTCCTTCAAATATTTTCTTCACAAGCTCTTCATCTTCACAGTTCAATAAAACAGCCATTTCTTCTAACTCTAGTCTTTGTTTATTCAAAGATTTATTTATTATTTCTTCAACTCTTGCTTTTTCTGGATTTTTAGTTTCTTCCAACAAATAATTTATTTTTTCTTCATCTATAAAAGTTTTAGTTTCATTGTCTTTTAAATAGAACATAATATCACCTCTAATATTTTAAAGTATGTGATTTAACTTTTACTCCATTAATTTGTCCTAACTTACCATTAAGAGAACCTATTTCGTCTGTAGTACCTTTGAAAACAATAAAAATAATTGCAACATTATCATCTTTCATTGGGTACCCTACTCTCAAATGTATGTTTTCAGCATTCAAATGCAGGACTTCATTCACTTTATTATAAGCATTTTCTCTGTCTGAAATAGCAATAGAAATCATAGCAGTTTTAATTTCCATAAAAAAATCCCCCTCCTTGTTATAAAATTCTCAAAGGAAGAGGGGAAAATATATCAAATCACGCACTATAAAGTGCGAGATGATTCCATTTATTTTCGTCTTCCTTTGATGTCAGAAATACTCCTTCACCTCAGGAAAAATATTTACTTGTTCAAATATTAACAATCTCAGTATAACAATCAAACTTTACAAAAAAATTAAGAAAAGAATGATAAAATAAACCATTCTTTTCTTAATGATAAAAATTATAGTTCTTTAGACATTCTATAATTTGTTATGTTGAAACCCATTTTTTTATACAATTCAAATGCTGATTCATTATGTCCAAAAACATGCAGATCTATCTTTTTAAAACCTTTTTCCTTTGCTGTTTCTTCGAGAACTTTCATAGCTTCTTTCCCATATCCTTTTCCTCTGAAATCTTCAAAAATAATTATATCTGCCAAAAAAGCTGTTTCTCCTTGTTCTATAAACCAGATATAACCAATATGTTCCTTATTTTCAGATAAATAAATATTATACATATAGTTATTTTTAGTATCGGGTCCTTCAGGAAGCATTTTATCAAAAGTTTCTTTTGCTAAGTTATAGGCTTCTTTTTCAGACCAATTTCCAGATTTGACTTTTTCATCTGCATAGTTTTTAATTGCATAATCAGAATAATTCTTATAACTATCTACATCCATTTTCAAAAATAAAACTTTACTTTCTCCCATCATAATCCCACCTTTTTTAAGAATTATTAATATTATAATATAAAAAATAAAATAATTTAAGTTACTTTTTATATACTACAATGGTATAATAAAATTGTGTCGATAATTTATTTTTAAGAGGTGTTTTTAGTGAGCAAAAGAATTGTTGCTGGGATATTTTCTATAATTTATATAAGCTTGTTTTTTTTAGTAGGAGTCTTCTCCATGAGAGTTTTTGCAACAATAGTTTTTTCACTTGGGATGGTTCTTGTAGTAAAACTATTTTCTAAAATACTAAAAAAATATTTTGGAATACCTGATAAACTATCAATTTCAGTTTCACTTATTATTATTTTTGCAGGCTTAGCATTTTTATTGTTTTTTTTAATACCTATGGTATTTGGAGAAGTAAGAAATTTTGTTATGTTTATAAATAATTTCTTTGAAAATAGAGAGTGGGAAGGACTATTTACTACAGATAATATATTACCAGAAAGCAATGTTTTTCCTGAAATAGAAAAAAATGTATCTGAATATTTATCTTCTTTGAGACCGAAAATTGTTGATTTTTTCAATCAATGGATAGCTGAGTTACCAAATATTGGTCAACAATTAGGATCATTTGTTTTTTTCCATGTACTCATAACAATTTATCTGAGTTTTTATTTTGATACATTTAAAAAAAACATACATAAAATTTATCCCAAAAATGTACGTAATATAGCTACTAATTTTTTAAAAGATTTGCATATTAATTTAAATAATTTTGTAGTTTCAACTATTTTTGCTTCTCTCTTTGTTGGTATTGGAGCTTTTGTTGCAATGAATTTTTTAGGTATAAGATATTCTCTTTTATTAAGTTTCTGGGCAGGATTAACCAATTTCATACCTATAGTTGGGGTTATTTTCGAATTTATTCCTTTGATAATTGTTGGTATTTCTAGTGGGCTTGTAAAGATGCTTATTTTACTTATTATAATGGCAATACTACATGGAGCAGCTTTTATATTCTTTTTATACATAATGAAAGGTAAAGCAAGAATAAATCCAGTCGGGGTAATATTATCCATCCTTATTTTTGGAGCGGCCTTTGGTTTTATTGGTTCTCTAATAGCAGCTCCTGCGTCTTTAGTTATAAAAGTGCTTTGGATGCATTTTGTTCAACCAGAATTAGATAGTAAAAAAAGTTAAATATAATATAAAAAAGGATATCTTTATTAATAAAGATATCCTTTTTAATTACTGTTTAAATGCAAACAACCGTTTATCTCTGCTCCGATAATAATCATAAGACTTGTTATATATACCCAAATAAGAGAAATTACAATACCTCCTAAACTACCATAAGTAGTGGAAAAAATATCAAAATTGTTAATATAATCAGAAAATATAGAAGAGCTTATAATCCATCCAACCGTTGTGAATATAGAACCAGGCAAAGTGTAAATAAACTTAGTGCTTGTTCTTTTGTTGAAAGAGATGCTAAATTTATACAGAAGTCCAAATATAAGTACCATAGAAACAAAAGGAATAATAATTCTCATGACATTCCAAAAAGAATAAAAAGAGCCATTAGCTTGTAACTCATTAAAAATCTCATTAGTAATAATCTCTCCAAAAACAAGAGTAAAAAGAACAATTATAATTAGAACTACCAGTAAAACTGTAAAAACAATAGAAATCAACTTCAATTTCCAATAAGGCAACTCTTCTTTAATACTGTAAGCCTTGTTGATTGATCTAATAATGGCTGTGATTCCAATAGAACCAGCCCAAATAGAAAATATCAAACTCACAGACAAAAGAGTCTGAGAACTAGAACTAATAGTCTCGTTAATAATAGTCTTCAAAATATCTTGTGTTTCAGGAGGTATCTCTATCAAAATATTTTCTATAAAATCTTGATGAGCTATTGGAGTATATCTCAACAAATTAAAGAAAAAAATAAAAAACGGAAAAATAGACAACAAAAGAAAAAAAGATATATACCCAGCAATAAAGCCAATATCATCTTCTCTTGATTTAATATACAATTTTTTCACAAAATCAAAAAACTTATTATCTTCAAAACTCTTAAGAAAATTCTTCATAACATCCCCCAAATAAAAATCTTACTTAAATTTTAATACAATTCTCTAATTTAGTCAAAATATATTTCATTTTATCAGTTCCTATGAATTATCTTATTTTAATCCGTTTAATCTTATTTCATTTAACTCATCTATTCCAAGAGTTTCATTTTGATATAGGTTTATAAATTCTTGAGATACGCTGTTATCAAAAATTATTATGTCGTCAGTATTAATCGTTACTTTTACTCCGTTTTTATATAGTTTTTTATGATGAAGCTCTTTTTAAATATATATTGCTAAAGGGGCATATGTTGAGTTGAATTTCTTTATCTTTTAATAATTTTTTACTTATTTTTATTATACCAATATATTGATATAATATATTTAATAAATGTTAGATAGGGGGAAATCATGAATAAAGGACATATTATTTTCTTGAATGGAATTTCTAGCTCTGGAAAGACTACTCTTGCAAAAGAACTGTTTAAAAAACTACCAGACTATTTTCATGTTGGTTTGGATAATTTTGACAATTTTATAGATTCTATGGAAGATAGAAAGAATAAAAGGCTTATTCCTGTGGAAACGGAGTATTTTTTTCATAGGAATATTGCCATGTTTTCTGATGAAGAAGTTGATTTGATAGTTGATCATGTTTTGTCTGATGAGTTTACTAAAAATGATTTTTTTGAGGTGTTTTCTGATTATCCAGTTTTATATGTTGGCGTTTATTGCCCATTAGAGGAATTGATCAGAAGAGAAAAGCTTAGGGGGGATAGGCCCAAAGGACTTGCAGAACAACAATATGACTTTGTTCATAAAGGTATAGAGTATGATGTTGAAGTTAATACTTTTTATGAAAACACTGAAGAATGTGTGAATAAAATCATTGATAAATTTCAATTGAACTAAAGCTAATATTTTGATATATTGGTTTTAGTTTTTATTTTCTTTGTGTAAGATTGAATATAATAAAGAAAAATTATCATAATGGAAAATAATCTAGTATAATTGACTATAATCAATTAGATAAAAAAACTAAAATTATTCAAACTAAGAAATATAATTGTATCTGAGGTGATAATAATGCTAAATAGTCTGAAATCTAAAATCTTATTTTTGGTAATTATATTAATTGTTATAATAGGCATGTTGGGGATTTTTTCTTCTTCTAGTCTTTATCAAATGACTAATGAAGTTAAATTATTGGTATCAAATAATTATGATTCTATAAAAGCTCTAAATCAA
>JBNJGY010000051.1:0-12274 GCA_051748045.1 Thermotogota bacterium
TTTCGGAATTGGGTTTTATTTAAAGATCTTACAATAAAAATATTGTTTTTAGAAAAAATTGCAACAATAATTTCTAAAATGTATAATAGTATATATAGGTATTAAAAAGAGGTGAAAAGATGAAAAATGTCAAAATTTTTCCGCTAAACCAGCATCATTTTGAAGAAGTTACCAATCTTATAATTCCAGAATATGAAAAAGATCCTTTTAACTTTTTGTTCATAGGCCCTTCTGGTTTCTATGTAAAACAAGTTGCTGATTTAGTAGCAAAGAAATTAGGCAGAACCATTAATAGGGATGCTTTTAGAGTTATAAATCAGTATATTACAGAACTTCTTATAAATAATGAACCAGATAGTGTTGTATTAGAAAGAGATTTTCTGAAAGTTTATATAAAAAAAGAGATAGAAGATTTAATAGAAAAAGAAAAGAAGGATTCAGAGTTTTCTTCTTATTTAAAAATAATATCAAAATCTCAAAAATCCACGGATTATATTTTAGATATATTTGAAAAAGAATGGGAAATAACAAGACTTCAAAATACTGAATCTCTAAAGTATTCTGAGAATTTTGAAGAGTTTCATAATTCTTTTGATGAAGATTCAAATTTATATAAATTATATAAAAATCTACAAGGATCTTTAGAGGATATATTAAATAACAAATTTGATGATTCAGTTACAACAGAAAAAAATTATGATCCAACAAGCGTTTATAAATGGTTCGTTGAAAATTATCACATAGAAAAAAAAGGGAAAAAACTAATTATTTCAGGTTTTTTTGACCTCACTCCTTTAACTTCAAATGTTTTAAATAAACTTTTTGATATGTTCGAAACTGTTGATTTTTATATTTTCCAAAAACTGAATGATAGATCTTTTTTCTCATTAAATGGTGTTTATAATTATCTCTTAGATAACGAATTTGAAGTATCAACAAAAGCAGATAAGTTAAAAGAAGCTTTTGATAACAAAGTATTCAATATAATAAAAATGTCAGATAATATGGATGAGATACAAAAAATAGCAGGTATGATAAAAAAGTATTTAATAAATGAGGACTTTTCTCCAGAGGATATAGGGGTAGTAATACCTGATGATTCATATGGTGCTATTTTTGCTGATTATTTTGAAGAAATTAGAGTCCCATATAGATTTAAACAAGATATACCTCTTTCGGATAGCCAAATTGTCAATATATTACTCCAGCCTTTGAAAACTGTGGTAAGGGGTTATGAAGTAGAAGATTTACTCGCTATGGTTGAGACAGGGTTTGGTGGGGATTCCCCATTAACAATGGAGCAAATAGAAGGATATTTGAGACATTTGAACCTTATTTATTCTTCTGGTAAAAGTTCTTTAAATGCTAGGAAAAAAGAATGGATGAAAGAAATTGAGATTTTTGAAAAAGAATTAAAAATCAATCTTAATAAATCTGATGAAAAGGAAAGAATAGAAAAACAGATAGACGAAATTGACAAACTTAAAACTTTATTTTTGAATTTGTTCGATATATTAAAAGATGTTCTTAAAAATAGAAAGAGTTTTACTGTTAGTTCTTATAGAAAACTTTTAGAAAAATGGTTTAAAGAAGACATTTTAAAAATGAAAAGGCTTGAAGAATATTTAGATAATATGTATGAAAATAAGATGATTCATTCAGAGATAAATGCTTTAAAATCTTTTGAATCGATGCTTTTAAAAACAGAAAAATCTTTAGAAAAAATGCTCAGAAAAGAAAAAAATATAAAAATAGAAAAATTCTATAAAATAATATCAGAATTAACTCAGATTGAAACTTACAGAAATTCAGAACGATACTCTAATACTGTTGAAATAATGAATCTTTCTGATTCAAGGTTTGTTTATAAGAAGAAAAAATTCTTCACTGGATTTACTGAAGATAATTATCCAAAAATTTCAAATAATCCTTTTTTAAATTCAATTACAAATGAAAGCGGAAATATAATGAGACTTGCAGAAAAAGGGTTTAGAAGAAATTTAATAATATCAATGATTTTTTCAGATGAAATAATTATGACAAATCCAGTTGCAACTTTATCAGGACAACAAATTCTGGCTTCTCCTTACGAAAAAGAATTTATAAAACTTTTTAATATAACGCCTGAGAAGATGTATAAAAACAGAAGAGAGATAATAAAGCAAAATCCAGATGAAATATTTTCTTACAATGAAGCTATATTGTACTATGTATTAAATAAAATAGAAATATCTGATGAAACATTTAAAAAGGCTAAGTTAGATATAGAAACTATTTCAAAACATAAAGAAAATAATCAGTGGATTTCAAATGAAAAAACCTATGTTAACTATCTTTCTCATAATAGGACATCCACTTATGTTGATTGCCCTTTTAAATACTATTTATCCAATATAGCTAAGGTATCTGGAGAAAAAGATTTCACTATTTTTGCTGAAGGTAATCTAAAACATAAAATAATGGAAAAACTTTTTACTAAATATCCAGATTATTCAAAGATGAAAGAGCTTGATCTAGAAACAGAAAAATTAAAACAAGAAATAAAAACAATAGCTCATGAAGTTTGGGATGACACTGTATATGATGAAATATCAAGGTTTGAAGCAGTAAAAACCGTTGAAATAGAAAAAATAGCGGAAGAACTGTTAACAGCTATACAAAGCCACCTTGAAGAGTACATAAAAATAAGAAAGAATATGGAATTAAATTATTCTCAAGTTGTGAAAACTGAAGAAGTATTACAAGAAAAACTTGATTTTATTAAACATAAAGATCTAAATTTCAACACTAGAATAGATAGGATAGATCTTTTAAATGGAAATTATGAATATAGATTAGATGAATTTGATGATATTATGTCTGGAAACGCTTATTCTATTATTGATTATAAGAATAAATATAATATACAAAGTGAGCAGCTTTTTTTATATTATTTGACATTAAAACAAAATGAAGAATGGAAAAACAAATTGGAGAAATCGAGTATATATCTAAAATTCATGCCTCTTTCTGAAACGAAGACGAAAGTAGGAGATAAATTTATAAAAATACAGAATGAAACTGTGATCTTAAAAAAACCTGGCAATTCAAAACAATATGTCAATTTTCACATTTCTGAATTCTACAAATGGATGGATAAGTTATTAGATCACATTGAAAATTCTTATTTTGTACCTATCGCCAAAAAAGAAAGAAAAGTGAGAAGATTCATAGAAGAAATGAAAGATATTTATGAATGTAGAGATACTGGTGAGAAATATTACGACTGTGATTTTTGTGATTTCAGAAATCTTTGCACAACATTGGAATACTTGGATGATTTTAAAGTCAAGCCAAAATCTTTTTATAGGTGATTGATATGGATTTAATAAAAGAGATAAAACAAAACCCCAATAGAAATTTTTTCATATCGGCTTCAGCTGGTACTGGGAAAACATTTACTTTAACAAAATATTATATAAGCATTTTAGAAAATAATTATCCTGATTATGACATAGTAGATAGAATAGCAGCTGTAACTTTCACAAACAAGGCTGCTGGTGAAATGAGAGAAAGAATCATGGAAGCAGTTTATGATAAATTAGAAGAAAATCCACCAAAAGCTATTTTCTATGAAGACTGGTATAATTATTGGAACAATATAAAAATAAATTTATCTAGAGCATGGATAAAAACTATTGATAGCTTTTGCTCTAGAATAATAAGAGACAACAATATACAAGTTGGTGTAGATCCTAATTTTGGTATGGTATCTGAATTTAAAAAAGACAGAGAAATAGAAAAAGCCACCTACTATAGTTTAAAGATGATTTTAGAATTGTATGAAGATAAAGAAATTGAATGGTTAAGAAGTCTTTCGGAAGAGAGAAAAAATAAAATAAAAGATAGTTTAAATTTTCTAAGAAGTGAGAATGAGACTTTTAAACAAACACTATTGATTATATTAGATGAACTTAAATTAGAAAATTTCAAAAATCTAATAAAAGAAAGTATTAAAAATTGGCGTCTTGAAATGACTAGAGTAAAAATATTTGATGAATTAGAATTAGCTGACACAGACATGTCAGATAGATATATAGATATTCTATGGTTATTTAAAATAATTTCAAATATATCAAAAGAAATATTTGAAAGTCTTACTTTAGATAATTTTCAATTTGACTTTAAAGGCATATTAGAAAAAACCATTGAAGCATTAGAAGACGAAAATATAAGAGAAAAATATCAGCAAAGGTTCAAATACATAATAGTAGACGAATTTCAAGATACCAATTATCTTCAAAAAGAAATATTTGAAAAATTACATAATGATGATAACTTTCTTTTTTACGTTGGAGACAGAAAGCAATCTATTTATAGATTCAGAGGCGCAGATGTATCTGTTTTTACAACGGCAAAAAACGAATTTATAAACAAAAACTATGTTTACTCATCACTGAATATAAATAGAAGATCAGAGCAAGAAATAGTAGACTTTGCTAATGCAATATCAAAAGAAATTTTATTCAACAGCAAGAAATTAAACCAAGAAAACATAGATTATAAGATATTAGAAGATTCTCAATTTCAAAAAAGCGATGTTTCTGAACATGAAGAATCAGAAGGAGAATTGATCTCAGCTAGACTTTTAGAAGATGATTTAAATAGGATTAAATATATAAATATAACTCCGGAAAAAGCTAATAACAGTGAAAGAAAAAAAGCAGAAATAAAAGCTATGGCTATATCAGTAAAAAAACTTTTGGGACAAAAAATGTCTTTTAGAAATAGAGAGAAAGGTAAAATTCAAAGAGAGATTAGAGAAATTCAACCAGGAGATATAGCAATTCTTTTAAAACAAATGTCTGGTTATGAAGAAGAGATAAAAGCTGAATTTTCAAAAAACAACATCCCTTTTTACATTATAGGTGGAAAATCCTTTTATTATAAATCAGAAATACAGGCTCTTTTTTCTGCTTTATCTGCTGTTCAAAATCCATTTAACGATTTTGAATTTTCAAAATATATGATGTCTTTAATTGGAGGAATGAATTTTCAACAATATGACAAACTCATAAAGTTTAGAGAAAGTAAAAAAAGCCTATTTGAAACCTTTGAAAAAAATATAGAGCATTTTGAAGATTCTAACAACATTTTAATAGCTTATAAAACGTTAAAAAAATATAAAGACTTAAAATACTTTTTGAAACCAACATCTATATTGAAAGGTATAGTAAATGAAACAGAATATCTTTTAAAATTATCAATATTAGATGATTCTGAATCAGCTATCTCAAATATCAAAAAACTTTTATCTGATGCAGAAAAATACAATAATATAGCAAGTTCATTCTCGGAATTAGTCAGGCTTCTCAAAAAATCAAAAGATATAGATGAAGAAGAAGCAGTTTTAGAAGATGAAACATCCAATAGTGTAAAAATAATGACTATACACAAATCAAAGGGACTTGAATTTCCTATAGTTATTATGGGAGGACTATATAAAAGTCAAAAGAATAGTAAATCGTCTGAAATAGACTTTTCACTTCCCAATTCTGAAGGAGAAAACTATTATATTATAAACAGTATTTTCAAAGATATATTAAAAGAAACTGATGATCCGTTTTTAAAATGGTTTAAAAATAATGATTTTCTTGATCAAACAGAAAACCATCGACTAATGTATGTTGGTATAACCAGGGCAAGAGAGATGTTTTTACCCTTATTGGTGGAGACTAACAATTCTACATACAATGATTTTTTTAGCAAGTTGAATTATAAGGGAATAGACAATATAAATAGTGAAGATATTGAAGATGTTAATTTAGAAATAAATAAAGAAAACTTTAATAAAGGAATACTAAAAGAAGAAAATCTTAAAAGCTTTATGGATTTGTCTTATAAACAATATATAGCTCCCACTTATTTAATAAATGAAACAAAACCAACAGAAGCTGATTATGCAGAAGAACAAGGTCAAAATCTAGAAAGTCTAAAATTAGATTCATTATTTTCTGATCAAGAACTTCTTTTTAGGGGATCAGAATTACACTCTAAACTCCAGAGTTCTTATGAGTATCATCATTTAGAAAATTTAGTGGAAAGAAATTTACTCCCAAGCCCTTTATTGGATAAAGATATAATAAAATACGCATTTAATTCAAAAGGGAAAACAATAAAAAATGAATGGAGAATTGTAAAAAATATTAATATACAAAACAAGGAATATATGCTGTTCGGGATACCAGATAAAGTTATAATAGATAATGGCGAAATAATCATTTTGGATTATAAATATTCTTCTTTGAGAGATAAATCAAAAATTGAAAGCTATAAATTTCAAATGATGTTTTATCTATATTTATTAAAAGACTTTGGAGTTCCAAAAAAGGGTTATATAGTTAGTATTAGAAACGGAAATACCATAAAATTTGATTATACACCTGAGATAGAAACCCAAATATATGAAAAAATAAAGAAAATAAATTAACCTTTTGTTACTCATACATTAAATTATATGATATAATATTCATATATAACTTATTCTGTCAAATTATAATATATCCTAGGGGGGATAACTATGGGGAGAAGTATTTCTTCGAAATTTTTAATACCATTTCTTATTTTAATGGCTGCTTTTTCAGCTTTTATGTTGATTTTCACTTACAATTCAACATATAATTCATTAATGGAAGAAAGACAGAAACAGGTAATGGAAATAGTCGAGTATACAGATGGAATGTTAACGAGACTAAATGAAAGAGTAGAAAACAATGAAATATCTCTTGAAGAAGCTCAAAGCATGGCGAGAGATTTAATTCATAATATGACTTTTGAAGACGGTAATTATATTTTTGGCTATGATTATGAAGGTAATATAGAGATTCCTTTCCAAAGCAGAGAAGTTGGAGAAAATTTAATGCAAACTAAAGACCAAGATGGGAATTTTCTTTTGAGAGATTTGATAGATGTTGCAAACTCAGGAGGAGGGTATCATACCTATTATTGGCCTTTACCAAATGAAGATGGAGTTGGAGAAAAAGTATCTTATGTTTTGCCTTTTGACGAATGGGATTGGTGGTACGGAGCTGGAGTTTATGTTGACCAAGTAAAAGAAAAAGTAATGGAAAATTTTATTGTCCAACTATTTACACTTTTGATTTCAGCAGGTATCATAACCTTCTTTATTTATATGCTCTCTAGAAATATTAAAAAGAGAATAGATGGGTTAACCCAACAGATAAAAACATTTGGAAAAGGGGACATAACAGTAACTTTCGGTGAAGAAGGGAAAGACGAAATATCCTCAATTGGTATATACTTAAATAAAATGGCATCTGGATTGAGAAGTATTATTAATGAAATCCAAAATGCAGCAGACAAAATATCTAGTTCATCACAAGATTTGGCATCAGTTGCAGAGGAAACATCCGCATCTGCTCAAGAATTAAATTCAACTAGCGAAGAAATTGATTCAGAAGCTCAAAATACTGCCGCATCTATAGAAGAAGTTACTTCTGGAGTTGAAGAAGTATCATCTGCCAGCCAAGAAGTTTCAAAATCAAGTGAAGAATTATCTCGAGAAGCACAAACAGCATCTACTGACGCCCATGATGGAAAACAAACATTGAATAAAATCGTTGAAATTATAAATGAAGCAGTAGAAAATACAAACCAAACTTCAGTAGTAGTAACAAACCTTGTTTCAAAATCTAAGAACGTTGGAGAAATTGTAAATACTATCAACTCTATAACAGAACAAACAAATTTACTTGCTTTAAACGCAGCAATAGAAGCAGCAAGAGCTGGCGAAGCAGGAAAAGGTTTTGCTGTTGTAGCAGATGAGATAAGAAAACTTGCTGAAGAATCACAAGGTGCAACAGATCAAATTGCAAAAATTCTCAAAGAAATAGAGGATGAAGCAGATAAAGCAGATAAATCAACTGCAACAACAGTTAGCAAAGTTAAAGAAACAGATGATCAATTTAAAAACGTTCTAGCTAAATTCGAAAATATCCTTGGCCAAATAGAAAGTATAGCAGGAAAAGTAGAAAATATGAGTGCCAATGCTGAAGAACAAAGTGCATCTGCAGAAGAAATGTCAGCAGCAATGGACAAATCCACTCAATCTGTTTTAGATATTACCGAAAAAATAAAAACTCTAAAAGAAGCTGCAAAACAAGAAAGTGATGGTGCATTACAAGTTTCAGATTCTGGTGAAGAATTATCAATGCTTTCAGAAAAACTCATGGAAGAACTTAAAAAATTTAAAACGAAATGATATAAATTAACCCGGGCTTTTGCCCGGGTTTTATTATTCAAATTCTATCCATTTATTATTGTTTTTAGAACTTTCAACAGCTTTTTCTATAAATTTTACACCTTTAATTCCTGTATCTATTTCAGGGTAATATCCAGCAGGTACATCAATATCAAAATCTTTCCTCATAATAGCGTTTATAAAATTCTTGTATGTTCTGGCAAAAGCTTCTATATATCCTTCAGGATGTCCACCTTCAGTTAAAAAGTCTTTTTTTATTTCTGGATAAATTAAACTACTATTTCTTGAAACCATTTGAGAAGGACCATTTAGTTTTGAATACTCTAAGTAATTGGCTTTATTTTGGTGCCATTTTATAGAGCCCTTTGTTCCGATGATTTCAATACCAAGATCATTATCATTTCCTATTGCAATCTGAGATATCCAATAATGGCCTTTAGCTCCATTATCAAATTCAATCATCATAGTAACATTATTATCTAGTTTTATATTTTCTCCAAATTTATCTAATCTCGCAGAAATCTTTTTAATCTTCAAATCAGTAGTAAAACTGACTAGATTTTCTAAGTGTGTTCCTATGTCACCTGTTGAATTACTCGGGCCTGATATTTCAGGATTTAGTCTCCAATTTGCGTGTTCATTATCCATGATATTTTCTGTATCTGCCATCCAATCTTGAATATATCTTCCTGAAACATATCTTATTTGACCAAGTTCTCCGTTTAAAACCATCTTCCTAATTTGTTGAACCATTGAATAACCAGTATAAGCATAAGTCACAGCAAATAAAAGATCTTTTTTCATTGCAATATCTCTTAATTCTTCTGCTTCTTCTAATGAAATAGTAACAGGTTTATCACATATAATATGAAACCCTTTTTCTAAAAATAACTTTGCTATATCATAATGAAAAACATTTGGTGTTGCTATTATAATAAAATCTGGTTTATCTTCTCTGTCAGATTCTTTTTGAGCCATTTCTTTATAATCTTTATAAACTCTTGATTCATCTATTTCCCACTTTTTAGCTAATTTCAAATTTTTCTCATAATCTCTTGAAAAAACAGAAGCTACAGGTTCAGCTAAATTATGATAATTTGCTGCTTTTCTGTGTACTTCACCTATTAAAGAACCAGGTCCTCCTCCAATCATTCCATATCTCAACTTTCTCATTCGTTTCACCCCCTTATTATATTTTATCATTAAAAACACTCCCATAAAAATGGGAGTGTTGGGTTACACAATTTTATCTAATTTTTCTTTTAATTCAGTTACTAATTTTGGGTCTGTTGATTTTACACCTTTAAAAACTCTTCTTTTTTCATCTTCATGTTTTCCGAAACCTTCTTGATCTTGAGCAGCCATCATTGATTTTCCAATTTTTTTGTGAATCAATAAAAACCACTCTTTGAACAGTTCATCTGATTCTTTTAAATGTACAAATTCTATGTTTGGATGTGATTTTAGCTTTACATCTGGTACTCCAAAAAGATAAATCTTTTCCACATTATCAGCCATTTCAAGATATCTGTTCCATATTGCTTCCGCTCTTGAGTATTTTTGAAATCCAGCGTAAACAACAGCATCGGATTTATTTCTCAATAAAACACTTTCCATAATGTAACACATTCTTTCAAGGACTGGGATGCTTGTTTCATACTTTAGACTATTTGATCCTAAAACGTCATCTGAAACATTTTCACTTAAATTCTTTTTTTCTGCGTCTACTTGTTTAAAAACTTCTTGATAAACTGAGAACTTTCTATCCATTAAAAACGCCTCCTTTGAGTTGTTTCTGTATGTATTTATAAACTGTGTTTCCAATAAAAATAACCATTGTAAATTTTATAAAATTAAAAGGTATAATTACAAATAGTAAATACTCATAAATATTATCTATAAAAGGCATTATTTTTGAAGAAATAGATACTAAAGCTTCTGGTGATATATTTAATATTAAGTCGTACAAAGGTATTACCATAAATAAATTTACAAAAAATATTGAGATTATAAATAGTGGTGTTGAAAATAAAAAACTAATTATTTTATTATTTTTCTTGCTAAAAAAGTAGAAAGGAAATATTATCAGAACACCAGAAATAAAGTTAACTAATTCACCGATCCCAAGAGTCGATGAAATAAACATGTGTAAAACATTTTTGAATAATAACACTATTATTCCAGATAAAGGATTTAAGAAATAAAACGTGATAAATGCGGGGATATCGCTTAAATCGTATTTTAGAAATCCTGGAAAAATAGGGAGATTAAACTCAATGTAGTAAAAAATAGTTGATACAGCTATCATCATAGATAAAATAGAAATTTTTTTCGACATATTTACCCCCTAAAATAATAAAAAAAGCCAACCACTAAGCAAATAGTGGTAGGCCCCGTTTATTAAGATATATTATTATTTTACACCACGTAAATAAATTGATTATTTAATATTTGTGAAATTAAAGTAAAAAGCTAAATGGATATTTTATGTTATAAATTAAAATTCATTGATGACTTTGTCTCTTTTTTTATTGGCCCCATATCAAAAGTTCTTCCTAAGGCTAAAACTGTTCCAAGTTCTGCGGGTAATCCAGATTTATTTATCTTTTCTATAGTTGTTTTAATATCATAATCAACTTTAACAAATTCGTGAGAGACAACACCTTTTTCAATATTAATAATTAAATAAACTGCTTTTGGTACTCCCTCTTTTGTCCTGCCCACACTTCCAGCATTATAAATTGTTTTTCCTTTAACAGATTTGTGCATTGATAAATGTGTGTGCCCATTGATAACTATATCTTCTTCAAATGAATTTGCTACTTCTTCCAACCTTTTTGCTTTTGTAGTAGGCTTGATGTATTCAAGAAGATAGTTGAGAGGGCTACCATGCACTAATAACATTCTAACACCTTCTATTTCAAAACTCATTTTTTTTGGAAGGGTTTTCAGAAATTGCTTGTTTTCTTTACTTGTGTTTTTTATCGTCCAATTAATGGATTCGTCTCCAACTTCAGTTTCTCTTCCGGGATTGTATGCACAGCCACAACTTTCTTTTTCGTTTCCTATTGCATCATCATAATTTCCCATAATTGTTTTTATTTTCAAATCTTTTATTTGTTCAACCACATAATCTGGGTCTGGCCCATATCCTACTAAATCACCTGTGCAATAAACTTCTGAAATTTCTTTTTTTTCAATATCTTTTAAAACAGCATCTAAAGCTTCTTTATTACTATGAATATCTGAAATAATAGCTATTTTCATTTTATCACCTCACAATAAAAAATTCTTTTTTTCCCACTCAGGGTTTCCATCATTCTCAACAAAATCTTTAATTTTCTTTTCTATTTCATCTCTAACCATTCTAAATTTTTTCAATTTTTCTTCTTCTGTTCCTGCTATCCCATCTGGATCATCAAAAGGCCAAAACATTCTAATGCTAATTCCTGGAAAGTGAGGACAATTTTTCTCAGCCTTTGAACAAACTGTGATCAAAAAACCAAATCTTTTATTATCAAAATCTTCAAAACCCTTTGAATATTGGTTACTCATGTCTATGTTTTTTTCTTCCATTACTCTTATTGTTAGAGGGTTTATTTCAGAAGGTTTCAATCCAGCAGAATATACTTCGTATTTATCATTTGCATAATGTTTTAAAAAGCCTTCTGCCATCTGACTTCTTGCTGAGTTTCTTGTACATAAAAATAATACCTTTGGTTTTGACATTTTATTTTACCCCCTTAAATTTATGTTTTGTTTTATTAGCAATTTTCACAAGTGTCAACATGACGGGTACTTCTACTAAAACCCCCACAACTGTTGCAAGTGCAGCACCAGATTTTAACCCAAATAGAGCTATAGCTGTTGCAACTGCTAATTCAAAAAAGTTACTGGCTCCAATCATTGAAGCTGGAGCTGCAATTTCGTGTTTTAACTCCCATTTATATGCCCGGCCTTGACGGCTTTGCTACATACAAAAAATTCAGGGAAAAGCATTATACAAGATTTTTT
>JBNJGY010000052.1:0-11382 GCA_051748045.1 Thermotogota bacterium
ATTACTCAGGGGATTAGGGGTAAATTAGTATCTCATTAACTCTAAAACTACATTAGAATGGTTATTATATAAATCTTGTCTAGCGTTATCATAATTTTTATCAATTCTTTTATTATTTCTAAACATGTCAATCCCTCCTTTAAAAGAAAGTGATTAGAAGCTTCTGATTAATTCCGCAGCAACGTTTGAATATTGGTTCATGATGTTTTCATTTGCACTAGTCATTTTTCTATTTCTTTTAGTCATAATAACTCCTCCTTAGAAGTAAGTATTTATATTTTCACTAATATTATAGTTCGTGAAGTAAACCTTATGTCAAGGAGAAAAACATAGTAATTTATGTAAAACTTCAATTAAATGTAGGGTGTACTCCACTAATTATTTCGTAACATTCATATAGAAATCAAAGATTTCTGTTGGGAGAGTGAAAAGGTTGAGAACTTTTTCAGATGGAGGATGGGAGTTGGATGTTGGAAGATAGAAAAAAATGTTAAAAATATCCACAGCTGTCATTTCGACTAAGATGCGTAGCATCGCACGGAGAAATCCAATCAGTAAATTTCACATAGTGAAATTAAGCTTTTAAAACAATTCCGAAATATAAAAAAACAAATATTATCAGTATTTAATTTTTAATTTTTCCAACAATATTATTGATACAAATAAAATATTTTGATATAATTGAAAATATGAATAGGTATTCAAATATAAATAAGGGGGAGAAACAATGTCTCATAATCACAATCATGATCATGGACACAGTCATGATACAAGCAATATGACAGATAAAAAATTATTTTTTTCTGTGTTTTTAAATCTAACTATTACAGCAGCAGAATTTATAGGTGGTTTTATATCAAATAGTTTAGCTTTACTTTCAGATGCAACACACAACTTAAATGATTCAATGGCTATATTAATAAGTTATGTAGCGAGAAAAATATCAAAAAAAGAAAAAGACGAAAAAAGAACATATGGTTATAAAAGAGTTGAAATATTAGCAGCATTTCTAAACACAGTCTTTTTAATTGCTATTGCTATAATTCTTATTTTTGAAGGTATAGAAAAATTAATGTCTCCTGGTGAAATAGACGGGCAACTTATGCTTTGGGTTTCATCAATTGGTTTAGCGGGTAATTTAATAACAGCTATTTTACTTTTTAAAGATTCAAAAGATAATCTAAATATAAAAGCCACATTTATCCATATAATGAGCGATACATTAAGTTCTGTGATGATAATAATTGGAGCTATTTTTATAATGAAGTATAATTGGTATATACTAGATCCTATTTTTACATTTGTTATTAGTTCGTATATTCTGATTCAAAGTTTTAGACTTATAAAAGAAATAGCAAATATTCTAATACAAGGTAAACCAGTAGATGTAAATACACAAAAAATAAAAGAAGAGATAGAAAATCTATCTTTTGTTGACAACGTTCATCATATACACGTTTGGACGACAGATGGAGTTGACTTATACTTTGAAGGACATGTTTCTTTGGTAAAAGAGTGTGAATATAAATTAGATAGATATATAGAAGAAATCAATGAAATTTTGAAAGAAAAATTCTCTATAAACCATTCAACAATTCAATTAGAACAAGAATTATGTGAATGATAATTAGGAGAGGGTTAAATGATTTTTAGTTATGATAAACTTGCCCCATATTATGATAAACTTTTGTCTATAGTAGAAGAAAGATCAATTAAAAAATATAGAAAAAAATTTGTTCCTCTTATAAGAGGAACAGTACTCGATATAGCTGCTGGGACTGGAAATAATATAGAATATTATCCAGAAAATTCTGAAGTGACACTTCTTGATTCTAGCAGTGAAATGTTGAAAATAGCGAAGAAAAAAGCAAAAGATAGAAAAGATTTAACTCTTGAATATATAAGTCAAAGAATAGAAGATTTTGAATTACCAGATAATTATTTTGATACGATTCTTTCTATAGATGTTTTTTGTTCTGTTCAAGATCAGGACAAGGCTATGCAAAATATAAAAAGAGTTCTTAAAAATGATGGGAAAATTATCTTTGTAGAACACATGAAAACAGAATCTGTTTTAAAAAACATACCTTTGTATTTTTCAAACCTTTTTACATATCCAACTGTAGGTTCTTCTATGGTGAAAGAAACAGATAAAAAAATAGAAAAATATTTTAAAATTTTGGAAAAAGAGAAGTTGAATTATTCTTTTAGATATTATTTAGTGACTAAATAACAAATTCTCGTTTGTTTGTTGATAGTTGTTAAGATTTTTCTGAAAGAAAAATCGTTGTTAGTAAAACCAATTCCGAAATATAAAAACTCAAAGTAGGTCGTTTTTTAACCTTCGTTCAACAATAAAATTGATGTACAGCTCATATTATCCATCCGTGGATAAATTCGCATGAAAAACATCCGTGTTTTTCAACATCAATTTTTATATTGTTTCACTCAGTAAAACTCCAATACTTTTCATTTTTATATTTCTTCATTGTTTAATACATCGTTGAAAACTTTTGTGTATGTCATGTCGACTAAACGAAGTGCATGGAGACAACTCATCAGTTAATTTTCGAAGAAAATTTTTTCATTTGGATGAAAAAAACATTGTTAAAAAGATTTGCTAATGTCACCCTGAGCTTTGTCAAATGGTATAAATTTAAAATTTGCAAAGCAATTTGATAAGTTTTATATTTCGAAATTTTTTAATTAAATGTTTTTTATTTATTGTTTTATAGAACTTATAAAATAACAAAACAACCCACATTTTATTTTTACAAAAAAGAAATAAAAATTTAATAATCGAAGTGGTATAATTTATGTCCACTTGTTACAGTGTTTGCTGGCTACAAACGCTGTTTTAAAGAGCCTCTTTATTATCTTAATTAAGGAGGTGCTTTTTTATTACTTCTATAGCACTAGCGAGATCTTCTTTCAGGAGAAACAAGATCTATCTTCTCAATCACTTTGTTAACAACATTGGTAGTTTTGTGTTTGGTTATATCTACGTAATGATTTGGAAAGCATTAGCGGGAGATAATCCCGAAAACTATTTTATGATCACTTACGTAATGGTTAACCAGGCGAGTCTTTGGGTAACTATGTTTTTACCCAGAGGAACTTACATCCCCCAAAAGGTTTTAGATGGAACAATAGTTTATGAGTTTATAAGACCATATTCTCTTTTATTCGATTCATTTTTTGAAACCCTTGGGCATATATTCTACAACTTTCTTTTTAGATCAATCCCTATTTATGTTTTTGGTATTTTACTATTAAATACTCAGCTACCCAGTCTATCTAACCTTATACCCTTTCTAATTTCTGTTTTTTTAGGATTTTTAATCGCATTTTTTCTGAACTATTTTATAGGTTTGTGGTCAATATTATTTATCGATTATTCCGGAGCTCATAATTTCTATTTTTTCCTCATGAATACCTTTGGAGGGAACTATATTTCTTTGGAATTTTATCCAGAATTTCTACAACCACTTGTAAAATGGATGCCTTTTTCTGGAACGAGTTATATTCCAGGAAGTATTTATCTTGGTAGAATTTCTCTTGTTTATGCTTTTACTCATCAAATTCTATGGGTAATAACTTTGTTTTTAACAGGGATGTTTTTAACCAAGAAAATTCATAAATACCTTCAGATTCAGGGGGGATGAGTATGGGGATATTTTTTACTTTGTTCAAAGCGAGTATGAAAAAACAAACTCAATATAAAACAGATTTTATAATGAGTATAGTAATGTCTGCGTTGATATTGGTGAGTGATTTTATAGTTTTATTTTTTCTTCTTACTAAATTTAACAGTATAGAAGGATGGAATATATACGAAATAGCTCTTATTTATTCAGTGGTTGAATTTGGTCATGGTGTATACAGATTTTTTGCAAATGGACTCAATGTCTTTCAGAATCTAATAATTTCTGGAAGATTCGACGGGTTATTAATAAGGCCTATTTCAACATTGACTCAAGTAATATTTCAACGAATAGAGTTTAAAAGACTTGGGTTTATCATACAAGCTGTGGGGGTTGGTATTTTTGGAATACTGAATTTAAACCTTTCTTTCAATCAGATACTAATATATTTATTTCTTCTTTTACTATCACCTATAATAACTTTGGAAATAAGTATAATAATAGCTTCAACAGCTTTTTGGATGACAAAAAATGACGATTTAATGGTTTTGGCTTTTTACTCCACAAAAACAGCTGCAGTCTATCCTACAAGCATATATGATAAATTTTTCCAATATATTTTAACTTTCGCCATTCCTCTTGCAACTGTTGGTTACTACCCTGTTCTATATTTAACAGGAAAATCAGAAAATATATTAACACTTTTTTCACCGGTAATAGCTATTTTGATTTTTGGTCCCTTGAGTATATTTATATGGAATTTAGGGTTAAAAAAATACACATCTACAGGAACTTGAGGAGGGAAAAATAATGGCATATATAGAAATTAATAATTTGAAAAAATACTACAAAATATATTCAGGTAAATTTTTTAAAAGAACTAAAAAAGTAGTAAAAGCGATAGATGGAATTAACTTAAAAGTTGAAAAAGGAGAATTTTTAGGTTATATAGGTCCAAATGGAGCTGGAAAGAGTACTACAATTAAAGTTCTAACGGGAATATTGAAGCCTGATTCTGGAGATGTTGTTGTAAATGGACTCAGCCCTCACAAAGACAGAAAAAAATATGTTCAAAATATTGGAGCTGTTTTTGGACAAAAAACACAAATGTGGTGGGATTTACCAGTAATTGAAACTTACAAACTATTGAAAAGTATATATAAAATCGATGCGAAGGATTATAAAAACCATTTGGAATATCTTATAGAAAGGTTGGACGTGAAAGACTTTCTAAACCAACCAGTGAGACAACTTTCTTTAGGACAAAGAATGAGAGCAGAATTGATATCTTCCATGATTCACAAACCAGACATACTTTTTCTAGATGAGCCTACAATTGGTTTGGATATTGTTTCAAAGCATAAAGTTCTCGACTTCTTAAAAGAAGTCAACTCATTTGGAACGACAATATTTCTCACAACACACGATTTAAAAGATATAGAAAAACTATGCCAAGAGATTATGATTTTGAATAAAGGAAAGATAATATACAAGGGCCATCACAGTAACTTAAACGATCTAACAAAAATACCTTCAAGATTAAAAATAGACATAATAGATTACAGATTAAACGAAACTCAAAGAAAAATAATAAAAAACTATAAAGCAGAGTACATATCAGAAAACAAAGAGATAATAATCCCTATAGATGGCTATAAGCCAGGAGAAGTTGCAAAAGAATTTTTTCAGTATTTTGAAATAGAAAATTTTAAAGTTGAAGAACCCGGTATAGAAGAAGTAATAAAAGAATATTATTCATAATTAGGGCTGCATTTGCAGCTCTTTTTTTATATCATCATAAACCCATCACAATAATTTAATAGAATATATTTAAAAAAATAGGAGGTTGAAAAAATGAAAAAATTATTAGTTATTTTTATTGTATTCATTAGTGTTATAAGTATTTCCAATTCTTATGTATTAATTAATGGAAAAAATGAATTTTCAATTGAGCCAGAAACATTAAAAGTAGAAATTGAGAAGGACGGAATAAAAGAAACAATATCCTTTGCCCAAGAAAAGAAAAATGTGAGTGATTTAATTTTTACAAAGCAAAATATATCTTTTCAAAGAGAAAATATTGACTTTAAATTTGAAATAATAAAAGATCACTTAAAAGTAAGTATAAATTCGAAAAATAAAAGTCAAATAAAATTCCCAATAGTTTCTGCAAAAGAATATCTTATCCCAATAAAAGAGGGAAAATTAATTCCCGCGAATGATGAAACATATTTGGATTTTTATAATGGTTTTTCAGATGAAGCTTCAAGATTTTTATCTATGAGCTTTATTGGAAATTATTATGAAAACTATGCTTCTTTGTTTGTATACGAAAACCTTTTTAATAATAAAATTAATTTTGAAAATAAAGATAATAAATTAAACTATAATTTTATTCATACATTTACAGCTTTAGATAAAACTGAAATTGTTTATAAGTTTTATATAAAAGACAAGAATATAAATGATATCGCTAAAGAATATAGAGAGTATGTGATTCAAAAAAATATGTTTAAATCATTGGATGAAAAAAATAAAGAAAATTCAAATGTATCCAAGCTATATGGAGCGCCTCATATTTATTTATGGGATAATAGTATTCTTTCAGTTAACAATGTAAAAAATTGGAGAGGGCTCCAACAAAAGCTTAAAAAAGATTTAAATTCAGATACTGATAATTTAACAAAAAAATTATTAAATATATATGAAAATAATCTCATAGAAGAATCAAAAGAACTTGAAAAAACTTTATTAGAATTCACCAATGCTGAATGGGTCTACAAGTATTTACAAGCATCAATAGTAACTGGAATAACAAGAAGTATGTATTTAAAAGAATTATATACAGATGAATTTCATAAATATATATCCGATAAATCTTTGTTAAATCCGAAGACAACAGCAGAAATAGTAAACTTAAATAAAAATTTGGTATATAATTATTATAAGAATTATGTTGAAGAAATTGAAAATTGGGGAGATGGGCTTTCTAATTATTTAATAAACGATTTATACAATAGTGGTATTCAAAGAGCATGGCTAGGAATAGATAATTGGGAAACAGGATTCGGAAGTGATCAAATAATAAAAAATGCGAATGATAAAGGCTATATAATAGGGGCTTATGATTCATATCATTCTATACATAAACCAGGGAAAGCAAGATGGATAACTGCTGATTTTCAAGACAAAAAATTATTTTATTCATCAACATTTAAAAATGAAAATGGAGAATATCTTACTGGTTTTTTAGGAGAAGGAAGACTTTTAAATCCTGTTTATTCGATAGAAGCTGTAAAAAATAGGATGTCAAACATTATGAGTAACAATATAGCTTATAATTCTTGGTTTGTAGATGTTGATGCAACAGGATTTTTTTATGAAGATTACACAAAAGGGCATGAAACTACTAGAAAAATGGACATGAAGTTTAGATTAAAACGAATGGAATATATTAAAAATGAGTATAATTTAATAATGGGATCTGAAGATGGTTTTGATTTTGCAAATAAAGTAATAACCTATGCACATGGAATGACATCACCAGTAATGGAATGGAGCGATCCTGATTTAAGACAAAAAAAAGATTCTAAATATTATTTGGGTAAATACTGGGCTCCTAAAGGAGTACCTTCAAGATACATAAAAGAAGTACCATTAAAAGAAAGACATAGAACAGTTTATTTTGATATGAGATATAATGTACCTTTATATGAGCTTGTATATCACGATAGTCAAATTTCATCACATCACTGGGAAATGGGAAGTATGAAAGCAGTAGAAGAAGTAAAAAACGTTAAGTTAAAAGAAATATTATATGCGATTCCACCATTGTATCATCTTGATAGAGAGTATTGGGCAAAGTATAAAGAAAGTATTGTAGATCATATAAAAGTATGGGGAGAACTTCATAGCAAAGTTGGAAACAGAGAAATGACATCATTTGAAAATTTGACTAAAAATAGATTAATTCAAAAAACAGAATTTGATGATATAAAAGTTATTGCAAATTTTTCAGAAGTAAATTATAAATATGATAAATATACAATAGAGCCAACTTCAGCAATAATAATTTATGAGGATAAAATAGTCAATTACAAACCAAAATAAAAATAACAAGCAAAAAATTAATTGGAGCTGATTTTATGGTCTTTAAGGTTTTACTTGTTGAAGATGATAATAAAATTTCCTATATTGTAAAAGAATACCTCGAAGAAGAGGGCTATAGTGTTGATGTTTTAGATAATGGTAACCATGTACTTGAAAAAGTATATGAAAATAATTATCATCTCATAATACTTGATTGGATGTTACCTTCAATTTCTGGGATAGTTTTATGTAATCAAATAAGAAAAAATTATACAACACCAATTATAATGCTAACTGCAAAAACTTTGGATGAAGATCAAATCAAAGGTTTTATAAGTGGTGCTGACGACTATATAACTAAACCATTTAATCCAAACTTATTATTACTAAGAATAAAGAATTTATTTAATAGAACATATGGCCTAGAAAACATAATAAAGATAGATAATATACTTATAGATTTTAATGCAAAAAAAATTATAAAAGATAATAAAGAAATAAAATTCTCACCTAAAGAATATGATTTGTTAATTTATTTCATAATAAATAAAAATATATTGCTTTCAAGAGACAAAATATTGTCAGACGTATGGGGATATGATTTTTTTGGTGATGAAAGAACTGTAGATACACACGTAAAAATGATAAGAAAAAAGTTAAACAACAATATAATAAAAACTGTTAGAAAAAAGGGTTATATATTAGAATTATAAAGCTTTTTATTGTAAGTAATGGGGGGATTTATGTCTTTAAAACAAAAGAATATTTTAATTTTTATATCTTTGTTTATATTTGTTTTTTTATTCATGTTTTTAATTACAAATAATTATATGGAGAAATTTTATATTTGGGAAAATAATAGACAAATTAAAAGTTTGTTGAGTAATGATTTAGAATTTTTTGAAAATTATGAAAAACAAGATATCGTTATTAATATATTTGAATATACAGATGATGAGCGAATTTTTAATGATAGATTAAGACTGGGTTTTCATGATAAAAAATTGAACCTTACACGAATTTGGCTTATAGAAGAAAGGTTAAAAAATTTAAGCAATAAATATGAAATAATCAACTATAGTCAGCCTAACCTTCAAACCTCAATATTAGTTGGTATAAAAAAACAAGATAAAAAAGTTATATCATTAGCAAAACCACTACCTTTTTTTGATGAAAGTATAAAAACTTTGAATAAATTTAATTTGATCATTTTTCTGTTTTCGTTGATTATTATAATTTTAGTTTTATTTTTATATAGTAATCATCTTATAAAAAAAATAAATAAAATCAATAAACAAGCAAAAAATATATATGATCTAAAATTCGACTACAAACCTTATATAAAAGGAAAAGACGAATTATCTAACTTATCTTTTTATCTAAACGATGTATCTGAAAACCTTGAAAAGTCTATAAATGAGCTGAATAATAGGGTAGATTTTTATAAAGAAATGATCGATAAACAAAAACAATATGTATCTAGCCTTGGGCATGAATTAAAAACCCCTTTAACAGTTTTAAAAAGTTATACCCATAGGTTGAATGAAAAAAACAATCAAGATGATTTAAATATTTATATTAATAATATAATAGAGGAATCTGATAATTTGAATGATTTAATATCTTTATTTCTAAACTTCATTAAATATGATTATTATAATTTGGATTTAAAAGAAAATGATATTAATGAAATATTGAATGAAGTAATTAATAGATATGCTGTTTTTTTAGAAGACAAACAACTTATCTTAGATACTTTTTCTGCAAAAAAGAAAGTTGATAGAGATTTAATTAAAATAGTCTTTGATAATTTAGTTTCTAATGCTATAAAATACGGGGAAAAAGAAATCAAGATAGAATTTAAGAACATAAACGATGATTTGATTATCAGTTTCATTAATAAAGGAAAAATAAAAGAAAAAGATATTGAAAGTATTTTTGAACCATTTTATAGAATTGATAAATCGAGGAATAAAAAAGTTTCTGGTCATGGATTGGGACTTTCTATAGCAAATGAAATAATCAAAAAACACAATGGATTGATAAAAGTAAAAAATGATAATAGAAATATTGTTTTTAGTATTATATTATAAAAATGATTTAAAAGAACCAGGTATAGAAGAAGTAATAAAAGAATATTATTCATAGTTAGGGCTGCATTTGCAGCTCTTTTCATTATCACGTTATAATAGAGAAACAAGGGGTGATAAGATGATAGGAATTATCGGCAGTACTAACATAGACGTATATTTAAAAACAGATCACTTTACAGAACCAGGCGAAACTCAAAATTCATTAGATTATAAAATATTTTATGGTGGAAAAGGAGCCAATCAAGCTTCTACAGTTTCTAAGCTATCTAAAAAACAAACAGCCTTTTTAACTTGTATTGGGAATGATTTTTATGGGACTGCTCTTCAAAAAGAATTTGAAGCAAATGATCTTATTGGATATCAAATATTAAAAGAAGAAAAAACAGGAAGAGCATTTATTGAAGTAGAAAAAACTGGTGAAAACAGAATAATAACAGCACCAGGAGCTAATCATAAAATGAAAAAAGATATGGTAGATGATTTTTTAGATAGATTTAATAAAGATTTAGATATAGTTTTAATTCAAAACGAATTACCAAAAGAAATAATAGACCATGCCATAACAAAATTAAAAGAAAAAAATATTAAAATATTTTACGATCCAGCGCCAAAAGAAAAAACAGATTTAAACAATCTGGATAATATCTTTGTCTTGACTCCTAACCTAAATGAATTTTCATATATATATGAAAAAATAATAAATAAAAAATTTGATGAAAATAATATTAAAGAACAATTATCAGAATTAAAGGAAAAAACAAAAATAGATAATATCATTATCACGCTTGGTAAAAAAGGATCACTATATATAAATAAAAATAATGAGATAAAAGAAATAGATACATTTAAAGTTAAACCATTAGATACCACAGCATCTGGAGATGTTTTTAACGGAACATTAGCATTAGAATACTTTGAAACAGACGATTTAGAAAAAAGCATTAAAAAAGCCTCCGCTGCAGCAGCTTTATCCACAACAAAAATAGGAGCACAAACTTCAATTCCAACAATAGAAGAAATAGATGATTTTTTAAAAAATAATGGTTAATGGAGGTTAGTTGAGTGAGAAGGAAAACAAATTTATCTTTACTTTTTGCAAATACAATTATAATAATCTTAGGAGTTTTAAACTTCTTTTCAATTGATTATAAAATAAACACCCACTTAGGTCTAATAATGAGTATAGTATTAATTATAGATTATTTAAGTATCTATTTTTTCAATTACAAGCAATTAAAAGCTTACAAATATCCAAAAGTTTTTCTTTACTTTTCTATAATTGGCTTTTTTATGATGATGGCGGGAAATGTACTAAGGATGAACCACTATGATTATAATTCAGTAGAAGTTTTTAGATATCAATTACTAACTTACGCAGGATTTATTATTGTTTTTGGTTCTGCAATTTTCAATAATTTAAAAACACTTTCTTACAACAAATATTTTAGAAAACCAAAAGAAAGTAAATTAGGGTTTATAAAATATATATTTGCTTTAATAAATATAGCAATATTGTCTTATCTTGGAATAATATTATATTCGACGACCTATATGGG
>JBNJGY010000053.1:0-11364 GCA_051748045.1 Thermotogota bacterium
TTTCTTCTCAAAGTTGCAGCGGAATATTCTTCTTTATCACTAACCATTTCAACAGGCAAAAGAACGTTATCCTCTATTTGTACAAAAGGAATATTAATTTTATCCAAAATTTCTTTTCTCCAATTTATAAGATGTCTTAAATAAGCTCTATCTGTTGCCAAAAGACTTGTTTTTTTTGTTAATTTACTTATTGTTTCAACAGGATCACCTTTTAAAATGATAAATCTGATATTTTTATTCTCTAATTTTTTCTTTATTTCTTTTAAACCCTGCATCATAAAATCATAATGTCTTAGATTTGCACTAGGATATTCTGTAAGCACAAAGGCAACTAAAACATTTTTGTTGTATTCATTAGCTTTTTCTATAATATAATTCAAAGCTAAATTATATTCTACTCTTTGAGAAGATTGCATCCAGTATAAAAACCAACCTTCTTTTTCTACCCACTTTTTTTTATTTAATTTTTTAAGCCTCTGCTTTATCATAAATTTCTTCCCTTTCCAGAGTCAGAAATGGTTACTAATTCTTGAGGATATCTCTCAAAAAACACTTGTCTATCTAAATATTCGTTTTCGTATTTAATAACCCATTCTTTTGCTATATATAAAGGTGTAGATAAAGGTAATTTCCCTTCTTTGTAGCTATCTAAAATATTTAGATAAAATTGTTTTTCCGTTGGTTTTAACTTATCTTTGAAATAACCCATAATGTGCATTAAAACATTTATAGCATTAGTAGGTTTAGGTATGTTTTTGAATGTGTCTTTGAATAAATCTTCATATTCTTCTATAATTTGTATTTCTGATTTACCTTGGTTATTGGCAACTAATTTTCCCATCTTTCTTAAATTTTTTTCATCATAAGAAAGTATCAAAAATTTATACCTTGAATGAAAATAAATCAAATTTTTTAGAGAATTTTTCTCTTTCATCTCTCTAAAATCAGCTAAAGCAAAAACAGTTGTCAAAAAATGATCTCTAATTGTAAAGTTAGTCAATCTTCCTTCATCTTCAACAGGAAGATTTTTATACTCACCTTTCATATAACCACCAAAAAAACCATTGCCTTTATTTGACAAAGGAGCCCCTTTTTCAATATCTTTATAAATCTTTACCTCATATGGGCCACATGATGGCGAACGACTTTTTAAAATAAAACCATCAATATCATCATCTATATTTTCAGATATTTTTTCTCTATAACTAACCATCTTTTGAGTCCAGTCTTTTCCTGTTTTTAATTGTTTTAATTTAATCCCATTTTCCTCTTCAACAATTCTTACAGGAATTCTAGGTACACCCATACCAATATCAGCCTCAGGACAAACTGTTATAAAATCTACAAAAGGTTTCATCATTTTCACTGCTTCACTTGAGATCATACCTTCATTATATCTACACTTTTCAAATTCAATACATCTTGAAATAATAACTTTTGGTTTAGAAAATTTTCTCATTCTAAAAACTCCTTTTTATACCCAAATAATTATAAACAAAAAGAGGCTGCCTGCATTATTAAGCAAGCTCGCCCCTTACTATTATAACATAATATTAATTTTTGTGTCAATTTATTAACAAAATTATACCAATTTATTTAAAAATTCTCTTTCCAAGTAATCAAAACCTTTTTCCCAGAAACTTTCTTCTTTAATATTTATTCCAATTTCTTCTAGCAATTCTTCTGGAGATTTGTTACCTCCACTCATTAATAATTTCTTATATTTTGGAATAAAATCTTTTCCTTCTTCTTTATACATTTCATACAAAGCTATAACAAGTAAGTTTGCAAAATTATAAGCATATACATAGAAAGGAACACCAAATATGTGAGGGATTCCTGCCCATTCGTAATTATATTCTTCAGGGATTTCTACAGAATCTCCAAACATTATTTTCAATTCTTTATTATATAAATCAGATAGTTCTTCCCATGTAGCCACACCTTTGTCTGCGATCATATCATGAGATTGAACTTCAAACCTTGCAAACATATTCTGTCTAAACATTGTCGCAAACATTTCCTCAGTTTTAGAAGCTATAAAAGCTTTTTTATCTTCTTCATTTAATGTTGGTAAAACTTTATCCATAACAAGCATTTCACCAAATACAGAAGCAACTTCAGCCATTGTCAACGGAGTGTGGTAATTCCATATATTTTGTTCAGAAGACAATGTTCCATGAACACCATGGCCTAATTCATGAGCAAGAGTCATTACATCCCCCATGTTTCCATTGTAATTCATAAGAACAAAAGGTTTGTAATTTGGAACAGCGTAAGAACAGAATGCCCCGCCTCTTTTTCCTTTTCTTATCTCAGAATCAATTCTATTGTCTTCAAAGAAACCTTTTACAATATCTCCAATTTCTTTATCAAAATCATAATAAGCATCTAAAACAATTTCTTTAGCTTGATCCCAAGTATATTCTTTCTTTACTGGGTTTAAAGGTGCATAAATATCTGCTAAAGTTAATTTCTCACCTATATATTTTTCTTTGAATTTATAATACTTATGAACCAAAGGAGTCCTTTCTGTTGTAACTTTTATAACAGTATCAATGATATCGTCTTCAACTTCATTATCCAAATTTCTCATAGAAATAGGTCTTTCAAAATTTCTAAGCCTACTTTCTGTATCATAATGTTTAACTATTGAATTATAAGCCTTTTCTATAATAATTTTATCTTCTTCATATCTAGAAAAGAATTTTTTCATAGCTCTCTTTCTCAGGTCTGAATCAGTATCATGTCTCAAAGCTCTAACTTGAGGGCCTGTTAAAGTTTTTACTTGACCATCAATGTTCAATTCATATTCATAAGAAGATGTTTGCCTTTCATAAAGCTCAGCAAATGCTTCTCTTGAAGAGCTTGAAAGTGCTGAAATTACCTTTTCTGCTTCTTCAGAAAGAACATGTTCTTTTGATTCAATCAACTTTTCCATAACATGTTTATAATCATTTAGCTCTTTTGAATCTCTTAAATTTCTAAGTTTTTCTTCAGATAATTTTAAAAGTCTTGGTCTCCAAAATGAAGTTATAATTGCTGCATTTGTTTCATAATCCTCTACCATAGACATCAATTTTTGCGCCTCTTGGTTCATTGTATTTCTTGCGTAATTTAAATGAGCATATTGAGCAGCGAAATACCCTTGTTTTTCAACTCTTTCTGAGTCTTCAAAGAATTTTTTAAGTTTATCTGCTGATAAATTTTCATCTGCTAAAACGTCATAATAATCCTCTCTTAATAACTTACAACCCTCAACAAAACTTTCTAAATCTTTTTTTATTTGTGCATCTTTTTCAGATTCGTAAAAAAATGATAAATCCCAAGTAGCCATACTTCTTCCTCCCTTTGAATAATAGTTAGTATCATAAATTATTATACATCAGTTAACATTTTTTGTTAAATAATATCTTATTGGTTGGAGTAGGAAAAAATCTTATAGCTTTTTCAGATGGAGGTTGGGAGAAAATTTAAATAATAAACAATGATATAATATATATAAAATGTTTTTACTAAAATAATCTATAAATTTCCGTAGAAAATTGAATGGTTTTAGATTCTTCAGCTCCAAAAATCGTCGTTCAGAATTACAAATTACTTATCTTTCTAATAATGTATTAAATATAAGGTATATTAAACATAAAAAAATGAAGAAATATAAAAAAGAAAAGTATAGTGTTTTCTGAGTGAAACATCTTTTAAATCGAAAACTAATGCGTGTGTCATGTCGAGCATCGTCGAGACATCTCTTCAGTAAATTTTCGTAGAAAATTGAAAGGTTTTTTAAAGGCTTAATTTCACTTTGTGAAATTTACTGATGGGTTTTCTCCATGCGCTGTCGCTTAGTCGAAATGACAGTTGTAATAATTTTCAACACTTGTTTTTTCTTTCAACCTCCCTCATCCATCATCCAACAAAATAAATTTCTATGAAATTTATTTTATAAAAAAGGAGAATAAAAATGGGATATATTTTTGATTTACGCAAACACATTGGAAGCAAACCAATAATAATGGTTGGAGCAGGCGTAGTAATACTCGACGATAAAAACAGAATTCTTCTTCAGAGAAGAAAAGACAATAATTCCTGGAGCCTTATAGGCGGTTCCATGGAACCTGGTGAAACATTTGAAGAAACTGCTATAAGAGAAGCAAAAGAAGAAGCTGGAATAGATATTAATAGTTTAAAACCAATAAAAGTTTTTTCAGGAAAAGAAATGCATCATAAATATCCAAATGGGGATGAAGTATACAACGTTGCAAGTATCTTTTTAGTCACTTCATATACAGGTGAAATAATAGTTAATGATCATGAAAGTCATGAACATAAATTTTTTGATATTAAAGAAATACCTTCAAAATTAAATCCACCAGATGCTATAATGATTAAATATATAAAAGAAAACCTTAACGCAATAAAAGAGGGATAATTATCCCTCTTTATTTTCAAAAAAATTTCTTAAAGCCAAACTAATTTTTTCTAAAAGAATATAAACGTCTCTTTTTTCATTCAATTTTTTCAAAGTCTGCCAGTAAATAAATAACCCCAGCACTGCTCCAATTTGATTCTCTATCAAATCACTCATAGTATCAGTAAGGCTCTCTTCTTGAGCCATTCTATACCCTTCATAATCTCCAAAAATAAGATCAGATGTAAACTCTCCTATTTCCCAAAAAACGCCTATCATAGCAACAATAGAAAACATATATATATATATTTTAAATAATAAAGTCTTTGAAATTGTTCTTGACCAAATTAATTCTGACCCTAAAACAAGTGGAAACAAAAAACTAACAAGCCACATTCCTCCAGTTATATGCAATATGTCATCGAATAAGGGATAACTGTTATAAAAACCTAGCCACATTCCAAAAAAACTATGTAGGGTTATTTGAAGTATAGAAAAAAACCTTATTTCTTCAAAAATTGTTGATTTAGTAACCCATTCAAAAACCCATATAAAATCAATCAACAAAAATGACAATAAATATCCTAAAAAATGAGGCAGATTAAAATTAATCGCTGAATGAATAACTGGTATCAATGCCACAAAAGAAAAAAACATATTAGCCCAACGAAAAAAAACAAAAAACTTAGTGTTGCTAGAAAAAAGGGTTTCTTTAACCTCTGTATCATTAATCAAAAAAAGATTTAATTTTATAATTGGTTTTCTTAATCTCTTTGCTATTTTTTTTAATAAAATTGGTTGCATTATTTACTCCTTTGTTATAAAATAAATTTCTTTGTAATTTATTTTGTTGTTAGTTGGAGGATGGAGGTTGTTGGTTTTTATCTATTTTAGTAGCTTAATAATGCTTTTTTTTTCCAACTTCCAACCATAAACCTTCAACAGAAATCATTTTATGATTTCTACTTCACGACCTACTTTGAATTTTTATATTTCAGAATTGAAATTGTTATTTTGTCTTTTTCTCTTTCAGCAAAAATAATAAATAAAAATAACGAACTATTGAGAATTATAATACAAAATTTATGTAGGGGTGCCCCTTGTGGGTACCCGTGTAAAATGCGTTAAAAAAATTGTATGTCTGAGCTGATTTTTGCGAGTTTGCAATTTTTAGTATTTCCAAGTGATTGAAGATATTATTTTTTCAATAATTTGATCTAGTGAAGAGCGCTATTTATTATTTTTCAATATTTTATAAATTTTCTTCGAAAATTAACTGATGAGACCCTTACGACTCACTTCGTTCGCTCAGGGTGACACCTACAAAGATTTTCAACAATGTATTTTCTTCCAACATCCATCCTCCAACAAAAATTATGTAATAATTTCTACACTCATTCCTGTTCTTGTCTTTCTCCTCTTTTTACAAATTGGAGAGTCACAAAGGCTAAAATAAAAAATAAAAACGAGAAAATCATCAATGTGTTGTAATCTAATATGTCCATAGATAATCCCGCTAATGGTGGTGCAAAAATATTAGCTGCCATAGAGAAAAAATAGTATAATCCAGTATATCCACCAGATTTTTCATTTGTTGTCATATCTACTACCATTGGAAGTGCGTTAACATTTATCAATGCCCAACCCATACCACCAAAAGCAAATAAAACAAATAAAATATTTCTAAATATATCTGGAGTATTTAAAATATCAGAATTACCTAATATGTAAGTAACTATAATTACAGTAGATAGCATTACTAACCCTATATAAATTGTTTTTTTTCTCCCAATTTTTGCACCAATAAACCCTGAGGGAATCGCAAAAACCATAAAAACTAAAGAGAAAACTCCCATAATTAAAGCTCCTGTACTTTCTGGTATTCCAGCATGAAATTTTGCATATGTGGTGAAAAATGTTTCTATAGCATTGAACCCAATAAACCAAAATAATATGGATAAAAGCATAAACAAAAGCGATTTTTCTTTATTTGTGAAAGCATCTTTCAAATTACCCATTAACTCTACTAACCCATTTTTGAAAAATCCTGCTTTTTTCTCTATAGTAGTTTCTTTTATTGTATATTTAGGATCTTCTTTTATAAAAGTCAAAAGAACCATAACAGCACCAAGCATTATTATAGCGCCAGCAATGAAAGGAAAACTTTGATTGGCATCATATAACGGTTTCCCTGCAAAAAACGCCAGCAAGGCTCCGAGACCACCCATAAAATTAATAACACCATTAGCTTGGCTTCTAAATTTAGACGGAGTAACGTCTGGCATTAAAGCGACAACTGGGGATCTAAAAACAGCCATAAAAAAATTCATAAGAATTATTATAAACATCAATAACGGTAGTATCGAAAGATCTTTTATGATAGGTATCAAAACAAAAAATAAAGCTGCAAATGGTGCGCCAACCATTATATATGGTTTTCTTCTACCAAATTTTGTTCTTGTTTGATCTGACATCGCTCCTATTACTGGTAACATCAATATTGCGAATATATTATCAAAAGTCATTACAGTTCCAACCCAAAAAGAAGAAAGATCAAAAGATTTCAAAAAAATAGGAACATACGCATTATAAAGAGGCCAAATTATACTAACCCCAAAAAACCCAAACCCCAAAACAAAAAGTTTCCAACTTTTAAATTTCATTATTTTCCCCCTATCTTAAAAAATTAACTATTTCTTCTACCTCATCTGTTATAACTCCATCATAGTGTCCCTTTAACATTTTCAAATGTTCTATATTATTAACAGTCCATAAGAATATTTTGAGCCCATGAGATTTCCAGCTACCTATAAACTTTGAAGAATAATCGACTCCAAATTCAACAATTTTATCAATATATAGGTTCAAAGAATATAAATTTAAGTCTTCATGGATTTTGTCAATATTTTTTAAAGATTCATAATCAACTAAAAGTCCTATTTTAACTTCTTTATCCAAATCTCTAATTATCTTAATTGCTTCAACATCAAAAGATGAAAACAAAGTATTTTCCAACAAACCAAAATTTTTAATAATTTCATAAGAGCCTACAGAAGATTGTTTTTCTTTTATTTCTAAATTATAATAAGTATCTTTTGGTAATTCTTCCAGAACTTCTTGTAACCGTGGAATAGATGGTTGTTTTTTTCTTAATTCTTCAAAATTCAAATTAATAATCTTAATTTCTTTTCCATCTTTATCCTTAAAAAAGTCATCGTGATGTATGATGACCACTCCATCTTTTGTAAGTCTTGCATCAAATTCAATGCCATCTGCACCATTTTCAAGAGCTTTCACAAAAGACAAAATTGTGTTTTCGGGAAATTTTGCTTTATAACCCCTATGTCCTAAAATCTTCACATCCATTTTTAATCCCCCTTTTAATTTTCTTAATTATTAAAATTATATCAAAAAACTCTCGCTTTTCAGCGAGAGTTCTATATTAAACATCTGGATGTGGAAAAACTGTATCATCAGCAAGATTACTAGCTTTTTCTTTTAAATATTCTTCTTCAGTTATTGAAAGAGGTTCAAATTCGTCTGCTGCATCGCAAGCCCATCTTAATAATTCTATATGACTTGGAGAAACTGCTGTATCTACTCCTTTACTGAGAGTAAACCTCATTCCTAATTTAGCTTCTTCATAATTATCTACAGGTTTATACCAAGTTTTAGACCAATTTCTTTCTTCATCTTTTTTCCATTTTCTCTTTGCTAATGCTTTAAGGGCTATTATTCCCACGTTTTTCTTTTTTGCTAAATCTAAAACAGAATTACCAAAACCTTCTTTTAACCAAGATGCCCAATTAACAGGAAACATAATAGTATCAAAATCAAATCTATTCATCAATTCAAATGCTGCTTCTTCTGTGTGAGCAGAAAAGCCTATATAATTGATCAAACCTTCTTCTTTAGCTTCTAAAACAGCTTCCATAGCACCATTAGGCCCTAGGATTTTATCTACTTCCTCTTTTGAAACGATAGAGTGGAATTGATAGATGTCAAAGTAATTAGTTTTTAACTTTTTTAAAGAAGTTTCAATATCTCGTCTACATTCTTCTTTCTCAAGGGCGTCAGTCTTGCAAGATAAAACAACATCTTTTCTAAAAGGCTTCAAAGCAGGCCCCAATATCTCTTCTGAATTTCCATAACTGGGAGCAACATCAAAATAATTAACACCTCTTTTTATCGCCTCTTCTACATATTTTGAAGCATTCTCTGCTGTTTCATCCATAACAACAATTCCACCAAACCCAACAACCGATACTTCTAAACCTGTTTTCCCCAGAACTCTGTTAAACATAATAAACACCTCTTTTATAAAAAATAATAACAATTTTCTTCCAACATCGTTCCTCCTACAGAAACCTTTGATTTCTTTGCATTAATCCCCTCTAAATGTGTTAGAGGGGACGTGCGTAGCACAGGGGTATTTAGACTCTTTGTCATTTCGACTAAGATGCGTAGCATCGCATGGAGAAATCTCTTCAGTTAATTTCACGTAGTGAAATTAAGATTGTAAAACAATCAATTTTTTTCATCATTTTTTTATAAAATATATATTTAATACATAATTAAAAAGATAAGTAACTCGTCATTCTGAACGACGGTTTTTGGAGCTGAAGAATCTAAAAACCATTTCAATTTTCTGCGAAAATTTACTGTATAGATGTCTCGACCATGCTCGACATGACATATGCAAAGGTTTTTAGTCCGTGTTTTTTCTTCCAACTTCCAACATCCATCTTCCAACAGAAATCATTTCATGATTTCTTTTCTTACTAAAATTATAACAAATAAAATAAGTATAATATTAAAATTTTTTAAGCTTTGTTTGGTAAACTAACCTTAACTATAAATAACTATTGTATATAATTACTATAAACTTAGTTCAGATAAGAGTTATAAATTTAATTAGTAATGAAGAAAAAATAGTAAATTTATTTGTATTCAAATATTTAATAGTATAATGGATTGATGATAAATCCCACATTTTGTTCCAAAAAGAAAAGGTGATAATTATGAAATTGATGGAAATAAAGACAGACTACACTGCTATCTTTAAAACAAGACCAAACAGATATGTTGCAGAAGTTGACATACCTGAATTGAATCTAGAAAACGAAATAATACACGTTCACGACCCTGGAAGATTAAAAGAACTTTTATACCCAGGAAATAAAATTAGAATAAAAAAAGCAACAAACCCAAAAAGAAAAACAAAATGGGACCTTATTGCAGCAGAAAAAAACAATGAAGAAATAATGGTAAACTCTGCTTATCATAGAAATATAAGCTATTTTATTCTAAACAACGAGAACATAAACCCTCTTGGAAAGCTTAAAAACATAAAAGCAGAAGTAAAATACAACAAAAGTAGAATTGATTATTTAGTAGAAAAAGCAAAAAACAAAAAAATCTGGATAGAAATAAAAGGTTGTACTTTAACAGAAAACGGAATTGCAAAATTTCCCGATGCGCCTACTCTAAGAGGTAGAAAACATTTAGAAGAATTGATGCAAATTATAGAGGAAGGCGGAAACGCTGCAATTTATTTATTAGTTTTCGGAAAAAGTGAATGCTTCAAACCAAATATGGAAACAGACACGAAATTTGCAGAAACATTTTACAGAGCTATGAAAGCTGGTGTTGAAATATACCCAATTCAACTTTCATACAACAAAGGAATCATATCATACGAAGGTATTTTGCCTATATGTGAATAAATAAAACCCGACTTTTAAAAGTCGGGTTTTTTAGTTAAAAGATAATATATAACAAAAATGACATCAAAGTTAAAAGAACTATCCAAATAATCAGAGAAATAATTCTATACTTTTTTGCATTCTTTTCTTCCCAATAAGTAGAAGGCCTCAACCCTTCTACCAAGAAAGTTAAAACACCTGCTAAATTTATAGCTACAATATTAATAAAAAACAAAAGTAATGCAGAAAACCCTTTATCCATCATCCCATTACCAATCAAAAGTCCTGCTGCAATAATAGGCGGCATAAAAGCAACAGCAACCATTACCCCAACCAAAGCATCAACTACGCCTTTATTGACAGAAAGAATAGCTGCGATACCTGTTATAAAAGCTAGAATGACATCCATAATATTTATATCCGTTCTACTTGCTATTTCATATCCTGTAGGATCTATTTTATAAATCATCCCCCATAATAAAGCTATAGAAAAAGAAATCCCTATCCCTGTAAATAGCTTTGCTAAAGATTGCAAAAGAGTTTTTCTTTCTCCGATAGTAGTAGAAAAAGCAAGAGAAACATTAGACCCCAAAAATGGAGCTATAACCATAGATCCTATTATAATTGTTGAATTATCTCTTATGAGCCCAACTCCTGCGATTATAGAGGATATAATCATTAACAATATATAAGAAAAGTTAATAGTAACGTCTTTGTTGATATCGTTGTATAGTTCTTGTCTTGTTAACCTTTGAAAAACATAATTCTTCTCTTCTTTCTCTTTCTCCTCTTTATCGGGTTCTTTTGGTCTTGGAATTTCTGCTTCAATATTGAAAAAATACATATGAAAATCTTTTATTTTTGAAAAATCATATTCTATTTTATCTAACAACTCATCACTACCAGTTGCATTGACAATAAACTCGTATTGATATTGGTGATCATCAATCTGTGATTTTGACATTATTTTTATTTCATTATTTTCAAGCATCTTTTCTAAAGCAGATGTTTGACTCTTATGTAAGTACAATTTTATAAATCGTCTTTCCATATAAAAACCCCCAGAAATATTATTTATAAAATTATATTATAAATAAAAGAAAAAAGGAAATCATAATTAAATGATTTCCTTTTTCATCTATCAAAAGTCATCCACTGTTTCAACAGTTAAATGAATTGTACCAATATTAATATTTTCCCCTGCATTAGCTTTCCACCAATTTTCATCTGTAAATTTCATCTGTACAC
>JBNJGY010000054.1:0-11231 GCA_051748045.1 Thermotogota bacterium
TTCTTCATCATTTGTAACACCTGTACAACTTGTTAATGCTAATAACATAAATGCACTTACCAATAATAATACCAATAACTTTTTCATTTGTTATTCCTCCTCTGAGTTTTTTAAAATACTGGAAATACTGTACTTCCCTCTATTTCTAATTTATATTCTCCCTCTTCACCTTTTTCAACAGTGTTTCTGAAAGGCACTCTCTGATATGGATCATCGTTGTATTCAATATATCCTCTTACAAAGATGTTTTCGGTCAACATTTCATTGAACACTAAATTGAATTCATACCAACCAGCAGGATCAGTTGCATCTACTTGGATTTCTAGTGGTTTGTCACCAGATATTAATCTGTCTGGAATTGTATCTGTTATAACTGTTTGATTATTTGAATATAATATTTCATTTAGTTCTATATCTACGTTTTCAAGTATAATATCTGAACCATATTCAGAATCTATTTGGTAAATAACTATTTTTGGTGTTGCTTCGAATTCTTCTGTTAAATCTATAGTTTGATTTTCTGTAGCTGAAAATCTCTCTTTTCTAGATATTTGAATTTTTGATCTGAATTCGTTTTTCATAAGGGTTGAATACCAAGGATCAGCAAGGCCCATTACCAGTTCATAATTTCCTGGTCTTATGTATGGAAGTTCTGTTTCGCCTTCCATATTAGTTTTTGCATAGTAATTTTCTTTTATTTCTGTATCTCTATTTATTAAAGTTACATATACTCCTTCTAAATTTACCGGAGACCCTTGTGGTGTTGTTTTTTTAGCAATTGTTTTTAAAGAAAAATTTGCTCCGTTTTCTAAGTCTGCTAATTCAAAAGATAGTGTGTTGAATGCATCTATTCTCCCGTAACCACTTTTTATGTCAAAGCCTTCTTCTTCTATGTCTACTGCTCCCTTTGTTATTGCTTGTGTTATCTGATAAGGAGTTATATTATTTTTTCCACCATGTTTGTCTATCAATAAAGCAGCGAGTCCTGAAACATGAGGTGCAGCCATTGATGTTCCATTTTGAAAAGCGAAAGGATCATCAAATGTGTATAACAAGTCATCATCTGTTCCAACTGATGAAAATATAACGTCTCCTGGTGCTGCGACTGTCATCCACTGACCTCTTGAAGAGAAACTTGTAACCGCATCAGAGTATTCTGTTGCTCCGACTGTTATTACTCCAGGATAACAAGATGGGTAATATATTTCTGCTGTATGAGAGTTTCCTGATGAAGCAACTACAGTTACGTTATTTTTAGAAGCGTAATTAATTGCATCTGCTAAAGCGTAGGAGAATCCTCCACCACCCCAAGAGTTATGTAGTATATCTGCTCCATTGTCTACTGCCCAAATCATTCCTTTTGCTGCATATATATCTCCAATAAAAGTTAACGGACTATTATTTTCTGTTTGGAATATAGGTATATCCATTATTTTCGCATCAGGAGCTACTCCAACAATGTTGTCACCGTTTCCAGCTATTGTTCCTGCAACATGAGAACCATGATACATATACCAATTATTTGTCGCTTCTAATGTTGTTTCTGTTACTGGATTATATCCAGGGTTTGTATATGCTTGGTCTTTTAAATCTGGATGGGTAAAATCAACCCCAGAATCTAAAACTGCAACTACAGCACCTGTACCTGTATATCCTTCATCCCAAGTTTCTGGAGCTCTTATTTTTTTTATTCCCCAGAGATATTTTTCATATTCATAGTTACCTAAAGAATAGCTTCTTGTTTCAGTTTCAATATCTATAATTTCGTTTTCATTATCTACTGGTTGAATTAATTCTCTTTCGTAACTTGGTTCAATGTATCTTATGATATTACTTCTATCTAAATTTTGTTCAAAATAATTTTTGAATATTTCAAAATATTCTTCGACTGATTGATCTATTTTTACAGAAAGTACTTTTATTTTTGGTATATCTACTTCTACAGAAAGATCAAGATCATTTAATATTTCTAATACTTCTTCTTTGTCTGTATATCCTATATTTAATCTTCCTTCTAAATATTCATCGTCAGCATTCCATATTATTCCTGTTTCTTCTTCAAATTGTTCTTCTGCTTCAGGATTTGAAATATTGCTTGTCATACATGAAGTAAGCAAGAACATTGAAGTTATTAATAGTATTATGTAAAATATATTTTTTTTCATTTATTAAACACCTCTTTAATAGTCTTGACCAGTTGTGAATGTGTTATATGGAACTGAAGGATTCGGTACTATTAAATCCGCATTTCCACTAAATATATCAGCAATTACAGCAACAGCTGTTGATTCCTCTTGCACATATTCCGCATAAGCACTGGTTAATCCCCATTGATAAGTTTTTCCAGCTTCTAATGCATCAAACAAATAACTGTATGGGTATAATTTTCCATCTTTTCTCATAACCCAATCAATATTATTTCCTTGCCAATAAGAGCTCATGAATTCAGTTGCGATTAGTTGTGGCCCTTGTGAACTGTATTCAAATACTCCTCTTACTTCTCCTTCACCTTGAAAAACCCAAATACTACCTGTGCTTTGAGCAAAGTCTGTAATTATTGGAGTATAATAATAATTTATTTCTTCTTCGTTGATTACTCCAGCACCAGTGTTTGTATCTCCACCATCTAAAGAAACTGGTTTCCATCTTAATTCAGGTTTTCTTTTTACACTGTAACTATTATCTCTTGGATTTATCTGATTTACTTTGAAAAGATTAAGTGGAGTTACAGATACTACTTCTGTACTTTCTGATTCATATCCACCTTCATAAACACTTTTGATTTTGTATGAAACTTCTTTTCCTGGTTCAAGATCAAAACCGTTGTCTGCTGTTGATGTGTTTTCTGTGAAAGCTATTTTTTCAAAGTTTTCTCCATCAGTTGATTTATATATGTGGTATCCTATTATTCCAGTTTTATCTTCTGGTTCGTTCCAATATATTCTTATATATAAATTTCCTCTTTCTGGAATTTCATAATTATCGCTCTCTAAAGAATTTATATCTTCTAATATTACTTCTTGGTTTTCTACTTGTTTATAATTTTCTGTTTTTTCTAAAATATCTTCTGGCATTGAATATAATCTAGCTTCGTAATTTCTTGTTATAGAATATAACCAAGGGTTTTCAGGTTTTGCCATTGTTTCTGGTTCTTCTGTGGTTTTATTTACATTAATATAATAGTATTGATGTAATCTACTTCTATTAACATCATAAATAACAAAGTTCAATTCTTGTTCTCCTGAAGCTGAGTGTGGAATACTTATTGGTATTGTTGCTTTTTCTCCTGGCCCAAAATTTGTTTCCATTCCATTATTTGTAGCTGCCCAAGGCATGAAGTCTAATCCAAAATAAGCAACTGTAATTTGCTCAGAAGACTCTATTTCAGCATATATTACATCTTCTTCTATATTTTCTATATCTATCATTCTTCCATCTTTATCCACAAATTTAACACTGGTTTCTGGAAATTCGTCATTTTCGAAAAGTTTTGCTTTGTTTATTGATGAATTTATTTCTCCATTATCTAAATATTTACTTTTTTTACCTGTTAGTTTTTTAGTTTTAACTTCACTTGATGCAAAACCTTCTTTTTTATATTTTATATTTATCTCTTCTTCTTCACCATTAGAAACATCCCATTCTAATAATGCTTTTATATATCCTTTTTCATTTGTTGTGCCTTCAAAAATTTGATTGTTTTCGCTATCAAAAATTGTCACATCTACGTTTTCAACTGCGGGCCCAGCTAAATATTCACTTAAATAAATTTCCAATTCAGCTTTATAGCTTTCAGAATAGTTTGTCATACAACTACTGAAAATAACTAATAAAGATATTATTAGAAATGTATATATTATTTTTTTCATAAGATCCTCCTTTTATGTTTAATTAGTTATCTTCCAAGAAAAATTTGAATAAAGTTATATCTAAATTACCATAATTTGTTTCTAAATCATGATCTATTGATGCTGTGTCAGCAGCAAATATAAATGTATTGTCATCTATTACATCTAGGCTAGTTCCTCTGTCTAACAATGTTCCTCCAAATGTTCTTTCATTTATTATTTCTCCTTGAGAATTTGTTCTGACAAACCAAGCATCTTCATTGCCTTTAAAGTTTGTTACATCTCCATTGTTTGAAGCTGTATAACCTATCATAACTAAATCTCCGTTAGGAGTTTCTTTTATTTGTCTTATTCTGTCATTTTCAGATCCACCATAAAATTTCATCCAATTAACATTTCCTGTTTTATCCATTTTTGTAACCCAATAATCTACTACACCAAAGTTTCCTGAAAAATCTCCTTCTTGAGAACTTGTATAGCCACCTAATATTAAATCACCAGTTTTAGATATTATTATATTTTCAGCTATATCTGTTCCTTCTCCTCCTAGTTCTTTTTCCCAGTCTTTTTCTCCAGCTTGATTAAGTTTAATAACCAAGGTGTTACTATCTTGATGAGATACACTTTTTGAACTAGAAATAAAATATTCTCCATTTTCATCTATAGCAAAATCATATGGATAATAAGGTATTATATCTTGGTTTAATGCAGGATCTTCTGAAATATCATCTTTATATTCAAATTCCCACTCAACATCTCCAGTTGAAGAAAGTTTTACGAGTTTTAAAGATGTTGTAAACATTTTTTCAATTGGTTCTTCTGGATCTTCATAATCTATTTTTTCATATATTGGTTGTTCTCTAATTAAAGCAGCATACCCGCCATCTGATGTTTGTTTTATTTCTTCTATACTATCAAATTTAGAGTCTTCGCTTATTAAAAGTTTTTGCCATTCTAAATCTCCATTTGAATCTAGCTTTAAAATCCATGGGTCAGCATATGTTGGTTTTCTTATTCCTGGTTCTTGTGTAGCTAAATCACCATCTGTAGATGTTGTATAGCCACCTACAACATACCCGTTGTCTTCTGTTTCTTCTAAACTTAAAGCCCATTCAGCTCCTGTTCCACCGTATATTCTTTGCCATTCTTCTTCTCCGTGTTTGTCTAACTTAACCAAGAATAAGTCTACACCTTCATGAGCTTGTTCTAAGTCAACGTTTCCTTCATAAGAAGGTACATTTCCACCTGTTTTGAAGTTTATATAACCACCAACTAAAGCACCTTCGTCTGATGTATATATAACGTCTCCTGTTTTATCTGTATAGTTTGTTCCATATGTTTTTGTGAATATATTTAAATAACCATCTTCTATTTGTTCTGTTGGTTTATTCAGAACACAAGACGATAGTAAAAAGATTGTGAGTATTAATAAAGGAATCAATCTTAGTCTTTTCTTCATGTATATTACCTCCATCTATTAAAAGTTGAATTGTGCTTTTGCAAATAAATACCAATTTAAATCTGTTAGTTCTTCAAAGTTTTGATCATTTCCAATGTGTGCTCCAAATTTTATTATTTGATCTGGAGTATAAACTAATTCAGCATTATATGCCATATCTTCTATGTTTTTTATCTCGTATTCTGAATTTTGATTTAAAATATAATTATATATATTTCCACTTAAAGTGATTCCTTTTAAAGGATAAACTTCTGCAGATAATTTGTATCCTAAATTATCGTTTTCTATTATTTTAGATAAGTCTTCTATTAATATATGATTATCTCCTTTTAGTCCTTGTTCTCCAGCTAATAATGAATAATTAACATTGAAATATTCATGTGTATAGTCTCCATATATATTCATAAGTACTCCAATAGGTACATTCAAGTATTGTGAGTATTTTTTCATTATTTCAAAGTCATATTTTATTAATTCATGTAATTTTTCGTTGTAATATCTTATTCCATACTGAGTGTATATTTTTTCTTCTTCATTTGTATCTTCGTTTCTATAATCACCAAAAAGATATTCGACTTCATCTTTAATTTCTATAGTTCCAAATTTATCAAAATCTAATTCAAAATCTATTCCACCACTTATTGATGAAGCATCTTTTGTTACTAATTCTGACGCAAATGGTATAAATTTAATATTTTTTCTATATGTTCCATTTGCTTTTGGAATAATATCTATATTTATAAAATCATTTTCGAATATTTTAAAATTTCTTTTATATCTAGAATGAATATTGTATGCATTTTTAACAATTTCTTCATACACATAGTTTATTTCTTCAAGTTTAGGCTGAGAACCATACATACCACTTATGAAAATCCCCTCTAATAAATCATCTTTTTGCCCAGAGAATTCCCCTTCAACAGCATATCCTAAATATTCTGTATTATCTTCTTCTAACTCTTCAATGTTTGTGCTTGTATTCCATAAACCTGATTTAATTTGAAAATTGAATAAATCTAAAGGCACACCTATTTTTAAAGCGAAGATATCTCCTGATATATTTATTTCATCATTTTCAGTATCTTCTTCTAAAAATATAGAGGTGGCATGTCTTGTGTATTCTTCTTCAAATGGTATGTAAACCATTTCCGAATTTACAAAAAAATCTGAATTGGTTTTTAAATATTTTTCTCCTATAGGGTTTACGGCATTTCCAAAAACATCATACCAATTACCTAAAAAATAATCAGAAAAGTTTTCTGAATATTCTGTGTTGTTATATTCCGCTGTATAATATTCTGAGTTATATACTACGGACTTGAAATCAATCGGCTGATTTTTTACACCCCAATCTCCAGGTATAAAATTCACTGTTAAAGTAGAGTTGTTTGATTCTGAAACAGCTATTATACTGAATTCGTAATCAAACCAAGCTGAATGCAAAGTCTGATTTTCTTCATAAAGGCTGAAACCATCCTCGTCAAATTTAAGTCCAACCTCTAAGTACCCTGATGTTTCCACATTAAAATTTGGACCAGTAGTGATTATTTCTGATTTTTCAGTTACATTCGCAATAATTAAACCACTGATCAAAATAAACAAAAATAAAATAGATTTTCTCATTTTCTCCTCCCCATTTAAACAAAGATTTTTTGAATTTTATATATCTTTTTTTCCTTATATAAGGTATAATTTAGTTAGGCACATTAATTAGATTTATTCATTATAATGATAGACTAATTATATAAGGCAGTCAAAAAAGACATCCTCCACAATAATGATTTGATGGTGCTTTGATGTAAGGTAAAAAAATAGATTTTTAAAAAAACAAAAATTGCGCAGAAAAATCACACAATTTTTGTAACATGAGGTGATTTTTATTAATATAGATATTAAAATGAGAAATATTACTTTGAATTATGGAAATCTCTCTGTTCCTTTCTTGAACTACTATTTGGAAAGACAAAACAATTATGATACTCATTATTATTATTTCAAGGGTGTCAAATTCATTTATGATTCTGAATATGAAAAAGCTTTATACTATTTTAAAAAAGTCTTAGAAAATCCTTCGAAAACATATTTATATCACATGGCAAGAATAAAGATGGTTGTTATTTATGATTTTTTAAAAGAATTTAAAAAAGCTAGTATCATTTCTCAAGGCATTAAAGAAGATATAAACAACATGACAAAAAATCTTAGAAATTTAGCCTATATCGGAATTATGATTCATAAAATTGAAACTGGTGAATTTAGTGATTTTATAGATAAAATTCAAATAGATAGAAAACTATATAATACTTATTCAAAGGCCCCCTGGGGTTCTGTTTTAGTAAGTTATTTTATAGAAAGAGGAGAGATAGATGAAGCGATCAAAATGGCTGAAAGTACTTTTAAATATTCAAGAAAAGTCATTAATCCTTCTAATGTTATTAACTCTTTAAACAATTTATCTTGGAACTTGAGGTTTATTGATGTAAACTTATCATATTATTATGCTAAAAAGGCCCTTTATTATTGCGGATACTATTTTGAACCAATTTCTAGAGTTTTTAACAGCTTTGATACTTTTTGGCAGGTTATAAGGGAATATAATAGTGATGAATTGTTAACCATATCTGAAAGCATTAGAACTATAGAAAAAATGTATTCAAAAGATAAGTATAAAGGATTTCACAAAAAATATAGTAAGACTTTTTCTGAAGCTCGTTATTTTTCTTTCAATCAAAATACTAATCAATATAAAAATGATAAAAATCTTTTGAGATTTTTAAATAGTAAAATAACTAATATTTCAAAATTTTCTCATGATAATAAATTAAATAGAGCTAATTTGAATAAAATTTTGAATGGTGATGTTGAAAAAATAAACAGTATTACTATTAGAAAAATTATTAAAGGCATTTCTTTCAACAATTATTTTGAACTTCCATCGCCTTTAATAAATGAACTAACAAAAATAATTGTTGAAAATAGAGTCCCATATTACAAAAAAATTTTCGATAATGAGTTTTTGAAAGATATTTCTTTAATAGGTAATAAAAACAAACATATTTCTTATATTATAAGCAATTTTGAAAAGGCGAGGTTTGATTTAGGAGAAAAATTTTTGTCTTTAATAGATAATATTCCTGAGTTTTTGAGTCAATATGAAAAATTAAGTAACTCTCAGAAAAAACTCTTTGTATCTTTTGCTCGTAATTATATGAGATATATTAAAATCTCTTCTCTTATAGAAATGGAATATGATTTAAAAAATGATTTTTCATATTTAGAAAAAGAAAATGTTATAACTACTCTTTTTTGTTATTCAAAAAAGAAAAGAAATAACATTTTGAATATTTTAAAATTTTTAAATATTTAACCCTCTATTCTTGTAGAGGGTTATTTATTATTATTTGCATTGTTATAGTTGTTGTTAGCGAATTTTGGCCAAGATGTTTCTGCCAGTCCTCCGTTATCATCTTTTATTGCATAAAAAATTCCATCTTCAGAACCAAAGTATATCGTTCCATTTTTTGATATAGCTGGACTAGAGGATATATTCCCTCCTGTTTCAAAACTCCATTTTTTAGTTCCGTTAGGGTTTAATGCGTATAGATGATTGTCGTATGAACCAACATATATTGATCCATCTTTTGCAAGAGCTGGTTGTGCGTAAATACTTCCATCAGTCTCATATATCCATTTTATTTGCCCATTTTCATCAAAAGCATAAAGAAAATAATCGTTATAACCTGCATATATTAAACCTTCTTTTGAAATAACTACTCCAGATAACATTATCCATTTATCTGTATCTATAACGTTTTTAAGTGTTCCCCATTGGCTAATTGTATGTATTTCACCATTTGATGTACCAAAATAAACTTGTGTTTTAGTATCCAAAGATAATTCACTGGTTAGCTGTCCTTTAGAATAATATATCCACCTCAATTGACCTTTTGAGTTTAAAGAATATATAAATCCACTGCTGGTACCAAAATAGATATTGTCTTTTTTATCTATTACAGGTGTTGAATAAATAAAACCATTCGTTAAAAATTCCCATTTAACTTTTCCTTCTTTGTCTATAGCATAAATAAATCCATCTTCATTTCCTATATAAATTGTTCCTTTACTATCTATTGCAGGTGAGGTTGATATTTTTCCAATATTTAAACTCCAATTCATAAACCCTGTTTTGATATCTATTGAATAAAAATGATCTTTACCAATATAAATATTCCCGTTTTTATCTATAGCTGGACTGTTTAACAATATTTCTTGGGTATTGAATACCCAGTTTAGCTTTCCATTTTTATTAATAGAATATAAAAAACCATCCTGTGATCCAAAATATATATTTTCTTCTGAATCTATCGCAGGATTTGTTGAAATGATATTCCCTGTATTGAAAGTCCACAAAGGTTCTGAAAAAATATTTAAACTAAATAATAGAATAAGATATAATAATATTTTTTTCATTTTTATTTCTCCTAGAATTTTAATTATCATTTATATTATAATACATTTTTAAAAAGTGCAGACACAAATTAATGTGCCTGCATAGAAATTATTTAACTTTTTAATAATTAGAATATGAAATATAACTTATTTCATATCCAGGTACAGGGTTAGAAATTTGATTTATATTTTCATTATTTGTTGATATTGCTATAATATTTGGATATAATTCCAAATCATTTTCTATCCAATTAGTATCCCAGCCTTCTAAAGAAGTTAATTCTGGTAATTGATATGTGTAATATCCAGAATCTTCCAACCAGCTTGTAGTAAAAGTAATTTCCCAATTAACTGTATTTTCAGAATTATAAAAATCAATTTCAAATAATCTCAGTTCATGGCCATCAATTCCAGAAGAATAATCATTCCATGTAATGATGTTATTTTCTAACGTAGGTACTGACCAAGAAGGCGTAGGTAAAGAATTTATAGATTCTATATCTTCTGGGTCAGAGATGAATTTTGAATTATAATATTCAAAACTGTTTACAGTCTTTCCCACATAAATTTGATAAATATCATCAACTTCTCTAATTGAATCTGGAATTCTCAAATAAGTTTCATTCCACCAAGGAGAGTTGTATAATATTGTAGAACCACCAATAAACAAGTTACTTCCCGTATAAGCTTCTTCTATAGTTGTTGTTGCCTTAAAGGTTTCTAGAGCAACTAAATCAGAATAATTAATATTTACTTGAGTTTCTCCATCTATACTCACATCTCTATCTATATAAATTTTGCTATAGTCAGTCGTATTATCTATAGAGCTTAAAATTGCCAGGTCATTGGTTCCTTTATAAAAACCATGTTCAACTGTTTTATTTTCAGTAGTGATTTCTCTTCCCCATCCATGTTCATCTCCATATAGATATGCAATCGTTTTACCTTCAAACCCACTATCAAAAACCATATTTAACGTGGAGTCTAATGTATATGTGCTATCTGAAAAATATATTGGTATTAAATCTGAGTCACTTTGATTTATATTAAAAATTTTGATGTCATGATTTTCCACATCATTAATCAAATATGAATTAACCAAAAAGATGCTTAAATTTCCAGTTGTTGATTCAGCGCTAATATTATATTGACCAGAAGCCCCAGTAATTTTTTGCCACTCTCCACTGTTCCCATTTTTAAATGCAACGAAGTCCATATTTTGTGGTGTATATTCATAATAAGTCATTAAAGTTATTTCTTTTGATAGCATAGATGAACCATTGTCGTCTTCAGTAGTTGTTGTATCATCATTATTATCCGTCTCCTGAGTTGGAATACAAGAAACAAACAAAATTGCTGTTGTAAAAACTAAAATAAATAAGATAATTTTTTTCATAAATATCTCCCCCTTTATATTTTTGCCATGTAAAAATTATACTCTTTGTTTGTTTAATATTCATATATCATTAATTTCA
>JBNJGY010000055.1:0-11198 GCA_051748045.1 Thermotogota bacterium
TTCTTCGTTTGTTGGAACAACCATTAATTTAACTCTTGAGTCTTCAGTTGATACGATTTTTTCTTCACCTTTAAAATCATTAATTTCTTTATCAATTTTTACACCTAAATAGCTAAGGTAATTTTCTGCTATTTCTTCTCTCATTATAGGTGAATTTTCTCCAACGCCAGCAGTAAATACTATTGCATCTACACCGTTCATAGCAGCTGCATAAGCACCGATGTATTTTGCGATTCTGTATTCGTAAATATCAAAAGCCATCCTTGATACTTTTTCACCTTCTATAGCGTTATCTTCAATATCTCTCATGTCAGAATATTTTTTTGTTACTCCCAACATACCAGATTTTTTATTCAAGATATTCAACATTTCTTTTGGAGTTATTTCTTCTTCTTTACATATGAATTCTATTATAGCAGGATCCAAATCTCCACTTCTTGTTCCCATTGCTAGCCCTTCTAATGGTGTGAATCCCATTGATGTGTCAATAGATTTACCGTTTTTAACTGCAGCTACAGAAGCACCATTTCCAATATGACAAGTGATAATTTTTAGATCTTCTGGTTTTTTACCTAAAACATCAGCTGTTCTTTTTGCAACGTATCTATGTGATGTTCCATGGAAACCATATCTTCTTACTTTATATTTTTCATAATATTCATATGGAATTGCATATAAATAAGATGTTTGTGGCATTGTTTGGTGGAAGGAAGTATCAAAAACACCAACTTGATCGGCGTTTGGTAATAATTCCATAGATGCTTTTATTCCCATTACATTTGCTGGGTTGTGAAGTGGAGCCAAGAAAGACATCAATTCAATAGTATCTAATACTTCTTTATTGATTCTAACAGAAGAAGCAAATCTCTCTCCACCGTGAACAACTCTGTGACCCACAGCATCAATTTCTTCTAATGATTCTAATACACCGTGATCTGAAGAAACTAATAAATCTAGTACCATTTTAAGACCTTTTTCATGGTCTGGTATATCATCTTCAATTATATTTTTTTCTCCATTTACTTTGTGGACAATTCTTGAGCCATCAATACCTATTCTTTCAACTAATCCTTTAGCCAAAACATTTTCGTTTTCCATGTTCAATAATTGGTATTTGATTGAAGAGCTTCCTGAGTTTATAACTAATACTTTCATTTCAAAACCTCCTTAGATTTTTTTCAATAAAGTTTATCATATTTTTTTTAACTTAATTTTACTTATTAATGTTATTAAAAAGAAAAAGGGAGAATTTCTCCCTTTTTCTTTATTTTAATAGTTCTTTATATAAAGGAAATTTTTTGGCTAAATCTTTTACTTCTGTAATTATTTCTTTCTGAATGATTTCGTCTATAGATCCTTCATCGTCTTTTACATTTTTAGCAACTTTTGCAATTAATTTTGCTATAGTTTTCATTTCTTCTTCTTTCATTCCCCTTGTAGTTAGTGCAGGTGTTCCGACTCTAATACCTGAAGTGACAAAAGGTGATCTTTGTTCTTTTGGTACTGTGTTTTTGTTAACTGTTATATGACATTTTTCAAGTCCTTTTTCCATAGCTTTTCCTGTAACGTCTAAATTGGTTAGATCTATCAATAACAGATGTGAATCAGTTCCTCCAGAAACAATTTGCATACCATTATTTTCTAATTCTTCGCCTAATGTTTTAGCATTCATTACAACTTGTTTTTGGTACATTTCAAATTCTGGTTCTAAAGCTTCTTTGAAAGCAACAGCTTTTGCAGCTATTACATGTTCTAAAGGTCCACCCTGTATTCCAGGGAAGATGGCTTTATTTACAGCTTTGTATATTTCTTTATCATTAGTTAATATCATTCCACCTCTTGGTCCTCTCAATGTCTTATGAGTTGTAGTTGTTACGACATCAGCGTAATCTAAAGGATTAGGGTAGATTCCTGCAGCAACTAATCCAGCAAAATGAGCCATATCAACCATTAGTAAAGCATCTATTTCATCTGCGATTTCTCTGAATTTTTTGAAATCTATTATTCTCGCATAAGCACTTCCACCAGCTACTATGATTTTTGGCTTGTTTTTTAATGCTACTTCTCTAACTTCGTCATAATCAATTATTCCTGTATCTTCATTAACACCATATGATACAACGTTGTATAAGTTTCCAGAGAAGTTAACTGGAGATCCGTGAGTTAAATGTCCACCGTGAGATAAAGACATTCCCATGAATGTATCTCCTGGTTTAAGAAGAGCAAAATAAACTCCCATGTTAGCTTGAGAACCTGAATGTGGTTGAACGTTTGCATATTTTGCATTGAACAACTCTTTAGCTCTATTTCTTGCTAAGATTTCTCCTTTATCTACAACTTGACAACCACCATAATATCTTCTTTTTGGGTATCCTTCAGCATATTTGTTAGTTAAAACACTTCCCATAGTTTCCATAACAGCTATAGATGTGAAGTTTTCTGAAGCTATAAGTTCTAATCCGAACTCTTGTCTTTCCAATTCTTCGTTGATGATATCATAAATTTCTGGGTCGGACTTTTTAACATTTTCCCACATGGTTTTCACCCCTTCTTATTTAATAAAATATATTCATTCATATTATAAACCAAAGGTTAAAAAAATAAAACTACTCGATTAATGTGAATATGAAATCTCTTTCATGAAATTTTTTTCATATCGCCTTTATTTAACCATAATCCTATTTAATTCCCCATATGTTATCTCTATGGGTTTTGTGATTTAATGTAAATTTGACTATAATAAATATAGAAGGGAAAAATTATTCATAAGGAGGTAATTCTATAATGAATTATGAATCAAAATTATCATGTGTGGCTCGTGGAATTAAATCAAGTATTATAAGAGAACTTTTGAAGGTAGCAAATGACCCAGGTATGATTAGTTTCGGAGGGGGAGTACCAGATCCTGATACATTCCCTAGACATAAAATGGCAGAAATTGCAAAAAACATTATTGAAAACGAATATAAATTCGTTCTTCAATATGGAACAACAGAAGGCGACCCTGAATTAAAACAGGGTTATATGGATTTACTAAAGAAATATGAAAATATCGATTGGTTAGAGTATGACAACATGGTTATAACTGTTGGTTCTCAACAAGCATTGTATTTAGTTGGAATGACATTTTTAGATGAAGAATCTTATTGTGCTGTAAGTAGACCAATATACCTTGGAGCTGCTAGTGCATTTCTTCAAAGGAATCCAAAGTTTATAAATGTTCCTTTATTAAAGGATGGAATTGATCTTGATTATTTAGAAAGTGAATTGGAAAAATTAGAAAAAGAAGGAAATATAGATAAATTCAAATTTACTTACGTAGTATCTAATTTCCATAACCCAGCTGGAGTTTCAATGAATTTGGAAAAAAGGCAAAGATTAGTTGAGTTATCAAAAAAATATGATTTCATAATCATAGAAGATGACCCATATGGTGCGCTTAGATTTGAAGGTGAAAAAGTAGATACAATATATTCAATGGCACCAGATAGAACGCTTTTATTAAATACTTTTTCAAAAGTATTATCACCAGGACTGAGATTGGGAGTAGTAATTGGACCTACAGAACTTGTTAGAAGAGTTACAATGGTTAAACAAGCAGCTGATTTATGTACTCCATCACTAACTCAAAGATTAGCCGCTAAATTTATAAATGAAAATGATCTCATGGAAGAAATTAAGCCAACTATTGAATTATATGGCGAAAAGAAAGATTCTATGATGGAAGCTATGAAAAAACATCTAGGAGATATCTCTGGAATAGATTGGACATATCCTGAAGGTGGGTTATTCACATGGGTAACACTGCCAGAAGGTTTTGACACAATGGAAATGTTTGAAATTGCAAAAGAAGAAAAAGTTCTTTATATTCCTGGAGAAGCTTTTTATGTAGATGAACCAGATAGCAATACAATGAGAATATCTTTCTGTTTACCAACTCACAAAGAGATTGATGAAGGAATGGCTAGATTAAGAAGATCTATAGATAGATATGCCAAAGAAAAAGGTCTTGAATTATAGGAGGTTTATTGATGTACAAAATTCTGACAATTAATCCTGGATCAACCTCAACAAAAGTAGCACTTTTTGAAGATGGAAATATGATTGCTTCTGAAAATCTTGAGCATAAAACTGAGGAATTGAAAAAATATGATAACATAATGGATCAAATAGATTTCAGGAAAAAAGCAATTATAAATTTTATTAACAAAAACGGTGTTGGAATAAACGATTTACATGCCATATCTGCTAGAGGTGGAATTTTACCTCCTCTAAGAAGTGGTACTTATAAAGTAAATGAAGAAATGGTTCATTATTTACAATTTGAAGCAAAAGTTGAACACGCTTCTAATTTAGCAGCAGTAATAGGCTATCAAATTGCAGATAATTCTATACCAGTTTATATTACGGATCCTGTTTCAGTAGATGAATTTAAAGATGAAGCTAGAATATCTGGAAATTCAAAATTAGAGAGATATAGTCAATTGCATACCTTAAATATGAAAATGGTTGCAAGAAGATCAGCTGAAGAAATTGGTAAAAATTATAATGATTCTAATTTTATTATAGTACACCTTGGTGGAGGTATATCAGTTGGTGCTCAAGAAAAAGGTAAAATAATTGACGTAAATAATGCGAATGATGAGGGTCCATTTAGCCCTGAAAGAAGTGGAGAGCTTCCTATGGGTGATGTTGCAAAAATGGCCTTTTCTGGAAAATATAATTTTAAACAAATGAAAAAAAGATATATTGGTAACGGTGGATTGGTAGGATACTTAGGTACAAATGATCTTAGAGAGGCGCTTAAAAAAGCAGAAAATAATGACAAGGCTAAATTAGTAGTCGATGCTATGGCTTATCAGATATCAAAAGAAATAGGAGCTATGGCTACAGTGTTAAAAGGTGACATAGATGCTATAGTTATAACTGGAGGTCTTGCTAATTCTGAAAAATTTATATCAATGATAAAAGAAAGAGTATCTAAACTTGGATTAATTATGGTTTATCCTGGTTCATATGAAATGGAAGCATTATGTCAAGGTGCATTAAGAGCGTTGAATAATTTTGAAAAACCATTAGTTTGGAAAAAAGAGGTGTAATGAAATGATTAAAAAGCTTAGAGAACTCATCGATTTAGCTTCAAAATTTGATAGAAAAAGAAAAGTAGCCGTAGCTGTTGCTGAAGATGACGTTGTTCTTCAAGCAATTAATGAAGCAGTAGACCTTAATGTATGTGAAGCTGTTCTTTTTGGTGATGAAAATAAGATTAAAGAAATTCTAAAAAATAAGAAAATTGATGAAAATAAATTTGAAATTAAAGGTTTTGATAATAAAAAAGATGCAATAAAGGCTGCTATAAAATCTGTATCTGATGGAGAAACAGATTTACCTATGAAAGGTAAGATTACAACAGGAGAATTATTATCAGTTTATCTTAAAGAAGAATATGGATTAAGACAAAAAGGTACTATGAATTTAGTAAGTGTTTTTGAGGTACCTACTTACCCTAAACCAATAATAATGACAGACGGTGGAATGGTGATCGCGCCAACATTAGAACAAAAGGTAGATTCAATAAATAACGCAGTTGGAATTTCGCATAAATTAGGATTAGAAAATCCAAAGGTAGCAGTTATTGGAGCGATAGAAAAAGTAAATCCTAAAATGCCAGCTACTTTAGATGCAGCTGTTTTAGTCCAAATGAATAGAAGAAATCAAATAAAAGGTTGTTTAGTTGATGGTCCTTTTGCTATGGACAATGCTATCTCAAAAGAAGCAGCAAAACATAAAGGTATAATTAGTGAAGTTGCTGGAGATGCAGATATACTAATAATGCCAGATATAGAAGCTGGGAATATTTTTTATAAGTCTATGGTTTTTTTAGGTAATGCGAAAATAGCAAGTACCATTCTTGGAGGTAAAAAACCCGTAGTTTTAACTTCAAGAGCAGACTCAAACGAAGCTAAATTATTATCAATAGCCTTGTCAGTGGTTATGTCATGAGGAGTGGTTTGAGTGTTTAAAATATTAGTAATTAATCCTGGATCAACATCATCTAAATTAGCTATTTATGAAGATGATCAAGAAATTTTAAATGAAACAGTAAGACATTCATCTGAAGAAATTGGTGAATTTAATGATATACCTAGCCAATATGAGTTCAGAAAAAAAGTCATAGAAGAATTTTTAAATAAATCTGGATATCCATTAAGTAGTTTTTCTGCTATTATCGGAAGAGGAGGCCTTCTAAGGCCTATACCTGGAGGCATTTACTCAGTAAATGAAGATATGATGAAAGATTTAAAATCTTCAAAATATGGAGAGCATGCTTCAAACTTAGGTGGGTTAATCGCACATGAATTAGCTAGAAGTGTTGATATTGAAGCTTTTATAGCTGACCCTGTTGTTGTTGATGAAATGATGGATGTAGCTAGAATATCTGGACATCCTGACTTTGAAAGAAAATCAATTTTTCATGCACTCAATCAAAAAGCAATTGCTATGCAATTAGCTGATAAATTAAATAAAGATTATAAAGAATTGAATTTAATAATTGTTCATATGGGTGGAGGAATTTCTGTTGGAGCCCATAAAAAAGGAAAAGTTGTAGATGTAAATAATGCTTTAGATGGAGATGGACCATTTACTCCAGAAAGATCTGGAACTTTACCTTTAACAGGATTCATGAAATTATGTTTTTCAGGAGAATATGAATTAGCTGATGTGAAAAAAATTCTAAAAGGAAAAGGTGGATTAGTATCATATTTAGATACTAATGATGCCCAAGAAGTTCAAATTATGGTAAAAGATGGAAATAAAAAAGCAGAAGTTGTTTACAAAGCATTAGCATTTCAAATAGCAAAATGGATAGGGAAAATGTCAACCGCCATGAACTTCGAAGTTGATGCAATAGCATTAACGGGTGGAGTTGCTTATGATCAAACTATGATGGATAAATGGATTAAAGAAAGAGTTGATTTTATCGCTCCCGTTTATGTTTTTCCAGGAGGCGATGAAGAAAGAGCACTAGCAATGTCTGCTTTTAGAGCATTAAAAGGTGAGCAGAACATAAAAACATACTGAGGTGTTTAGATGATAGAAAAACATAAAGTTAATGTATTTATAGGGATGTTTGGATCTGGAAAGACAGAAATATCTATAAATACAGCCTTAAAGCTTAAAGATAAATATGATAATGTTGCTATTGCTGATATTGATACAATAAGTCCTTATTACAGGACTAGAGACGAAATAGATTATTTAACTAACGAAGGTATAAAAGTAATAACCCCACCAAGACAATATATGCATGCAGATGTTCCTATTATACCACCAGCAGCTGGAGGGTATATTCAGAATCCAGATTATAAAATAGTATTAGATGTAGGTGGAAATGACGATGGGGCAATTGTATTAGGTTCTTTAAATAATTTTCTTAAAAACTCAGATTCAGCAGTATATTTTGTTATAAATACTTTTAGACCTTTTACTGATGAAAAAAACAAAATAATTGGGCATATTGAAAGATTGTCTGCAAAAGCAAGATTAGATATTGATTATTTAGTTTCAAATGCAAATGTTATGAATGATACTACAAATGATCACATCAAAAAAGGTGAAGAATTAGTAGAAGAGGTTTCAACAGAATTAAATATTCCAATAGCATTTACAGTAGTAGATGAAGAACAAAAAGAAAATATAAATACAAAATATAAAAAATTTCCCATAAGAAGGTTTATGAAAAAAACATGGGACCTATAAGGAGGGACAGAGATGGAGCATAAAAATCTCGTTGAAATTGACCAAGAAAGATGTAAAGGTTGTGGATTGTGTATAGATGCTTGTCCAAAAAATGTTCTTGGTTTTTCAGAAGGATTCAACGCTAAAGGTTACCATCCAGCAGAAGTACAAAGACAGGATGATTGTATAGCATGTGGATTCTGTTATCAAATGTGTCCTGATGTGTGTATAGAAGTAAAAACTTTAGCAAAATAATGAGGAGGGACATATAAATGGCTGAAAAAGTAATGGTAAAGGGTACTGAAGCGATAGCTGAAGCTGCTTTGAGAGCAGGTTGTAAATTATATTATGGTTACCCTATAACACCACAAAGTGAATTAACTGAATATATGGCAAGAAGATTACCAGAAATTGATGGTACATTTTTACAAGCAGAAAGTGAAGTGGCAGCAGTTAATATGATTTATGGTGCCGCTTGTACTGGTAAGAGAGTTATGACATCAACTTCTTCACCAGGTTTCTCTTTGATGCAAGAAGGAATGTCTTATATAGCAGGAGCAGAATTACCTTCTGTTTTTGTTAATGTAGTAAGAGGTGGACCAGGTTTAGGAGATATTCAACCAGCTCAATGTGATTATTTCCAAGCAACAAAAGGTGGTGGCCATGGTGATTATAAATTAATTGTTTATGGTCCAGAATCATTGCAAGAAGCTGTAGAATTAACAGTTAAATCATTCGATGTTGCAGATAAATATAGAACACCTGTTTTGATTTTAGCGGATGGTATGTTAGGACAAATGATGGAACCAGTTAGCTTTCCAGATTTTGTGGATGAAAAAACATTACCAGATCATTCAGAATGGGCAATGAGAGGAACAAATATGGAAAGAGATGCTAATAGAGTCACTTCTTTCAATATAGATCCTTATGGTTTAGAAGAAATGAACCATAGATATCAAGCAAGATATAAAGAAATAATTAAAAATGAAAAAATGTATGAAGAGTTTATGTTAGAAGACGCAGAGATTGTTATTGTTGCATACGGTACAATCGGAAGAATAGCTAAATCTGTTGCTAAAATGGCAAGAGAAAAAGGAGTAAAAGCTGGTGTATTTAGACCAATTACTCTATGGCCTTTCCCTTACGAAGAATTAGCAAAATACAACGATCAAGCAAAAATGTTCTTCACCGTGGAAATGTCAGCAGGACAAATGATTGAAGATGTTAGATTAAGTGCAAATGGTAAAAAACCTGTTGAATTCTATGGAAGAATGGGTGGAGTAGTTCCTACACCAGGTGAAATTTTTGCTAAACTAATGGAATTAGTATAATTTAAGGAGGGGAAAATAATGGCTTATACAGATAAATTTAAAGGCCCTCACGCATTAAGCGGAAAAGAATTCACTTACTGTCCTGGTTGTCATCATGGGATTGTTCACAGACTTGTGGCAGAAGTATTAGATGAATTAGGTATAGAGGGTAAAACTATGATGGTAGCACCTGTTGGATGTTCAGTTTTTGCATATGAATTTTTTAATGTAGATGGAACTGTGGCAGCTCACGGAAGAGCACCAGCAGTAGCAACAGGAATGAAAAGAGCAATGCCTGATAAAACAGTTTTCACATACCAAGGTGATGGTGATTTAGCAGCTATTGGAACAGCAGAAATTATTCATGCAGCAAATAGAGGAGAAAAAATCACTACAATATTTGTTAATAATGCAATATATGGAATGACAGGTGGTCAAATGGCGCCTACTTCATTATTAGGTATGAAAACAACTACATCTCCTTATGGAAGAAAAATTGAAACTGAGGGTCATCCTATGCATGTTTCAGAAGTACTAAAAGAACTTGATGGTGTTGCTTATTTATCAAGAACAAAAGTAAATACACCACAAGATGTTATAAAAACTAAAAAAGCAATAAAAAAAGCATTTTTAGCTCAAGAAGAAGGGGTAGGTTTTGGAATAGTTGAAATTTTATCAACATGTCCAACTAACTGGGGTTTAACTCCTATTGAATCAAACAAATGGTTAGAAGAAAACATGTTAAAAGAATATCCTTTAGGTGTATTTGTTGATAAAGTTGGTGATTCTAAATGAGTTTCCATAATTCAATCATAGCAGGTTTTGGTGGACAAGGTGTAATGCTTTTTGGACAAGTTTTATCTTATTCAGCAATGGTTGATTCAAAATATACTACTTGGCTTCCGTCATACGGACCAGAAATGAGAGGAGGAACAGCTAATTGTACAGTGGTTGTTTCCGACGAATATATCGCATCGCCTGTAGTTGATAAACCAAATGAAGTTGTTGCTTTCAACATTCCTTCTATGACTAAATTTGAACAAGAAATGGAAGAAGGTGGAATTTTAATTCTTAATTCTTCAGTTATAGATAGAGAACCAACTAGAAAAGATATAACAATTATAAAAGTTCCTGCAAATGAAATTGCAGACAAACTTGGAAATACAAGAATACAGAATATGGTTATGCTGGGTGCTTATTTAGGAGCAACAGAAGCTGTTTCTTTAGAGGCTGTAAGAAAAGCTTTAGAAAAGAAATTAACTGGTAAAAAGGCAGCATTGATTGACATAAACATGAAAGCTATTAAAGAAGGAATGGAAATTTCTAAAAAATAATAAAAAGGATGTGCTTAGCACATCCTTTTTTCTTGGCGGAGAGAGTGGGATTTGAACCCACGGATGGGGTTGCCATCACACGCGTTCCAGGCGTGCGCCTTCGGCCACTCGGCCATCTCTCCATAACAAAATTTATTATATCATAATTTACCCAAAAGGTCAATAAAAAAAGGACACGCAACGAATGCATGTCCAATGTATAAAGATCCCCTAAAGTTCCCCCTGTTTCAATACTATTAATTGCTTACCTTATCGTAATAATTTTATCATATAATGTCATAAAAGTCAACAAATCAAAATAAGAAATTCAATCCGATAACTACATTTGGTTTAAACCCATATTCAGAAAATGATCCTATAGATTCTTTCATAGAAGCTTCTAATAAAATATGTCTTGTAAAGAAAACACCTGTTCCTAATAATAGTTTATATTCTTTATAATTCAAAAACTCTGTGACTGAATTTTCTACAGAAAGTTTTAACTGAAGAAAAGAAACTCTTTCTCTAATAAAATAAATACCTAAATTTACATCACTTAAATTTAATTCTTTATTAGGATAAATGGTAATTTTATCAAAATCTTCTTCAATATTATTTTCCAACCCGATTGGAATATAAGCATACAAAAAACCTAAATCAGTTCTAAAATTCAAATTAAAATTTGAAAATTCTTCAATATTTCTGTTTTTAAAATCTGCTTCAAAAGCTACTCCCCAATCCATTGAGAAAGTAGTTAAACTTAAAACAATGATAAACAAAAAAATTAAACCTTTCTTCATAATATTATACCCCCTACAAATTATAGTTTTCCTTC
>JBNJGY010000056.1:0-11030 GCA_051748045.1 Thermotogota bacterium
GCCAAGTTTATTAGGCGGGGTGATAGTTTTATTATCATTAATGATTTACACTTATTATGTAATTATTAATAAAAACAAAATAGTTTATGTAGAAAAATAAAAAAGCCAACCTTTAAAGGTTGGCTTAAAAATATATTATCACTATCATTATAACCCAAAAGCCAAAATTCGTCAATAAATTTTTTGTTATCAATTCTTAAAAAATAAATAAATTGACTTGTCTCATTAAAACGCCTATAATTATAACTGTTAATTTCTGGAGGTGTAGACATGGAAAAAGTTATGGATTTAGTAGCTGAAAAATGGGGGGAAATCGGTCCAAATTATTGGGGTTATTTTGGTAAAAAATTAGTTTATAATTCAAATATTAAATCAGGAAACAATGTTTTAGATATAGGAACCGGAAGAGGAGCTTCTTTAAAATATGCATCAAGAAAAGCTACAAATACAGGAACTGTTTATGGCATAGATACTTCAAAAAATATGATAAGTAAAACTCAAAAAATAATAAAACAAGAAAATTTAGCTAATACTATAGTTAAGAAATTAAATTTTAAAAATATTAAAAAAGAAAGATTTGATGTTGTTTTATCTGGTTTTTGTGGATATTTATTTTTCCCAGAAAACAATCTTAATAGAATCTATGAACTCCTTAACCCTCTAGGCCAAATTGGTGTTTCGAATTGGTTAGAAAAGACTGATGGCTATATATGGGAAAAAATAATAAAAAAATTTTTTCCTGATACTCCAGAAAAAGAAAAAAAAGACTTGATTGAAATATATTATAATAAGTTTAAAGAAACAAAATTCAAAAATATTGATTTTTTTGTATTAGAAAAAGATTTTTATTATAAAGATGAAGAAGAATGGTTACTGGAATATCATTATAATGCTGCAAGATATTTTATAGAAAGGATAAAGAAATTGGGGAAATATGAATCTTTTAAAAAATATTCTATTGACTTAATAGAAGAACATAAAACAGATAAAGGTATAAAAATAAAAAATAGTGTTTTATTTTCATATGCAATAAAATAGGAGGTAGAAAATGTATATATTTTTAGATTACGACGGAACATTGAACTTAACAGACGAAAGAACTTATGCAAAAACTTATTATGGGGCTTTATTTAACTACACAGGCTTAGACCCAGAAATGTATTTAGATGCAATAAATTTTTCTGTTGAAAAAATTATAAAAGAAAATGATACATCAAAAAATAATTTTGAAAAATTTCTAAATCACATGGAAAAATTTACTAACAAAGAAAGAGAAGAATGGAAAGAAAAATTTATGGATTTTTATAAAAACGGTTTTGATGAAGTCAAAAAAGCTATGCAACCAAACAAAAAACTAATAAATGCTGCGAAAAACTCTGATCACAAATTAATATTCGCTTCTAACCCTTTATTCCCAAGAATCTGTGTAGAAAAAAGAATAGAAATGATTGATATGGATTTAAATGATTTTGTATATATTTCAGACATGGAAAATTCTTATACAACAAAACCACATAAAGAATATTTCGAAAAAATTATAAAAGAATTAGATATAAAACCAGAAGAAGCAATAATAATTGGAGACACGGATTTCGATAAAGCTGCAGAAAAAGTAGGAATCAAGTTTATCCATGTTGATGATGAAGATGAATGGCAAAAAATAATTTAAGACTGACACAATGTCGTCAGTCTTTCTCTTATATAATATACATGAAACATATCTAAAAAGGGGGATTTGTATGACTGAACAAAAGTTAAAAGAAATATTAATTGATTTGAAAAAATCAGATTGGAATATTAAAGAAGACATATTCGAAATAGCAAAAGAATCATTGGAAAATATTGGATCTACCGATCCTGTGTTGAGAGATGAATTGATTCTAGAATTTCTTTTCAATTTAATCGTAGAAAAAAAACTTAAAAAAGAAGAAATAAAATTTATTTTAAAAAAATGTTTGAGTAAAGATTTTTTATTCCATAAAATTGATGAAAAAATAGGTGATGGCGTATTTAAAAGATCATTCACTGTATTGATCATTAGGGCGATAGTCTATTATCAAAATGAAATAGACTCTTCTTTATTGTCAAAAGAAGAAATTCTAGATATTTACGAAAAATCAGTTAAATATTTTAAATTAGAAGAAGATAAGAGAGGGTATGCCCAAGAAAAAGGTTGGGCTGATAGTCATAGCCATATAGGAGATTTACTAAGAACTATCGCTTTGAATCCAGAGATAACAGAAAATCAACTATTAGATATATTGTATTTAATAAGAGAAAAAATTTCTATAGATGATTATGTTTTTATAAATGAAGAATCTGAAAGGTTAACTACTGCAGTTTTATATGTTTTAGAAAGAAATAAAATAAAAAAAGAAAAAGTCATTAAATGGATAGAAAGTTTTGAAAATCTAGAGCCTCCAAAAAATTATCCAAAAACTCATTATTTCAAAGAAAATATAAAGAATTTTCTTAGAAGTCTTTATTTTAGATTAAAATTCAAAAATCACAACATTTATCTGGAAAATATTGAAAAAGCTCTAAATCATCACAATACATTTTTCAATAATTTAGACTATTAAATAATAAAAAGAAACCCAAGAGTTATCATTAAATGATAACTCTTGGGTTTTAATAATTATGATTTTATTCTCTTTACTTCTTCTTTTAATTTTGATGATATTTGTTCAAGTTTATCAGCAGTTTCTTCTAAAGAGTTTGATTGATCTTTTTGATTATTTGCAGAATTATTTATGTCTTCCATATCATCAGATATTGTTTTAATTTCTCCAGAAACATTATCTACAGTTGCGGATATCTCTTCTGCGGCTGCACTTTGTTCTTGGCTAGTAGCGGTCAAATTATTTACCATAGAATTAATTTCATCTACTTGATTATATATTTCAGTAAATTCATTAGAAATAACTTCTGATTTGTCAGATATTTTCTCAACTATACTATTTGACTCATTAGTAGAACCGTTAATTTCTTCAATACCTTTTTTGATTTCTTTAAGAATTGATTCAATATGAGTAGTTGTAGAACTACTTTCTTCTGCTAGTTTTCTGATTTCATCAGCAACAACAGAAAAGCCTTTTCCCGCTTCTCCTGCTCTAGCTGCTTCAATAGCAGCATTAAGAGCTAATAAGTTTGTTTGTTCTGCTATAGCATCAATTTCTTGTACAATTTCACCTATTTTATTTGATTTTTCAGTTACTTCACTAACAACCTCCAAAGTTTTTTTCGATTGATTTTTTGCATTTTTTATTGTATCTACAATTTCTTTCACACTCTTACTACCATTATCTGTTGATGATTTAACATCATTAGCTTTTTCAAAAAGATTTTGTGTATAATCTGTTATAGAAAGTGCTGAATCTGCAACTTCACTTATGCTTTTAGAAATTTCATCCATAGATAACCTTGCATTATATGACTTTTCTTTTATAGAGCTTGAATATTCCAATAATTCTTGACTCATTTTAGAACTATCTTTTGAAATATTTTTTAAGTTTTTCGAATCATGATTGGTTGTATCTGAAATATCTTTTACGTCATTGATTATTGATGAAAGATTTTTTTGAATTTTTTCAATAGCTTTTGCTAAATCTCCAAACTCATCTTTTCTATTCTTAAAACTATCTTCAAAGTTTACTGTTAAATCACCTTTTGCTAGATTGTTTTCTAAATGAGTTTTCACTTTAAATATATTCTTTACAAGATTAGAGGTTATAAAATAAAGACTTATAATCAGAACAACTAGACCTGAAACTCCAAAAATATAAATTAGTGTTTCTAATTTATTCATATTTCCATACATTTCTTCTTCTCTTATAACCGTTCCATAATTCCAAGGAGTATCACTTTCACCTATAAAAATTGGGTTAAATGATTTAAATGTATATTCTTCCAAAGATATTGAATAAGCTCTTTCTGAAAAAACTTCGCCTTTTTGAACTTTTTCAAAAATTACATCCCCGTTTTCTCCCCTTGCATCTCCAAAAAGATCTCCAACTCGACTTTCATCGGGATGATATACAACTATTCCTTCATTAGACAATATTCTTCCAAAACCTGTATCAAATATTTTTGCTTGTGAACTGATTTTTTCTAAAGGTGATAAATCTAAATCTATCTTTACAGCACCAACAAAGTTCCCATCTATTTTTATTGGAGTTATAGTCGAAGCTAGTTTAAATTCTTCTCCAGAAATTTCTTTTTTAAATGGTTCAGTTAAAATATCTTTATTTTCTTCTTTACAACGTTCACACCAATTTTTAAGCGTATCTAATTCTTCAGGTTTAACACCACTTCTTAAATTTTCTAAATAAATATTTATTCCTTCACTTTCAATATAAACTCCAAGACCTTTATAATTTTTATTTTCTTGTAAAATACCCTCCGTTAAATCAAGGATCAATTCTTCATCTAAATTAGATTCTTTTATTATTCCAGAAAATGATTCCGAGAGGGAACGAGCACTATTCATAGAATCTTCTAGATAAATTTCTATTTCATTGGCATATTGTGCAGAAATTGATTCAGAATATTTTACACTAATATCTTTAAAATAACTGTCCACATTAATAAGTACAAAAGAAAAAATTACAAGAAAAATAATCGACACTATAAAGCTAATAAGTAAGACAAGCTTAGACTTTAAATTCATAAATAACACCTCTTAATAATTAATATAACTTATTATAGTATTTTTGAATAAATAGCATATCAGCTTAAATTTAATATTAAGTAAATTAATTTATTGAAGTAATTTTTTATTTGTTTTTTTATAATCTAAATGAAATGTGACTGAATAGGTTATATTTTTTTATTGTAAAATAAAATTTTTCTTATATAGAAAAATATAAAAATTAATATATAGCCATATTAAATAATTAATCATAACATAAAAATAATCTAATGTTTTTTTTATATGATTTTAATTTATTATGATATGATATTTATGTATATTATAATAAAAGGAAGATAACATGAAAAGCATAGAAAATACTATTTTAGACATTAACCGTTATGGTTTTTTTGGACGTCCTATTCTCAACTACGAATACGAGAAGAAAAAAGATCAAGATCTTATATTTTACTTAGAAGTTATGAACCTATACGGACAATTTAATCATGAAGAAGTAATCAGGATGCTCGATAGAAATATTGAGCATGTTTCTAATATTAGTATTTATTATTTACTTTTGACTATTAAAATGTCCTCTTATTTCATTCTAAATAATGAAAAATATAAATCCATTTTTAATACCTTATATATGGATCTCGAAAAAATACCAGAACCAGCAAAAAAAATAGTAACAAACGCTCTAATAAGTGTTGACTCAAAATTATTAGAAAATAGCAACAAAATCCCAGAAGATTATCATACAAATAAATTTTTATATTCTAACCATATGATGGTTAAAGCAAGAAGCACTGAGAACATGCAATTAAAAAAAGAATTACATATAAAATCTCTTTTGTCTGCAAAAAAAATACCAAATCCATCTTTAATAATAGCAAATTTATTAGACTGTTATAGGGCTTTTAACACTCCAACACAAAGATATTGGATCCTTAGAACAGCTGTGTATTATTCTTCTTATTATTTTTCATCTGAAAACAGGATAATAAACATTTACGATGAATACCTAAAATATATAAAAGATAGAGATTATTTTAGATATATAACAGAACTTTTTATTCTAACAAAATCATTTTCAAAACTAAACATACTACAAGAAGCTGATGATGCTGAATTATTTGACCTTGATCTAAACAAAAAATATTATAGAAACACATCAGAAGTCCAAGAGCTCTTCAAAGACTATATAGATATTTTTGGAATTAATAAATTTTTAAAAAAATCAAAATTAGGAAAACGTTCTGTTCACAATATAATAAATGGAAAAGCAGATAGAGTTCAAGCCAAAACTTTATACGAACTTTTTCAAGATGATTTTTTTAAAGACAAATTTTTTTGTGAAATAAGTATAGAAAAATTTAAAAATTTCTTAGATAACAAAGTAGAAAACTCCATAAAGGAAATAAGAAAGAAAAAAAGCAGAAATTTTTTAATAGACCTAATAACTATAATGATTACTGTAAAAAAAATAAATAAAAAAGTATTCAACAACATTTATAATGTAATTTTACATAATGAAGAAATTAAGCTAAATTATAATGAAAAAATGATTTTATATATTATATATAAAGATTATAGCTCTATATTTTTGAAAGCAAAACAAACTCTTTTAAAGAAATCTTTCAAAAACTTTGATGAATCAAAATTGGTTATTTTTTATGATTTTTTCTTAGATAAAATAGATTTTAAAAATAGAACCATGCTTTCTATTTTATTGGAAAATATATCACGTCTTGAAGAAATAGATATTGAAATAAAATCTGATTTGAGATTACAAGATAATAAATTTTTTGATAAAAAAAATGTTTTAAAAGCCCTTTGGTATTTCGATGAAAAACAAAGAAAAAAACTGATACCAATATATAACAACATGATTGAAGCTTTATATTATAAAAAAGGAAGAGTTTAATAAACTCTTCCTTTTTTTATTAAAAGATTTTTATTCTACTTGAAAGACCTAAAACAATAACCATATCTTCTATTAAAACTATATCGTCGCCAACTTGATTTTGAAATTGGATTCCTGCATAAAGGTTCAATCCATCAAAAATCCAAATTTTATTATAATAGTGCTGAACTCCGTAAAAAGAAATCATATAATTTTCTAAAGAAAAATTATTATCGAATCCAAGTCCTCCTTCAAGATTTATAAAACTTTCTGAATTCTCTTCTTTTAAAATGTTCAAACTCGTTTTTGCAAAAGCACCATAGCTATTTTCTAATGAATTGGTTTCAGTTTCATAATCATAAGATCCTTGTTGATTAAAAATACCTCCAACATCAAAATAAATCAAATCATTTTCATAACCTATTGATGAAGTTACTGAAGAATAACTCATAAAATCACTTGAATAACCTAAACTAAATTTCAAAGGAACATTTTGAACATTATTAAATCCAGCTTTTATATATCCTCCATTATTCGACTGTGAAACCCCAGTTTCTATAAACCCAAAAAGTCCCCATCTTAGACCCCAACCTGGATTAAAGGTATCTATATAAATGTATCCTTCTTCTACAATACCTGCCTCTGGTGTCAAAAAAGAAACAGAAAAAACAGAAACGCTCAATATCAAAATACTTGTGATCAAAAATAATACTTTTTTCATTTCCCACCACCTCCAATTATTTGTAGTGATATTATAAAACTAAAATATTAAAATAGAATATAAATATGATTTCATTAAAATGATTCAGAAACAATCTTTCCACTAGTCAACGCAAATTGAATATTATATCCTCCAGTGTCACCATCAACGTCTAATACTTCTCCAGCAAAAAACAAGCCTTCGACTTTTTTAGACATCATTGTTTTTATGTCAATCTCTTTTAAATCAACTCCACCTGCTGTAACCATGGCCTGATCATATCCGAAAATCTCTTCAACAGTATATTCATGATCAATAAGATAATCTACAATATCCTTTCTCTTTTCTTTTTTGATATTCCCACAAAAAGATTTTTCAGAAATATTTAGATCATTTAGCATTTTTAAAATAAACTTTTTGGTTAAATCATATTTTCTCAGCACTTTTAAAACGGTTTCATTCTGATATTTTTTTAAATTGCCAAATAAATCTTCTCTAAAAATTTCTTTATTCTTATAATTTAAAAAAGAAATCAATAGAGTGTCTCCATCTTCAATATTTCTTGAAAAATCAATAATTACAGGTCCGGAAAAACCAAGATGCGTAATCAACAAATCACCTTCATTTTCAACATTTTTCCCTTTAATACTAACCTTAGCATTACTAAAAGAAGTTCCAGATAAAACCTGTAAATTAAAATTCCTAATTTTAACAGGAGTTAAAGCTGGTTTAGGTTCAACAATATTATGACCAAAATATTCAGCAAAATTATACCCATCACCGCTTGTTCCAAGCCTTGGGTAAGATTTCCCGCCTGTTGCAATCAAAACTGAGTTTGAATTATACTCTTTATCTTTTGTAAAAACCCTAAAATATTCACTTTTAGCGATTTTTACAACTTTTGAATCTGTCTTTATTTCATGTCCATTTTTAGAAATCTCACTCAGTAAAATATCCAAAACATCCTTTGCTTTCATAGATTTTGGAAAATATTTCCCATTTTTATCCACAACTAATTCTAAACCTCTATCCTCAAAGTATTCGACCACATCTTCATTGGTAAACCTTTTTAAAATTTTTTTCATATAATTCTTTTTATCACCGTATTTATCAAAAAACTCATAAGTTTTTCCTTCATGAGTCAAATTACATTGCCCAGTTCCAGAAATCAAAAGTTTTTTTCCTACTTTTTTATTTTTTTCTAAAATCAAAACTTTTTTATCCTTTATATTAGCTGCTGCAAAAAGTCCCGCTGGTCCTGTTCCTATAATAATCAAATCGTAAATATTACCGCCTCCTTATAAAAATTGCAAAGCAATTTGGTTGTTGGTTTCTTGTTGTTCGTTTTTGGTTTAGTGCATTTTAAAAACTGTTTTTTTCTAACAACCAACAACTAACAACAGAAATCTCTGATTTCTATGATATAATAATAACATAAAAGGTGATGGAGTTCACCTAAATCGCTTTAAAGCTAATGACTCCTGTCTTGTATTTTTTATTACATGACAGGAGATTTTTATATTTTCGGGAGGTTTGAACATGGCGTTTAGTTTAGCAGCTGTCATAATTTTAGGTCTCACTTTTAAATGGTTATTTGAAAAAATAAAGCTACCTGGAATATTAGGTATGCTTGTTCTTGGAATGATAATGGGACAGTATGCTTTAGACTGGCTTAGTCCGGAAATTATGAACGTATCGACAGATTTAAGAAAAATTGCTCTCATAATAATATTACTAAGAGCTGGACTCGGTATATCAAAAAGCACTCTTAAAAAAGTTGGAAAACCAGCTATTAAATTATCTTTTATTCCTAATTTATTAGAAGGATTTGCAATAGCTTTTTCTTCTATGTGGATATTTGACCTTTCTTTTATAGAAGGCGGAATACTTGGTTTTATAATCGCAGCAGTTTCACCAGCTGTAGTAGTTCCTTCGATGTTAAGACTAATGGAAAGAGGAAAAGGAAAAAAGAAATCAATTCCAACAATGATTTTAGCTGGCGCTTCTGTTGATGATGTTATTGCTATAACTTTATTTTCAACATTTTTAGGATTACACGGAGGAGAAAATATAAATATTCCAGTTAAATTATTAGAAATCCCTTTTTCTATAGCTCTTGGAATAGGACTCGGGATTATATTAGGGTTTATTTTTGTAAAATTTTTCAGCAAATACCATATAAGAGATACTAAAAAAGTTCTTTTTATAATAGCCACTTCTATTTTTTTAACAACTTTAGAAGATCTATTATCTTCATATATACAAGTCGCAAGTCTACTTGGAGTTATGACTATAGGGTTTATACTTCTAGAGAAAAAACAAGCTGTTGCCCACAGATTGGCTAGAAAATTTGAGAAAATTTGGGTGTTTGCAGAAATACTTCTTTTTGTACTTGTTGGAGCACAGGTAAACTTACAAGTTGCTTTAGAGAGTGGAATAAAAGGATTATTGTTAATAATAATTGGACTCTCTTTCAGAAGTTTGGGAGTTTTAATATCTCTAAGAAAATCTGGGTTAAATAAAAAAGAAAAAATATTTTCAATCGTAGGCTATATTCCAAAAGCAACTGTTCAGGCTGCCATTGGAGCTGTTCCTCTTGCTGCAGGAATGGCGAGCGGTAATTTGATACTGGCTTTAGCAGTTCTTTCCATAATTTTCACAGCACCTTTAGGAGCTTTTGGTATAAAAGTATTAGGAGATAAATTTTTAGATTAAGGAGCCAAGAAAAGTGAATTTAGAAAAAATAAATAGAAACACTCATTATATACAAGCGCCAACCAACGTTGGTATATATGCTTTTAAAAACAAAAATGTCTTGATAATAGACTCAACTATAAACAGATACGAAGCAAAAAAAATAGAAAAAGAGCTAATAAATAAAGGCCTTAAACCTAAATACATAATAAATACTCATGCCCACACAGATCATTCTGGTGGAAATAACTATCTCAAAGAAACTTATCCAGGAGTAGAGACTTTCACATCAGAAAAAGAAAAAATCTTTATGGAAAATCCAGAAATTCATTATCTAATATCATCTTCTGCTTATCCAAGCAAAAAGCTCAAAATGAGAAGAAAATCAAAAATTGATCATGTCATAGAAGCTGGCATACACAAAATAAATGATGAAAAATTTGAAATAATAGATTTACCTGGCCACGCCCTTGGAGATATTGGAATAATAACTCCTGATAGAGTTGCTTTTCTCGGAGACGCCATATTTTCAAAATATACCTTAGAAAAATACCCACTAACATATAACCTTTATTTAGAAAAAAGAATAGAAAGTCTACACAAAATTAAAGAAATAGATGCAGATTACTTTGTAATAAGCCATGGAAAGGAAATATTAAACAAAGGGGAAATATGTGATTTGGTTGAAGAAAACATAAAAAGTACAAACAAAACAATATCAGAAATAATACAAATTTGCGAACAACCATTATCCCGAGAAGAAATACTACAAGAATTTTCTATTTTACACGAGATTAAAACAAACTATAAAGGTTATTTAGTAAATCTTTGTTCATTGACTTCATTTTTAAATTACATGATAGATAATGAAAAAATAGATGCTTCTGTACAAGACGGAAAATTAGTTTATTTCACTTTCAACTTTAAACAGAAATTATGAAATAATTTCTACTTTTTAATATAATGAAGAACTCTTAAAAATAATTCCGAAATATAAAAATTCAAAGTAGGGCAAGAAGTAGAAATTGTTTCACAATTTCTGTTGAAGGGTTATGGTTGGAAGTTGGAAGTAAAAAACATTGTTAAACATCTAAAATAAT
>JBNJGY010000057.1:0-10545 GCA_051748045.1 Thermotogota bacterium
AAAAAAGGAGCCAATAAATGGAAAATAAAGAAAATTATAAAAGTGGTTTTATATCAATGGCTGGAAAGCCAAATGTAGGAAAATCAACACTTATAAACTCATTAGTTCATCAAAAAATAGTTATAACTTCAAATAAACCACAAACAACTAGAAATAGTATAAATGTTGTATTAACAGAAGAAGACGCTCAAATGGTCTTTGTAGACACTCCTGGAATTCATAAACCATTGCATAAACTCGGTACATATATGGTAAACATAGCTATAGGAGCATTACGTGGAGTAGATTTGATTCTTTTTGTTCTTGATCCAACTGACGGAATAAGAAATACAGACAGAAGAGTTGCAAAAATAGTAGCACAATCAAATATTCCAACAATTCTAATTATAAACAAAAGAGATAAAATAAAAAATATGCAAATATATAATAAAGAAATAACAGAAATAAAAGAATCATTGCCTAATTTAAAAGGTGTTTTGGAAACTTCAGCAGTAACAGGCCATAATCTAGCAGAACTAAAGAATATGGTTAAAGAATTGCTACCCCAAGGGCCTCAATACTATCCAGAAGATGTTATTTCAGACAAACCTTCAAGGTTTATTGTATCTGAACTTATAAGAGAAAAGATATTCCATTTAACAAGAGAAGAAATCCCCCATTCAACAGGGGTTGTTGTGGAAGACTTTAAAGTTAGAGACAATGGGATGCTTTATATCAGAGCAGATATATATATAGAAAAAGAATCGCAAAAACCAATTATAATAGGAAAAAAAGGTACAATGATCAAACAAATTGGTCAGCTCGCTAGAAAAGATATAGAAGAACTTTTTGAGAAAAAAGCTTTTGTAGAACTTTTTGTAAAAGTAAGAAAAAAATGGCGTGAAAATGAAAACATGATAAGAAATACCATGGATTTCAAACACGAAGAAAAATAATAATGTCCGGGCTTTAAGCCCGGACAATTTTTTATGTTAGTCTAAATTTTTAGCTAAATAAGTTGCAACATGATGACCTTTTGTTCCTCTTCCGAATCCAGCATCCATTCCATTTGCTTTAGCCATATCGTTGTTTATTTGTGTTCCACCAACGATAATTTTTACTTTATCTCTAATACCTTTTTCAATAGCTAATTCATGGAGTTTTTTCATACTTTCTACATGAATTTCGTTATGTGTAACAATCATAGAAGCTAAAATAGCATCTGCTCCAACTTCAATTGCAGCATCTATCATTTTTTCTGGTGGCACAGAAGTTCCTAAATATGTATATTTTACACCATATTTTTCAATTCCACCATGTTTAATATCCAATATTTCTCTTAAACCTACGTTATGTTCATCGTTTCCAACAGTACCAGCTACTACTTTCACTTTTCTGTTTTTGAAGTAATCGAATAATTCTTCTGGTTCCATAACATCAGGTTTTTCTGGAAGTGTTAATTCATCTCTTTTTACATGGAATGGAACTTTAGCCTTTATTTCTACATAAGTTCCTTCGCTTGGGTGTAAAACTGTTTTTGAAATAACTTGTGGATCTTCAAGATTCATTTTTTTACAAATTTCAAGCGCAGCAGCTTCAGCGTATTCTGGAGTGTCAGGTATAGTCATGTCCAATTGTATAACACCATCATGACTCCATTCAACTTCTGGTTTAATTAAACCTTTTTTCTTATCTTCTCTATAACTTGACATTCTTTGTTCTACGTTATCTGTTTCATCTAATTCGTCAATGTATTGAATTTTATCAGGGTCATGTAATGTACAACCACCGATCAAGTCACAAACGTGATCGAACTTTTCTTCTTTTGGTAAGTTGTTATAACCAAAATGATTACATACAGGAGCCATGTAATCTTCATCTCTTGGAACGACTGATCCTGCACCAATTCCACCGTCTTTTGGTCTTGCTATACCGTCACCGTGTCTTTCTGGATAATATCCATTGTCTACAAAGATTCCGTCTTCAACAGCTTCAAAATATCCACCTTTTTCTATCATTTCTTCAAGCATTAGCACAGCTCTCATTTTTAAATCTCTAATTTGAGGTCTTACTTTATCTTCATTTATTTGAATATAATCTTGTATATTATCTAATGAAACCATTGTATGTTTAGCTGTTTCAACTCCTCTAATTGAGTTAATGTGCCAAGGAACGTTTCTTCCTTCATCAGGAGTAATTGTTGATTGAATATCAGCTGATGTTAGTTTAGACAATACAGTGTTTAAAACATGAACTCTTGTAGCGTCAAACAAGTCTGATTCAATATATCTTGTGTTCATTTGAGCTCTGAATTTATAATCTTTAAAAACTTCTCTAAGAGTCATAGCGTAGATCAAGTTTATTCTGAACTCTGGAGAAGGAACAGTTGTAGGCGGAACAGTTGAAAGAGCGATATTTTCTTTCTTCATTCCAACTTTAACAGAATACAAAGAGTTAATAGCATGTTGAACTAAAAGCTCAGGCATAACATTCCATGCTTTTTTTGCAGAAGCATTTGCATTATGAGCACCATCAATTTGAAGCATGCCTTCTTCTGCCATAATATGTTTAGCAACAGCAGCATCTACAAATGATCTTATTGGGTTAACACCTCTATATAAAACATTGTATTGAGGGTCTTGGTGAGCTGCGTTTACTCCTTCTTCAGCGAATAAAACAGCTATTTCAGGACCAGCAACACCAGAAACATATGAGTGGAAGTTCAAAGGTCTTCCAACTTCATCTTCTATAAGGTCACAAGCTTTTCTTGAAGCTCTCAATTGTTTTCTGGTAATAGGTATTCCACCAATTCCTTCTGGAGTACCTTCTATTAATCCATCAATATGACTTTGGCCAAGAGTTCTAATAACCATAATGTGGTCAGCACCATGCCAAGCAGCCATTCTCATTCTTCTGATATCTTCTTCAAATCTACCTGATGCTATTTCTGAAGTTATAACTGCATCTGGTTGAGGGTCGATATTTCCAAAATAATGAGCTGTTGGAAGTGGAATAGATTTTTCTAAATCTTCTGAAATATCAAAAAAATCAAAATCCCCTTTTTTAGTAGGAGAAGGTAATTTTTTTCTCCAAGTCCAACCTTTTCTTCTCGGTCTGTATTTATCCAAATCTTTCATTATGTTATCTATATCTAAATTTTTATTAGGGTCTAATTTCATTTATTGTCACCACCTTTGAAAATTCTGTCAACTTCATCCCAAAGTTGGCCATCAACCATTTTTTCACCTGTTTCTTTAATTGACATGTTGTTTTCTTTAGCGACTTTCCAAACAATATGCCCTGCTCCCTTTGAAAGTAAATGTTTTTCAAAAATTTTGTTCACCAAAACTTTAGCTTGCATTGAATTGAATCCCATTCTTAAAAGAACAGATCTTTCTATTGATTGGGAAGTATTTTTAGAAGCCATATCTACCATAGGATCAACGACTTTTCCTACCAATTCCCAAAAGTATTTGTCCAATTCTTCATCTGACATACCTTGAAGTTTTTTTGATCTTACTTCAAAATCATCTTTTCTGGGTTCCATACTATGCCCTCCTCTTTATTTTAATTCATTAATTATATTTTTGATTTCTTCTACTGTACTTCTGATATCTTCTGCGATAAACTCAAGTTCCTTTTGAGTAAACTCTTCTTTTTTGTCTCTTTTTAGCAATTGTTTTACGTAAGATTTTTTCATATCATCTATTTTGAATTCCATATAGCTTATTTGTGAAGGATGTTCTGGGATAACTATTTTTTTACCTGGTTCATTTTCTTTTGGATCACCTTTTTTGACTTCAACACCATTTTCTTTAGCAAAAGTCAATTGTGCAGAAGGTAATTTTCCAGCTCCTGTGTATTCTGTTTCATTAACAACTATTACCTTGTCTTCGTCCATTTCTTGTGCTAATGCAAAAGCTGCAGTTAAAGAAGTGTTTCCAGCAGGGCCCCTTTGCATTCCTTCTAAATTAGCCAAAGCTTCAGTCATATAAAAAACTTCGCCTTGAGTTACGAGTAAATATCTATCCATATATCTCAAAACTCTTGCAGCATTTCTTGGTACATCTGATCTATCTGGGTAAACAGCGAATGGAATACCAAAACCTGTGTGTCCTGTTGTAAATGATTTTTTGTTGAAATCTATGTCAGAAGCCATGTGAAGTCCTCTTAAATCAACACTCGCTCCTATAACTTCTGTATTTTTTGCTCCTGCTTTTAAAAGTCCTCTTGCTGTTCCTGTTGTAATTCCTCCACCAGCGTGAGTACTAATAACAACATCTGGAAACTTTCCTGTCATTTCTCTAGTTTGATGAGCTATTTCCCATCCAAGAGTTTCTACTCCTGCAATACCAAAAGGAGTGTATAGAGATGCATTGAAATAATGTGTATCTTCTAAAAGCATTAAAAAGTAATAGAAAAGTTCTGGTCCTACGGTAATTTGAACAACTTCAGAACCATAAGCTTCACAAGCTCTTGCTTTTTCAAGGATTTCTGGTTGTCCAATACCTCTTGAATCTTGACATTCTTGAACAATTATTGATCTCAAGCCCCTTTTTGCTGCTTGAGAAGCGACAGCTGCACCATAATTCCCACTTGTAGCAGCCATTATTCCTTTATATCCCATTTCTTTTGCTCTATGAGCAGACACTGAAGCTCTTCTATCTTTATAAGAGCCTGAAGGATTCTTTTCCTCATCCTTAATAAAAATTCTTGCGCCTTTTCCTTTTGGAGAAAGTTTTTTTACTAAAGCATTTATGTTTTTAAGTTCTACTAAAGGAGTGTTTCCAACTCCAGTTTCAAGTTGTAAATCTCTAACTTGTTCAAGGTTGTATCCTGCATCTTCCATCATTTTTTCATAATCAAAAGCGAGCCCTTCTATTTCATATTTTGAATAATCAACGCCAACTGATTTTTTCATGATGTCATTTTTTCTGTTCATTATTGTATTATATGATTTATCCATTATTTTCACCTTCTTCGAGAATATCCCAAAGACTATTTCCTATTTCTAGTAATTCTGGAATAGGTTTTCCAAAATTATGTTCATAAATAGGGTTAACTTCTCTCAAAGTACCTTCAACTATTCTTCCTACATTTGTTCTTATCTTAACTTTATCTCCGATACTGGCTTTTTCATCTTCTAAAAAACCTTTAATTCTTATTTCAAGAGGTACTTTTTTAGTTTCTTCTGGTAAATGTTCAGCTCTTTGGTCAGGTTCTAATGCAATAAAATGAATTTGAACCCAATCACCTTTTCTAGCTGTCATTTTTTCACCTCCAAAAATTATAAATCTAAAAATAATTCTCCACGATTTTCTTTAACAAATCTTTCTATAAACATATTTGAAAATGCTATTTTTTCATCATAAATTTTCACTGAAATATCATAATTTAATAACTTTCTATGTTTATTCAATAAATCCTTATATTCATTAGAAGTCCAAAACTCAATCATGTTATCGAGATTTTGTTTTCTATATCTGTTATAAGATATTCCCAGCCATATATCTAGTGAACCAAAATGATCGACTAAATCTGCATCTTGAATTATCTTAACATAAAAAGGAAAATCATCTTGTTTTTTTCTTTGATTATGAAAATATATCATTTCATATATATAATTCAATTCATCTTCTGAACAATGTTCTTTCATTAGTTTTTTTGATATAGTAGCCCCCATTTCATTATGTTTTGGAAAAACTTTTCCAACATCATGAAACACTCCAGCCACATAGATCAAATCATCTATTCTATCATCTTCTTTAATAGCCTCTCTTAATCTTAAGGCTATTTTTGCTGTTCTTAAACCATGATGATATACAAAACCTTTATCTCTTTCTGGATGAGAGTTTAAATTATATAAATACTGTTGAGCTATATTGTTAGCAATTTCTCTCATAATCATACTCCTTATTCACAAAAAACCCACCCAGTGTAAAAGGGTGGGTAATTTATTAAATTATTAGTATAATTCACCAATTAAAGCTCTAGGAATAGGTAAGTCTGCCATAGTCATTAAGCCTTCTGGTCCTTCAATGACATTTGGGATCATATTTGTTGCAACTGCCATTGTACCTTTCCCACCAGGTATTTCAGGTTTTATAGCAAGAGACAAATCAGGATTACCTTTTATCCAAACATAATCTCCTGTATCAACCTCTTCCAGTTCAGGTAAAACTTGTTGTGGATGTTCTAGTTCAATGAGTAATTCATCATTCATATAAGCTTTTGCTATATGTCTACAACCAGCAACCATACCTGGTTCTACTTTCACGTATTTAGTTTCTCTTGAAACGTTAGAAACTATTGGTTCTCTAGTTTGATCAATTCTGTCTATATTCCAACCCATTGCTTCAGCTATCATGTATATTGATTCTTCAAAACCAATGTGTCCGACAATTGTTCCATCTGCAATACCTTTTTCAAATTCTTCAACTGTTGTTCCTACACCTTGTGTTTCCATAACTGTAGGACCAAAAGGTGATAAGTCATTAATTCTTGCAGCTTTTATTTTTTTAACGTTTAGAGCTGCGCCAGTTAAAGCGATAATCAAAGTATCTAAAACGAAACCTGGGTTAACGCCAGTTCCTAAAACAGTTACACCATGTCTTCTAGCTAAATTATCTATTTCTTCAGCTGCATCTGGATGTGTGTGGAAAGGATGTGCCATTTCTTCTGCAATAGTAACGATATTAACGTTTTTCTTAATTACAGATAATATTTGGTCTTTAACTACATCTACGAAAGAATGAGTTGCTATAACCACTAAATCAGGGTTAGTTTCATCTATCATTTCCATAGGATTGTCATGTACTTTAACATCAATTTTTTCAAGACCTAACAATTCACCTACGTCTTTACCTGTATACTCTCTTCTCATGTCGTGAACTCCTACCAACTTGAGTTCATATTTACTTAAAATGCTTCTTGCAATTCCGCTACCCATTGCTCCAAAACCCCATAAGGCTATCCTGTACATTTTTCATTCCTCCCTTGTTTTCTGAAATTTTTTTCATATACTACAATCATACAACTAAAAGTGAATTTTTTCCAATATGAGATTGAGTATTTTAAATAAGAATAAGCCATATAATCGCTTTATATAGCGATTATATGGCTTTAATTTCAAATGACTAATTATTAATAAATCCATTCTTTAATAAATAATACTTTGATATTTCTTTAATTCTTTCATCTTGGCTTAATGTTTTCAAAATCTCTTCAAATCCATCATTAGAGAGGTTTTGGAAATTGATTAAGTCTATAAAACCAGCTTTTTCAGGGCCAATATTCACGTATATTCTTGCATAACCAAACTTTTCCCACAAATTCAAATTGATCAAAAAATCATCTGCAACCTCTTTTATTAGGTTATCTATTTTAATAGATCTCTTTTCTATAATATCTTTTGACGTCAATATCATTTTCAACATATCTATTAAAAAATCTTCTCCGTATTTTTTTGTTATTATATCATTTCTAAAATAAGTATTGTCTTCATCAAAATCAAAAAAAGTTCCTTCATCATCTAAAACTGCGTATGATGGGATAATAGTGAAATTTGTTGTTATGTTTAAAATCTCTTTCAATTCGTCTATATTCTTAAATTCTTTTCTAAATTTATTTATACCCTCTTTTTCATAAAATTCAAAACCATGTTCTCCTAAAAATTCAACCTGGTTATCTGCTAAATCATCTAAATAATAAGCTATATAAGTTTTGATTATAAAACCTCCTTAATAAAATCACAGAGTAATTTTGACTTCTATTTGATAGTTGGTTAGTTGTTGGTGGTTGTTTGTAAAACAGTTATCGAAAATTGTTGTGTGTGTGTCACCCTGAGCGAAAGAAGTGAGCCGTAAGGGTCTCATCAGTTAATTTCACCACGTGAAATTTACTGATGGGATTTTTCCATGCGATGCTACGCATCTTAGTCGAAATGACAGAGTATATAATTTTTTACTTCCAACATCCATCATCCAACAAAATAAAATGCAAACCAATTTATTTTACTTTTTATCTTCATCATCCTTTTCATAAAAATTTTTGTATGAAAAATGTTTCCTCATTAACCCAGGAGAATAGATCATAAAAATATGAGAAGTTATCCAACCTAATAGAGCAACAAAAGAAAATACAAAAAGTATTTGATTAATAAAAAAGAAGATAAAAGTAATTACTGCGAATATTAAAGTAACTATCAAAAAAGTTTTCATTCTTTTTTTCATGCTATCCCTCCATCCTTTCAAATTATATCACTTTTAACAAAAACCTCATAAATAGTGACTTTTATCATACACTTGACAAATTAAAAATCTTTCTGCTATAATTAAACCATCCAGTCTAGACTGTTCGGTCTATAATTATAAAAATGAAAAATATGAGGAGGAAAATGAATATGATTAAAGTAAAAAATTTGTTCCATAAGTATTCAGAAAAGGAAAATTATGCGGTTAAGGATGTATCTTTTGAAATTAAAAAAGGAGAAATTTTTGGTTTTTTAGGACCAAGTGGTGCTGGAAAAAGTACAGTTCAAAAAATATTAATAGGGTTATTAAAAAAACAAAAAGGACAAATAGAATTTAATCAAAACAAAATAGAAGACATAAGTAAAGATTTTTTTGAAAGAATTGGAGTATCTTTCGAACTTCCAAATATGTATGGAAAACTTACAGGTTATGAAAATTTAAAATATTATGCTGGGCTTTTTAAGAGAGATACCCTTGATCCAAAAGAAATTTTAGAAAAAGTACTACTTGGTGATGCAATTAACAAAAAAGCAAATGATTATTCAAAAGGAATGAAACAAAGGTTGATGTTTGCAAGATCTTTGATAAACAATCCAGATATTCTTTTTCTAGATGAACCTTTATCAGGGCTTGACCCTACAACAGCTAAACATTTAAAAAACATGATAGTTGATTTAAAAGAAAAGGGTAAGACAATCTTTTTAACAACTCATAATATGTTTGTAGCGGATGAACTTTGTGACAGGGTAGCATTTTTGAACAATGGTGAAATCGTGGCCTTAGACACTCCGAAAAATTTGAAAATTAAATATGGTAGTTATTCAATCAAAGTAGAATACAAAAATAACGGAAATAGACAGGAAGAAATTATTGATTTAGACAACAATCAAGATAAATCAAAATTGAAAGAAATAATAGATAACAAAGAAATAATAACAATGCATACCAGAGAAGCCACACTTGAAGAAATATTCATTCAGATGACTGGGAGGGAGCTTGCATAAAATGAAAAGATTTTTAAACACTTTAAAATTAGATGCAACAGTAGCAAATCGAAATTGGCTTTTTATAATAGTTATAGCGATTGCTCTTTTATATGTTGGTTTAATAAATTGGGTAATTCCAGAAGAATTATCGATGGAGATGACATCTAATCAAATAATTTTGGATAATACAAAAGAAAAAGATTTTGAAAAAATGATGATTTCACAAAATGAAGGAATAAAAACTGCAGATTCAAGAGAAGAAATGTTAAGTTTTTTAGAAGAAAACGATAGTTCTATAGGGATAATATTTAATGAAAAATCAGCTGAAATAATCAACCAAGGGTATGAAAGTGAAAAACAGATAAACTTTTTAAAAGCAACTCTAAACACTCTTTATACACAACCTCAAAATATTAATATTGAAACACAAGTTTTAGAAGAAACAGAAGAAAAATTAACAATGAACAAAAAAATGTTCCCTATTTTACTTGCGACAGATGTTATTATACTCGGTTTTTTATTCGCAGCAACAATGATTTTCCAAGAGAAAAATGATGGAAGTATATATGCCTACAGGGTTAGTTCTGCTGGAACAGGAAATTACATTATGTCAAAATTAATAGTCAATACACTTATGGCGGTTATTTTTTCAGTAATTTTTGCTGTATTTACAGTGGGATTCAATTTTAATTACGGCGGATATTTATTGATAGTTGTTATGTCATCAGCTTTTATAACTTTGTTAGGAATGTTTTTAGGACAGTTTTATAACTCCATATCCGAGTTCATTTATATAATTATGGCATTGAGTATAATAATGACTTTACCAGTAATTAGTTACATGTCACCAGCATTTTCAATGGATATATTCAAAATAATTCCAGCTTATCCGGTAATTTATATAATAGATGGTTTTTTAAAAGGATATACACCAGATATTTTCGGAAATACGGTTATTATATTAACCATTGAAATAATTGTTATGTATGCCATTACACATTTTTCAATCAAGAAACATTTAATAAGGAAGTGATCTTATGAGTAGAATATTTAATTTAACCATAAAAGATTTTGTAAACTCTTTTAGAGACAAGATGAATGTATATATTTATGTAGCACCAATTATTATAGCTCTTGCAGTTAGATTATTTTTACCAGATATTTCAGGTCAGAGTTTAAAAGTAGCTATGCTTGAAGATTCAGATTCAAAGACACAAATTAGCGAATACTATGATATTATCGAAGTTGAAAATGAAGAAGATTTAATAAACAGAGTTAAAGAATACGATGATGTAGTGGGGATTAAAGAAGAAAATGGAGATTTTGAA
>JBNJGY010000058.1:0-6838 GCA_051748045.1 Thermotogota bacterium
CTCAATACCTTTTTCTATTACTCCTCTAAATTCTTCTTTATCACCAAATGGATGAATGGTTAATCTGTAAGGGTTTTTATCGCTAAAATATTCTATAGCTTTTTTACAGTTTTCGAGATTGTCTGTAGGTAAATGAACAGAATATTTTGATTTTTTCTGAATTTCTGCCATTTCTTTTTCGAGAGTTTCTTTAGTTGTTTCATCCCAAGTATAAACAAGTAATTCGACGAAATCTGCAAAATCATGGAGTATTTCAACATTTTGCAGATAGGTGCCTGGTTTTTGCCAGGAAGTCATTCCTATAATCATTTTATTTTCACCTCTATACCAGAAACCATCATATAAACTTCGTCAGAAATTCGAGCTATTTTTTTGTTTACAGTTCCCAAAAGCCTAGCAAAAATTCTGGAAAGCTTGTTTCCGGGGATTATTCCCCAGCCTACTTCATTTGTAACTATTATGATTTTTTGTATTTTAGAATCATTTTTTAATTTTTCTAATGATTTTAGTAAATTATCTAGATATTTTTCAACTACCTTCTCTTCATTGTCTTCATTATTCAATATTATGTTAGAAGTCCACATGGTTAAGCAATCAAGTAATACAACATCATACTCTTTTGTTTTTAGAATTGCTTTGTCTAGTTCCAAAGGTTCTTCTATAGTATCGAATCTATCTTCTCTTTCTTCTATATGTCTTTGAATTTTTATTTTCATTTCTTCATCAAAGGCCTGGGCAGTAGCGACATATACTCTTTTCCCAGGTATATTTTCAGCAGTTTTTTGGGCATATGTAGATTTCCCACAACTCTGCCCACCTGTTACCATTACTATTTTCAAGAAAATCAGCTCCTAAATGTATTTCCCTATCAATGTTAAAGGATAATCTTTTATAGATTCAATTTTTTCTTTTGTAGTAAAAATACCACACGTTGCTGGACCAGCAGACTTTTTCAGGTCTACTTTGTTTTCATAAAGTTTATACTCAAGAGAATTCTCTTTAGATAATACCTCTATCTCTTTTAATATTCCACCAGAACCACAAGGTATAAAATCACCAACCTCATAATTATCTAAAATGTACTTTATCATTTTTGGTTTCAGTAAAATAGCTTGGTTATCCACAACTTCTTGTCCCACAAAAGGCTTCCCAACTAAATAAATATAATAACTAGGTTGTGTGTTTCTCATTTTCAATTTTTTAGCTGTCGAAAAAACATTTAATCCAAAGGCTGTCATATTCGTTTCAAAATTTTCTTCACTGCTTCCGTTTATTTCAATATCTTTTAAATCATTTTCTTCTAACTCATCTTTTATAGCTTTTAATATTTTTCCTGCAGTGGGATCAAATTCATTTGCCACTAAAGAAAAAACAGCTTTTGGTGTTGCTCCAACAGAAAAAAGTTCATTCAAACATACTCTCAAAGTAAGTTTAGCAGTGTTATAGACATTAAATTTAAGTTCATCAACTTCTTTTTCTCCTATAGCACCACAGCTATCCATTGCAAAAACTATATACTCATCATTTTTAAAAATTGTTAAATCTCTTTTTGTATTAACTTTCTTCATTTTTTACAACCTTATACTTTTTAATAAAAAGATAAACAATTGAAGCTATTAAAACGTTAATAAAACTCGCTAGGAGTAAAACAGGAATAGCTCCAAAAACTCCTTTTAAAGTCAATATAGGTGTAACAATAAAAGGCATTAAAATTCCATTTAAAATTGTGGCTATTATAATGGCAATAATTTTATTTTTCTTATACAATTTACCGAAAATAAATGCAATAACAAACATAGAAAAAGCTAATAATATATGGTAAAACTGAAAATAAAATCCGGAATTCCATGAAGTAAAAACATGGCCCAAAAATGCAGTAATTCCTCCATAAACAGGATTGATAATCCCCAATAAAAATCCTGGCATTGAATCAAGAGCAATACTTCCAAACGGTGATGGAAATTTCACAAATGATAATAAAAAAGAAAGAGCTGTGAAAATACCTATCCAAGAAATCTTTTTTGACATAAATTTCCCCCTTTTATAAAAAGAGCCCGAATAATCGGGCTCTCAAGAAATATTAATTTTTAGTATTGTTGTTGTCCACTCATAGATTGTAGTAATGCTTCTATCAATTTAGCATTTAAAATATCTTTCATTCTTATAGAAACATAGTATGATGGTTCTCCCATTTTCATTACTAAGTCTCCATCTTCATTGAATAAAAACCCTATATCATCTATAACTCCATTCAACATTGAAAGAGTTTCTTCTGAAGATGCGCTACCAACATAACCTATCAAGTTCAACGCATTCATTACTACTCCTGGTTTGACTTTTATATTTAAATCACTTAAATTGTATCCATCTTTTAATTCATTAAAATCAGCATAAATTTCAAATTCTAATTTAAACTCTTCTAAACCTAATTCTGCCATTGTTGGATCCCATGTACTCATAGCAAAATTCATCAAAAAATCACCATAAGGAAGAGCAGCATACGCTTTTTCAACCATTTTTCTTATTGTATAAACTTCTTCATTGCCTATTTTTATAGTTGTATTTAAATTTTCTTCACTTAATTCATCAATAAGATTTTCATTCATGAAATCTGTAGCTATCCTTGGTTTTAATTCAAACGGAGTCTCTTCATACATCTCATTTCTAACTTCAGAAAACATAAGGTCTGTTATGTTTAAATATTCTCTGTTTTCATCATATTTAGCTACTTCAAAATCATTCATATCTAAAATATAACCAACCATATCTTTTCCTTCAACAAGCATTTCTTTATTGAAATCAAAATATAAAAATTCATCTGTAAAAACGTCGGATAAGCTTACCCATTCAGCATCTCCATCGACAGCTGCAAAATCTCTCAAGATAGTATCAAAATCCATTATACCTGGAGGAGTTTGTTCCCATCTTTTTTCATATTTTTCTAAGATTTCCTGAGCTTTTGGTTTCATAGCATTCATTGGATCTTCAATTAAGCTACCCATTTTCTCTAGATTATCAAAATACATATCTTTATTATTATATGCAATCAAAATCATTTCTGACATAATCTTCATTGTTAAAAAATCTCTGTAATCAGAAGTGATTTCTTCTGGATAATTTTTTGAATTTTCTATTTCATCCATTCGATACTCTTCCATACCCAAGTTCAACATTAAATTTCTAACAGCACCTTGAGAAAGACTCACTGTTGTTTCGTATTTCCCCATTACATGTTCAAGATAATCAGAAACATCATTCATAGCTTCTATACCACCAGAAGTTTCCATATAATTTAAAAATTCTTTCATGCTTTCAACATTATATATTTCTTCTAAGTCTTCTGTAGTAATATCTTCGTTTAATGATTCTTCATCTAATTCAGCTGCTAATTTTTCAGCTTGTTCATATAACGCTTGAAAATTATACTCGCTCATAATAAGCAATGACATTGCTGCATATTCCGCAGAGTTAGCATTCCCACTGTTAATTGATCTTTCTAATGCGTTTTTTGTATTATCATCAAAATTTTCTATACTAAAACTTACAGAAAAAACAGATAAAAACATAGTTAATACTAAAAGCATCCCCAACAATTTCTTCATATAAAATCACTCTCCTTAAATTTTAGTACCCATATATTATTCAGACTGCCCATCCAGTCCTAAAAGTTCTTTTTCTTTTCTCATTCCATTAATAGCAATTTGAAAAAAATCATTTAATTCAAACCCTAATTTTTCTATAACTTTAATCTTTTCCCTATCTGCTCCTGCAGCAAATGATTTATCTTTAAATTTTTTCTTTAAAGATTTAACCTTTAGAGTATCTATATCTTTTCCTGGTCTTACTAAAACAGATGCTGTTATCAGCCCAGAAATTTGATCTGCTGCGTAAAGCGCTATTTCTATATCTTTTTCCAAATGTTTTTGATCGTTATGAGCCAAAATAGCGTCTTTAATATCTTGGTCAACTCTATCTCCAAGCATTTCAACAGTTTTTTTGGCATGTTGCTCTACTTCATCTTTTGTCATTTCGTAATCTAAATCGTGAATTATTCCAGCTATTTCCCACTCATCAGGATCTTTCCCCATTTTTAAAGCTAATTCTCTCATAATAGCTCCAACTGCATAACAATGTTTTCTTAAATTATTTTCTTTTAAATTATGTTCAAGTTCTTTAATAGCTTCATTTTTATTCATAAATCGATGCCCCTTTCATGAATTTCTGTTATAATAAATTATAACATATATAATTTAACATAAATCGGAGGTTCATATGGCTTTTTTATGGATAAGTATTAGAATACTTCTACTAGGTTATGAAAGAATCGCAGGAAAAAAGATTTCTCAAGGAAACAATGAACTACTTTCTTCTTGGGGATTTTTCACAACATCATTCATAATGATGGCTCCATTTTTCTACACATTAAATTTTGAAATTTTTAAAATAGCTCTCATAAGTGGAACAATATATACAATGTCGTTTTTCTTATATGTATATGCTCTATCAAATGAAGATGCCTCAATCATTGCACCATTATACAACATGAATGTTATATTTTTAATAATAACTACATCTATTTTTTTAGACGAAAAAATAACTATATTCAAAGTAGTTGGTAGTTTATTAATGCTTTATGGAGTATCTTATTTAAAAAAAGATAGATCCCTTATTGAATCTTATAAAAACATAGGAAGAAGTAAAGGCGCAGTTGCAATGCTTGTTTCATCTGGGTTAATGGCAATAGGAAGAACCATTGATGGACATTTCGTAAAAGATATTTCCCCAGTTGGTTATTCTGTTGGTATATATCTTGTCGTCAGCTTGTATTTTACAATATTAACCTTAATAAAATTTAAAAGCATAAAACCTCATTTAACCCTAATAAAAAATAAAAAGTATGACATGTTGGCAGGTGGTTTTACAAATGCTTATTCTTATATAGCACTTCTCAATGCTTTTAAATATATAGATGTGAGTATAGCAGAACCAGTTTCCATGATTTCATCGTTAGTAACTGCCTTTTTCGCAAAATATATATTCAATGAAAAAGTATCTCTCAGAGTAGTAGGTACAGTAATACTCATTGCAGGAGCATTTATCATATATATGTAAACTGAAGCTGATTTTTTCAGCTTCTTTTTTAATGATATAATATAATAAATATAATAAGGGAGGCGAATTAATATGAATTTTGATTTTTTATACAACCCATACAAGTCTAAAAGAATGAATGTTTTTGGAGAAAAGGGTATGGTTGCAACTTCCCAACCTCTAGCTTCTCAAGCTGGGTTACATATATTAAGAAAAGGTGGTAATGCAATAGACGCTGCTGTTGCTACTGCTGCTGCCCTGACAGTTGTCGAACCAACGTCAAATGGAATTGGTTCTGATTCTTTTGCAATATTTTCAACTTCAGATGGAGAAATTCACGGGATGAATTCTTCGGGAAGATCTCCAATGGATATTTCTTCACCAAAATTAAAAGAAATGGGACACGAACAAATGCCAAAAGTGGGAGCTATTCCTATAACAACACCTGGCGCTGTTAAATCTTGGGCGGAAATGACTGAAAAATTTGGGAATTTGTCTTTAAAAGAAAATCTAGAACCTGCTATAGAATATGCTGAATATGGTTACCCTGTTTCACCTGTTTTGGGTAATAGCTGGGAAAGAGCTTTTTCTGGTTATAAAAAGATATTAAAAGGAAATGAATTTGAAGAGTTTTTCAAAACTTTTTCAATAAATGGAAGAATCCCAAAAATAGGAGAAAAAATAACTTTAAAAAATCATGCAAAAACCTTAAAAATGATTGCAGAAAGTAATGCAAAAGAATTTTATGAGGGTGAAATAGCAAATAAAATAGATAAATTTATGAAAGAAAACGGTGGTTTTTTAAGAAAAGAAGATCTTAAAAATCATAAAGTCGAATGGACAAGACCTTTAAACGTAGACTACAGAGGGCATGAAATTTGGGAACTCCCTCCAAATGGACAGGGTATAATAACTTTAATGGCTTTAAACATATTAAATGAAATAGAAATGAAAGATGAAAACGAAATCTATTTTTATCATAATGCCATAGAGGCTTTAAAGTTAGCTTTTTCTGATGGAAAAGAATACATAACCGATATAGACCATATGAAAGTTGATCTAGATGAACTCTTATCTGTTGAATATGCTAAAAAAAGAAGAGGGTTGATAGACCATTACGCCAATCTTCCAAAACCCGGGAAACTCCCTAAAGGTGGAACTGTTTACCTCGCAACAGCAGATAAATGGGGGAACATGGTTTCCTTCATTCAATCAAATTATATGGGCTTTGGTTCTGGAATTGTGATCCCAGGAACTGGTATTTCAATGCAAAACAGAGGACACACATTCTCTCTAAACGTTGACCATTCAAACTATTTAAAACCAAACAAAAAAACATATCATACAATAATCCCTGGTTTTATCACAAAAATGGGAAAACCTGTTGGACCTTTTGGAGTTATGGGGGGGTACATGCAACCTCAAGGCCACTTGCAAGTAGTTTTAAATATGTTAGATAAAGGATTGAACCCACAAGCAGCGTTAGATGCTCCAAGATGGCAATGGATAGAAAACAACACAATATATGTAGAGAAAAATTTCCCTGAGCATTTGGCTCAAATGCTTTCAAACAAAGGGCATGATATAAAAGTTATGCTTAATTCTGGTTCTTTTGGAAGAGGTCAAATCATCTGGAGAATGGATAATGATATTTATTGTGGTGGAACAGAACCAAGAACAGATAGTCAAATAGCAGTATATTAAATATTAAAAGCAGTTTATCTATTTTAGATAAACTGCTTGTTTT
>JBNJGY010000058.1:6938-10452 GCA_051748045.1 Thermotogota bacterium
TTTTTATCTCTCATGATTTTTGTTCCTCAAGATGATCTTTTCTTTTAATAAAATTTTCTCTATCTTCTTTATCTTCTGTTTTCTCTATATTAAAATACAAATTTTTGTTAGGAATATCTTTATCTTCAAATGTCTCTAAGCCCATTTTTTCGTTAAATTCAACTTGTTTTTGTTCATCTGACCCAAGTTTTTCTCTTTCTTTTTCATTTTCTTCTTCATCACCAATAACGAGATTATCTATCATTCTTTTCTTATAATCTTCGATAGTCTTTGCTATAGTATCTTCACTTCTATTTACTACATTGTATGCTTCTTCAACTTTTTGTTGTTCTCCACTAAGAACTCCATACTCATTGACCAATCCCAAATTATAACTCTTGTTTATTATGCTTAAAACAGCCATTTCTTCCTCTCTATTTCCTTTGTATCTTATATTAAGATTGGTTTGGTCTTTCTCACTTTTTGGCATAATTCTTGATAAAGATTCATCATAAACATTTTCTTCTTCAATAAAATTTAAATACTCTTCAAATCCCATAGAAGGACCTTTGATTTCGACCCCTTGTCTATGTTTTGCATAAGACCTGTTTAGAATAGTAAGTCTAGAATATGCTAAAAACTCTTCTCTGTTTCCTTTAAATAATTCCATCTCCCATCACCTCAATTAATTTTTCTACAAAAACTTTTATATAGCCTAATAAAAAACGATTCCTTTCGGAATCGTTTTTTATCATTATACGAAATTAATTTATATTTTAAACTTGTTAACTATATCAACTAAATTATCTGCTAAAGAATTAAGTTCTTCACTATTTGCACTTATTGATTGAGAAGAATCTGCCTGTTGTTTAATTCCATTAGCCATTTCTTTTATTTGTTCTGTGATATTCTTCATAGATTTAGATGAAGTTTCTATAGAACTTGTTATTTCCTCAGTGCTGGCACTTTGTTCTTCGCTTGTTGCTGTTAAATTTTCAATCATGTCATTCATTGAATTAATTTGTTTAATAATAGATTCAAACTCTGTTTCAATAGATTTAGCTTTTTCAGATATTTCTCCAATAACTCCAACAGTGTTATCCGTAGATTGATCTGCTTTAACAACTCCCTGTTTTATTTCTTTTAAAATGTCGTCTATTTCAGAAGTTGTTTTAGAGCTTTCTTCTGCAAGTTTTCTAATTTCGTCTGCTACTACTGCAAATCCTTTTCCAGCTTCACCGGCTCTAGCAGCTTCTATAGCAGCGTTTAAAGCCAGAAGATTTGTTTGTTCTGCTATTGAGTCTATTTTTGTGACTATTTCACCAATATTTTTGGATTTCTGTTCAACAACTTTTACAATTTTTGATGTTTCTTTTGACTGTTCAGAAGCATTATTTATAGATAATACAATATTTTTAATACTTTGAACCCCACCATCAGAAGATTTTGAAACATTTGAAGCATTTTCATTCAATTTTTGAGCTAAGCTGGAAACATTTTGAGCAGAAGTAGAAACTTCTTCAATCCCTACACTGGTATTTTCTAATGATTCACTAGAATTTTCAGCGTTATTTATAATCGTTTCAGAACCTGAGGATAGTTCTTCACTTGTTGCGGAAGATTCTTCAGCAATAGCTGCTAAATCTTGAGAAGCTGAATTTATACTTTCAGAATCATTTTTTATTTGCTTGATCATATCAATAAGATTTAACTGCATATCTTTAACTGAATTAGTTATATCCCCTATTTCGTCTTTTCTTTTTAGGTACTCAACAGCTTTACTTTTTTCATCAAAGGTTAAATCATTTTTTGAAAGCTTTCTTATTAATTTAGATAATTCTTTAATTGGATTAATTACATTAAAAGATATTAAAGCAGTAACTAAAAGAGTTATAGAAACATATATAATAGTGCTTATTATAATAGAGTTTCTTGTATCGTTTTTATAAGAATTTATTAAATCATTAACTTGTTCAATAGGTATTCCTATAAACATAATACCTATTATTTCATTATTTTTTATAATGGGATCATAAGCTGTATAATATGTTTTTCCTAAAATATTGGCTTCTCCTATATATAGTTCTTTTCTCATAACAGGGCTATAAGCAGCGCTATCCTTCCCTAAAAATGTACCAACAGCTCTCTCTCCATTTTCTTTCCTTATATTAGTATTAATTCTTATAAAGTCATCATTCTTTTTAGCAAATATGGTGGCAAAATTACCAGTGTCTTCATAAATTTGATCTACCATTTCGTATCTATTCTCTATAGAATTTCCTTCTTCATCTAAAATCAAACTATTACTATAGCTAATATTTCCAAAATAGTTTCCCAACATAGTGTTGGCTATATTTATATTTTGATTGATCCTTTCATTTAAATGCTCATGGTTCAAGTCATATAACTTATTTTCTAATTGGAGATAATTAATAATACCAGATGAAACAAACATAATAAGTACAAAAACACCAAAAGTTAACGATAACTTCAAAACCAAACTACTTCTTATTTTTTTAATCATAAAAACCTCTCCTTATAAAAAAATCCAAACTATTTTATTTAACCAAATTGAAATATATCAATGTTATAATCATTTAATTTAAATACCAATAACTTATTATTAATATAAATATTATATCATGTTAAAATGCGCAAAAACAATTGATTAAAAGTTCAATATGCATAGTTATTTGAATATATTTAAATAAAAAAAGCTCTATTCTTCTCAGAATAGAGCTAACAAATTAATTTATCACTTGATAGATTAATTTTTATTATTTTTATTCAATTAAAAGCTTATATAAAACTCTTTTTCATAAGTTATTTTTCCTGTTAAAAAACCTATTAAACTACCAAAAACTACATCTGAAGCCCAGTGTTTATCTTCAATAATTCGAAAACCAGATATCGTAGCAGGAATTATGTACAACCACCTAGAGTATTCCTCTGCAAAAGGAGTAGTTATAGCCCAGGATAATCCCGAATGACCTGAAGGAAAAGAACGATAATCATCTGAATCTATACCTCTAAAAAGCTCAAAGCTATCTTTACCTTGATTCATATATGGCCTTGCTCTTCCTGCAAATAGTTTCAGAGCTAGTATTGTTCCACCAGATATAAAAGAAGAAGATAAACTCTGAAATGACGTTTTTGAAAAATCTTCATCATTTACAAAGTATGAAGAAGCATACAAAATTGCACTTGTTCCAACCATAACTTTTGTATCTACAATCTCTCCAAATTCAAAACCAAAATCATTTGTTATACTTCTTATATCTTCATCAAAAAAATAGGTACCAACTGTTAACCCCGCACCTGCCAAACTAACTTTGAAAAAATCTTCTTTTAAAAAATCCTCTGAAAAAGAAACGACAAAAACTCCAACAACCAAAACAAAAACTACCATTTTTTTCATAACTACACCTCTTTTGTCTTTTTCTATATTCTATAATAAAACACTGTCAATTATCAATATATTTAAATTACATATCTTTTATATAACTTACATTTAAGTAAGAAATAATATGAAAAA
>JBNJGY010000059.1:0-9587 GCA_051748045.1 Thermotogota bacterium
TTCCATGGTGCACCTCCAACAAATTATTATTTATGATTTTTCTATTACATTTTAGCATATTTAACATAAAAAAGCTCCCTTTTAAAAGGGAGCTTCTAGAATATTCTTTTATATTTATTCTTTTTTCATGTGTAAATCAATTTGTGTGAATGGAATTTCAAAGCCTTTTTCATCGAATTCTTTTTTGATTATTTTTGCTAATTCATTTTTTGAAGATAGAAAATCAGGTCTTTTTACCCAATATTTAACAACGAAATCAATTGATGAAGCTCCATAACCCTCGAATAGAACCATTGGTTGATGCCCTTCATCAGTATAGTTCATTTCAAAATTAGTAACAATTTCATTTAATAATTCCATAGCTTTTGGTATATCATCATCATAACTAATTCCAACAGATATTTCATTTCTTCTTATATCTTCTGGCCAGTAATGAATTATGCTTGAACTCCATACTATCTTAGTAGGAACATCTATCATTCTTCCATCCCATGTTTTCAGTTTAACATGGTTGAGATTTAGTTCATCTATAACACCTGAAAAGTCACCTAGTTCAACAGCTTCTCCTTCGACAACTAATTTGTTCAACATGATTAAAATACCTGCTATCAGGTTTCCAAGCGGTTCCTTTACAGCTAAACCTATCACAATACCACTAACTCCTAATCCAGCAAGCACAGGCGCAAAATCTTCGAATAATACAGATATTATCACAAAACCGGCTATTATATTCATTGCAAGATTTATCAGAGTTTTCATTGTTTTTTTGTATTGCAAATTTATTCCATCGTTTTTTTGTGCAACTCTTATAATTGATTTATGTATAACTTTTCCAATAATCTTAGCAATTATAAAAATAATAATACTTATACCAATTCTAATACTCCAATCAATAATTGCATCCCAAGATATTTCCATATAAGATCCCTCCTAGAAAAAATAATGTATAACATACAATATTATAACATATAGGTAAAGAAAACAAATAGTTTCATAAAATAAAAAAGAAGGCCTTAGCCTTCTTTTTTATCCTAAAGGAGTCTACCAGAACTCCAGGAGGTGCTTATGAACTTACAGTTTTGGAAGAAATATAGCTCATGGGAGGAAAACGGGTTATGTTACAGTGCAAACTGAATCATTTCTCATTTTCATTTTTATTTTACCATAATATCATAAGAAATCAATTCAATATTTTAGTTGATTCTGATTGTTTTAAAATGAATATGTTTGAATATAACCCAAAATTACCTTTTTACTTAGAAATGAAAATTATTCATCAATAATTTTTGGGGTATATATGATGTCTTTATTTTTGGTTTTAAAAGAGCCTTTAGAAATGAAATAATTAATTGACAAATCGTTTTTATCTACCAAAATAATATCAGCATCATAATCTTTTTTTATTTGACCTTTGTTTTTCAATTTTAAAAATTTAGCTGGGTTATGTGTCGCAGTTTTTAATGCATTTTCTATTTCTATATTTTCTTTTAAAATCATGTCTTTTATTTCTTCATAGACTGATTGTACTCTTCCTACTTTTAGACCAATATTATTTCCATCTTTGTCAAAAACGGGTAAACTACCTTGTCCATCAGAAGTGATAGATATATTATTAATTGAACAGTTGTTTTCTAATAAATATTTTATTGATCTCGAACATTTTATTTCTCCTGCTTCTAAAATCTCTTTTGTTGAAGAAGCAGTTATATCTATAACTCCCCCCAAATTAGCGTATTCTAAACCAGCTTCTAGAATTTTTTTGTTTCTTGCCATATGCGTTGGAATAAATTGTTGTATTGGAATTTCGGTTCTGTCTATTAATTCCAAAATAGGGGTAAGTAAATCACTTCCACCACCTATATGAACATTTATTTTTCCTGCCTTTCCTGAAAGCATACCAGCAACTCGTGCTTTTGTAGAAAGAATTCTTAATTCATCAAAGTTAGGGTATGAAGATCTATGATCTGAAATAGCTAATTCTCCTACTCCTATTATTTCTTCAACAAACATAATATCTTTTTCTATAGAACCTGTTAGTGTTTTTGTTGGGATGTGGTAATTACCAGTATATGTCCAACATGAAAAACCATTTTCTTTTATTGATTTAGCTTTTGCTATCAAATCTCCCATAGTTCTAGAAACTCCATCTGTCCCTAAAGTTCCAACCACTGTGGTGATTCCACCTTTAATCATATCAAGTTCATTTAATTCGGGAGTTCGGGTGTTGAATCCACCTTCTCCGCCACCTCCAGTTATATGTACATGAGAATCGATTAAACCTGGAAATGCATATAATTTTTCTCCATCAATTATTTCTAAATCAATATTAGTATTTATAGTTATATCTTTTTCGATAGAAATAATTTTTTTTCCACCAATTAAAATATCAACTTTTCCTATATTTTTTGGTGAATAAGTTTCTATATTTTTAATTAAAATCATTATAATCACCTCACAACTATTTTAACATAATTTTATAAAATAAGATTTGTATCGTTAACAATCCTTTTATAAAATAATTAAAATAAAAGAATTCTTTTGAATTCTTTTATTTTTTAATAATTTTTTGGGATGGTGATTTTTATGTTAAAAGTGGATGATTTGTACCGGCGTAATATTAAGTTGTATTATTATTTTAGGTTTTTTTTACAACTGGTTATAATAGGTCCTATAATCGTACCTTTTTTACTAATGAAAGGTTTGAGCTATTCAGAAATAATGCTTCTTCAATCAATATCTGCAATTTCTGTTGTTATTTTTGAAGTTCCAACAGGTGCTATTGCAGATAAAATTTCAAGGAAATTTTCAATGAGTTTATCTGGTTTTGTGATTGGTTTTGCGTTGATTTTGTATATAGTATTTACTAATTTTTTTGTTTTTGTAATAGCTGAAATTTTATTTGGTATAGGATTGACTCTTTATTCGGGGGCTGATACTTCTTTACTTTATGAAAGTTTAAACAAGCTTGATAGAAAAGATGAGTTTCAAATCATCGAGGGACACGCCGCTTCAAATGTTTTTTATGGGCAAGCAATTGGATCAGCTATTAGTGGTTTTTTATATGCTTATTTTGCGAGTCTTCCTTTATGGATTAGTGTTATAAATGTAATTATAGCATCAATTATAGCTTTTGGGTTTACAGAAGTTGAAAGAAAAAAGAGTCAACATAAATATCATTTGCATATTTTAGAAAGTTTCAGGATATCTTTTAAAAATACAAGGATTCTTTGGGCTTTTTCATTTGCTGCGATAATGGGGTTTGTTTTTAGAACAACATTTTGGCTTTATCAACCTTATTTTGACAAAGTGAATATAGATGTAAAATATTTTGGGTTAATATTCTTCTTTTTTAATGTTGTAGCAGCGATATCTTCTAAATATATAATTAAATCAGTATCTAAAAAAAGGCCTAGAAAAGTTTTGATTAAGTTATTGGGCCTAGTAGGAATGACATTTATTGTTCCAGTTTTGTTTTTATCTCCTTTTTCAATAATTATCCTAGCTCTACAACAGATGGTCAGGGGATTATATAGAACTGTTTTAAGATTTTATATCAACCATCAGATTCAAGATGAATACAGAGCGACTGTAACTTCTTTAGTGAGTCTTTCTATGAGTTTAAGTTTTGCTATTTTTTCACCTTTTGTTGGGGTTTCTCTTGATAACAAGGGAGTAGAATTTACTTATGTTTGGATGGCAATAGTTAGCTTTGGAGGCGTTGTTTTTTTATGGTCTTTAAGAAAAATTCAAAAATTAAAAAAACAGAATATGAAGAATTAAAATGATATAATATAAAATGAACTAAAAAAAGAGGGGGAGAAAAAATGAAAACAATATTAACTTTTTTATTTGTTGTTACTATGGTCATGAGTTTTTCTGTAGATTTTGATGATTTGAGAGAAGAATTTATACAGGCAAATTCTGAAAGAAGCGTTGAAAAAATGGAAGTAGTTATAGATTTGACAAAAGGTGAAACTGAAAATGCTAGTATTATGGCATTGAACGCTGAAGCTATGACAGAAGTAGCTAACTGGGGCTATTCTGATGATGATTTAAGAGAAGAAATGTATGAAAAGGCAGTAGAAAAAGGTGAAAAAGCAGTTGAAATAAACAGTACTTCTTATACAAACTTTGTAACTGGTGCAGCTATAGGAAGATTAGCCCAGTATAAAGGAATAGTTTCAAGTCTTTTTATGTTAGGCGACTTTGATGATTATATATCTAAGGCTATTGAACTAGATCCTCAAAACTTCAATGCTTTAGTAGCTATGGGAATGAGATATAGAGATACACCTTGGCCAACAAGTAGTAAGAAGAAATCTGAACAATACTTAAAAAGAGCTATAGAAGCAGAACCAACTTATATAAATGCATATTTTGAATTAGGAATTTTGTATAAAGAATGGGGTAAAGAAGAAGAGGCTATAGAAATGTTTAAAGAAGTTTTAGAAAGACCTGTTCATCCACATTATGTTGATCAAGGAAAAGAAGCAAAAATTGACGCGGAAAAATATTTAGAAGAATTAAAATAATTATTATAAAAGAATTTAAAAATATGTAATGAATAATTTTGTTTTCGTAAAAATCCATTATAATATTTCATGTAATATGTTAATGGGGCCTTATATATGGGGCCCTATTTTTATTTTAAAAAAATGGAGGGATTATATGTATTATGATAAAAAAGCAGAGGTAAATGTAAAGATTAATAATGAAGAGTATAGATTGAAAAATCTAAAAAGAGTTCATGATATTTTAGAAAATGGATTTGATTCTTACAAGGTTATTATAGGAGAAGATTTGGTTTCAGATGAGCCAGAAGATTGGTATTCTGAAGTTTTTTTGATAGACAATTTTAAAAAAATAAAAATTGATAATATGGAAGTTAAATTTTATTATACGTATTCAATGGGTAGAAGAAATGATAATATCATTTGGGGGATAACGAAATTTGATGATGATCTTTTGACTTATATAGGCTCAGTGGAAAGAATAAAAAAATAATGCCATTTTTAATGGCATTATTTTAATATATATTGTTCAAAAGCTCTTTTTATTAAATCTGTATTTTTCAAAATATCTGAATGGACATTGTTATTATAAAAAGTTTTATCAATTGTTGGCCCCTCATATCCTTCTAGCATTTGACTGTCTAAAGTTACAGCACCATCACTAGTTGAAAGATCTTGCTCTTCTATACCAGCAAACCCAGAAAAAGTTTTTAATACTGAATAAGTGAAATTAAAATGTGGTTGTGAAGTAAATTGATTTATATGTGATAAAAAAATTACAGTTTTTTCTAAATATTTGTCTTTTTCATTTAAATTTTCTATTTTATCATTGCTTTTAAAAATTGAATCTTTAAAGGGGATGTTTGAGTAAAGATTGTTCTCTAAAGTGGTTAAGTATTCTTTATTTGCATAATTAATAGACATTCCTCCTTGGAAAGTGTCTAGAATACCATATTCAGATAATAATACTGGGAATAATAATGGGTTTTTTCTCATTATTGTTTCTATCTCATTACCTATATCCATGGGCTTTTGTTCTCTAAAACTAGTTATAGATTTTGTTATTATATTATATAGAGGTTCTAGAATATCAAGACTAAAAGTATAATTGGAAATTAAATCAGAGTAGAATAATTGAGGTAGATTTTGAAAAGGTGAACCTTTATTTACAGCATTAATAGTTATAATATTTTCAATGTTTGTTCTATATTCACTATTAGCTGCATATCTAGCTACTAGTCCACCCATAGAATGTCCAACAAAATAAATTTCTTCATATCCATTTTTTTTAAAGAACTCATTTTCTTCCATAATCTCATTTAGTTTTTCTCCAAATTCTTCAGCTGTCATTGAATGAGTATCATAAATAAATTCATAAAAATCAAAATCTTCAAATTTTTGAGAATTTTTAAAAATATACTCAAACCAACCATTAAAATAGTCAAATCTTCTATTATATCTCCAAGGAAATTCAGAGGATAAATTATAATCTTGATCTAATCTTACAAGTTGTAAACCATGAATAAAAATTATAGCTTTATCTTTTTTTTCAAAAAATGGATTATCATTCATAAGTTCATCAGGCATTCTAAAAGAAACTTCACTTCTTGATATATAATCATCAATTACAAATAAATCTTGTTTAAATGTCATTGTTTTTTGATAAGGTTCTTGTTTCCATAATTCTGCATAAGAAGGTACTTTTTTATTATCTTTATAATATAATCTTATGCGCATGTTTTGTACTATTGGGATATTCAAGAAGTTTTCTGAAAAAATCTCAAAAAATGTTGGATAAATATCTTCATATTCCCCTCTTGTCAATTCTTTAGAAATAACTGGGTAATATTTTTCGTTTCTTCTTAAAGGGATGTCTCTAAAAATTTTATTTTCATAAAATACCTTCATATATTTAGAAAAATCATATGTTTCTTCGCCTGTATGTTTAATTCCAAATGGAAATATAAAATCTCTTATATAAGATTTGTTTTTTTTGTCTGAAAACAAGGAGGTTATATTATCTCTTAAGTCTATATCGTCTCTTATATAATTAATTTCAATAAAAGATTTCTCTTTTTGCTCTTTTGAATATACTAAAGTTTTAAATCCTTGTAAAAAGGATTTTTTATAAAATTTTAATTCGACATCTTTCCCTAAAAAAATATGATCTTTTGAATAATCACTGATTATTTTCGCATATAATTTGTTACTTTGAACATATTCTCCATCATTTCTGAAAGCTCTAACTGAAAAAGTATAGTGTTTGTTATTTTTTAAAGTTAAATCAATATTGTTTTTATTACCTTCTAAAACATGAGAATCTATCAATTCACCAGATTCATTTTCTAAAATAACTACAATTTCTTTACCAATAAAATGATTTTGCCAATGTAAGTTTATTTTGTCATCTGTTATATGAGTTATATCGATATTAGTTGGAGCATAAGATTCAAAATTTTTTTCTATATCTTTATCAGATGTAAGAAAAAACACACCTAAACCCAAAGTTATAGCAGAGATCAGACCGAGATATATTTTTTCCACATTTATCACTTCCTCATAATATTTGCATTTCCTTTGTATAATTGTTTAAAACTTCCACGCCATTTTCTGTAACTAACACTAAATCTTCAATTCTTACTCCAAACTGATTTGGTATATAAATACCTGGTTCAATAGAAAATATCATTCCAGGTTTTACAATCATATCATTTTCTTTGCTTACGTAAGGCCATTCATGCACTTCAATACCTATAGAATGACCAGTTCTATGTGTGAAAAATTTGCCATAACCATGTTTTTCAATGATATTTCTTGCTGCTAAATCAATATCAGAGAACTTCATTCCTGGTTTAACAGATTCAATAGCTTTTAAATTTGCTTGTAAGACAATGTCATAAACTTTTCTTGCATTTTCTCCAGGTTCTCCATAAAAAACAGTTCTCGTCATATCAGAACAATATCTATTTTTTATTCCACCCATATCTATAATTACAGAGTCCCCATTTTTTATTTTTGTGAAATCACTTTCATGATGTGGTTCTCCACAATTACCACCAAAAGCAACAAGTGGTGAAAAACTAACTCCAGAAAAACCTATTTTATTGATTATATTCTCAGCAGCTCGAGCTAAATATTTTTCAGGTAGCATTTCAGGAACAAGATTGATCACTTCCTCAATTGCGTCATCATTTAATCTAGAACTTGCTTTCATTTTTTTAATTTCGTCTGACGATTTTATCATTCTTAATTCTTCTATTAATTCAGATTTATCCTTAGGGATGAATTCTTTTTTTGATAATAATTTAATCAAAAACTTTGAAGGCCAATTTTTGTCTATGGCTATATTTTTATTTTTTTTAATATATCTAGATAGTAAGTCAATTGGATTTTCTGAGTCGTCATAGAATATGATTTGTAAATCAGAGTTCTCTATAGGGAACAACTTATTGACGATTAATACTGGTTCAGAATTATAATCTATTAATAGAGTTAGAAGTCTTTCTCCAGATTCAATCCATTCTCCTGTAAAATAAAATATATCTTCTGTAGAACTTATAATATACTGGGATATTTCATTCTCGATCATACTTTTGACTAATTTTTCAATTCTCTCTTTCATAACTACCACTCTCCTATCTTCTCATCTATTTATTAAAAAAATATTAGAAATACTACATAATTAAATGATAGCACAAATTAACAAAAATCTAGAAAGGTAAATCTTTGTTATATTGTTATGAATAAAGATTAATATTAGTATAATAAAAACAGTATAATTCACGTATTTGTATCAAAAATTAACTGAACATTTATGTTATAATAAATTAAGGCGATAATAATTATCAACTAAAAACTGGAGGGGTTTTTATGAAATCATTAAAAGGAAAAGTTATAATCTTAATTGTAGTAATTTCCGCAATACCATAAGTTTTAATGTCACTTTTTAACACAGTAACTTTTTATAACAAAACCGTTGAAGACGTAGATATACTTCTACAAACTAGAAATGAAAACACAAAAGAATTTTCTGATAATTATATAGAAACCCTTGAAAGCATGATTAACTATATCTCTGAAGATGCAAATGTTCAAGGGGCTTATACTAACGAATATGACGAAAGAGAATGGATGTTGATAAATTTTCAAAATATTTATGAATCCTACCCACAAGTAAGATCTGTTTATGTTGGACTAAACGATAAAACTATGCTCATAAAACCAGATCAAGATTTACCTAGTGGATATGATCCGACTGCAAGGCCCTGGTATTCAGGAGCGACAAGAAATAGAGGAGATGTTTTTATTACAGAGCCTTATTCAGATGCTTCTACAGGGGATACTATTATAACTATGTCAAAAGCTATAGTGTCTAATGGTCAAGTTGTAGGTGTTCTAGGCCTTGACTTGTCTATGCAAGCTTTAGTAGAATTAGTGTCACAAGAAACTTCTTATAAAACAGCTTATTCTTTTATGGTGAATGAAGAAGGAACAACTGTTATTCATCCTGATTCAGAAAATATAGGTTTAGATGTTTCTTCTCAAGAATTCATTACTCAAAGAGAAGGGCAATCTGGAAGAATAGAATATGAATATCAAGATGTAAAAAAGAACGCGTATTTTTCTCAAATGAATTCAGCAGATTGGTATGTTTATTCTGTTGTAGACCAAAAAGAAGTTTTAGAAGAACCTACTAATATAGTTATTACATTGATTGTATTTGCTTCTATAGTTATTATAGCTGCTCTAATAATCGGAATAATATTTGTTAGAAAAGTTATAACTACACCAATTAGCAGATTAAGTGAAAACATCAATAAATTCGGAAAAGGTGATTTAACTGTAGAGTTTATTTCTGGAAGTAAAGATGAAATAGGAAAGATGGCTGATACACTTAATGAAATGGGAGATAATCTAAAACATACAATGAGTTCTATCGTTGATGCTTCAGACCAAATAAATTCATCTTCTGCAGATTTAGCAAGTGTAGCAGAAGAAGCTTCAGCAACATCAGAAGAGTTGAATTCACAAGTTGAAATAATTGAAAGAAATGCAGAAGACGCATCAGCATCAGTA
>JBNJGY010000060.1:0-9407 GCA_051748045.1 Thermotogota bacterium
TTTATGATAATAATTTATTAAAAATGTGAATTATTCTTTGTTATATGAAAAAAAGTCCAATTATACCCCAACAAGGTAATGGATATAGCTAAATATAGCCTTTGACATATATACTATAGATGGGTATAATATAATTAATAATTAAAATGAATTATTCTATGCTCATTAAAAGATAAAATTCACAAAGTATATGTAGGTATAAGGAGGGAGTCAGATGAAAAAGTTTTTATCATCATTTGTGGCTTTTTGGGTGATTTGGACTGCCTTATCCGGTTTTGAAACTCAAGAGATGATTGTGGGAGCGATCGCTTCTTTTGTGCTTGCTTTCATCGTTTCACAATATCTTAATTTTTCGTTCAACTTGAGTATTATATACCGGGTATTAGTATTTATTTTTGGTTATATACCAGTTTTTCTTTACAAAATGCTTTTGTCCAATTTGGATGTAGCGAAGAGGGTTCTTAGCCCTAAGATACCATTGAATCCTGGTTTTGTTAAGATAAAAACTGATATAAAAAGCAAAACAGGGAAATTAACTCTTGCTAATTCTATTACTTTGACACCTGGTACATTGTCTGTTGATGTGGATGATCAATATATATATGTACACTGGATAGATGTCAAAGGAGAAGGGATAGAAGATTATTCAAAAGAAATTTCGGGTTCTTTTGAAAAAATCTTAGGGGGTATCTTTAAATGACGGATATTATTGTTTTTGCCATTATAGGATTCGGAGCTTTTTTCTCAATTCTTAGGTTGATTATGGGACCAACTGTGGCAGATAGAGCAGCAGCTTTAGACACTATGAATGTAATTATTACAGGGTTGATTGTATTTTTGGCACATATTTTTGAAAATTCTCTCTATTTAGATATAGCTATAGTTTACGGAGCACTTTCTTTCTTGGAAACTGTAGTTGTGTCCAGATATTTGGAGGCGAATAAGAAATGAATATTTTAGGATATATTTTTGTTTTTATAGGTGCTTTGTTTTACGCTCTAGGTGGTCTTGGTATGTTTAGAATGCCAGATGTTTTTAACAGACTACAAGCAGGAACAAAAGCAACCACTCTTGGAACTATTACACTTTTATTTGGGGTAGCTTTGTTGAATCCAGATTGGATGATAAAAATACTTTTGATAATTGTATTTTTAACTGTTACCAATCCAGTTGGAAGTTCAACTCTTGCCAGAGCAGCATATATTTCTGACGTTAAAAAAGACGTTGAAAAAGATGAAATGAAGTCTCTGTTGAATGGAGATGATGAAAAATGATAGAAGTTATAGAAATTATTGCGGGAGCTTTGATGCTCTTGTTCGCAGTTTTAGCGATTGAATCTAAAAAACTTATTAATTCAGTTATTTATATGTCTTTGATGTCTTTACTTTCTGTTGTTTCTTTTATTATTATGAGAGCACCAGATGTAGCCATCACTGAAGCGGTTATTGGTTCTGGACTTGTTACTTTCTTGTTTGTTATCACTTTAACTCAAATTAAGAAGATAGGTGATATTGAATGAAGAGAATAATAGCGATTTTACTGACAGTTGCAGTTGGAATTTTTATTTTTACAGGTTTGTATGGTGAAGATTCTGATTTTAAAGCTTTTGGTGAAAAGAGTCTTTCAGATACAGTTGCAAATAGTTATGTGGATAAAAATGTTGATACAGATAGAGAATCTCCAGAATCTGGTTCTGCCAATGTTGTGACTTCTATTGTTGTTAATTACAGAAGTTTTGATACTTTGGGAGAAGTTACAGTTCTTTTTGTTTCTGCCCTTGGAGTGGCTTTACTGGGCGGATTTTTGAAGGAAAAAGTAATTTTTTCTGTTAAACCAGGATTTATTCTAAAAAACGGAATGAAGATTATTTCTGGAATTATACTTATTACAGGTATTTATATTTTTATCCATGGTCATCTTTCACCAGGTGGAGGATTTCCAGGAGGAGCTATGATTGGTTCTTCTTTCTTGCTTATGTATTTAAGCGATGAACATTTTAAAACAAAAATCACAGCTTTTAAAATTATGGAAGGTACTGCAGGAAGTTTGATCCTAATAATAGGATTAGCAGGTTTGTCTATAGGTGGATATTTCTTATACAATTTCTTACCAAATGGAGATATTGGAGATTTGATTTCAGCAGGAATTGTTCCGATATTATATGTTTTGGTTGGTTTAAAAGTAGGTTCAGAAGTATCCAACTTATTAGGAAACTTCCTTAACGGGGAGGTAGAATAATGAGTCAATATTTATATATAGTTTTGATGTTGGTTGGGATTTATGGTTTGTTGTCTCAAAAAAACATCATTAAAATGATTATTTCTTTGAATATTTTGGAGTTGGGGTTGAACCTTTTCATCATTTCTACTGGTTATATTAGTGGTTCAAATGCTCCAATCATCATTTTTGAAAATGACACTAATTTTGTGGATCCACTTCCTCAAGCTATTGTTCTTACAGCTATTGTTATTGGTTTTGGGGTTACAGCAGTTGCACTTATGCTTGCAAGAAATATCTACAAAAAACACGGAACTCTTGAAATAGATGAAATAAGAGGTGAAGACAATGATTAATCCAATTCTTTTGGTTGTAATACCTCTTTTAGCAGCATTTTTAGCCATTATGGTTAAGAAGCTATCTGGAGTATTTTTATTTGGTGTTTCTTTGTTTACAGTTATAGGAAGTTTTTTTATAGAGAATGGTTCTTATGTAATTGGTGGATGGAAACCACCTTTTGGAATCAATCTTGTTGTTGATGATTATTCTTTTTTGATATTAGCTATTGTAAATATTCTATTCTTTTTAACTCTCTTGAACGGAATGTGGGATTTAAAGAAGAATTCAACAGTTCTTCTGGTTACTTTGGCTGGAATTAATGGAATAGTTATGACAGGAGATTTGTTTAACTTGTTCGTGTTTATGGAAATAATAGCTATAAGTGCATATATTTTGGCTAGTTCAACAGAAAAATATTATTCAGTTTTCAAATATTTGGTTTTGGGAACAGTTGGTTCAAGCCTTTATTTGTTTGGGATAATTATTCTTTATGGAACAGCAGGCACATTAAACATGGCTGATTTAGCAACGAAATTACCTGAGATAAGTGATTCTGTAAAAGTTCTTTCTTTTACTTTTATTTTCTCAGGATTGGCGGTTGAGGCGAAGATTCTTCCTTTCAATTCATGGGTAAGAGGAATTTTTGGAAATTCTAACACTTTAACAGGTCCTATGTTTTCAACAGTTTATGCGACTGTTTCAGCAGCAGTGGTTGGAAGAGTGTTCGGGCAGATTTTAACTATTGATACAAATCTTATATATGCTTTTATTACTTTAACTCTTATGACATTTATTTTTGCAGAAAGTGCAGCTATGGCTTCTAAAAATTTGAGAAGTATTTTGACTTTTTCAAGTATTGGCCAGGCTGGGTTGATTATCACTATGTTTTTATTAGGCGGATTTTATGCAGCATTGATCCAACTTGTGAATAACGCTTTTGCAAAGATGGTTATGTTTTCAATAGCTACAAAGACATACAAAAGTAATGATGACGATAATATAGACAATCTCGCGGGTATTTTCAGAAAGCATTATATGATGGGATTAGGGTTTACTATTTCTGCTCTTTCTTTGATAGGACTTCCACTTTTCTTTGGGTTCTATGGAAAGATAAATATTTTGCAGACAGCTTTTGCAACAAATATGTGGATTCCTGCTTTCATTTTGATTGGAAGTATTGTAGAAGGTATTTATTTTATAAGACTGTTGGTTAAGTTGTGGAATCCTGGAAAAGAAGGCAAAGAATCTTCAGAAGAAGCCGGAACATCTCACAACATTCTCAACGGATTTACTGTTTCTATTATTGCTTTAGTTGTTGGCGCTGTTTTTGTTATTGCTGGAATTACACCAGAGTTTTTAGTAGAAAACATAGAAAAAGCGGCAAACAGCTTAGGAGATATAAACACATATCTTTCCAGTGTAATGGGAGGAATATAATATGGCTTTAAATAATTTAATAATTCAAGGTTTTTTGAGCTCTCTAATAGTTTTTTTCTTTACAAAATTCAACAAAAAAGTTGGAGGGTTTTTCACCATAATTTTTTCAGGTTATTTGTTTTTTTCAATATTCAGCTACCAAAACAGCGTTGGTGAAGTTTTTGATTTAGTGAGATTTGGAGATTTTGACATTTCGTTCATAACTTCTAATTACGCTTGGTTCTTTTCAATGGTTCTTTTGTTGACTTATTTCTTGGTTTCTTTTTTCAATCCATTCTGGATGAAGAAGTTGGTAAACCCTGCGGCATATAACTTGTTGTTTATGCTTTCAATGATAGGAACTTTAGGGGTTTTTTATGCAAAAGATTTTTTGACTATGTTTATTTTCTTTGAAATCATAGTTTGGGCATCTCTTTTCATAATCCCTATGGGTAAATCAAGAAAATCACCGGTTATCTATTACACAATCAGTTCAATCGGTTCATTTTCAATGCTTTACGCGATATTTTATTTATACAACACATTTAATACTTTTGACATAGAAACATTATCCAGTGCAGTTTTAGCTAATCCAAATGAATACGTTTTTGTGTTCTTTTTGATGATTATGGCTGGGTTAACAAAACTGGGAATATTCCCATTTCACACATGGTTACCAGCAGCTCACGGAAGCGCTCCACATACTTTTTCACCAGTTTTATCTGGAGGACTTGTTAAAGTTGGAGGATTTATAGCTTTTGTTGTAACTGCAGTTATGCCATCTTTCAATATTTTTTCTGGTCATTTGCAAATTATGGGAGTTCCGTTTGAAAACTATTTAATCATGATTTTAGGTGGAATTAGTATTGTCGTTGGTACGCTTATGGCAATAAAACAAGAAGATGCAAAAAAGTTGATTGCTTATTCAACAGTTAGTAATTCTGGTTATATTTTGATTGGTATTGCTATGGTTAATCATATTGGTTTTGCTGGAGGTTTAATGCATATTTTCAACCATGCTATGGCTTCTGGTGCTATGTTCCTTGCTTTTGCAGCAATTGCTTACAGAACAGGCACTACAAAGATGTCAGAACTTGGTGGTTTGATTAAGAGAATGCCTCTTTCTTTTGCTGCTTATTTAATAGCGATTATTTCGCTTGCTGGAATTCCTCCAATGAGTGGATTTGCTTCAAAATGGATGATTTTCCAAGGGTTGGTTTCTGAAGGACAAATGTTCCTTGCAGTGGCTGCTTTCTTTGGTAGTGTTGGTAGTTTTATGTATGTTTTCAGACCTTTGTCTGCAGCGTTCTTAGGCCAACTTTCACCAAAACATAAAAATGTAAAAGAAGTTCCATTTTTGATGCAATTACCTTTAATAGCAATGTCTTTATTGACAATTTTTTATGGTGTTTTCCCTGGACAAATGTTAAAATACATTTCAAAAATACAGGTTTCTTTAGGCTTAGAAGGAGTAAGAATAGAAGGAACAAAGATTTTTGCAAATACTGGTATGTGGGATTCATTGGTAGTTACTTTGGTTTTTGGACTCGGGTTTGTGGTAGCAGCGATATTATTCTTCTTGAGCCAAAAAGCTAAGAAAGTGGATCAAATGGATACATATACTTCAGCAGAATTTATCCATGACCCAGATATGTACCATTACGGAAAAAATTATTATGCTTCTTTTGAAGAATCATATGGGAATAAAAAACGTGTAGAAATTTTGTTTGACGGAATTGCAATGAGAGTTCACGAATTTGGAAGTATGGTTAAATCATGGTTCTTTGGTAAGAGTATTTCTGTTTCACTTTTCTGGATAACGTTGTTTTTTGCTCTTATCTATTTTTGGGGTGATATAGTATGAGTTATTTAATAGGATTACTTTTAATATTAATAGCCTTTTTATGGCAGGTTACTTTAGAAGGTTACCAAAGAAAGGTAACTGCAAGAGTTCAAAGAAGAGTTGGACCTCCTTGGTATCAGACTTTTATGGATATTTTCAAAGCATTTTCAAAATCATCTATTAGCCATGGATTTATTTACGATTTTGGTGTAATTATGGCTTTAGGTGGAACTATGGCAACTGTTATTTTTATGCCTTTTGCAGGAATAGTTGCTTTTGAAGGATTGGATACATTTTTTGTAATTATTTATTTATTGGCAATTGGTTCTCTTGGAATGGCAATGAGTGCTGTTGGTTCTGGAAACCCTTGGGCTTCAATAGGAGTTATGAGGGCTTTGACTCAAATGCTTGGGTATGAATTGCCGTTTATGATAGTTGTTTTTGGTATGATACATGTTTACGGAACTTCTTCAATTTCTGCAATCGCAGAAATGCAAGCTGGAGGTTTTTTAGACTGGCATTTATTTAGAATGCCACTTGGTGCTATAGTTGCTTTTATATCTGTAATGGGTATGTTAGCAAAAAAACCATATGACACTCCTATAGCTCCTGCTGAAATAGCTTCTGGACCACTTGTTGAATATGGTGGAAAACATATTGGAATGCTTATGTTGCAACATGAGTTTGCTACTTTTATAGAAATAGGCCTATTTGTTCACTTGTTCTTAGGTGGCGGAGGAATTGTGGCTTATTTGATAAAATATGCAGCAGTTTATCTTTTTGCAACGATAATTTCAGCAGTACTTGGAAGATTCAAAGTAGATCAAGTTGTGTTTAATTATTACAAAGTACCACTAACGCTTGCGATAATTCAAACCGCTATTGTTATATTTACCGGTTTGGGGGTGAAAATATGGCTATGAACGATGATTTTAACGAATTGAATATTAACGATGGAGATTTAAATGATTCTTTAAATCTCTGGGATAAAATAAAAAATATCATGAGAAGTAAATCTATATGGATGTTGCATTATTGTACTGGTTGTGGAGCTATTGAGTTACCTCCAACTATGACTTCACGTTTTGATATGGAAAGAATAGGTATGGCTCCTATGGCGACTCCTAGACAGGCAGATGTTTTGCTTATAACAGGATATCTATCTGTTAAAACCCTAAGAAGAGTTATATACACTTATGAACAAATGATGGATCCTAAATACGTGGTTGGATTCGGTTCTTGTACTTTAAATGGTGGAATTTATTATGATTCTTATGCTACAATCAACAAACTGGATTATTATATGCCAGTTGATCTTTACATAGCAGGTTGTATGCCAAGACCTGAAGCTGTTATGAATGGATTTAAAAAACTCATGAACATGATTAAAGCAGGAGAGGCAAATGGATGGAAAAGGTATCAAAATCATTATGAAGATTATTACAAACCAAATCAAATCCGCTCTCTTGGGGAGGTGCGAGTAAAAGATGAATTCCACGAATAATACTGAAAATATAATTGAAGGTTTGAAAAAGAACTTTGACCTTATAAAAACAGAAACTCCTATAAAAAATCAGATAGCTATAGAAATAAATGAGAAAGATTTTCAAACAGTTTTAAGTTTTATTAAAAATGAAGGTTGGAGACAATTGACTCTAATCACTTGTATAGACTGGATAAAAGAAAACAAATACGAATTGGCGTACACATTTATGAATTGGGAAAACACAGTTACCATGGTTGTTAGAACAAAGATAGACAGAGAAGAACCAAATTTTGAAACTATTACAAATCTTTATCCAGGTGCAAAATTCTATGAAAGAGATATTCACGAATTTTTTGGTGTTAAATTCGAAGGAAACAAAATGTCTGAAAAACCTCTTTTCTTAGAATTATGGGATGATATGCCACCTATGAAAAAAGATTTTGATCCACTTGAATATTCAAAGAGAAAGTATCCTGACAGAGAATACAAAGTAGATTTTAAAACAGGAGAAGGTGAAACAAATGGCTAAAGAATTAAAATTATATTTAGGGCCAAACCACCCTGGTATGCACGGGAATTTCTCTGTTCACATGTACGTTGAAGGAGATAAAATAATTAAAACAAGGCCTTTACCAGGAATGCTTCACAGAGGTTTTGAAAAACTTATGGAAAGAAGATTGTGGATGAACAATCTAGCTTTAATACCAAGAATTTGTGTTCCTGAACCAGATATAAACGAAATGGTTTATGCCATGGGAATAGAAGCTCTGGGAAATGTAGAAGTGCCTGAAAGAGCACATTGGTTAAGAATGTTAATTCTCGAGCTCGCAAGAATTTCAAGTCATTTAATGTCTCTTGGTGGAATTGGTGGTCCTACTGGGCTATATACAGGTCCAAACTGGGCGATTGCAGACAGAGATTTGATACTAGATATTTTTGAAGAAATAACAGGAGCAAGAATATACCACATGTACATAGTTCCTGGTGGTGTAAGAAAAGACCTTCCAGAAGGCATAGAAAAAAAGATAATTGAATATTTAGATTACTTAGAAAACAGAATGCCTGAATACGAAGAATTGATTCTTAAAAATCCAATGATTCAAAAAAGAACAAAAGACGAAATTATGCTTCCTGAAGAAGTAGTTTGGGAATTGGGAGTAACTGGTATAGGAATGAGATCTTCAACTGGTAAACCATATGACATAAGAAAAGTTGATCCATATGCAAGATACGACCAAGTTGAATTCGATGTTCCGACAGCTACTTATTCAGATGCTTATACAAGATTAAGTATAAAATATGAAGAGATACTTCAAAGTATAAGGATTTTAAGACAGGTAATTGACAAGATGCCTAAAGGAAAAATTAGAGCAAAAATATCAAGAGGTAGTGCTTTGAGATGGAAAGTTCCAGAAGGTCAAGTTTATAGCCATATCGAATGTTCAAGAGGAGAATATGGTTATTACATGGTTTCAGATGGTGGAGACAAGCCATACAGAATAGCAGTTAGAGGTGCTTCTTATCCTCAGGGATTATTGGGTGTTGAAAAATACTTACCAGGTCACAGGATAGAAGACGCGGCAATTTGGTTAGACACAATGGGAGTTTGTGCTCCTGAAATTGATAGATAATCAGAGGTGATATATAATGGCAAAGAAAAGTTTTTTCTCCCCAGCCAGAGCATGGAAATACTTGACTAAAAAACCTGTTACAATAGAACTTTCAGATATATTCGATAAGCCAAGAGAAGCAGCAGATAGATATAGAGGTTTTCATACTAATGACTGGGATAAATGTATAGGTTGTGGGACTTGTTCAAAAGTTTGTCCTACTGATGCTATAGTAATGACAGAATTTTCAGAAGTTCCAGATGAAGAAGGTTCAAAACCAGAAAGGCCTGTAATAGATTATGGAAGATGTTCTTTCTGTGGGTTATGTGTGGATATTTGTACAACAAACTCATTGGGAATGACAAAAGAATACATACATATTGATCCAGATCCAAATAAATTTTTCTTCGTTCCAAAAGAAGACGGAATACACGAGGTTGAATATCCAGAAGGTTATAAAAGAGACGAAGATTCTGAATTGCTTGATCTTGAAAGA
>JBNJGY010000061.1:0-9339 GCA_051748045.1 Thermotogota bacterium
TTGCTATTTCATCCATCTCACTGTCTATCTCATTCATGTAAGTCACTGTATCTGAGGATGATGTTGATACATCTTGTGTGCTTTTTTTGATTTCTTGTAATATTTTTGCTATTTCTTCTGTTGCTCCTCCACTTTCTTCTGCTAGTTTTCTTATTTCATCTGCTACAACTGCAAATCCTTTTCCTGCTTCTCCTGCTCTCGCTGCTTCTATAGCTGCATTTAAAGCTAAGAGATTTGTTTGTTCTGTAATAGAGTTTATCGTTTCTACTATTTGTCCTACGTTTTCTGCTTTTTTAGCTAATGTTTCTACTTGTTCTTCTGTTGCTTTTGATTTTTCGTTGGCATCATTTATTTTTATATTTATATTTCTTATTTTTCTAGCTCCACTATTTGCTGCATCGTTTGTACTCTCAGCTGAGCTTGAAAGACTTTGTGCTGCTTTTGATAATGATTGTGCACTTGCTGCCACTTCTTCTACTCCACTTGTCACTTCTTGTACTGATGCTGATGCATCTTCTGCATTTCTTTCTATTGTTTCTACCTGCGAGTTCAACTCTTCTGATGTCGCTGATGCTTCTTCTGCTACACTGGCTAAATCTTGGCTCGAATTTTTCATTTCAATTGATGAATCTTTTATTTCGCTAATTATTCTGTTGAATTGTCTTACCATATTATCAAAGCTCTTTGATAATATACCTACCTCATCTTTTTTATTTAAAAGTTTATCGTTTACTTTTTCTGTTAAATCATTTTTAGCTACATTTTCTGCGACTTTACTTAATTCCTTTATTGGTTTTGATATTTTCAATGTAATATAATATACGATTAAAAATGCTATAACAGTAGATACAACAGATAAAATAATCATCAATAAACGCAATTCATTAACTCCACTTAAAACTTCGTCTTCTCTTACAGAGATACCAATATTCCATCCATTATTTAGAGTATAATATCCTGAGATAGTTTCTCTTCCATTTAAATTGTAGGCTATGGCTCCATTATTATTTTTATCTATTTCATCTGCAAATTCATTTAACCCTAAATCATATATACTTTCTCCTTCTAAAGAATTATGTATAATAATATCTTTTTCTTCATTAAGTACATAAGCATAACCAGTATCATAAGCTATATAGTCGAGTATAATCTTTTTTAGATATGAAAAATTAAGATCAACACCTATAACTGCTACTACTTTATTATCTATAATAAGGGGAGCAGATTGACTAACTACTGTATTACCGTCCCATTCATAAGGATCAGACCAAACTACTTGTCTAGTTTCTATTGGTTCATAAAACCATTTCATAGAATCATCGTTAACATAATTTTCTGAAGATAAAATATCTTCTTTTTTAACTGTATTGTTTGATCTAGCGTAAGATATGTTGAAGAAGAAATCAGCATAATCAGGATTAACATAAAAATATGCGTACTGTAAATTTTCATCACTATTTAAAATAGATTTCAATACATCTGATATATAATTATTAAAATCATTTTTTATATAGTCTTCTGAAAAATCTTGATTTTCCAATTTAATTTTTGATATATATTCTAAATCTTTTAGTTTTGATTCAGCAGCGCTAATTGAATTAGTTACGTCAACAAAAGATTTTGCTTGATATTTGACACTACTCAGTGCTTCGCTTTGGATATTATTTGAACCACTTGTTATACTCGTTATAGTTAAAACCAAAGCTAAGGTTACAATGATTGCAATTACTGGAATTAAAATTTGGTACTTAATAGACTTCATACATATCCCTCCAATTTAATTTTTAATAATATATATATATATAGAATTATTATTTTAGCTGATATTACCATTTAAACAACAAATAATTACTAAAAGATTAAGAAGGTAACTGAAAAATATAATAAAGATTAAATATACATTAAATATATAAAATAATCAAACAAAAATAGTCATAATTGATTAAAGAATTAGTTGATAAAAGGTTGAGTTTTATAGCATTAATTACTAGGTTTTCTAAACCTAGTAACAAGAATTATATTTTGATATCAATAAAATTAAAAATAATTTTTATAAAAACCTATAAAAAAACGTGATTCATAGAATCACGTTTTTTGTTTAAATTAAGTCTTTTTTTTCTGTTTTACTATAATAGCAACAGCTAAAATTATCAAAGAAGTTCCGAGAATTTTTTGTTGATTTGGAATTTCAGATAAGAATATATATGATAAAACCATCGATATTACGGGTTTTAATAAAAAAGAGAAAGCCCCTTTTGATGCATCTAAGTATTCAAAAGCCTTGAAAAAAGTTATATAAGCAATTCCGGTGACAAATATACTTATATATAAAAGCATCCAAATGACATTCGAATTTACTATTTCAAATGTAAATGTTGGAACGTTTATTATTTTTAAGAAAACAAAGAAAAATATTGAGGACACTAAGAAAGAAAATGTGACAAAAATACTGGATGGAATTTTTGTTATAAACTTTTTTACAAATACTGTGTATAGACCAAAACTAAAAGCTGATAATCCTCCAAAAACAAATCCGAGAACAGTGTCTCCTGAATTGTTCGAAAGAATTATAAGGGATATACCAATTAATCCGATTATTCCCGAAAGAATTTTTTTGAAATTCATATCTTCTTTCAATATTATCCAAGCCAAAAAGATTACGAAAATGGGATTTGTAGATATCATTATAGCTGCTGTAGAAGCATTAGAGAACTTAACTGCTAACTGTAAAAAAGACATAGCCATAATTGAATTTAAAGAACCTATTAGCCCCATTAATAATAAATTCTTAGCGGTTAATTTGAAATTTTTAAGTTTACCGGTAAAAATAACGTATACAAAAAGTAGTAATCCACCAATTAAAAATCTTAAAAAGGTCAATTGTAATGGATCAAACACTTCTGAATAAGGCTTTGTCACTACTTCTATAGTGCTGAAAAAGAAAATTGTGATAAGTAAATAAATCCAACCTTTTAAACTACTACTCAATTTATTCAACTCCAAATTTAAAATATTAATTCTTCTAATTTTTTTGCTACATTTATTCCAATATTTTTAAGTTTTTCTTCTTTGTATTTGATAGTTCCTTCATAACCGTTGACTATAGCCCCTGCATGCCCCATAGTTCTACCTTTTGGAGCAGTTCTTCCAGCTAAGAATACTTTTATTTTACCTTTGAAGCCATTTCTTTTTGCATTTTCAATTCCATTTAATTCATCTTTACCACCTAGTTCACCTATTATTATAACCTTTTTTATGTTTTTTTTAATAATGAAATCCATGGCTTCAGCGATATTGGTACCTATTATAGGGTCTCCCCCTAACCCTATTCCGATTCTAATTCCAGATGATTTTTTTGAAACATAATTTGCAATTTCATACATTAGAGTTCCACTCTTTGATATTATTGCAATATCTCCTTTTTTAAAAGCATTTTCTGGCATTATACCAATTTTAGATTTACCTGGAATTATTATACCTGGACAGTTTGGTCCTATGATATTAACTTTTTTTTCAATAGCTTTTTCTTTTAAGATAAGCATATCATGAGTTGGAACATGTTCGGTAATTATAATTATTTTTTTAATTTTAGATTCTATAGATTCAATAACAGCATCTTTTACAGATTTTGGGGGAACAAAAACAATGGAAGTATCTGCATAATATTTTTTAACAGCTTCTTTTACATTGTTAAAGACTGGAACACCGTGAATACTTTTAATATTTTTATTATTTGATACCCCACAAACAATTTGCGAACCATAATTTAACATTTTTATAGTATGTGCTTTTCCATAAGTTCCTGTTATTCCCTGCACACAAATTCTTTCATTTCCATTTATCATTTTTTAAATCTCCTTTTTATATTCATGAATTAAATCTTCAATTAAATCTTCTAAAGTGTCATAATTTTTTATATTATAATCTTTTAAAATTTTTGTACCTTCTTTTTCTCCATTTCCTGTCATTCTAACTAATAAATTTATATCTTTGTGATTTTTTTTAAAGTCTACAATTGATTCTGCAATCAAATCACATTTTGTTATTCCTCCAAATATATTCATAACTATAGTTTTTAATCCTTTTTTATATAAAGTTTTTAAAGCTTTTATTGTAGTTTTTTTATCAGCACCTCCGCCTATATCCAAAAAGTTAGCAGGCTTTAAACCCTTTTCTGAAATCATATCCATTGTTGCCATAACTATCCCAGCACCACATCCTATTATTCCAATATTTCCATCTAATTCTACGTAGTGAAAACTACTTTCTATATTTTTATTGTATTCATTGATCCATTCTTGTCTATATAATGCATTATCATCTACTTCCATTACACAATCTAAAGCATATATTTTATTATTATTAGCTGTTATAACTAATGGATTAATTTCTAAAAGAGTTAGGTCTTTTTCTATAAAAAGATTGTATAGATTAGGCATTATATTTTTGATCGCTTGTGGTACTTTTATAAAAACTTCATTATAACTGCCTTTTATAATATTTTTTGAATTTTCAATTTCTATTCCTCCTTCAGACGAGAAAATCCATTTAATTTGTCTTTCTTCTCTATCCACATAAATAGATAAGTAATTTTCGTTTTTATAATCGATCATTAGCTCTGCTAATATAGAATGTGGTATTTCACCTTTTATGGTTTTTGCTAATAAGACATTTACATATTTAACATATTCTTCTTCATTTTGAGCAAATAACACCCCTCCTAACTTCATTCTCCCTCCAACTAACACCTGAGATTTTATAACAGAAGGTATTATCTTATTTTTGGGTATTTCATTTTTTATTATTTGTGAATTTGGAATATTTATACCATGATTTTTTAGAATTTTTTTTCCGACAAATTCATAAATTTTCATTTTATCACCTCATTTAATAATTTTTTAGTGTTCCGAAACCGTATCCAACAACATCAGAAGTTTCTTGTACAATAATAAATGCATAAGGATCTATCTTGTTTATGTTTTTAATTACTTCATGTTTCTGTCTCTTATTTACAGCAACATAAATAAAGTCTTTTTCTTTTTTACTGTAAGCTCCCTGTCCCTTTATAACAGATGCGCCTCTGTCCAAATTTTTGAAAATATAATTTATTATTTCATCTGGTTGATTGGAAATAATAGTTAGTATGTTGTTTGTTCTCAATGATTTCATTACAAAATCAATTATTAAACCATTCATTATGACTGAGATAATAGAATACATTCCAACTTGTAAGTCGTAAAGTGACCCTGCGGCTATACCTATAAACAAATCAACAAATAATAAAGAGATACCCATAGGTAATCCAAAATATTTATTGGATATTTTTGCTAATATATCAGTTCCCCCGGTTGATGAATTAACAGAAAATGCTATGGCCATACCAATTGCAGAAATGAAAATCCCTAAAAAAACAGCTATAAAAAGATCTTCTCCAGTGTATTTTGGGAAAGGAATTATTCTATCAAAAAAATCTACAAAAAAGTTAAGCATAAAAGTACAGACAATAGATCTAACACCAAAAGATTTACCTATGAATATAAAAGAAACGATAAAAAGAACAAAATTAACAAAATACATTAAAATACCTACAGGTAAATCAAATAAACCATTTAGAACAATTGCAATACCATTTGCACCACCAGCAGCTATGTTGTTTGGCATAAGAAATGAAACTAAACCAACAGCGGTTAAAGCAACCCCTATAACTGATACAAAATAATCCTTAAAAACTGTTTTTTTCAATATCTTCTCCTCCTAATAATAAAAAAATTCTTTCCTATTTCTCCTGAAAGAAATAAGAAAGAATTGATATATACAATTTTTATTGTATTTTAAATACAATTATTTATAAAAAAATTCTTTCACTTTCTGGTCCTGGAGAAAGTAAAAATCTGACTCTAAAGGCAGTTCTTCTGACTTACAGCATCAAACCTACTTACTCTCCTTCCCGGGAAAATTACCCAGTGGTATTTGAGTTTTCGTAGCTGTTCACAGCGGCCGGCCCGTTTCGGATTTTCACCGAATTGCCTATTAAGATTTTCATCACCTAAAGAGTTAATATTAACTTTTATAATTGTATTCTATCACAACAATTTTATTTTTACAGTCCAAAAAATCTTTGTTTTCTTTGATTTATCTAACTGTAAGCTTGTCAGACTTAAAAATCTCTTTTTCTTTTACTGTATAAATATTAGTAGAGTTTGCGTTTGTTATAAAAATTTTTTCATCCTTTAAAGCAATGTCTTCAAAAAATCTAAGGTCACTATTTTTAGATAAACCATTTACATAAGTCATTCTTAGCTCATAATCAATTTTAGAATTTCTGAGCATTCCTAAAGTTTCGAAAACAGATTCCCAGTAACTTTTGTTAAGACCGGTTAAATTTTTATAGTTTTCTGGAGAAGATTTAATATCCATTGCGATATAATCAATATTTCCTTCTTGAATTATTTCTGATATCTTTTTAGGATTACTGCCGTTTGTATCTAATTTTATAGCAACTTTGAATTCTTTTTTTATTCTTTTTATATAATCTGTTAAATCATTGTGGATTGTAGGTTCTCCACCAGTTATGGTTAAAGCATCAATTTTTTTAAAAGCCTTTTCTAAACTCTGGTATAAGTCTTTTTCGGTTAAAAAATTATACTTTTCTGCCAGGGCTATTTTCCAGTTGTGACACCACGGGCATTTGAAATTACAACCACCAGTATAAAGAACAGATGATAATTTACCTGGAAAATCAACAAAGCTAAAAGACCTAAACCCTGCAAAGATTGTTTTATTGTACAACATATTGTTGCCTTTGAATATATTCTTTTTGTTTTCCTTTATTCCAAGCTTGAACTGGTCTATAATATCCTACAACTCTTGAATATACTTCAGAATTTTTTCCGCATATAGGACATTTAAAATGTTCTCCAGAAATATATCCGTGTTCTGGACATATTGAAAAAGTTGGTGTGATACTCATATAAGGGAGAGTGTGACTTTCAAAAGATTTTTTAATAAATTCTTTTAACACTTCTTTATCTGTTATTTTTTCACCTACAAAAATATGTAGCACTGTTCCGCCGGTCCATTTATCTTGTAGTCCTTCTTGATGTTCTAAAAGATCGAAAGGATCTTCAAAATTGTTTACTGGTGGATGAACAGAATTTGTATAATATTTTGTGTTTTCATCTCCAGAAAAATTCAAGTTCTTTCCAAAGTTTTTTAGATCTAATTTTGCGAGCCTATAACTTGTGCTTTCTGCAGGAGAAGCCTCAAGATTATATAAATTTCCTGTTTCTTTATTGAATTCATCGAGCTTTTTTAAAATATGGTTCATGATTTCTTCTGCAAATTTTTTACCTCCAAAATCAATAATACCATCAGTAAAACCAAAGTTTTTAAGACCTTCATGCATACCAACAAAACCTATTGTAGAGAAATGGTTTGCCCAATATTGTCCTGTCAATTGATAAACCCCATCCAAATAAACTTTAGTGTATGGGTACAAACCTTGTTTAGTTAAACTTTCAATTTTTTGTCTTTTAATCTCTAATGAGTCTTTTGCTATATTTAATTTATAGTTTAATAAAGAAAAGAATTCTTCTTTGTCTTTTTTAGATAAATACATTAATCTGGGTATGTTAATTGTGACAACTCCTATAGAACCAGTTAGAGGATTAGATGCAAATAATCCACCTCTTCTTTTTATTTCATCAGAATTATCTGTATTATTATCTTCATTTACAAAACCAAAAGATAATTTTTCCATATGATTTTTAACATCTTTATTGGATAATTTAAGTCTGCAACACATTGATCTAGCATCTTCTGGGTCCATATCAGAATTAATATAATTTGAAAAATATGGAGTTCCGTATTTCATAGTCATTTTCATGATTTCATCTGAAACTTCACTTTCCCAGTTGAAATTTTTTGTTATATTGTATGTCGGTATAGGGAATGAAAATGGCCTTCCATCATAATCTCCTTTCATCATAACCTCAACAAAGGCTTTATTAATCATATCAATTTCTTTTTGGAAATCAGAATATATTTTGTTTTTTTCCTCGCCTTTTATAATAACATTTTTATCTTTATAATTAGAAGGAACAATAATATCAAAAGTTATATTACTAAATGGAGATTGGAAACCAACTCTAGTTGGGACATTCATATTGAAAATAAATTCTTGCATACTTTGTAAGACTTCTTTATAAGACAGATTATCATAGTAAATGAAAGGAGCTAATAATGTATCAAAATTTGAAAAAGCAACCGCCCCTGCAGTTTCACCTTGCATTGTATATAAAAAATTTACTATTTGCATTAGGGCAGTTCTAAGATGATTAGCTGGTCCTGATGAAACTTTATTTTCAACCCCGTTAAAACCTCTTCTTAATAATTCTTCTAAATCCCATCCAACGCAATAGCTGGATAAAGAACCAAGGTCATGTATATGTATATCACCATCAATATGATGATTTTTTATTTTCTCATTATATATTTCATCAAGCCAAAATCTTTTAATAATTTCTTGATGAATATGGTTGTTTAATCCTTGCAGCGAATATTGCATGTTTGAATTTTCTTTGACTTTCCAATCTTCTTCGTTTAAATACTTTTTTATTAAATCCATACTACCCCTCCTAAAATTAATTACCACTAATATAATACCACATATATGATATAACTTCAATAAATTACTATATATAGTGTTATAGGTAATAAAAGAATGTAACGAAAAAAAATAAATAAACAATTATAAATTAATGTATTGATATGATTGGGTTAATATGTGTTTTTTGTAACAATTAATGTCATTTTTGTTGATACAATATAATAAAGTTAGGTTGGGCTAAAAAATGGAGGTATTTTATGCTATCTTTAGAAAATATTCATAAAAAATTTGATGATAATATAATTTTAAAAAACCTAAGTATAGATGTTCAAAGAGGAAAAATTGTAGGTATCATTGGTCCCAGCGGATGTGGGAAATCTACAATTTTAAAAATTATATCTGGGTTAGAAAAACTAAATAAAGGTGAGATAAAAAAGCAATTTAATAATCTTGGATATATTTTTCAAGAACCTAATTTATTGAAATGGTTTACAGTCTATGAAAACATCGAGATTATATTAAAAGATAAGATAAAAGATAAAAATAAAAGAAAAAAAATAATAAAAGATTCACTCAAGAAAGTTGAGTTGATGAATTATAAGGAATATTATCCAGATGAGCTCAGTGGAGGTATGAAACAAAGAGTTTCAATTGCCAGGGCTGTTGCTAATGATCCTGATTTGTTTTTGATGGATGAGCCTTTTTCTAATCTTGATTTCAGATTAAAAGTC
>JBNJGY010000062.1:0-8685 GCA_051748045.1 Thermotogota bacterium
CTGAATCCTATGAAAAATATAAGATGGAAATAAAACCAGATTTATACGAGTTTGGATTTGGTGAACCAATTCCTGTTTCAGCTGAACACAACGGCAACATGGATGAACTTTTAGATGAAGTTGCTGATAGATTAGAAAGTCGTGGTTTCGATCTAACTGATGAAGAATTAGAAGAAGATGATGAAATTATAAAAGTCGCAATAATTGGAAAACCGAATGCTGGTAAGTCTTCTCTTTTCAACAAAATTCTTGGCATGGAAAAAGCTATAGTCTCAGAAATACCTGGAACAACAAGAGATGCCGTCGATGAAATTGTTGAAATAGATGGTCAAAAATATAAATTTATGGATACAGCTGGAATGCGTAGAAAAAAGAACGTTCAATATGGTTCTATTGAAATGTATTCCATAATAAGAACTACAAGAACAATTGAAAAATCAGATATAGTTGTAGTTCTTGTTGATGCTTTAGAAGGCATTACACAACAAGATAAAAAAATAGCTGGAATAGCTGAAAATAGAGGAAAAGGTACCGTAGTTGCGTACAACAAATGGGATTTAGTCGATCATTCAAAAGTAGATATGAATATAGTCATGAAAAACTTTGAAAAAGAACTCTATTTTATATATTATAGTCCTTTGATTTTCACCTCAGCAGTTGATGGAACAGGTGTATCAAAATTGATTAATTCAATAAAAAGAGTTCAACAATCAAGAGAAATAAAAGTTCAAACCAGTATTCTTAATTCCGCTTTAGAAAGACACTTAATGGTTTCGCCTCCTCCTATTAGAAAAGGTAAAAGAATTAAATTCTATTATGCAACACAAGTTGGAGTCAAACCACCTGTTTTCACGTTTTATACAAATCAACCAAAAGAAATTTCTAATTCATATAAACAAAGTCTTAGAAACATGATAAGAAAATATATTGACCCTTTTGAAGGATCACCCTTATTCTTAAAATTCGAAGAAAGAAGAAAATGAGGGGGAATTTAATATGTTGATAGTATGGTTAATAATTGGATATTTTGCAGGCTCAATACCTTTTTCTTATTTAGTTCCAAAACTGAAAGGTATTGATGTTAGCAAAATAGGTAGTGGGAACATTGGAGGAACTAATGTTTTAAGAAGTATGGGGCCTATTGTTGGCATTAGCTGTATGCTTTTAGATTTTTTTAAAGCTTTTATACCTACACTTATTGCTTTATTAACTTTTGGTGAGGATTCTTGGATTCCACATTTGACACTTTTAGCTGCTGTGATTGGTCATGATTTTCCTATTTGGCTTAAATTTAAAGGGGGTAAAGGTGTAGCATCAACTGTTGGAGGATTCTTTGCCTTAAATCCTTTACTTGGAATAATATTCTTTACCATATGGTTTCCTGTAAACTATATGTTTAAATATGTTTCTCTTGCATCTTTAGTTGGTTTGCTTGCAGGAGGGTTAATAGGGTTTATTTTTAACTTACAAACTGGTTTAATTTTATCATTATTATTTTTATTGAGCCTATGGAAACATAAAAAAAATGTCAAGAAAATTCTTTCTGGAGAAGAAACAGTCACTGATATTTTAAAAATATTGTCCAAGGGGTTTAAGAAATGAAAAAATTCTTTTTATTAGTTTTATCTTTTTTTATTATTTTAATAGGGTTTTCAGCTGAACTTTCCGAGGGTGAACAAAGATCAAGAGAGCTTTTTTCTGAAAGTTTAGAGTTATTGTTTTCTGAACAAAAATATGAAGCCAGACTAAAGCTCAACGAAGCCATGTCTGGAGAAGTTTATATTGAAGATATCCCAAAATTTTGGTATTATGCAGCTAAGCTAGATACCCAACTTGGGAGATTAGATAAGGCCTATGAAGATTTACAAAACATATTTTTATTTTCTGGAGCTAATCAAGAAGCTGAAACTTTAGAAGATTTTATAGATTCTCTTGAAAGTTTTTCGATTTCAAATTATTCAACTCCTTCATTTTATGAAATTGATAATCAAGAAAATATTATAGAAAGCTTTGAAAAATACTATACAATAAATGATTCTTTAGTTTTTAACTCAAATTTATACATACTTGACTCAGAAAATAGCATAATTTATAAAAGATCTAATAATGATGAAAAGTGGATAAGGTTACCCGAAAACCAAAGATTTTATAACCTATCAAAAGATAGTAATTTGAATAGAATATATATTAGTTCAGACAATGGTATTTATTATATTAACAGTTATTCACCTAATATAAAAATGGAAACAACAAAAGATTCAACAGAAACCTCTATTGATTCAAATGTTGAAAACATAATAAAACCTTTAAGAACTGAACAAAATCTTTTTATATTGGATACAGATAAGATAGGAAGAATTTATGCCTATGATCCAATTGCTTCAAATATACAAATAATCGGTTATGATGGGAATGTTTTAGATGATATACCTGTTCCTTTAACAAGTGTAATCACAAGTGGAAGTGTTTTAAATAATTTCTTTTACACATATGATCTTAAAACAAATAAAATTCAAAAATATGATCTATTAAAAAAGACTTATGTTGATGAAATAAATATTAGTTCCCAAATAGAATTCATTTCACTCTCAACACTCCCTTGGAATAAATTAATAATTTCAACACTGGATGGTATTTTTTTAACTGATTTTGAAAATAAAAAATTAGTTAAATTAGAAAGCGAATCTATTCCGGAAGACTTTCAAGGCATCATAAAATCTAAAAATGGTTTGGAGATTTTTTCCGATTACATGAAATATTCTATGAAAATCAACAGATTATTCTCAAATACTGAACATAATTTATATACACTAAATTTATATGGATTGAATTTTGATAAAGAAACATATGAGGTGACAGCTAAAATAGAAATAGCTGATATCAATGGCGAAAAAATTGAAATGTTAAATAAAAACATATCTGTAGTTGATTCCGGGGGTAGAGTATCTTTCAATATCGAAAAAATATATACAAAACCAAACATAGAAATTTATAAGGATCTCGAAGAATTTATGGATTACGGAGTATCTCAATCAGAAAACGATTCTTTTATAATAATAGAAGGATTTTCAGATGTTGATATAGGGCCAGAAGAAACTGCTCCAATAATAATGTCTTCAAATAGGTTATTTTTTGTAACAGATGAAACGGAAGTAAATGAAGATATTAAAAACTTTATCAATTCATCAGGTGGTTTAATTATTTCAAGAGATTACAACGATTATCTTAAAAAATATGTTTCGAACTCTTATAAATCAATCGACTATATATCATACAAGCTAACTCCACCTATTATTTCTGGTATAAAACAAACCTCTGTTAATTTTACTCTACCAGAAAAAATATTGACAGATTCACTTTATTACTATACTGAAGGTGTTGGAAGTGGAGAATAAAGAAGCCCTAAAATTCAATAAAATAGGAACTGAATTAATGAACAAAGAAAACTACGAGAAAGCTTTAGAATTCTTTCTAAAATCCATATCATTAGATCCTAACAACCCTGTTTACTACCATAATGCAGGTGTATGTTTAATGATCGAAGAAAAAAATGAAAGGGCCATAACCCTTTTTAAAGAAGCTTTAAATAAAGGAATAGAAATAGATGAAACTATTTATTATTTAAGTAATTTATTATATGATTCAAAAAAATTTGAAGAGCTAATAAACTTAGAAATAAATATAAAAAACTCTTCTTATATTTATGAAATATCAATTAGAAAAGCTAAAGCACTTATAACAGTTGGTAGGCTTCAAGAATCAATAAAACTACTACACCAGTTAAGAGTAAATGGATTTTCAACACAAGAATTAGATTTAATAGAAAATATGATAAAAAATAATTATTAGGATGAGGAGGATTTTCCGTGAAAAAGATAAGTTTGTTATTATTAATGCTTGTTCCTCTGCTAATATTTTCATATTCAATAAGAATAGGTGACTCCCTAGGAGTTTGGGTTTTTGGATATGAAGAATATTCTGCTTCAAATCTTATTGTAGGACCTTCCGGTGAGATAACAATTCCACCTATTGGAAGATTAAATGTAGAAGGAAAAACAATTGAAGAAGTAGAATCTTTGATTACAGAGAAAATGTCAGAATTTGTTAAAAACACAAGAATCACAGCTGGTATCACTAATTACGGACCTTTCAAGGTTAACGTACTCGGAAATATACCGAGAAATGGAATGATAGATATAAAACAAGAAAGAATTAAGCTATCCGAATTGATTTCAATGGTTGGTGGAATAAACAACCCAGAAAAAACGGATACTGCAATAATAAGAAATGAAAATAATGAAGAAAAGACCATTGATATCTCTTGGTTATTAAAAGGAGAAAAAGGTGAAGATCCATATATATATGAAAATTCTATGGTTATCTTTCCTGTAAGATATGATAAAAGAGTTAACGTTTTTTCAGAGTTTGGAACTCAATCAATTGATTATCATGATGAATTAACCTTAAAAACACTTTTATCCAATATAAACATCCCCATAAAAACAGTAGATGATGATTTAGTACTTATTAGAGATTCAAAATACTTAACATACTCAATAGATAAAATAATAAAAGAAAAAGATGTTGATATAAAAGCTGGAGATACAATATTATTAAAACAAGTTGAAAAATATGCTTATGCTATTTTAAACGAAAAAACAACAAAAATACCTTTTGAAAAAGACGAAAAAATGACAGTTAAAAATTTAATTGCTAAAGTTCAATTAAATCCAGATTACATTGAAAAAATAATAAAAAATGAAAGAGAATTAAAATTGTCAGAAACAATTGAAACTGGTGATTTTATAACAATAAAACCTTTAGAAAACCAAATCTATCTATCTGGAGCCTTTTTAAACACTGGAAAAATAGGATTTGATATAAATACAAAAATAACTATTCCAAAAATATTGTCACTTTCAAATGGCTTCTCAGAAAATTTTTCTGGAAAAGTAATAGAAATAAGAAATACTGGTGAAACAATATCACATAAAATAGACCCAATGAATATTTCGAAATATTCAGATTTAGAAATAAGTTCAGGATCAACATTAATTGCTGAAACAGAAGAACGATTAGCTTACCTCATGGGAGATGTTTCCTCTTTGGAAACATATAATTTAAACGACTCTTTATATGATTTATTATTCAACTATGAACTAACAGAAGCCTATGAAGTAAGATACATAATTGACGAAAAAGAAGGAACACTAAACGCATCTGAAACAGAAAAATTGAAAGAATTAAAATTATCTGGAAAAGTTATGGTGAATGTCAAAAAAATTAAAAATGATTCTGTACTATATTATAAAGAAGGACAGTCTGGATCTATAAATAAGAAAAATGTCACTCTAATTGATATATTTGAAGCAACAGGTGGATTTTCACCGTCAAACCAAGGAATCATAAAAATATTTGAAAATAATGAATTAATTAAAGAGTACACAGAAAAAGACATAAGAAATAACCCATTAACTAAAATACCAAAAAATACATATGTTGTAGTACAACCAAACCTTGATTATTCTTATATCACTTTAATGGGAAGTGTACAACCTAAAAATATTAGAAGCGATATTCCAGTCAGCTTGGTAGAAATATTAGCTGGCTCAGGATTTAACTGGGATTATCAAGAAAGTATATGGATTTACACTGCTGAAGATAAAAAAATTGAAGTTGAAGTTCAAGACATAAACAAACTTAGAAATACAATGGTTGAACCAGGAGCAATAGTATATGTACCCTCAATACAAGAGCAGTTAATTTATGTATTGGGAAATGTCGCCAGACCAGGTACAGTACCTTATACTAAAGAAGTAACTTTATTAGACGCTGTATTAAAATCTGGAAATGCAACAAAAGCTGGTGACCTTAAAAAAGTATATCTTTTCAAAGATGGAGTTGAAAACCCACCAGTATCTCTAGATATTTCTGGAATAGTTAATGCAACTCCTGTAAAATCTCCAATGAACCCAGAATTAAGTCCAGGAGACATCATTTACATTCCAAAAAATGGTTTAGCAAGTATTACAGAAGTTATGAGTACCGTTTCAACATTCATGAGTTTTATAAATTCAAGTGTTGACACTTATCAAAATGTAAATTCATTATTTTAACATAAATTAAAAACAGGAGAACTTTTGTTCTCCTGTTTTTATCATAATTAATATATCACTTGATATATTAATTATGATTTGCAACATGTTTAAAAATTAAGATTAAAGATTAGCATATCAAACCATACTATTAACATATTTTTAATAGTTATAAGCTGATTTTTTAAGCATATATGATATAATTATCATGTTGATATGTTTTTAGACAACAAGAATCGAAATTTATGATTTAATTATTAATTTATAGGGGTGAAAAAAATGGCAAGAAGACCTAATCCAAAACTTAGAGAAAAAAGAAAGATGGAACTTATAGAGTCAATTATAAATATAATCAATGAAAACAGTATAAGTGGTACAACGACAAGAAAAATAGCTACAGAAGCAGGATTAACAATAGCTTCTTTGCATTATTATTTTGGTTCAAAAGATGGAGCTATGGTTGAAACATCAGAATATATTTTAGAATCATGGATTAGAGAAATTTTTGAAAAACCTGGAGATATTCAAGATAAAATGTTGGAGCTTTTTAATCCTCCAGACAAAATGGCTGCTTTTTCACAAATCATAACTTATCCATATAGATCAAAAGTAACATTAAGAAATATTCAAAAAGTAGACGAAGAATTCAATTCGGTAATAAAAGATATATTAAGAGCTAGAGGTTTTGATGTTGATTCCTCTTTTACTATCGCTGATGTAATAAAAACTTTCTTAATTGGATTGGGTTTTAAAGGCTATGTATACCCTGAAGTTATTAAAGATGAAGTTGGAATGGTAATAGAATTTTTAGATTTAAATAAAGAAAGAGAATAAGAGTGCATAAGCACTCTTATTTTTTTTAGTTCACACTTAGTTAAAATATTCACTATAAAAACTTAAACTTGACTTTATATATCGGAAATAGAGTTAATATAATATGTAATTGTGTATTATTAATGTTTATAAAACTTTTAATTCCTGGAGGTTTTAATATGATGAAAGAATGGAATGGTTTTAATGGTGATTCATGGAAAAAGAACATAGATGTCAGAACATTTGTTCAAGAAAATTATACAGAATATTTAGGTAACCAAGATTTTTTAGAAGGACCAACTGAGGCCTCTAAAAAGATATGGGATAAATTAAGTGAAATGTTCAAAAAAGAAAATGAAAAAGGTGTTTATGATGTTGAAACAAAAACACCTTCACAAATTGACGCTTATGGCCCTGGTTATATAGACAAAGAACACGAAAAAATAGTTGGGTTACAAACAGACGCGCCTCTTAAAAGAGCTATATTCCCTAACGGTGGTTTAAGAATGGTAAAACAGGCTCTTGATGCTTATGGTTACGAATTAGACAAAAACACTGAAGAAATATATGTGAAATATAGGAAATCCCATAACGACGGTGTTTTCTCTGCATATACAAAAGAAATAAGAGATTGCAGAAGATCTGGAATAGTAACAGGATTACCCGATGCATACGGTAGAGGTAGAATAATCGGAGACTACAGAAGAGTAGCTCTCTATGGAGTTGACTTTTTAATAGAAGAAAAAGAAAGAGTATTAAATGAAAAATATGATAAATACGAAATGGATGAAAAATTAATAAATCAAAGAGAAGAATTCACAGAACAAATTCATGCATTCAAAGCACTTAAAAAAATGGCCGAAGTATATGGTGTAGATATTTCAAAACCCGCTAAAAACGCACAAGAGGCTATCCAATGGACTTATTTTGCATACCTAGCTTCTGTTAAAGAACAAAATGGTGCTGCAATGTCTCTTGGGAGGGTTTCAACATTTTTAGATATATATATAAAGAGAGATATGGAACAAGGTCTTATTACTGAACAAGAAGCTCAAGAATTAATAGATCAATTTGTTATTAAACTTAGAATAGTAAGATTTTTACGAACTCCAAATTATAATGACCTTTTCTCAGGAGATCCAACTTGGGTAACAGAAGCTCTTGGTGGAATGGGAATAGACGGAAGAAGTCTTGTAACTAAAACATCTTATAGATTTTTAAATACATTATACAATCTAGGACCAGCACCAGAGCCAAATATGACAATACTTTGGTCAGAAAAACTCCCAGAAAACTGGAAAAGATTTTCTACAAAAGTATCCATAGACACATCAGCTCTCCAATATGAAAATGACGATCTTATGAGATGTGACTTTGGAGATGACTATGGAATAGCATGTTGTGTTTCTCCAATGAAACTTGGAAAACAAATGCAATTTTTCGGTGCTAGAGTTAATCTACCAAAAGCTTTATTATATGCTATAAACGGTGGCATAGATGAAATAACAGGCGCTCAAGTTGCTCCAAAATATGAACCTATTACTTCAGAATACTTGGAATACGAAGAAGTAAAAGAAAAATTTCAAAATATGTTAAAATGGCTAGCAGGAATTTATGTTAAATCATTAAACATAATCCACTATATGCATGATAAATATTCATATGAAGCTATTCAAATGGCTTTACATGATCCCGAAGTTATAAGAACAGAAGCATTTGGTATAGCTGGGTTATCAATAATCGCTGATTCATTGGCAGCTATAAAAAATGCAAAAGT
>JBNJGY010000063.1:0-8490 GCA_051748045.1 Thermotogota bacterium
GGAAAAGCAAAACCAAAAATGTGTAGTTATCAATGTATTAAAACATGTGATTTTAAAAATGTAGAATTCTGTATAGCTCAAGCTTTATATAACTCTGTAAGAGGAGACACTGAAAATGGAGTTGTTTTCTCTGGAGAAAAAGGGCCAAATACAGATTCAATAAAAACTGTAAAACAAATAATAAAAAACATTATGGATTTTTAGGAGGTAGAGTAAAATGGAATTAAAAGAAATTGAAAACAAAGTAAAGGGTGTATTAGTAGAAAGTCTAGATATTGAAGAAGAAAAAATAACTATGGATTCAAACTTAATCGATGACCTAGACATAGACTCATTAGAATTAGTGGATTTGACTATGGAATTTGAAAGTGAATTCGATGTTGAAATTGAAGACGATCAAGTAGAAAAAATAAAAACTGTTGGCGATATAGTAAATCTAATAAAAGAAAAATTAGGATAAAAAATAAACAAACTCCTGAATAATAAAATATTCAGGAGTTTTTTGTTATACTAAAATAGTGGATGGAATATAAAATATTAAAATCAAAAGGGGATGTTACATTTTATGATGAAAATGAGTACCATGACAGATGTTGTTACGGCAATTGATGAAGAAGGAAACAGTAAATTTGCTGAAAAAATTGCTGAATTATGGAACGCAGACACTGATTCTGTAAAATATTTTAGATCTAGTGCGAATTTTATTTTCATTTTCAAAAAAAATGGCGAATACCATTTTTTGAGATTCAACAGAGATGATGAAAGAAATTTTGAAGAAATAAAAAATGAAATTGAAATAATTAATCTTTTAAGAGAACAAACTGACAACATAGTAGAACCCGTGAAATCAATAAACGATGTATTTACTGAAACCTTAGATACAGAATTAGGAAAATTCTATGCTGTTGTTTTCAAAGGATTACAAGGTAAGGAACATGAAATTGAGGAACTAGAAAATCAAGATTTTTTCAGTTGGGGTAAATCTCTGGGAAACTTACACAAATCATTATCTAAAATACCAGCTGAAAATATCAAATCAAGAAAAACCTTCAAAGATCATTTAAGCTTTATAAAAAATAATTTACCTGATGAACTAAAGCTGAAAAAAGAATTTGAAACAGTAAAAGCATGGATAGAGGATAATATGGATGGAAAAGTTAATCTGATTCATTTTGACTTTGAACTTGATAACTTAAAATGGAATGATGGAAAAATTAGTATTTTAGACTTTGATGACATGGCTTTATACCCTTTTGAAGCAGATATAGCTTTTGCCTTAAGAGACTTGTTCGAAGAAAAAGTAGATGTGGAAGACGAAAGATTTAAAATATTTATAGAAGGCTATAAAACAGAATTTGATTTGAATGAAAAACTGGTGAAAGAAATGAAATGGTTTCTCAGGTTTCATGATTTATTGTTATTCACTAAACTCAAAAGAACTACAGATATACACAAAAAAGAAAACGCACCAGATTCACTAATAAACCTTAATAACTATTTGTTAGATAGAAATAAAAAATATGAAAAATCTTTAAAATAATTTCTAACCCCTGGCATTTTAAAATGTTGGGGGTTTTATTTTTGCAAAAAATTAGTTTGAGAGTGTATAATCTCTTTTATTTGTGTATATTATCGCATAATAAAACCATATACCATGAAAAATTTTTCACACAATCATGTATAATAGAAATATATGTCATAAAATTTTTCGAAAGGGGTTGTTGTATGAAAAAATTATTAACTGGTAATGAAGCTACTGCAAGAGGAGCTTGGGAAGCAGGAATTCATTTTGCTTCTGCTTATCCTGGAACACCAAGCACAGAAATTCTTGAAGCTATGGCTAATTACAAGGAAGTTTATTCTGAATGGGCACCAAACGAAAAAGTAGCAGTAGAAGCATCTGTTGGAGCTTCTATAGCTGGAGCAAGAAGTTTAGCAGCAATGAAACATGTTGGGATGAATGTTGCAGCAGATCCAATATTCACTTACGCTTATTTAGGAGTAAATGGAGGATATGTTATTGTTACAGCTGATGACCCAGGTCTACATTCTTCACAAAATGAACAAGACAATAGATATTATGCAAGACATGCCAAAATGCCTTTGATTGAACCTTCTGATTCACAAGAATCGAAAGATTTCATAAAAGAAGCATATGAAGTATCAGAAAGATTCGATGTTCCTGTTTTATTCAGATTGACAACAAGAATTTGTCACTCTTATTCTTTAGTTGAAATGGAAGATAGAAAAGAAGTTGAAGTTAAAAAATATGAAAGAAATATTCAAAAATTTGTTGCAACACCTGCTGCAAATAGAATACATCATGTTGAATTAGAAGAAAAACTAAAAAAATTAGAAGAATATGCTAATAATGAAACAAAATTAAATAGAGAAGAAATGAATTCAGACGAGATAGGTATTATCACATCTGGTATTTCTTATCAATATGCAAAAGAAGTATTCGGAGAAGATGCATCTTATTTAAAACTTGGATTCACTTTTCCTATTCCAAAAGAAAAAATAAGAAATTTTGCTAAAAAAGTTAAAAAATTATATGTTATTGAAGAAAACGAACCTTTCTTAGAAACAGAAATAAAAGCTATGGGCATAGAAGTTATTGGAAAAGAAAAAATACCAATTACTGGAGAATTGAACCCAGATATCATAAGAGAAGCATTATTAGGTGAAAAAAGAGAAATTGTTGAATCTAACCAAGAAAAAATAGTTGCAAGACCACCTACACTATGTTCAGGATGTCCTCACAGAGGTATGTTCTTTGAGCTCTCAAAGAAAAAAGGTGCAGTTATAACAGGAGACATTGGTTGTTATACTCTTGGTTCTGCTGACCCATTAAACGCAATGGACACAGTTATATGTATGGGTGCTGGAGTTAGTGCAGCTCACGGTTTTGCAAAAGTTTTTGAAAGAACAAACCAAAAAAGAAAAGTATTCGGTGTTGTAGGAGACTCAACATTCTTCCATTCTGGAATAACAAGTCTTTTAGACATTGTTTATAATAAAAGTAATGCAACAATTATAATTTTAGATAACAGAATCACTGCTATGACAGGCCACCAAGAAAACCCTGGAACAGGTTTTTCATTGATGGGAGAAAGAACTGAAGAGGTTGATTTCGAAAAATTAGTAAAAGCAATGGGAATTAAACATGTTAGAACTATTAACCCAAATAATCTTGATGAAGTAAAAGAATCTATAGATGAAACCATGGATTTAGAAGAACCAAGTGTGATTATAACAAGATGGCCTTGTGCTCTTAAAAAATTGCATGAAGAAGAAAAAGAAGAATTCGCACCAGCACAACATATTTACCAAGTGAACAGCGATAAATGTAGAAAATGTAAGATGTGTTTAAAAGTTGGTTGTCCTTCAATTTCATTCGATAAAGAAACAGGTTCTTATATAGATCCAAACACTTGTGTAGGATGTTCCGTTTGTGCTCAAGTTTGTCCTTTTGATGCAATAGAAAAGGTAGGTGTGTAATTATGAAAGATACTAAAAATATATTATTAGTTGGTGTTGGTGGACAAGGAATTATTCTTGTTTCTAAAATACTTAGTGCTGCTCTTATAAAAGCTGGATACGATATAAAAATGTCAGAAGTTCACGGTATGGCTCAAAGAGGTGGTGCAGTTACAACACAAATTAGATTTGGAGAAAAAGTTTATTCACCTATTATTGGAAAAGGTAGTGCTGATTTTGTTGTAGCTTTTGAAAAAATGGAAGCTATGAGATGGTTGGATTACCTTAAACCAGAAGGAAAGTTGATTTTAAACGATTTTGAAATTGGTTCTGCACCAATTTTAGCTGGTAAAGCTGAATATCCAGAAAGTATAACTGAAGAATTAAAAGAAAGAACAAACTTAATATCTCTAAAAGCTTCTGAATTAGCTTCTGAAATAGGAAATATAAGAACCATGAATATTATTATGTTAGCTCAATTAACTAAAGAATTGGGTCTTGAAGAAATAGAATGGGAAGATATTTTGAAAGAAAATATAAAACCAAAATTCCATGAAATAAATTTAAAAGCTTTTGAAAAAAGTCTATCATTAAATTAATAAAAGCCCCGAAAGGGGCTTTTATTTTATTCTACGACTATTTCTTTAGAAGTATATGTTATTTCAATATGATTTAAATTGTTATCTCTGTATAATTCAGTTTTTATAGTAGCAAAATCATTTTCCCAAATGGTTTCTATCCTTGCCTGATCGTTTTTGTAAGCGTATTCTAATTTACCAATCAAGAAAGAATTATCATAATAAACATAGTGATCAATTGGTTCTCCATATATATTAGTTAGCTCTTCTTTGAGCTTGTCGTATTCTTTTAAAGCAGTTTCTGGTGACCACCCGGGGTAATAATAATTATTGATTTTATATAATTGGTCCTCATAAAAAAACATTGTTGCCTCTACATTCCTGTCAAGATATCTGTCATTAAAAATTAAATAAGTAGCTTCTTGTGTTTCTGGAGTTATAAATCTTGCTACGTTTTCCATTGTAGCACCATATTTTATACCTCTATAAGTACCTTCAATCGCTTGTCTAAAATCATAATATTCCCACTCATCTTGGTCGTTTAGAAAAACTTCGTTTTTATAAACATCAGAAAAACTAAAAACACTGATTAATATTATTAATAAAAAAATTAAATTTTTAATAAATATCCCCTCCAAAATTTTGTCTATACATTATTAAATCGTACCAATATAGATTATACTTGAGAAAACACATTTTTAATAATAGTATAATCAACTTGAAACAATATCCATCTAATAATATAAAACAGAGTTTTTTGTGTCTAATCGTGAATATTTTATCAAATTTGAAGCTAGTTGTTCTTTATTATGTATTTTTTTTGAGTTATAATATAAATGAGAGTTGATTCACTTTGAATAATTTTTAACTTTATTATATTTTTGTATATTTAAAATAAGATGTTTTTAAAATATTGTATATATAGTGATATATATCACTTGTATCGAAGGAGGTATTTCCATGGATTTCAAAGAAACAAAACAACAGGAAATGGTCAGAAAAATGGTGAGAGAGTTTACAGAAAAAGACGTAAAACCTATCGCTGCAGAAGTAGACGAAACAGAAGAATTCCCTATGGAAAATGTTAAAAAAATGGCACGTTATGGAATTTTAGGTATGGTTGTTCCAAAGGAATATGGTGGAGCAGGAGCAGATGAGATCGCTTATGCAATTACTGTAGAAGAATTATCTAGATACTGTGCTACAACTGGGGTTATAGCTTCAGCTCATAATTCTCTAGCTTGTTGGCCAATTTTAAAATTTGGAACAGAAGAACAAAAACAAAAATTCTTAAAACCTTTAGCAAATGGATCTAAATTAGGTGCATTTGCATTGACTGAGCCAAATGCAGGAACTGATGCAGCAGGTCAACAGACTTTTGCAGTCCCAGATGGTGATGAGTATGTTATAAACGGTTCAAAAGTTTTTATTACTAATGGAAAACATGCAGATACTTATGTTATTTTTGCAATGACTGATCCTTCACAAGGCACAAGAGGAATTTCAGCGTTTATCATAGAAAAAGATACTCCAGGATTTTCAATAGGTAAAATTGAAGACAAAATGGGTATTAGAGGTTCTGCAACAGCTGAATTGATTTTTGAAGATGTTAGAATTCCAAAAGAAAATCTTTTAGGAAAAGAAGGAAAAGGGTTTAAAATAGCTATGCAAACATTAGACGGTGGAAGAATTGGTATAGCAGCTCAAGCTCTTGGAATTGCACAAGGTGCTCTTGATGAAACCATCAATTACATAAAAGAAAGAGAACAATTTGGTAGACCTATAAGTAAGTTCCAAGCTTTACAATTCAATGTTGCTGATATGCAAACACAAGTTGAAGCAGCAAGATTGTTAGTTTACAAAGCAGCTGCAGCGAAAAAGAACGGAGAACCATATTCTAATTTAGCTGCAATGGCAAAATTATTCGCTTCTGAAGCATCAATGTTTGTAACTACAAAAGCTGTTCAATTACATGGTGGATATGGATATACAAAAGATTATCCAGTTGAAAGAATGATGAGAGATGCGAAAATCACTGAAATATACGAAGGTACTTCAGAAGTTCAAAGAATGGTTATAGCAGCAAACGCATTGAAATAATAGCTAATAAGGAGGATATTTTTATGAAAATAGTTGTATGTTTAAAACAAGTTCCAGATACAACAGAACTTAAAATAGATCCTGTTAAAGGGACTCTTATAAGAAAAGGTGTACCAAGTATTATAAATCCAGATGATAAAAATGCTTTAGAACAAGCTTTAATAATAAAAGATAAAAATGAAAACACAAAAATCACAGTAATATCTATGGGACCTCCACAAGCTAAAGAAGCATTAAATGAAGCTTTAGCAATGGGTGCAGATGAAGCAATTCTTTTAAGCGATAGATTCTTTGGTGGATCTGACACATGGGCTACTTCTGAAACTTTAGCAGCAGGAATTAGAAAAATTGCAGATTATGATATTATTTTTGCTGGAAGACAAGCTATTGACGGAGACACAGCTCAAGTTGGGCCACAAATAGCAGAAAGATTAAATGTACCTCAAGTTACCTATGTTCAAAATTTTGAAATGGAAGATAAAAACACAGTAATAGTTGAAAGAGCTTTAGAAGATGGATACGAAAAAATTAGAGTTAAAACACCTGTTCTTTTAACAGCTATAAAAGAATTGAATGATCCAAGATATATGTCAATTTCAGGAATTTGGAATTCTTTTGGTGATGAAGATAAAGTTGTTACTTGGGGAGTAGATGATTTAGATGTAGATAGAAAAAATATTGGTCTAAAAGGGTCTCCAACACAAGTTAAAAAATCATTCACACCAGAACAAAAAGGAAAAGGTATTATGCTTGAAGGTACAGATGATGAAGTTGCAGAAAAAATGCTTATAGAATTAAAAAGAAAACACGTGCTTTAATCCATATTAGGAGGTTTAATAGAATGGCTTATATAGATTCAAATACTAACAAATTTGAAGATTTCAAAGGTGTATGGGTATTTGCAGAACAAAGAGAAGGAAAAATAATGCCTGTAGTCTATGAACTACTTGGTGAAGCTAGAAAAATGGCTGATAAATTAAATGAAAAAGTAGCAGCAGTACTTTTAGGAAATGATGTAAATAATTTAACTGATGATTTGATAAAACATGGTGCAGATAAAGTTTATATAGCTGAAGATAAAAATTTAGAAAAATTCACAACAGATGGATACTCACAAGTAATATCAAATATGATAAAAGAATACAAACCAGAAATAGTTTTAATTGGAGCTACTCATATAGGAAGAGATTTAGCACCAAGAATTGCTGCGAAATCAGAAACAGGATTAACTGCTGACTGTACAAACTTAGAAATAGATGATGGCGATAACAAACTATGTATGACAAGACCTGCATTTGGCGGAAACATAATGGCTACTATAATATGTCCTAATCATAGACCACAAATGTCTACAGTTAGACCAGGAGTTATGAAAAAAGCAGAAAAAGATGATTCTAGAACCGGTGAAGTTATTCAGTTCAAACCAAATATAAGTAAAGATGATATTAGAACACAAATTATTGATATAATTAAAAAAGCAAAAGCTGACGTAGCAATTGATGAAGCTGATATAATAGTAACAGGTGGAAGAGGTTTAGGAAAAAAAGAAGGTTTTGAATTATTAGAAAAATTCGCTAAAAAAATCGGCGGTGTAGTTGGTGCTTCAAGAGCAGCTGTTGATAACGAATGGATAGATCATTCACATCAAGTTGGTCAAACTGGTACAACAGTAAGACCAAAACTATATATTGCTTGTGGAGTTTCAGGTGCAATCCAACATGTAACTGGTATGAAAGAATCAGATTTTATTGTGGCTATTAATAAAAATAAAGATGCGCCAATCTTCAAAGTTGCAGACATAGGAATTGTTGGAGATTTATACAACATCGTTCCAAAATTAATTGAAAAATTGGACAAAATGGACGAAATAGAAAAGAAAGCAATGGCATAAATCATATAATAAAAGAGGTGTTCTAAATGACATATGCTGAAATAGAAGTAGGTCAAGTTTATGAAAAGAAAGTAAAAGCAACTGCTAACGATGTTAACACTTTTGCAGAAATAACAGGTGACAAAAACCCACTGCATTTAGACGAAGAATTTGCAAAAAATACTATTTTTGGTGGAAGAATCGCTCATGGAATCTTGGGTCTTGGTCAAATTTCTGCTGTTTTAGGAATGGAATTTCCTGGGCCAGGAACTATTTATATGTCTCAAACATCTAAATTTTTAGCTCCTATATATTTAGATGAAGAAGTAACTATAAAAATTACTGTAAAAGAAAAAATTGAAGAAAAGAAAAGGCTCATACTTAATACACAAATCCTAAAAGAAAACGGGAAAGCAGCAATTGATGGAGAAGCAATGGTTAAATACGACAAATAATCTATCA
>JBNJGY010000064.1:0-8092 GCA_051748045.1 Thermotogota bacterium
GAAAAATTACTAAATATGGTTGAGGAAAATAATATAAAACTAAGAAAGGAAGAGGGCCTAATTGAATTTGTGAATCGATATAACAATTTAAATTAGTTGATTTTTTTGAATATCTCCCTTCAGGCTAATTACTAAGAAACTGTTTTGGTAAAATATATAAAAGTAAATGCTGAAAAATATTTATCACCATTACTACTTATTTAAAAATTTTTCACAATTTTGAAAAGTTATCTATAATTTTATAGTTATAGATAGAATAAAAATAGATTAACAAAAATCATATACGGCAAAGCGATAATCACAAAAAGCCATTAAGAATGTTCTTTTTAAGAGCTTTACTATTTATTTTACTTATATTTTCGCCTCTGGTTTCATTGTTTTCACAAGTTAACAAAGATTCATTAAAACAGTTTAAAAGTTCAATCAATGAAATTTATGGTATTAATGAAGTTCTTGTAAACGGTTATCCCTACAAAAAAACAGATCATCGTGTTAAAGGCCATCCTTTTTTAATGAATGACTCATGGAATGATGCTACTATATTTCTTAAGAATAGAAAAGTTGAGGGCAAAAAAATTAAATACGATATCCATAATGATGTTATTATCTTAAAAAGTAGATTAGGCAGGAATAATTTCAAGTTGGTTCAGCTAAATAAATTTTTAGTGGATTCCTTCCGGTTGAATTCTTCAATTAATAGACATTTTGTAAAATCATCAATTTATCAGAAAGACAAGGAAGAAACTGTATTTTATGAAAAAATATATAATTATAAAGGGACAGCCTTTGTTAGAAAGTTGGGAAAAAAACTGAAAAAATCTGTGAGTGCCTATTCAAGTCAAGGTGAATTCTCCCAGACATACGATTCTCGTTATATGATAAAAAACGATATTATTAAAAAAGTTAATAATAAAAGTGCTTTTATAAAATATTTTCCAAAGGAAAAAAGAAAACACATAAGAAAATATTTTAGAGATAAAGATTTAAATTATTCACAGGCTAACATAGATGAGTTAAAAAAATTATCAAATTATTGTTTCAAAAAATTAAATGAAAAAGATTAAGCTTTTATCATATAATATTGTCTTTCTAATCACGCTGCTCATTCTGCTAAAATCACCTGCAGCTCAAGAATTTGAGCCATTAACCGTTAAAAACGAGTATAAAAATCTTAATACCTATGATTTTTTTGATAAAATTGAAGCAAATTATGATATACGCTTTTTTTATGTTGGGCTTGATAGCATCCCCGATATAAAAATCCATTTTACTAATGACTCAAATAGTATTTACTCCATACTTAAAAATAATCTCTCTCCCTACAACATTAAAGTATTCAGAGAACAAAACAACTTTTTTTTATTAAAGGACAAGATACTTAAAACCAATTTGGCGGATAACTTTTTCATATCCTCCAAAAATAATATCTCAGATAAAAAACCTACCTCCACAGACACTGCAAATAATAACTACATCAAAACTTATAATGATTATATAAATAAGTCTATAGTAATAGGCAACAACCATAAAAACAACCATAAAAAAACATATAAACTATCAGGAAAAGTCATGCAGTTAGACGATAACAGCCCTGTCTCGCAAGCTACAATTCATATAAAAGAAATTGATAAATATACAGCAACAAATATTTCAGGAGAATATTCGATGAAATTAGAGAGAGGAGATTACACTTTAATTATCAATAATTTAGGTAACTATGAAAAAAAATATAAGATCAAAGTTTTATCAGATGGTAAATTAAATATCAAATTAAAACGTAAAACATACACAATAGATGAGGCGGTTGTAACAGCTAAAGAAGAAACCAATGTAGAAAGCACTCAAATGGGACTTGAAAAAATATCGCCAAAGAAGATGTCTAAAATGCCTGTTTTAATGGGAGAAAAAGATATTGGTAAACTAGCTCTCATGTTGCCGGGAGTTCAAACAATGAGCGAGATTTCCTCTGGCTACAATATTAGAGGTAGTAATAGTGATCAAAACATGTTTTATCTGGATAATATGCCTATATACAATGCATCACATCTTTTTGGCTTATATACTTCATTTTCCTCTGATGCAATAAGTGATTTTTCCCTTTATAAAAACAACATCCCAATCGAATACGGAGGACAATTATCTTCAATCTTTGATATTGAAGCTCACAAAGGCGATCTGGAAGAATTTTCAGCAAAAGGTGAAATAGGCTTTATATCCAGTCAATTTATAATGGAAGGACCAATAAAGGAAAAGAAGTCCAGCTATCTTATTAGTGGACGAACAACCTATTCAGACTGGCTTTTAAACAAAGTAAACAATTCAGATATTCAGAACAGTTCGGCCTCCTTCCGTGATGGACTCGTTAAATTCTATTTTAACCCAGACAGTATTAATAACATAAGCCTATTAACTTACGGAAGCATAGATAAGTCGGATTTGGCTTTTGGTATTAACAATCAATATAAGAACGCCGGAGCAAATCTAAACTGGAAGCATTATTTTAATGAAGATAAATGGATTGAAACGGATATTTCATATTCTGATTACAGTTTTAATGAAGAAAAGACAGAATTGCAATACCAGGCAAAAAAATATTCGTTCAATTTAAAGCATAGTGAATTCAAACTCAATTACATTAATCAGTCGTTTCTTAATCATAACATAAATTATGGCATTAATTCCATATTCTATAAATTAGAGAACGGGGAAGTACAGCCATTAAATGACTTGTCATATTTTAAACCTATTAAAATCAAAAATGAACAAGCATGGAAAAATAGTTTGTTTATATCAGATGAATGGGAAGCTACAACAAATTTAACAATCAAAGCCGGTGTACGAGCAACTCTGTTTTCATATTTAGGTCCAAATACAATTTACTCCTACTCCCAGGGTTATCCAAGGGAAAGCTCCTACATAAAAGATTCGGTCTCCTATGGTAAAAACAGTTTCATAAAAAATTATCCGAGGATAGATTATAGGTTCTCCGGAAAGTATTCTTTAGCTGATGACCTTTCTATTAAAGCATCTTACAACAAACAACATCAATATATATTCATGTTGTCTGATAATATCCTTCCCTCTCCTACTAATAAATGGAAATTAACAGATCCTCATATTAAACCTATGGAAGGAAATCAGCTATCTTTGGGGGTCTACAAAAACTTTGGCAAAAAAATTGAGACATCAATAGAAACATATTATAAGAAATCAAATAATATCGTTGAATTTAAAGACGGTGCAGAATTTATAACAAGTCCAACAACAGAAACAGAAATTATACAGGGTGATTTAGATGCTTATGGCATAGAATTTATGCTGAGAAAAAAGGTTGGCAAACTAACCGGGTGGTTGAACTATACATACTCACACACCTCTGTAAAAGCAGTAAATCATGCAAGGAATGAAAAAATTAATTTTGGAAAACCCTACCCAGCTAACTATGACAAACCCCACGCATTAAATTTAACAACAAGCTATAATTTTACGAAAAAATTTAATGTCTCAGCAAATGTTGTTTATGCTACAGGAAGACCTGTTACCTATCCTACGTCCATCTACTACCAAAATGATGTGCAGATAGTGAATTATTCAGAAAGAAATCAATATAGGCTAAAAAATTACTTCAGAATTGACTTTTCTTTGAATATTGAAGGGAATCTAAAAAAAGATAAGTTATTTCATGGCTCATGGTCATTTTCAGTGTATAATTTAACAGGACGCAAGAATCCTTATTCTTTATCTTTCAAAAATGAGGACGGGAAAATAAAAGGATATAGAACTTCAGTGCTGGGTGCTATGATCCCATCTATAAAATACAAACTAAAACTGGGAAATTATGCTAAATAAACTAGTGTCTTTTATATTCTTTACCTTATTAATAGTTGTTCAAGGATGTCAGGAAGAAATTGATATGCAAACTATTGAATTTGAAGAATCATTAGTAGTAGATGGAAGCATTACGAATGAACCCGGGCCTTATACAGTCAAAATATCATTATCTTCCAGGTTGGATAAACCTGAATTTAGCCCCTACACTGACTGCAACGTAACAATTCATGAAAAATCAGGCGAAAGTGAAGTTCTTAAAGAAAATAAACCAGGAGTTTATCAAACTGAAGAAAACGGAATTCAGGGAGAAGTTGGTCATGAATATAAATTAACCATCAAAACTCCGAATGGCTCTATGTATGAAACAGATTACATTACTATAATACAACCCGTAAAAATCAAAGAAATTAATACAAAAAAATATTCAGAACAGGCAGATTCTAAAAATGGAATGTTAGGATATCAATTTTATATTTCAACAGCAATAGCAAACAAAGCTGAATCTTATTTTTTATGGGAAATGGAAGAAACTTATGAATATACATCTGATTTTCCTCTTTATGGAATCATGGAAGATGGAGTTATGGATAAACCTAAGGATCGATATAAATATTATAGATGTTGGAAAACTCAACCAGTAAAACAAGTATTTACAGCTAATACGTTAAACCTTGAAGCCCCAGTTATTAAAGATCTTCCTTTAAATTTTGTAAGCAACCAATCAAAAAGACTTCAATACAGGTATAGTATGCTTGTGAAACAATATACTATTAATAAAGAAACATATACATACTGGAATAGCATGGAGGAATTACATGAAGAAAATAATTTTATTAATACCCAACAACCTTTTCAACTCAGGGGCAATGTTTATAATTCCAATAATACTGATGAAGCGATGTTAGGCTACTTCAAGGTTGCTTCGGTAGATAAAAAAAGATTGTTTGTCAACTATGAAGAAGAACTAGACACAGATCCATGCAATATCAATTTTGACTTGACAGGGCTCCATAGAATGAGTTATAGTAAAAGTGTCTATTTGGGATTAGAAGAAGACGGCAGATATGGAATAGTAAACAAAGAATGTGTAGATTGCAGATTGAAAGGAGGAAAATTAACGCCTCCTGAATTTTGGTATAACGAATAAAAGTAAAAAAATGAAACCAACCACTTTTACTCAAAAAAATTAATATCAGCAAAATAGAACAATGAAAACAATATTCATGAAAAATAAGATATTATATTTATTTATCTTCTCTATACTGTTTAATATTTCACCTGCTCAAAATATTTCAGATACAACCCTCGACTTTAGTAAATTCAGAGAAAAAATCAGTTTAGAAACCGATAGGAATTTGTATCTAAATGGAGAAGAAATATGTTTCTCCTTGCGATATCTTTTAAACGGGACATATCAAAAAGGCCAACTTAGTAATATAGTATATATTGAGCTGTTAAATGATAAATATGACCCTGTTATACAAAAAAAGTATAAAATTAAAAATGGGAATGCAAATGGAATATTAACAATTCCTGATAATGCTTATACAGGAAATTACTTATTAAAAGCATATACGCAATATCAAAGAAACTTAGATATCCCTAATTTTTGTTATAATAATATTACTATTGTTAATCCGGATATTAAACCACAACATAATGTTCATTCAAAAAAAGAAGACCATATAAAAATTCTTCCTGAAGGTGGTTACTTTCTTGATGGAGTAAAAACAAAAACAGGAGTATATCTAAGTGACTCACTTTCTAAATTAACTGATTCTGTTTTAATAACAAATAATGATAAGCAAATTATACATAAAATACATAATCCATCAAATGGCTTATTTTGTAGAGACATAACCTTAAATGATTCTGTTCCTTATCAGCTAAAGATTATTTGCAGCAATAATGACACCGTAAGAAAAAAGTTCCCAAAGCCAAAAAAAAAGGGTTTTGTCCCCCGAATAGATAAAAAGGGTTTTTGGATAAATTATTCCCTGTATAAAATGAATATCAACAAGGATATTAAAGAAAAGAATTATAAACTAGAGGTCTACACTTCTGATTATAGAAAAATTTATGAGAAGACTTTTCATTCTTTTTCTACTATTAAAATCTCCGAAAATTATTTAGGCTATGGGTTACACTACTTTATTCTTCGTAATAGTAAAAATAACATTGTTAATATTAATTCTTTCTTCTCAGGTCATTTAGATAAATCAACAGATATTACTACTACTAAGGACACATTTGACACAAGAGAAAAAGTAAAATTAAATTTAAAAACGACAACTCCAAAAAATAAAAAATTCAACGCTAGTTTATCTGTTGTAAAGAAGGGAACAGCTCTAAAAACTATGGACTTTGTACCCCGTAATATTTGTTTGAATCCTACTTTATTAGAAAACTACATTATTGACAAAAACAATCTATCGGAAACAGCAAAAAATCAAATAAAAACAGGTTTATTGCTCTACGATGAAAAGATAAACAACAAAAAATTTCGTTCCGTTTTTAACAAAAAGAAAACGAAAATAGAATATGTCCCGGAAATAGAGGATATTACTGTTAGTGGGACAGCTAGAAATAAAAAAACAAAGAAAGGAATTGCTAACAAAAAAATTTATGGTTCTGTTCTCTTTAACAATGAACAGCTTCATATAAATTCAACAAATAACAAAGGTGAGTTTGTACTATCGCTGCCCTATATAAAGGAAGATAATAAAATCAATTTATGCCCTGCTTTCTCTTCTGATAATAACAATAAAAATATTGAATTACTTATAAATAGCAAATTTTCATCAAATAATCAAAAATTTAACATAAGCAGCCTACCTATTAAAGAAAAGAATCAAGACCTTATAAAAGAATTAATGATAAATCATCAATTAAATGATTTTTCAAATAATGAGGGAAAAGATTCTTTAAAGAGTACGAACAATAATGACAACAGGCAACAACCTTCATTTTTTCAATATTTAACAAAAACTGATTTATCAGACTACGTGGATATTGAAGATATGGAAACTGTTTTAAATGATATTGTTCCTAATGTTTTTTTAAAAAAACAAAAAGGGAACTATAGAATAAAAATTTCTAATGATAACGGATATAGCCCTCCTGGAAAACCACTTATTTTATTAGATAATATTCCAGTTTTTGATATAAATAAAATAGTAAAATTACATCCATCAAAAATTAAATCAATTAAAGTATGTCCCAAACCTTATATAATTGGCAAATATTCTTTTAATTCTGTATTATTAATTGAAAGCAAGACAAATAATTTTGCAAACATAAAATTCTCAAAAAATTCTATATTCCTTGATTATCAAGGAATAACAACACCAGCCCAATTTAATAAAATAGATTATTCTAGTGCTAATAATACATCTAGAAAGAATCCTGACTTCAGAACAACATTATATTGGAACCCAAATTTGAAACTTAATACTGAAAGTAAAAGGGTAACTTTTTATACTTCAGATAGGAAAGGTCCATATGATATTATTTTCAAAGGAAGAAATGAAAATGGAAAGCTTTTTTACACTAAAAAATCAATTGTCATTGATTAACGTAAATGTTTTGATTAAAAACTATCTTAGAGATTTGCTTTTATCAGTCTAAGTGATAAATTAGCTTGTTATGAACATTCGTAATAAAGCTTTAGAAAAAGAAATAAAATTCAAAACCTCACGAAGCGGAGGCCCGGGGGGCCAACACGCCAATAAAGTAGAAACAAGTGTTGAATTAAGATTCGATATTTCCAACTCATCTGCTCTTAACAGGCAGGAAAAAAGAAGGCTTTTAAAAAAACTGGGAAATAAAATCACTAAAGAAGGAGAGTTGATTATCACCGCAGAAAACAGTCGTTCACAAGCCCAGAATAAAGAGGAAGCCCTGGAAAAATTCTTTGCAATGGTCGAAGATGCTCTGAAAGTCCCAAAAAAAAGGAAACCGACCAAACCTTCAAAAGCAGCTAAAGAGAAACGTTTGAAAGAGAAAAAGAAACACGGTGAAAAGAAATCCTATCGCAAACCGCCGGATGTTTAAGTTATATCTATTGTATTATTGTTCTATTGTCAAATTGTTTTATTGTTAAAAAGTTTTTTTCTGTTTACCTTAAAATTCTTTAAAAACCCTTGCGAGTGAGAAACCGGGTGCATCAATCTTCAGGTCAAGGAAATAGCCGAAAGGTGTTTGCGATACTGAATAATCCCGTTCTTTTAGCCACTCCTCTATTTTATTCAGAAAATATTGG
>JBNJGY010000065.1:0-8062 GCA_051748045.1 Thermotogota bacterium
AGAAGACTTAAATATAGATTTTCCTGACCATGTTAATTCAATGAAAGTTGAATCAATAGAAGTAAATTATTTTGGATTATGCCAAGAATGTTCTGAATAAAAAAAAGAAGGTGAATTTTTCACCTTCTTTTTTTAATATCTAACTTTTAATTCTTTATTAGCTTTTAACTCATCTAGTCTTTTTACTGGAGTAGAAAAAGGTGCATCTTTTAAAAGTCTAGGATTTTGTTTTGCTTCTTCATTAATATTTTTAAAAATATCAATAACTTCATCAATAGTACCTTTTGATTCCGTTTCTGTTGGTTCAATCATCATAGCTTCTTTCACTATTAATGGGAAATATATAGTTGAAGGATGAATCCCATAATCTAACATTCTTTTAGCAAAATCTAATGTTTTTACACTGTAGTCTTTTAAGAATGTTCCTTCTATAACAAATTCATGTTTACATAATCCAGGATAAGCTATAGTCATAAATTCTGAAAGTTTAGTTCTCATATAATTAGCATTTAATACTGCCATTTCACTTGCTTTTTTAAGACCATCTCTTCCCATAGATAAAACATAAACATATGCTCTCAATAATACAAGAAAGTTCCCGTAAAAACTTCTCATCTGGCCTATACTTTTTTCTATATCGTAATTAAAATAAAACTTACCTTCTTCGTCATGTTCTACAGTAGGAACAGGTAAATAGTCTTTCAAATAATCTTTTACACCTACTGGTCCACTTCCTGGTCCTCCCATTCCATGAGGAGTAGAAAACGTTTTATGTAAATTTAGATGCACAACATCAAATCCATTGTCACCTGGTCTAACTTTACCCATTATGGCATTTAAATTAGCACCATCATAATATAATAAAGCATTATGATCATGAGCAGTTTTTGAAATTTCTAGTATATCTTTTTCAAAAAGACCTAAAGTATTAGGATTAGTAAGCATAACTGCTGCAACTTCATCATCCATTAATTTTTTGAATTCTTCTAAATCTACTCTACCGTATTTATCTGACTTAACTTGAACTACATCATAACCAGCCATTTTAGCACTAGCTGGATTAGTTCCATGGGCTGAGTCAGGTACTATCACCTTTGTTTTGTTTTTAAAGCCTTTATCTTCTAAATATTTCTTTATTATTAGCATTCCTGTTAATTCGCCATGTGCTCCAGCAGCAGGTTGTAAAGTAACATTATCCATTCCTGTTATTTCAGCTAAATAATGTTGAAGATTATACATTACTTCTAGCGAACCTTGCATAGTATTTAAATCTTGATAAGGATGGATAAATTTGAATCTTTCCCAATTTGCTATTTCATCAGCAAATATAGGGTTATATTTCATAGTACATGATCCTAATGGGTAAAAACCTTTATCTACAGAATGATTTAATCTTTCTAAAGAATCATAATGTCTGACTATTTCTAATTCATGTACTTGTGGAAGTTTAGGTTCTTCTTTTCTAATATATTTATTATCTAATTCTATTTCTGATTTTTCTATATCTAATTTAGGAATTCTAAACCCTGTTCTTTCTTCTGAAGATTTTTCAAATATTAGACTCATATTAATCCCTCCACAAATGCAGTTAAAAATAACACATCTTCTTTTGAGGTTAACTCTGTTGCACAAAATAAAGCTACATTTTTAAAGCTTTCATAATTTTTTTCTAAGTCATAAGGTCCAAAATAGTTTTGATCTAATAGTTTATTGTTTAATATTTTTAAATTACCATCATATTTGATAGTGAATTCATTAAAAAAATCTCCTTCGAACATAGGTTCAAATTTTTCAGTTTCTAATAATTTTTTTGCTAGATAATGTGCTTTATAATAGTTTTGATAAGCTATATCTCTTAAACCTCTTTTACCAATAACATTTAGATATATAGTAGCAAGAAGCGCATTATGAGCATGATTAGAACATATATTAGAAGTAGATTTATCTCTTCTAATATGTTGTTCTCTAGTTTGTAAAACCATTACATATCCAGGTTTACCATGCTCATCTACTGTTTCCCCTATAATTCTTCCTGGCATTTGTCTAATGTATTTTTTTCTTGAAGTGAAAAAACCAAAATTTGGCCCCCCCATTGCGGGTGCGTTCCCAAGTGGTTGACCTTCCCCCACAACTATATCAGCGCCTAATTCTCCTGGAGCTTCAAGCATTCCTAAAGATATAGGATTAGCAACTACTATTAACATAACTTTTTCAGGAAGTATTTTTTTTATTTCATCTATATGTTCAATTATTCCAAAAAAATTTGGATATCCAACAACAACCGAAGAAGTTTTTTCATCTATGTTTTTCTTAAGATCATCTAAATCTAACATACCTGTTTTTTTGTCATATTTTATATATTCAATTTCTGTATCTTGTGGTTTTATATACGTTTCAGAAACATCTTTATATTCGGGATGCATTGATTCAGCTATCAATGTTTTATATTTTTTATTGACTCTTGAAGCCATTAAAATTGCCTCAGCCATTGAAGTGGCTCCATCATACATGGAGGCGTTTGCCACATCCATACCAGTTAATTCACACATCATTGTTTGAAATTCATACATAATTTGTAATGTGCCTTGAGATACTTCAGCTTGATAAGGTGTATATGCAGTTAAAAAACCTCTTTTAGCTCCTATTTGATAAACTAAAGAAGGAATATAATGAGCATAAATACCAGCACCTCTAAAATTTCCATACTCTCTTATGTGTCTGTTATTTGCAGCTAAGTCTTTTAAATGTTGATTAAGCTCTATTTCTGACATTGATTCTGGTATATCTAAATCATCTTTATACAAATTAGTAACATCAGAATAAAGATCATCTACTTTTTCCACACCTATAACATCTAACATTTCCTTAATTTCTTCTTTAGTATGAGGAAGAAAAGGATACATTGGCATTAAAATCACCTCACTAATTATTTTCCTGGATTAGAACTACCTTTATAAAAAGGAGTTTTAACAACAATTGCCTCTAACTTTTTGTTTCGAGCTTCAATGAAAACTTTATTCCCAGTTTTAGTATTACCTGCTTTTAAATATGATAAGGCTAAATTTTTATTTAAAGTAGGAGACTTAACTCCACTTGTAATATAACCAATCTCCTCATTATTTTCATTAAATATTTTATATCCATGTCTAACTGGCATTTTATTATTGATTTCTAAGCCTCTTAATTTCCAAGTTATTCCATTTTCTTTTTGTTCAAGTAATTCTTCTTTACCAATAAAATCTTTTGAAAAATCAACAGTCCATTTTAATGAAGCATTTAAAGGCGTTTTAGTTTCATCCATATCATTTCCATATAACAATAACTTTGGTTCAAATCTTAAAGTATCTCTAGCCCCAAGTCCACATGGTTTACCATTATGCTTTTGAACTATTTTAATTAAGTCTTCCCATATATTTGATGCAATTTCTGCGGGCATATATAATTCAAACCCATCTTCACCGGTATAACCTGTTCTTGAAATAATAACATCATGATTATATATTGTTTCAAAATCAAATTTATAAAAACCAATTTCATCTAAATTAATATTAACATATTCTTGTAAATATTCTTGAGCATTTGGCCCTTGAATGGCTATTTGTCCATATTGTTCTGATATATTTTTTACCTCTACGTTAAATTTTTTTGATTGTTTTTGAATCCATTTATAATCTTTATCAACATTTGAAGCATTAACTACTAATAAAAAATAGTCTTCAGCTATCATATACGCTAGTAAATCATCTATAATACCTGCTTTTTCATTTAACATAGGAGTGTATATAGCATCTTTACTTTTCATTTCATGTACTTTATTAGTAAGTATATAATCGACAAACTTTTTTGATTCTTTACCTTTCACTTCTATTTCACCCATATGTGAAACATCAAAAAGGCCAACATTATTTCTTACTGAATTGTGCTCATCGATGATTGAAGAATACCATACTGGCATCTCCCATCCACCAAAATCAATCATTTTGGCATCTAATTTTTTGTGTTGTTCATTTAATGGTGTTTTTTTCAATTCAGCCATTATTGAAACCTCCTTCTTTATATTCATTTAGTAAATCTATTGATTTTTGATATTGTTGCTCTGGAACATATACATCACAATTTGTGGAATCCCCAAAAAAAGGAACTCCTATATTACCAGTAGCTTTAAGTTGTACTTCTATACCATTATCTTCTAAAATAGATTTTATTATATCGTATTCAGGATATTTCACAAAACCTTTTAAAAGTTTCATCATATATCAATCACCTCAACAAATTATAACATGAAAGTATGAAAATTATTTCATGCAATATCATCATTATTTAGTAATTTAAAGTTATTATTCTCGATTAGACACATAATTTTTAATTTTATTAAAAATTACTAATAAAAAACAGGGCCAAATGCCCTGTTTTTAACCTCTTACTATATAATGAGTGTGTAGAAGTTCATGAGATTTTTCACCATTAGGTTCTTTCAAATATTCATCATATAATTTTTTAATATAAGGATTTTCATGGGATTTTCTATATTTACTTGTTTTATCAATATCATAAATAGCTGTCATTCTTTCTATTAATGTTTCCTCATCTGTAGGTATTGGTTGGCCACCACCACCAATACAACCTCCCGGACATGCCATAAATTCTATGAAATGATATTTTTTTTCTCCTTTTTTCATTTTATCTAATAATATTTTCGCATTACCTAACCCACTAGCAACAGCAACATTAATCGTTTTAGAACCAATTTCAATTGATGCTTCCTTAATTCCTTTAATACCTCTAACATTACTAAAATCAATTTCTTCTAACTCAAGACCAGTTATAATTTCATATGCAGTCCTTAACGCAGCTTCCATTACTCCACCACTCGCACCAAAAACTACTGCTGCTCCTGTGGATTCTCCTAATGGATTGTCATATTTAGATTCGGGTAGATTACATAAATCAATGCCAGCATGTTTAAACATTTTTGCTAATTCTCTTGTAGTTAAAACGTAATCTACATCGTTTTTCATTTCAGATCTTTGACTTTCATATTTTTTAGCTGTACAAGGCATGATAGAAACAACTCTAATTTTATCAGGATCTATGTTTATTTTTTCTGCATAATAAGATTTTACAATCGCTCCAAACATTTGTTGTGGAGATTTACACGTAGATAGGTTATCAATATATTCAGGATAATTATGTTCCAAATATTTAATCCAACCTGGACTACATGAAGTCATTAAAGGTAATTTACCATTGTTTTTTACTCTATTTATAAATTCAGTTCCTTCTTCCATTATAGTTAAATCAGCAGCAAAATTAGTATCAAAGACTTTATCGAAACCTAATAATTTTAAACCTTCTACCATTTGACCTGTTGCAATTGTACCTGGTTTTTCTCCAAACTCTTCAGCAATTGCTACTCTAACAGCAGGTGCTGTTTGAACTATTGTAAAATATTCATCATTTTCAATAGTATTCCAAACAGAATCTATATGATATACTTCATGCAATGCACCTGTTGGACATTCTAAAATACATTGACCACAATTTGTACAATCCACATTTCCCATTCCTTTGTCCATGAATGTTGTAACATGAGTAGAAGGACCTTTATTTGCAATAGTTAATATATTTACATTTTGAACTTCAGAACATTTTCTAACACATCTATTACAAACAATACATTTTTGAGGCTCTCGAATTATAGAAAAACTACTACTATCGATTGGTTCATAATTTTGAACAGGTGGTATTCTTATTTCTCTAATTCCTATTTCTTCTGCAACTTGTCTAATTTCACAAGAAGTTGACCTTGAACAATTCAAACAATTCAAGTCACAACTTATTCCATGTGAAGCTATGATTAATTCCATTATTATTTTCCTAACTCTTCTAACTTTTTCTGAATGAGTTTTTATTTCCATACCATCTTCAATTAAAGTCACACAAGCAGGCATTAAATTTTTCTTACTTTTTACCTCCACAGAACATAACCTGCAACTACCATAAGGAGCTAATTTTTCATTATAGCATAATGTCGGTATCTTTATATTTGCTTTCTTAACTGCATTTAGTATAGATATTTTATCTTTAAAACCATAGTCTCTATTATTTATTTTTATATTAATCATAATATCACCTTCTTAGATATCTTCTTTTCTAATATAGATAAAATTAAATTAACAGATGATTGGCCAAAGCCACATCTAGCAGCTAATCCAATTGTATCTTTTATCTCTCTAATTAAATCTTTTTCTTCTTGATTAATTTCACCTGACTCTAAAACATCTTCTAAAATAGCATTTATATTTTTGTTTCCCTCTCTACATGGGAAACAAGTTCCACATGTTTCATTTTTAAAGAAATCAGATACATTTTTAATAATTTCAAATAAATTTCTTTCATTATTAATGACTATCATTCCTCCTGATCCTAAAGAGCTACCTATTTTGCCCAAATCTTCATAAGAGTACAAAGTGTCTAATTCTTCTTCTACCAAACATTCAGTAGCAATACCGCCTGGAATAACTATGCCCACTTTTTCTCCTTTTATTCCACCCGATAAATTTATTATTTCATTTATTGTTTTTTTCCCAAATTCTATCTCGTAAACACCTGGGTTATTTATATCTCCACTAATCGAAACTAATTTTGTACCTCTACTTTCACTCGTTCCCATTTTAGTATATTCGTTATCTTCATACTTCATTATCTCAGCTGCAGATGATAAAGATTCAACATTATTAACAATTGTTGGCTTTTTATATAACCCCTCTTCAATTGGTAAAGGTGGTTTAATTCTTGAACGTCCTCTTTCACCTTCAATAGAATTTATTAATGAAGTTTCATCTCCACAAACATAGGCTCCTGCACCTTTTATTAATTTTAATTCAAAATCAAAATCAGATTTTAATATATTTTTTCCTAGTAAGTTATTCTTATACATGTATTTGATTGTTTTTTGTATCTCGTTAATCGATTTTTCATACTCCCCTCTAATATAAATATATCCATAATTTGCATTAACTGCATATCCACATATAATAATTCCTTCTATTACTTTAAAAGGCATATTTTCCATTAAATATCTGTCTTTAAATGTTCCTGGTTCTCCCTCATCACCATTACATATTACTATTTTTATATCTGAATTTATTGAATTTGCATACTCCCATTTAATTCCTGTAGGAAATCCTGCTCCCCCTCTACCCCTTAAGTTTGATTCCTTAACTTTTTCTATGATATCTTTTTCACTTAGTTTTAAAGAATTTTTTAGCCCTAAAAAACCATAATTTTCTATTTTTTTATCAATATCATTTTTCAAAAATATTTTCTCCATAATAACACCTCATTTTAAATTATTTATAATTTCTAATGCTTTTTGAGGACTTAATAATTTATAATATTCTCCATTTATAGTCATTACAGGACCTTCACCACAGTGCCCTAAACATTCAACTATTTCAAGTGTAAATTTTTTATCTTCAGTTGTTTCTCCATTTTTAATACACAATTTTTTTGTTAATATATTTATTAATTCATTGGATTTATTTATCCTACAACTTACACTATCACAAATTCTAATAATATATTTTCCTGTAGGTTGTAAATAAAACATTGAATAAAAACTGATAACACCGTATAGATGTGCTTTTGGAATATTCCTTGTTTTAGAAAGCCTGACTATGTCCTCCTCTGGAATATATCCATAAGTATCTTGTAATTCATGAAGTTCTTGAATCAATTCTTTCTCATAAAATTTTTCCATGTTTATCCCCCCTTAAGTATTTTAAAACATATTATTAACTTATAAAGTTTTATATTAATATTTTATTCTAATATTGTGAACTTAAGTTAAAATTAGTTTAACTTTTTGATTTAATTGTTCACTATTTCACTATTTGATATTTTTTTAATTTTATCTTTTTATTAATTTATAAGTTTTTTTGTATAATAGTAGAAGAAAAAGAATGGAGGTGTTTTATGTTATTTAAAAATTATATATGGGATTTTGATGGAACAGTTGTAGATACTTATCCAGCTACAATATCTAGCATTATAAAAACTA
>JBNJGY010000066.1:0-6323 GCA_051748045.1 Thermotogota bacterium
GGCATGTTTATATCTAAAAAAATTAGCTCAGGTTTTTTTGTGTTTATCATTTTTACAGCTGTTTCTCCGTCTTCTGCAGCTCCTACTATGTTTATATAGTCAAACTCTTCCAACATGTTTTTTAACCTGTTCAATGAATGTGGTTCGTCTTCGGCTATGATACAATTTATAGTCATTTTTGAGCCTCCTTAAGTGGAATCTCTATTTCAACAGTTACACCATTTTTTTTATTTTGTTTTACTTCTAACTTTGTTTTTTCTCCGTATATAATTCTTAGCCTTTCTTTTACTGAACGGACTCCAAAACCTAATTTGAAATCCTTGCTTTCAATTCCAACCCCATCGTCTTTTACAGTAATTTTTATTTTGTGATCTATTGTTTCTACTTTGATTTCTATTTTTCCATTTCCTTTTTTAGGAGATATACCATGTATAATAGAGTTTTCTACGATTGGTTCTATACAAAGTGGAGGAATCTCTATATTTTTTAGTTCTGGGTTGCAATTTATTTCATATTCCATTCTCTTTCCTAATCTAACTTTTTCTATATCTAAATATTTTCTCACCAAATCAAGTTCTTGTTCTAAAGTATAGTATTCATTTTCAGAAGAATATAAAATTTTTCTGTATATTGTAGATAAATTCAAGATCATTTCTTCTACTTTTTCTGGGTAATCATAGACCATATCTAAAATTGTATTCAAAGTGTTGAAAAGAAAATGAGGGTTTATTTTTGATTGTAGCGCTGCTAATTCTGATTTTAACTTTAACTTTTCTAGTCTTTCGTTTTCTTTCATCTTATTTTCTATATCTGTTTTTAGTTTTCTGTATATAAAACCTAAAAAAAGAGCTATGAATATTAGAATTATATTTGTTATTAATAAAAAGTCTTGAATTGGTTCTGATACATTGAAAACTTGTATGGGTAACAATAATCTAGATAAAAACAAAGATAGTTCTATTCCTAAAAATATTGATAAAAAGGCTATAAAAATCTTTGATAATCTTTTGAAAATTTTTATTTCAAAGCTTTCACTTAGATATTTTTTGAATAGAGAATCGATTATAAAATAAATATAACCCACTGAATTTGTAAATATGAGGGATATAGAAATGTTTATGTTGTATCTATAAAATGTTGATGATATTAATACTATAACCATGGATAAGAAAAAGCCTGATATTTGATTTAATATGGTTATTTTTAATAATTTTTTTAGCATTATCTCACCCTCTGAAGAACATCTATTCTATCTATTATTTCTGTTCTTGTTTGTGGGGTTATGTCATCTGTTAAAAGATTTTTGTATATTTGAATTGCTTTGTTGTATTTTTTCTGTTTTTCATAGACTAAACCTAACTTGTATTTTACTTTTTGTATTGATATGGATATTTTTTCTTCTTTGTAATTAATTATTATATGGTTATAATCTTCAGCTGCAGTATCAAGACAAAATGCTGTTGAACTTGTCAAACAACTTTCTGCTCTTATATATCTATATTCTAATTTATCTTCCTCTTCAATAGCGTCTCTCATTTCGTTGTACCCTGATATTACATACCACATTTTTGAAGGTGGAAACCACTGATCATTTGAAATTTTAACAAGTACAGAACCATATTTTAAATGGTAATAAGGTATATCTTTTAATCTAAACGATTCTTCATATAACTCTTTTGCTCTGTTTAATGATTCTGAATCTCCCATCTGTTCATAAATTTCTGCAAGTTTGACTCTAGATTGATGATCTGCTTGATCATGTGCAATCCATTTTTCTAGAATTTTTATTTGTTTTGTAGTTTGTTCAATATCCACTGCATAAAAAATTGTTGCAATGTTTATTAATAGAAATAAAAACAGCAATTTTTTTATCTTCATGAGTTACCCATCCTTTTTGGTAAAAAAAATTTATTAAATTTATTTTGTTGTTAGTAAAAACAAGATTTATAAACTATTACAGCTGTCATGTCGAGCATCGTCGAGACATCCCATCAGTAAATTTTCGTAGAAAATTGAATTGTTTTAAAAACTTAATTTCACTTTGTGAAATTTACTGATGAGTTTTCTCCATGCGCTGACGCTTAGTCGAAATGACAGAGCAATTGATTTTTAACAATGTTTTTTACTTCCATCTTCTAACAGAAATTGCCCCCGAAGGGGCTGTTTAATTTTTTTAAAATCCAAAGGTAAATCCAGCTGAAATGTTGTAGAAATAAATATATTTTTCATCAATATTTTCTACTCTTTCTCCATTTTCAAATTCCCATCCGTCAAATGAAGCTCCAACTATATATTGTCCTCTAACAAAAATACTCATAAATTCAAGTGGACTAACCGTTATTCCTGCAAAAGGAGCAAATGTGAATGCATCAAAACTTATTTGGTTTAAATAAGGTGATGTTCCATTAACAAAATCTGTAGTTTCATTACCTGCTCCATCTTGTTCTACTTCTAATGTTTGTATGTATCCACCAAAACCTGCACCTAAATCAAAAGATATATATCTACTTGGAGAAAACTGAGAAGAAACGTTGAAGGCACCGTAACTAGCTGTATATTTGACACCATCTTTATTTGAGTAGCCTTCCCATCCTTCTCCTCCCATAAATATAGGAGCTTCTCCAATTCTACCCATTCCGCCTCCACCAAAGGCAAATATTCCGTCTGTAAAATCAAAACCATTATTTAAAGGATCCATCACTTGGTCACCAGGTATATATACAACTGATGGGCCACCGCCACCAAATTGTACTGCGAAACTCATCAAAGCAAATAAACTGACAATAGTTAAAACTAATAATTTTTTCATTTTTTATTCCTCCTTAATAATATTTTGTATTTGTTCTTATATTTCCACTTGTGTTTATATCTAAATATCCTCTTGATTTTGTTGGAATTTCAAAATCAACATCTCCACCTAAAGAGCTTAAAGTTATTTTTGAATCATTTCTCCAGTTATTTAAAAATATTATTTTTCCAGTAACACCTGTACTGCTAACAACAAATTTTTCTAAATATGATGTTTTAAAGTTTATATTTATTCCTGTTCCAGAGATTCTAAAATTTTCGACGTGCATGTATCCTTTTACATTAATTCCTGTTCCAGAAATATTAATTTGTTCTGCATCGATTTCAGAATTTAAAGATATAGATGTTCCATCAATTTTTAATTCTTCGGTTTCTACTCTTCCTTCTAAATCAATCTTAACTCCAGAAATTTTTATTTCTTCATAATTATGATCTCTACCTATTTCTATTAATACTTCATTTCTAAAAGGAAATTTTGGTGTCTCGATTTCTATAGAATCTGTTCTTACATGTGCTTGATCTATATGTGATATGTAGATATCATCACCTCTTACAAATTTAATGTTGAGGTTTACTCCTTTTATAGAAATCCTGTCTTTTGTTTCATACAAATTTGAATTGTACTGTCTGCTATGTTCTTGTGGGTAGACAGGCCCACGATATTTACCAGTTGTACTCACAAATCCCAAAGTTAAAACTGCTATTATTGGAATTATTACCCATTTAAAATCCATTTTTTCACTCCTTTCCCATCCATCTGTTTAAATTATATTATTTTATAGAGTTTTTATCAATTGTTTTTTGATTTCTAGTAATTATAGAGAATTAAATGTCATTTATTGAATTAACAGGTAAAAATATATAAAAAAAAGCCACCCATATGGGTGGCATAAATTTTTGGGGATTTATATTTTAGTTCAGGGGGGTAACTCTTGCTGTCATTATTATTATATTTTTTTATTCTTAGATTATTCTTAAAAATAAGAATATTATCTTAGAGTATACTTAAAAGATTACTCTTTGATTTCTACTTCGAATTTTTCTTTTAATTCATTACCCTTGTTCATGTATACTTGTGATTGTTGCATAGCTAATAGCTGTTGTTTTAATTGATCTTTTACTTCTTCAAATTTTGCTTCTTGAGCTTCTTGTTTATCTGTTAATTTTATTATGTGGTATCCGAATTGTGTTTTTACTGGGTCACTTATATTTCCTTCTTCCATATTGAAAGCAACGTTTTCAAATTCTGGAACCATTTGTCCTTTTGAGAAGTTACCTAAATCTCCACCTTGTTGTTTTGAAGGACATTCTGAAAATTCTTTTGCTAATTCTTCAAAAGATTCTCCAGAGTTTAATTTTTCTTTTATTTCGTTTGCTTTTTCTTCTGTTTTAACTAGAATGTGTGAAGCTTGTACACTTTCTGGTTTTTTGAATTGTGCTTTATTTTCTTCGAAATATTTTTGTGCAGCTGCATCGTCTACTTTTACATCTTCGAATAATTTTTTAATTGCATAATTTTTTAAGATTTCTTTTCTAGCTGCATCTAATTCAGCAATAAATTCTTTTTCAGTATCCATACCTGATTCTATTGCTTCTGCGTACATTAATTCTTGATTTATTAATTCTTGTAATAAGTGTTTTTTACCTTCTTCTGATTGAAATTGTTGACCTCTTTGTGGACCTAATCTTTCTAATAGTGTGTTTACATCTTGCTCAGTAATTTCGTTTCCGTTTACTATAGCTAATACTTTGTTTTCTGTCATTAAAAAACTCTCCTTTTTTTATAGTGATTTTATTCATTATTATAATAATATCATCATTATATTTAATCATTAAATACGCAATATTAAAGGTTTTTTAATATATTTGTCAGTGTCTTAATATAAGTGCTAGTTTCTTTTTCGCTACCAGTCGTAACTCTTATGAATTGCTTTAATTCATTTGAATACTTTCTTGTAACAATTCCCTTCTTTAAAAGTTCTTTATATACTTTTTCTGCGTTTTCAAATTTTAATAAGATGAAATTCGTTTTTGATTCTATAGCATACTCCTTAAAATTTGCATAAATTAAATCTCGATTTTTAACTATTTCTTTTGTTCTCTTTTCAACTTCTTCGTAATTATTCAAAACTGATTCTATTACAATTTCAGAGAGTTTGTCAAATGAAAATGGAGATGATATTTTTCTTATTTTTTTGCTATAGTCCTCAGAAGAAATACTATAACCAGCTCTTATAGCAGCAAGCCCAAAAGCTTTTGAAAAAGTTCTGGTTATTATTAGATTTTTATATTTTTTTATTAAATATTTATAATTTTTATCGCTAAAATTATAATAAGCTTCGTCTAAAAGAACACTCGCTCCTGTTTCCAGGATTTTTATCAACCTTTTTTCTTCTATTTCTGTACCTGTAGGATTATTAGGAGAACAAATAACAACTAGATCATCTTTTGATTCAATATCTTTTCCAGTTATCTGAAAATTAAAATCATTATCTAAAGGTATTTTTTTGATTTGTTTTCCATGTTTTTTCGCAAAAAATTCGTACATTCCAAATGTTGGTGGATTTATGATTATTTGACCTTTTGTGCTTTTTATTATTAAATCCAAAAGTTCATCACTGCCATTACCTATATTTATATTTTCAGATTGTAATTTTTCAAAATCAGCAATCTTTTTTATAACACTCTCAGAATTAAAATCTGGGTATCTATTGAATTTTGTGTTCAATATTTTTAATGAGATTTCTTCTCTTATTTTTGCGGGAAGATTATACGGACTTTCGTTTTTGTCCAAATATATTAAACATTCATCATTTTTTCTATAATCAATGTCCATTATTTTCTTCTTCCTTTCAATTCTTTAAGAATTTCTGAAAATTCTATATCTTCATAACTCAAAACAACTAACAAGTGATAAATCATATCAGCTGTCTCGTAAATTCTTCTTTCTTTATTTTCCGCAACCAAAACTTCCACAGCTTCTTCCCCAAATTTTTTGAAAATTTTTTCTTTACCTTCTTTGAATAAAAAAGAAGTGTAAGATTTTTCATCCGGATTGTTTTTTCTTGATTTTATGATATTTTCCAGTTCTTGTAAAATTGAGTAAGAATAATCTATCTTTCCTTCTTCTTTTGGTAGCTCTACTTTTTCTGAAAAACAACTCTTTGTACCCAAGTGACAAGCAGGACCTATTTGTTCTACAGTTAAAAGCAAAGCGTCGTTATCACAATCTAGCCTAATATCTTTTAAAAATTGAAAATTACCACTTATTTCGCCTTTCATTCTAATTCTATTTTTAGTTCTTGAATAATAAAAAACATTTCTTGATTTCAAAGTTCTTTCCAAGGCTTCTTTATTCATATACCCTAAAGTTAAAACCTCTTTTTCCTCATTTTGAACTACAATTGGAACTATTCCGTTTCCTTTTTCCCAGTCTATTTTATTAAACAAATCATTTGATTTAATCATAATTTTTCCTCCTATTTTTTTAAAAAATTAATTTATATTTTTTTGTT
>JBNJGY010000066.1:6423-7990 GCA_051748045.1 Thermotogota bacterium
AAAATAGATTCTATTTTATACTTATCCATTTCATAGTTTAAATCACTGCAAATAATATTTTTTCTCAATTTTGCCTTGTCTGGATCAATATCTACAACTTTGATTTGCTCTTCATCATCCATTGCAATTAATTCTTCTCCCATAGTATCTAAAACCAAGCTATTACCTAAAAAAGTTGCATCAAACTCATCACCTTTTTCATTGCCAATACGGTTTGAAGTGACAGTGTATACCATATTCTCTAATGCTCTTGTTTTTATTACATTAAGTGAATAAGGACCTCCGAAATTAGCTGGATGGCAAATAATTTGAACTCCCTTTTTTATCATAAGTCTTATCATTTCTGGAAACCAGGTATCAAAACATATAGCGATCCCTATTTTTACACCTTTTACATCAAAAACTTTAATATCTTTTCCTTCATCAAAAATATTTTTCTCAAAATCTGTAAGGTGTATTTTTCTATATTTACCTATATAGCCTTCTGGACCAACTAAAACTGCAGTATTATATATCTTATCTTCATCTTTTTCCGATAAACCACCTACAATATATAAATCATTCTTTTTAGCAATTCTTTCTAATAACTTTACTGATTTTCCTTCTGGAATATTTTCACTGTATTTTCTTAAATCATTTTTATCTGAAAATAAATAACCGGTTGTAAAAAGCTCTGGAAGAACTATCAAATCAGCATCAATATTAGTTAAATTATTTTCAACCTTTTGAAGATTTTTTTCTACTTCTCTAATTTTTATATCAAACTGATAAATTCCTACTTTCATCCCCATCCTCCTTTACAACCACAAATTATTTTTGCTTGTAGACACTGCTTTAACTCCATATTTAATTAAATCATTAACTTGTTCAAAATCTTCAACAAGTCCTCCAGCAATTACTTTTATTCTGCTTCCAAATTTTTGAATAAAATTTTTAGCAGCACAAGACGGAAGGACTTCATAAGCATCTGGTGATGTTTTTTCTATGAGATGACTTATGGAATTTAAAGATGTTGAATCAATAACAAAAACTCTCTGAATAGTTATAAAACCAAGTTTTTTTGCAATGTTTATTATATTTGATTTTGTAGTTATTATACCATCACAAAGATTTTGATTTTTTAAAAATTCTAAAAAACTTTTATCCTTTGCTATACCATTTACTAAATCAATATTTACAAGAAGTTTTTTGTTATTCTTCTCGCAAATTTCTTTTATACCTTTCAAATCATTTATGTTTCCGCCTAGTAGAAACACAACATCCGAACTTGTATAGCAAGCATTTTTTATCTCGTTTATATCTCTTACTCCTGGTATTGTTTTTGAATTGAATTTTATTGACATAGTTATCCCCCTATTTATAATGTTGGAATCTGGAGGAAAAAATTATAAGATAAATATCGTGTCATTTCGACTAAGCGACAGCGCATGGAGAAATCTAATCAGTCAATTTCACACAGTGAAATTAAATCATTAAAAGACTATCAATTTTCTTCGAAAATTAACTGAAGAGATGTCTCGACTAAGCTCGACATGACAGCTGTAAAGGTTTTTATCTCTTGTTTTTA
>JBNJGY010000067.1:0-7742 GCA_051748045.1 Thermotogota bacterium
AAAAAAACCTCCCCTAAGATTTTTGGATTGTTAAATCCGTTTTTTCGGATTCACAATACTATTTTATTTTTGTTACTCTAAAAAATATAAAAGGGCAGGCAAAAAATGGTTAAATTATAATCAAAATATTCTCAAAATAAAAAAATACTAAAAGCACTGATAATATAAACCCTTTACACTTTAATAAATTAATTTAAAAAAACTCACCTTGAAAAAGGCGAGTTTTAAAATTGTTTCACTATATTTTTATGTTTTAATACTTTTTTTAGTTTTTTGTCTATAACTTTTTCTGATTTTTCTTTGTCTTTTATCTCTCTAAAAAGTATTAGAACCTCTTTTTTATTGCAGGTTATGAGGTCTTCTTCTCTTATCATTTTCAGAATCTTTTTTATCGTTTGGTCTTTATCAGAAATATCTTCTAATTCTATAGAATAGAGCAAAAAATCTTTCATTCTTTTTTTATTTTCTAAATCTAATATCATTTTAAAATCTTCATATTTTATTATATTTGAATCTTCAAATTCATTGCTAACTTCTAATTTATTTAATAAATTCTTTTTGAAGTTTTCTGTGTTTAATATTTCTATGTCATCTTGATTGAACATTTCTTTGTATTCATCGTATAAAGTTTGAGCATGTAAGTAGTTTTCTTTCTGAATATTTAAAACAATCTGTTTTAACCATAGATCATCTCTATTTTTATCATGCTCAAATCCTTTTTCCAAACAACCTAAAGCTTCATCTAGATTATCTTCATCTGTGTATATGTCGGATAAATCTGTCAAAACATTCAAAAACATATTTTTATAATATTCTCTTTTAATTTCAACCCATTCATCATATACGTTTTCTAAAAGTAAATCCCCTTGATATAGTTCTATAATTTTCAGATACATATCTTTTCTAAATTGTTTATCATCTTTTCTATGTGCTTTTTCATAAAGTTCTGTTATTTTTTCTAGATCTATATCTATTTTTTTGGGTCTAAAAGTGCAATAATCAAAATCTACAAAGAGATAGTTTTTGTTGATTTTTAATTTTTTTCTCAACAAATACAAAACAGTGTTCAAATTGTTTTTTAAAGAAGAAACGTCATAATCATCTACATAACTTTCTCCCCAAAAAGTTTCAAATATATCATTTAAAGGGATTTTTTTGTTTTTATTCAAAATCAAATATTTGAATATCTCTTTCGCTTTTCTCGAGCCAAAAGAAGTAACCTCTTTATTATTATTATAAACTTTGAAATTCCCCAACATAAAAACTTTCAACATTTAAACCACTCCATTAGAAATAGGTTTTTAAGGATAAATTTATATTAAAATCGTCTTTAAAGTCATAAGCTGCACCAGTAAAGAAATAAGTATTCCAATATCTGAATTTTAGACCTGTTTTTCCTTTTACAAAAAACTCATTATTTAAATAGTTTAAATCCATACCCACTCCAACAGAGTTAAACAAAAAAGTCATGAAATCAGCAAAGAAATCGTATTTAATGGTAAATTCTCCATCTTTATACTCAGAGAAATTTAATTTAACCGAAGCTTTAAATAACTCTTCTATTTCTACGGTATCTTTCAAAAAGAAATTAACTATTTCATTCTTGTAATTAAGGCCCAATATGGTGTTTTTGTTGTATATTCCAAAAGAATATCCCCAATGCTCAAAATCATATTGACCAGCAACATAAATCATGTTGTTCAAAATCGTTTCCAAGGAAATGTTATATTTTTCTATTTTTTCTGTTTTTAAAATAAGTTCTATCATATCGTTTCTTATTTCAGATTCTTTCATAAGTTCCATTCTTTTTATTGAATCAACTGATATATATACTCTTATATCCCTGCCTTCATAGTTCATAGTACTTATAAGTACTTTTTCGCCTATTGTGAGATTTATTGTATTCTCGTATTTTGTGTCTAAGTTTTTAAATTTTATGTTAGTTTTTACAGCTTTCGTTGAACTATCTAGTGGTTTTATAGTAAAATACTCAAAAAGATTAGAAGATGTGTATTTGAACTCATAGTCTTTTATTACAGCTATAGTAAATAGTTTGTTCATTGTTTTTGTGTCTTCTATATATACTGAATAGTTGAAAAGGTTTGAAAAAGATAATAACACTAACAATAAAAAAGATATTAGAAATATTATTTTTTTCATTTCGAATCACCTACTCTCTGTGGAACAGCATTTAAGTAAATCAACATTCTTTTGTTTGAATAATCAGAAGAGTCATCTGAAAAAAATCTTCTAACGATAGGGATATATTTAGTAAATGCATATGAACCTTCTTTTTCTAAAAGATTCTGAATATCCAAATCAGCAATAAGCATATATTCATTTGGACTCAAAGATATTTTTGTTTTTAGTGAAGACGCTGATGTATCATACGTATCATTTTGATGGCTTGTAAGTTTTGAAACATTTGATAAAATTTCAGCTTCTATTTTTCCTTTGAACAATTTTGGAATTATTTCTATATTTATTCCAGTTTTTATTTCTCGAGTAGATAATTTATTATCTTGGTAAATTATTATATTTTTATTGTCATTTATGCCCATAACCAACTTTTCTCCTGATTTGATTACAGAAGTTTGACTAGAAACAACTTTTGCTAGTGAATTACTTTCGTACATCTTTATTTGCGCACTAAACAAATCTTCTATAGAAAAACTTAAATATGAACTTTGATAAGTTAAGTCACCACTTGAAGGATTGTTAAGATCAAATACAGTTCCTTTGAAAACATCTGAATATTTTTTGTCTATTTCCAATATATATAGATTCAGTTTTATATCGCTTTCTGGTTTGTCTACTTTTTCTAAAACTCTTTTTATATCGTTTATTTTTTCTTGAGGCGCATAAACCATTATTGAATTTTGTTTTTCCATAGGTTTAATATACGCTAAGTATGATTCAGGCAATACTTTCAAAAAATCACTTACTGGAATATAATTCAAAGTTATTAATTCATTATCTGCTAAAAGAGAAAAAGCTTTGTTTCTTGGGTCTGGTAGGCCAACAAAATAAGTCATTTCATCTATTTTTTTGAAAGTAAATCCCCCAGGTAATAACATTTTCATCAAAGCATCTTCTAATGGGGTATCCATAAAATCAGCAGTAACAATTCCAGAAACATATTCATCCGTTAGTATAGTTATACCAAGTTGTAAAGCCACCTCATTTAAAGCCTCTGTGAGAGGTGTGTTATAAAAAGTTGTGGAAATAGTTATTTCTTCTGAAAAACTAAAAACAAAAAATAAAGCTATAAAGGATATTATTAAAAACTTTTTCATTCTGTCTCACCCTCTATTTCCAATACCCCGTCTTGAACTGCAATTGTATTATTTTCGTGTTTTAAGCTTATATTATAAAAATATCTTCCTGGTTCAAGTAAATCAACATCACCTATTAAAATATCGTATTCTCCTGGCATCAACCATCTTGTTTCGTCTGATGGAATTATGTCATAACTTCCTATTCTTTCTCTGTTATCGTTTTCAATTCTAATGTCTGCATCTGGTAAAATGTATCTGTCTCCTATATTGTTTATTTTGAATGAAATATTACCTATATCTTCAATAGATGAATATTTTATATCTGTGATAGAAGCATTTCTTGTTGTTTCACCAACTAGAACTTCAAACAGTAATTCTTCATTAGTCAAAAATCTTTTTGATTCTTCTTCAAAAGAATTCAAGACCATTTTCCCATAATAGGCTCCATCTTCTGTTTCTTTTGGAACTCTTATACTAGAAACAAGTCTTGATTGTCTTCCTTGAGGAAGTTTTATACTTCCATCTGGTCTAACAGAAACCCATTCAATCATAGAGTTTATCTTACTTGTTGTTCGCATGTCTTCTAATTTAGCTTGAACAATAGAATTCATATTGCTTTTATTTTCTAGCTGTATAACATCTGTTTTTGATTGTCCAGAATACAAGTTATAACTCAAAAGATGTTTATCAACCTGGAGTGACAGTTTATCTCCAGAAGTAAAAGCGAATACTCCTTCTGGTATGTTTATATTCGAGGTGAATATTCTTTGTTTGTCATCATAGTTCATAAAAATATTTATCTTATACTCCCCTGCTGATATCAAATATTCTGATTTTGATGTAAATTGAACAGCTGTATTTTTCAAAATAGTCTGTGAATTTCTGCTATTTTGATTCATATATCCACTTGATAAATCAAGTCTCTCAATAATTTTTCCAGACTGGTTTCTAATATACGCTTTTACAGAAGTTGAAACACTAAAATTAGAATCGTTTGTAACTGTTGCTATCAAAGTAGGGTGTTTGTTTTGATCAGGCGCTATCGTTATTCCTGACAAAGAAACATTTTTATAAGCTATCCCACTAACTTCAACAGTGAATCTAACTGCGTATCTCATAACAAGCCCTATACCTGTAGAAGCAGTTTCTGTTTCAGGAGTAACCATAATTATAAAATTATATGTTCCTGGCCTTGCATTCAAAGGAACATCGAAATTAATTTTCGCTATAGTTTTTTGTCCAGCAGGAATAGTTATTGTCTCATCGAAATCTACCCAATTTTGTTCTGGAAAAATTTCTTCGTTTGCTTTGACATAATTATATTCTCCATTAGGTTTTTGAACCATTTTATATAGTTCTAAAGAAACATTCTTATCGTTGATTTCAGGGTCGAAAATCAAATCTTCTGAAAGTTCTGTACCTGGGGATAAGTCTATTTTCTTTGCTAATGGCTGTACTCCAACGGAAAAATTAAAAACTACCAATGTTAATAAAATAACAATCAATAAAAATTTTTTCATGTTTATCCCCCCAATAAGATATTTGTTATAAAAATTATACCATATTTAATGTATATAAATTTTATATTATGTAACTTTTTTATTTTTCTAATTAAATAATCAGTTGATTAATTAAACAAAATACCGCCACCTTAAATTGCTTTAAAGTAGCGGTATACGGTTCAGTTTATATTAAAATAGGTCTGTTGCTTCTACCAATATAATAATATGACCTAAGTTTTTATCTTCTCCCGCTTGTAGCATCCACCAGTTTTCGTCTTCAAATTTTATTTGAAAACAATATTGAACATATATTTCACCGTCATCATGCAATTTATTCAATACTGTGTAGTTTTGAGGATCTGAATCTGGAGTTATGCTAATTGGGTAATCATATAGTTCTAAAGGATCTGTTGTACCATCAAAATCAACATCTGTACTTCTAAATACCAATAATCCTCCTTCTATATTTCCAAAATCACCGGATGTACTACCCGGTACATAATTATAAAATTCGGATGGCATATAAGTCGTGTTTATTCTGAAAAATGTTTTAACTATCATAGAAGCATTTGATCTTATACCAACTGTTGCACCTGTTTGTGTTATGTATCCATAATCTCTAAAAGATGGATCTAGAGCCTGAACACTTGGTGTGTGTTCTGTAGATCTATTCCAATTATCAATCAATGGAGGAGTTTGTACAAATATCTCGACATGCTTTAAAATCTCAACATTTACATTAACTTCTCCTTCTTGCCATTCACCATCTCCATTGGAGAAAGCAAAAGCGAACAGTGAAACTAAAAGTACTAACAACAATATTTTCTTCATAATCGAGTCTACCCCCTTTCCCTTAAGGGAATTAAAGGGGCATAAAGCCCCTTATTATATTATCAAACTGGTTGAACTGGTTGGGAAATTGTTATTACAACATGTCCAACTTCATCATATTCTCCTGCTAAAGCTTGCCACCAACTGCCACCCCACGCACTATAAAGAGCTTCTAAATCAACTGTCATAGTAACGCTGTCCATGTGATTTCCTGGACCACCGTCATATGTTTCAACTAATCCTATGTAATCAGAATTTGGATCTGGAAGGTCCCATGCAGGAACTTCAAAAAATTCTGCTACCATCACATAGAAATTATTTGCAATAACATTTACATCTACAGTGTCTTCATAAACTCCATTATAGTCCTCTGGATCTTCACCTAAATCGTCTGGATCAAATATAAAATCAAATGAAGCACCTTCTGGGATAATCAATTCGTAATGTGTCAAAATATCTACATTAACAGGAATTGGATTTTCTTCATTTGAAGTAGTTGTTACAGCAAAAGACAAAACCCCTACCAACAAAACAGCTAACATCATAACCAACATCTTTTTCATATTAATACCTCCCCTGAATTTTTTTGCCTATTTTTAGGCTACATTAGATATTGTATTAATAATAATGATTTTAAAATTTAGTATCAATGGGAGGAAAATATTTTCTCAATGATTTTTCAATGATAATTTTTATTCTGTAAACCCTACCTTATAAAAGAAAAAGAACCCATTAACTGGGTTCTTAGATTATTCTTTTTATGTCATTTATTTGTTTATTTAATATTTTTTTTAACTTTTTTTCTATTAAAATTTTATTTGTTTCTACATCCTTTAATTCTCTAAACATTATTTTTATTTTATTTCCCTCAAAACAAATTAAATCCTCTTCTCTAATAAATTTAATTAATTTATCTAAAGAATCATTCAGCTGGGATTTATCTTTAATTACTAGCTCTGTCACATAAAAATCTTTATTTCTTTTTCTTTTTTCTATTTCTAAAAATTTATTGAAATTTTCTGCTGATAATGTATTTTTCTTATAAGATTCAAAAAATCCCTCTTTTTTTGCGAAATTCATCATGTTAAAATTTTCAATTATATCTATATTATCTTCTTCAAACATATCTTTATAATCTTCATAAAGCTTTTGAGCTTTCAAATAATTATCTTTTCTAATATAAATAGCAATCTGTTTTATCCATAAGTCGTCTCTGTCTCTATCCATTTGAAAAGCTTTCTCTAAAAATTTCAACGCTTTATTCAAATCATCTTTTTCCATGTAAATGTCAGCTATTTCATTTATTATGTTCATATATATATTTTTAAAATACTCTCTTTTGATATCTACCCAAGAGTCATACATATTTTCACATAAAAAATCTGTTTTGTACAAACTTTCTGCATACAGCAAATATTTTATCCTTTCGTCAATATCAATAGTTTCTTGAGAAAGATGATAATTCATCACAAAATCTTCTGTATCTACATATATGTTCTTTGGATTAAAAAGGCAGGAATCAAATTCTAAAAATAAATACTTAGTTGAAATATTCAAGCTTTTTCTAATTATATATAAAGCGGTATTTAAGTTCATCTTTAAAGAAGCAACGTCATCACATTCAAAAAAAGTTTCTTTCCAAAATAATTCAAATAATTCATTAATAGGAATCTTCTTATTCCTATTTATAATTAAATATTTAAGAATTTCTTTTGCTTTTTTTGAATGAATCTTTTTTATTTCTTTTCTTCCAGAGTATATTTTGAAATTATCTAAAAGAAAAAATTTAAGCATAAAACCCCCCTGAAATAATAATAAATTTATGTATTTATATTATACTCTTTTTGAATATTAAAATAATAAAACGTTACATTATTAATACGAATAACATAATCGATTGTTTTTTAATTAATTTAGTAAAAAGAGAAGATATAAGAGGGACACTTGGTTTATCTAATTCTTTGGAAAGCCTATCTAGGATATTTGCACTTTTAGCTGGAGGACTATTTACAAATGTTTCTGGATCTTATTTGCCAAGTTTATTAGGCGGGGTGATAGTTTTATTATCATTAATGATTTACACTTATTATGTAATTATTAATAAAAACAAAATAGTTTATGTAGAAAAATA
>JBNJGY010000068.1:0-7454 GCA_051748045.1 Thermotogota bacterium
TGTGAATGTCATTAGCATGTGTAATGATTCGATTTTATACGGGCATTCCGTATGGGTTATGGATGGTAAGATTGTTGACATAGGTATTTTTGATGAAATGAAAATTCCAAAAGACGCTCAAATAATTAATGGAAAAGAACAGTATCTTATTCCTGGATTATGCGACATGCATGTTCACTTTAATGATGATGATGATAGGATATTGTATATAGCTAATGGAGTTACTTTAATTAGAAATATGTCAGGAGATCCATACCATTTGAAAGTCAGAAAAAAAATTAATGAGAAATGCCTAATTGGACCAGAGATATATACAACAGGCCCTTATATTGATGGTTTAAATCCTGTCTGGCCCGGATCAGTTATTATCAATGATAAAGACAAAGTATTTGAAGCATTATCTCAAATGAAGAATGATGGTTATGATGCTGTAAAAGTATATGAAACACTTACAAAAGAAGTATATTATGAAATTATAAGGGTAGCGAAAGAACTCGAGATGCCGGTTGTAGGACATGTTCCGCAATCTCTTGATCTCAAGGAAGTATTATTTTCCGGACAAAGTTCAATTGAACACCTGAAAGGATATAATAAATACTTTTCTGATGAACAGATTATAGAAGAAACAGTTGAAAGCGGTATCTGGAATTGCCCTACCTTATTGTGTGACAAGTATTGTGAAAATTTAAATGACTTAAAAAAGAACCCTCCCGGCGAGATTAAATATGTTTCTCCGAACCAGGTTTATAATTGGGAAAATTGGAATCCGGTAAATTTAGGGTTTGTAACGCATATGAAGTTGCTTCATACTTTAACAAATAATAATGCCAATATTGTTTTAGGAACAGACGCAGGTACTCCGTATGTAGTTGCTGGTTTCAGTCTTCACGAAGAATTATCTCTTAGGCAGGATGCTGGATTGACACCGTATCAGATTCTTTTATCGGCAACAAGAAATTGTGCTGAGATGTTGGGATACGAGTCCAGATTAGGTACAATTGAAAAGAATAAGGATGCTGATCTGGTATTACTGAGGAATAATCCTCTTGAAAACATTAAAAATACCAAATCTATTGTCGGAGTAATGGCAAAAGGAAGTTGGTACGCTAAAGAAGACCTTAATTCAATGTTAGAAATAGTGGCTGTTAAAAAGAATGCATTAATGCAGAAATCAACTATTCGCAATAATGTATTTATGAAATTAATTGTGTTAATATTGACTTTAACTTTTTTAAGTGCTTTTCTAACTCGACCTATATTATATGTTTTCAACAGGAGCAAATTGAAGTCATTGACTAGTGATAATGTTCACATAACTAAATATCCAATGCGATATTTAGTTATTTCTATAAGCATCATAAGTTTAATCTACCTGTTTTTAGTAGTTACCTTGCCTGAGGCTACTCTTAAAAGTGGTCTTCCGTCAACATTAATGGGTTGGCCAAATTATGTAAAATACTTAACTCTATTGCCATTTGTCAATCTCATTATTTTGATACCACTATTCATACTTTATATAATCGCATTATTAAAGAATAGTTTATCTTCGTATAGGAAATGGCATACTTTATCAATAATTATTATGTCAATAATCTCATTAGTACTATGTAATTATTGGGGATTTATAAAATTGTATTTATAGAAAAATGCATGGTTTTAAAAGCCCGGTACATAACAAAAAATACATATCAATTGGGGTTTAGGTGCGGACAACAAAGTTCGCAGACCGCAACAACGGCATCGGGGATCGACAGGAAAGCAACCCGCAATCTCCAACTGCAAACTTATACTAACCGTGTTAGGATTCCCGGGTTCTAATTTGGATTAGAATTTGAATATTAGAAATTTCACCCAAGTAGAGAAACCCCACCCTAACCACAAACATATCCTCAAATTGACAAACTTACTCCTGCGTTTATAAGCGCTAACATTTAACTTGCAACTTGACACTTGAACAATAGTACTTGTTGTTTTCACAAAAAAATTAACTACTTTTAAATGCGAAATGTATTTATAAACGTTTACGAAATTCGGCTAAGCGAATATAAAACATTTGCTTATTATCGCGGAAAATCGGGTGGCTATTGACATAAATAGTTGATAGCCGGGAGTTAAGTGGCATAAAACCAGATTCTGCCGTCTACATATATTTTTCAAATATAAATTTTGTAACTTTGGTTCAAAATGAGAAACCATGACCGAATTTACTGAAAAATACATAAACCCATTTACTGATTACGGCTTCAAAAAGCTATTTGGAGAAGAGCCGAACAAGGATTTGCTTCTTGACTTTTTGAACGAATTGCTAAAAGAGGAACAAGGGGAAATTATCGACTTGACATATCTAAAAAACGAACATCTTGGCACATTGGATATCGACAGAAAAGCGATATTTGACCTATATTGCGAAAATGAAAAAGGTGAAAAGTTTATTGTTGAACTTCAAAAATCAAAACAAAACTTTTTCAAAGACAGAACCGTCTATTATTCGACTTTTCCAATCCGTGAACAAGCAAAAAGAGCCGATTGGAACTACGAATTGAAAGCAGTTTACACAATTGCCATTCTGGACTTCGTTTTCAGTGAGGACAAAAACGATCCAAATAAGTTTCGTTACGACATTAAATTGATTGATCAGGAAACCAAAAAGGTTTTTTACGATAAACTGACATTCATTTATCTTGAAATGCCTAAGTTTAACAAAACGGTTGACCAACTGGAAACACGATTTGATAAATGGCTTTACTTAATCCGAAATCTTAACCGACTTGATAAAATTCCAGAAAAACTAAAAGAGCGGATTTTTGAAAAAACATTTGAAGTTGCTGAGATTGCAAAATTCACACCTGATCAAGTACGATCTTATGAAGACAGTTTGAAATATTACCGTGATTTGAAGAATTCATTGGATACAGCGAAAGAGGAGGGTAAGCTTGAAATTGCAAAAAGTATGATTAAAAAAGGATATGAGATATCTGAGATTATTGATTTGACTGGACTTACAAAACAGCAAATTGAAAGTTTGAAATAATTACCCACTTAACAGCGTAAAAAGAGCATGCCTGTTGGTTTTTATTAAATTTGTGAAAAAATTGTTACTTTGGTAAAATTAATTACGTAGCGTAGTTGCCAGGTTGGCACGCTCATTTTACGCGAACGTTGGGCGTCATGCGAGAAACTGCAACATTTAACCCTAAATTTAAATAAAAGAACCATGAGTTAAACAATTAAGAAAGTCATTCTAAGTTTACTAGCAGTTATTGGAATTAGCTGTTTGATTTGGATAGTGCTCTTTTTAAATCCGAATCTTTCCTATGCTAATCAAACACAATTTGACATAGTCACCATTTTTCATAACCAAGAATTAGAGGAGAGTACTGAAGTGATAATAAATGATGTAATAGAGATTTTAAAAAGATCTGAATTATATGATGAGAAACTAAATATCCAACTGTGCTTAAATGACGATAAAATTTACCCAAAGCTATATCCGATCTTTGGAAATCCCATAGCTTACGCAATGTTCAACAAGACGATTGTCAAAAATGGCGACTTAAAATTTAATGAAAACAATATCGAAGTTCAATGGAAACAAAATAGTGAACTTCGAAAGTATAATTTGACAAAGATATTAGCACATGAATTCACACATAATATGCAGCAGAATGCTAACTTAAGTTATACGATTAGAACTACTTTCCCAGCAAAAAATAATTGGAAACTTGAAGGACACGCTGATTACATAGCACGGAAGTTTAAAAACGATGGAATGCTAAAAGATAAAATTGATAAATACCGGATAGAAGAAAGTAACGTTCACAAAGGATTGCCGGCAACCAAAGACGAAATTGGTATTTATTGGTTTTATGGATACTATAAGTATGCTTTGATAGTTCAATACTTAACGGAAGAAAAGAAAATGAACTTTAATCAAATTTGTGAACTGGATACAAACATAAATGAAATATATTTAGAGATGTTAACATGGAGAAATAATAAAACGACCGCTAATACGCGGTCATAAAACATTGCGCAGATAGTGCTATATTTGAACGAAATAACATTTAATCAACGGTTTAACGTGCCGATAAGTTTGTGTTTCAAAGAGCGCAACGTTTCATGCCGCCACCGTATCTGGAAAGAAAACCATATAGGAAACTCTCCGAAGTGTAATCGACTTTTGAGACGGCCTCCTTTATTTTATGCACATTAAGAAAATACTTGTGGTATAAGCAAGTGAAAGTTTAATATTTGAATCTATCAACCGTATTATAATGAAATATTTAATTATCCTTATTTTTTTGGGCTTGTCGCTTCAAAGTATTGGTCAGGACAAACCATTTTATTCTCGTCAGTTTTATGAAGCCATGCAATATAGTCATCAAGCAGAAATGGCCGTTGTGCGACAAAATTATGAGGAGGCAGATCAAATTTACGATAGTGTATTTACCTTAATGCCGGAGCCTGCAGGCCACGATGTTTGGAACAGAGCCGTAATAGCAAAAGAGCTTAATCGCAAGCCTTTAAGGGATTCAATGCTTGTAATACTTTTTAGAAAAGGTTATGATGTTGAAAAACTTTCAAAATGTTTCGATACATCCGTTTTATCGCCGTTAATTACTAAAGAATATATTTCCATAAAATCAGAACACGATGAGTTTATGGAAAAAATTGTAAAAGCTGATCAACAGGCATCCATTAGAAAAGCCATTGACCCGGATAAATGGATTAAAACTTCTTTACGAAATATTAAAAAGGTAATGCATTATCAAAACAATGTAGATAGTTTAAAAATTCCCTATTTCACGTTGGAATCAAGTGACTTGCATATTGTAATTACACACTTTTTTCAAATGTGGAACAATTCTCAATTGGCTAAAAAAGAGGGATTTATTAAACGAGTTCCCTGGATGAAGGGTTTAGCAAATGTCAATTATGCGTCGTTTGGTGTTATTTCTTTTTTAAAAGATGAAGTTGAAAAAGGACATTTCAGTGCTCAATCCCTTGGCTATTATATTGGTAATTATATAATTCCATATCCTAATTATGCTTATAATCAGGTGGATAGCTGTTTTTTTGTTTTAAATGAAGAGTTCTTTGATATAGAAGCTTTGAATAATATAAACCAACACAGAAACTTTTTAGCTTTAGGCTCAAATGCTGACTTTATCCAAAAAGCGCGATTTATGGATTCAGTTCGGTTCGATGGTAAAATTTTTGAACCAATAGGTAAAGAAGATACTGCATTTTTTATTAATAAATACGATCACTGTTCATTTTCCTTAGTTAGCGGTACTTACAGAAATATAAGGTTTATGGCCAATCCGAAAGTGGCAAAAAAAACAATTCAAAAGGATTCTATAATATTAAAAAAACAAAAATTTGAATATTCGTATGATTTTGTTGATCAGTGATTCCATAAAGAGTTTCTTTACGATAAACGGACTTTCATTTATCCCGAAATGCCCAAATGAGCGAAAAATTATGTACAATTGTTGCCAAAAATTTACCAGTTAGAATAATTACGCCACTTAATCCCGCATAAAGAGCATGCCTTTTGGTTTAACTCCGATTTAGAAATTGTCGGTTTTCACCGAATAGGTGAGGTGAAACCCATACAATTTCTTATTCCCCGACACTTCGTGTACGGGGCAGGCTGTGAGTGAGAATCGCTCAATTTGGGTTAAAGAAGTGATAAAAAACTTAAATAACGAAACCCACTATTTAAGAAAATTAACGAAATCTTAAATAATGATTATCTTTGTTTAAAGATTCTATATGAAAAATTTTAAATCCGGTCAGTATATAAATCAAGGATATTACAAGAGCTTCCAGCCATCGTTGATTAATAAACAATTACATGTCGATGATATGATGCCGTTTTTATTCCCCCAGTTCATAGCTCTGCGCCTGAACTAATGAGTGATATTGAGAAATTTATTCATAACGAAGCATTACATATACCTGAATTGCTTAAAATAGAACTGGTTCATTATCAATTTGAAACAATTCACCCTTTTCTTGATGGAAATGGCAGAGTAGGTCGATTAATAATTCCGCTTTATTTAGTAAGCAAAGGAATATTACAAAGACCAGTATTGTATTTGTCGGATTTTTTTGAACGAAACAGGCAATTGTACTATGATAATTTAACAGTCGTAAGAGAAAAAAATGATTTAGGGCAATGGTATAAATTCTTTCTTGTAGGAGTGATTGAAACAGCTAAAAATGGAATTGTCACTTTTGACAATATTTTACAACTTCAAAAGAAGATTGATATTGACATACAAAAATTGGGGAGCCGGGCATTAAAGGCTAAAAAAGTAATAGACTATTTGTATAAAAAACCAATGATTACTGCGGACAAAGGTAAATGAGATTGCTTCGGTTTCAATGCCATCATCTTACAAATTGATTTCAGATTTAGAGAAACTTAATGTATTGAAAGAAAAAACTGGTGGACAAAGAAGTAGAGTATATGCATTTGATAATTATATAAAACTATTTAGATAAAGCCCCGCTGGTTCGCGAGTGTAACGCGGATCAAACAAGAATATGAGCAATAATTGCGGGGTATGGTTAATAGAAAGCCGTTATGCTCTATTAAAGGAAAACGCAGAGCAATCTATATGAATTCAATAATTATGACAAAGTTTTTCGCAATAATCATACTTCCAATTGTATTGTTGGGATGTTCTCAACCCGGACATAATGAATATTCGTCTGATAGGTTTCGACTTGATTCTGATTTATTCGAATTTTCATCTAAACTGAATGAAGGCGACACTCTTTTTGTTTACTCGAACTTGTCTGTTTGTAAATCGATTCATCATGAACGGGATATTTTTACGAAAAAGGATTCTCAAGTTTTTATTCAAACTCAAGCAAAAGGAGTTTTTCTGGATGAAGAATGGGAAGAACAATTGCCGAAAAGAGAGTACAACTATTCAAAACAAGACAGTCTAAACTTTGAGGACTTATTTAGAACTGCAAGACAAAATAGGACTAAGAAAACGGATATTAACGCATTGACTTTTAGGATAATATTCAAAAACGACACGATTGACATTTATTCCGATGGATTGAGTGAACAGATACCAAACTCAGAATACTTTTTGAAAATCAAGAGGAAAATTTATCCGACGACAAAGATTTATGAACCAAATGAAATACCAGACCTTCCGCCACCACCAGCTCCCTCAATTTAAAACAGAGCATAACACCTGCGAAAGAGCAAAAGGCGCTCGTGGCGGGCTTTTGCGACAAAGATGGTTTATTAACTCCGCCAAATCTTACGATTTGACGGGTTGTATTTTAAAATGTAAATCGTAAATTTGGCTCAGTGCAGTTTGAAAGGTCTTAAAAAGTAAGCCTTTCGCTCATTAGCAGGAGACGTTGCCGCCAAGTAGGTTTGCGGAGAAAAGCCACCTTAAATTAAGCATAATTTGCGGAGA
>JBNJGY010000069.1:0-7125 GCA_051748045.1 Thermotogota bacterium
TCACTACTACATAGAAGGTGATGCTGACTTTTTAAATTTTGCCATCAGTACCGGTCTTGGCAGTCGTAACAGCGGTGGGTTCGGAATGGTTGAGGTTGTAAAACGGGAGGAATGTGATGCTTAAAGAAATAGTAGCTTTTTCTGAAAAACTAGAGGAAGAAGGTATTTATGAATTAATGTTAAAAAAACAAAGGAAATTAGACAAGCCGGTTATTGTTATTCCATTTAATTCAGAGTCTTCAGATATAAATTTTACTAATTATTCTTTCCTTTATAAAAACTTAGAGAAAAATGAAGAAAAGTTTTATGGTTTTTTAGATTCCAATCAGAATAAAGAAAAAAAAATTGAAATTTCTAATAGCTTCGATAACAGCTTAAATTTATGTAGTATTGAAAACCAGAAAAGTCCATGGGCAGATATTTATTTAGATATTCCAAATTTAACTAATAAGGTTTTTGGTTCTTCAAAAAATATTGATAGAGTTGGGGGTATAAACTCCTACAATATCTTAATTTTTAATGTCTATAGAGGTAGCGGACAGGAGGGGAAAGAAGCAGAATCAAAAATTGAAAAGACATTTTTTGAAAATCAAGATAATTTGAAATTATATCTTCCCAATAATTTAGAAAAAGAAATTTTGCCTTATTTAGAACAAATAGGTAAGGAGATAAATAGGTTTAAAATAGGTAAGATTGTAGATTTGTTTTTTCAAACAAACAAAGCGGATGTGGCTGTTCTTTTTTTTAAATTGCCAGACCATATAATTAGAAAATATAATTTATATGAACTTTTATATAAAATTCATGTAGGGAGAAAATCATTTGCTAAAGATGATAAATCTTATCAAATAAAGCCTGCAAAGAATGTGAATCTTTTCTGCAATGTATGTAATGAAAAAATTGATGAGACAGATTTTTTATCATTACCTGATAGTTTTAACTCTCTAAATGATAAAAAAATATTTTTACTACACCACAATAGAAAAATTAGGCTTAATGATGTTTGTTGTGCTAAATGCTCGGGCTTAATATATAAATTTGAATACCTTTTTTTAAATAGGCTTGGTGTTGCTATATTTCCAATATTTATTGATACTGGATTGCAAAAAAAGTCAGTCGAAATTTTAAAAAAATCTACCACTTCAGATGAATATCAAAAAAATCAATTTAAAAAAATTGTTAAATCTATTTATAAAGATAATGATATTGATATGTTAGATTTTTACTTAATAATTTGCCAATATGAGGGACAAGGAAAAGAACGAGGTGTCAACTTTTTATCTTTTGATTATATAACTGGTTTTAAATTTTATTTAAAAGATATGAATGTTTTTGAAATAGAAGCAATTTTAAACAATAATTTTTTTGAAAACCAATTATATAAAAACTATTTTAAAAAGAAGTTAGATGAAATTGAAAGTTCAAATTTAATTAATCTCCTCTATAACTATCGAACAAAAATTTTTGATTACATCTACCGGGCCAAATACAACTCTTTAAATAATCATGATATTAAAGAAATATATATTTTATCATTAAAAATTAAATTTCAGAATTACTTAGGCTCTGATTATCAAGTTAAGAGTCAAGTATTTTTAGATAATATGTCAGGTCATATTGGTTCTTTTTATAAACTAGATTCTTTTTTTGGAGGTGATATTTTGAATACAGTTGAACGGATTAAATCGGAAAAACAGATAAAAGACATGGAAAGTTTGTCTTATTTTATAGGACAGGCAGTTTATTTTCTTTTAACTAAATCTGAAAAAGCTGAAAAGACGCATGCAATGGTAGAGCCGTTTATTAATTTGAATAATTTTTCGGCAATAGGTTTGAGACTGGAAGAGCTTTTTAATGCATACAAACATAAATTGAGATTAATTTCTGAGAACGTGAATAACAGGTTTTCTGAAATTTGGGCATTTCTTTACGATAATAAACAGGAAAAATTTACCAAAGACTTAAAGATTCTTTTTTATGCAGGATATTTTAACACAAGTTCAAACATATTCTTTGAGAAGTCAGAAAAAAATATAAATAAGAAGGAGAATAATAATGAGTAATAATAATTTTTCAAACAGATGCTATGGACTTTCAGTTATAAAAAGTGAGAACAGCAATTTTAATTCAGATTTTACTGGAAATCCAAGAAGACTTCCAGATGAAAATGGTACAATTTATGCCACAGATAAGGCTTTTAAATATGCAATTAGAAGATATTGGATTGATAATAATAAAGACGTTTTTGTTTGGAGGTCTCACAATAAGAATGGGAACGTGAGAACAAGAGAACAAAGAATGACTTTTATTAAAGATTTTTTATCGGAAAAGGATGACAAATTTAAAAATTTGGTAAGTGAACTGAATTGGTTAGAAGACAATAAAAAAAGTTTTGAAAAAAAGAATTTCCAGAATTTTTTTGACAAGAATAAAAAAGAGAAAGAACAGCTTTTAAATGAAATTGTCGATAATTCTACCACGAAGAATATTGACACAAAAAAAGCAGCAGAAAGTAAAATAGAAGAATTAAAAAAGCTTATCACAGCAACAGTTTTCTCGAAATGTATAGATACCAAATTGTTTGGAGTAACATATACTGGTGACGGACCTTTATCTTTAACTGGTCCATGCCAGATAAGTTATGGTGTAAACAGGTATCCAGAAAATACAAACTATATCAATGATATTTTGTCACCTTATCCCAGCAGCGAAGATGATGAAACAACAGCCACATCAATAGGTAAAGAACAAAAAGCTCATGAATCATATTATGTATATGATTTTTCATTAAACCCTAAAAATATTGAGAGTCATTATAATTCTAATGAAGAAATTAAATCGTTGATGTCATTATCAGCAACAGATGTTGATGATTTGAAATCAGCATTAAAATATTCTGTTACTGCTCTTGATACAAGTTCCAAAATGGGAAGTGAAAACACTTTTTTACTTTTTGTGACAATGCCGGATAATTCTAATGCCTTTTTACCTGCTATGAAAAACCTTATCTATGTTAAAAAAGAAGACTATCTTACAGTTATTGACCTTGAAAAGGTTGTTTCTCTTTTGAACAATAAGGAAATAAAAAAAGTTGAGGTTTTTTATAATTCTAACTTAACAAAAGTCAAAGGATTACCCGAAAAAGATGATATCTGGAAAATTGATGAAAATCTATAATTAACGGAGATAAATATGAAAGCATTTTCCGTAGATTTTACAGGTGACTTTGCTCTTTTTAAAAAAAATGATGCAAACGATGTTGTCCATGTATCATATAACTTTATTCATAAACCCGTTATTTTAGGGTTGTTTGGGGCAATAACCGGATTAACCGGTTATGCCCAGTCAGGGCAGGGAAAACATCCTGAATTTTATGAAAAATATAAAGATTTGACGATATCTGTCTTACCTCATTATTATAAGCCCTTGAAAAAGACTATAGTCGGTTTTAATAATGCAAGCGGTTTGGCTAACAAGGGTAAATATAATGACGGTGCAACCTGGCAGGTAAGTGAGCAAGTGCTGTGTGGCATTGGGGGGAAAATAAAATATACTGTTTTTGTTCTGGAAGGCAAAAAAACAAGCAATTTGAAAGCAACCTTGCAAAATTATAAAACAGAATTTCCTCTTTATTTTGGGAAAAATGAGTTTTTTGCACATTATGAAAACTTTAAAACTTATGAAGCCGCAAAAATTACTGAATCAAAAATTAAACCTGACTCCTTAATATTGAATTCCAGTATAAAAATCAAAGAAACTTCTTTTGAAGATTTCAACCCTTTCGAATATTCAAAAGATCAAGGGTATACAATCTATGAAAATTTGCCTTACGATTTTGATCAACACGGTTTCTACCAAAAAGATTTATTTATGTTTACTCAAAATGAGGTTGAACTATCTGATACAGAAAATTTTTATGCTTTGAAAGATTCAGAAAGTGAGGATTTGTTTAATGTACAATTTGTTTGATGTAGATTTAAAAAAAATAAATCTTTACGCTCACTCATCAAAACAAAAAGAGTGTAAGAAAGAATTATTCTATGAACATTGCGATAGAAGTCTTAAATATTATGACCGTTTATTCTCTGATTTTAATTTAACTCAGGTCTTTTTGAATCTTCTTGAAGATATAGACCCTGAAGGTGAAATTAACAAAGATAGAATACATAATTTAATGAGAGAGTTTGTAATTTTCCATGATTTAGGCAAATTAACAAAACAATTTCAGAATAAATTAGATGGGATAAAAAATAAATCTACTCATAGTGATAAAAGTTTTTTTATTATTTTGTACGGCCTTTTTAAATTATGTGAAAAAGGCAAGATAAATCAAAAAGAATTTTTTCTTTTATTCTGTCTTCTTTATTCAGTTTACAAACATCATGGGAGATTAAACAATTTTCTTGATGATATACAATCATTCTCAAGTTCAAAAATAAATACTTCCGATGTGGAGTTGATTTTGAGAAAATATTTAAAAGAAGATGTTGATGGTAATATTATCCGGATAATTCAAGATGATAGCTTCTGGCAGTCATGGAATAAAAAGCAAAAAAAAGACCTTTTTAAAAAAATATCCAAAGATTCTTTATCTTTTTTTATTTTGCTTAAACTTTTTCATTCACTTTTAATATCATCAGACTATTATGCTACACTTGAATATGAAACAGGAAAAAATTTTGAATTTTTAAGTTTGAATGGGAATTTAAGCTCTGAAATAAAAAAACGTTTTCATGAACAAAATAATTCTGAAGATTTTGAAAATTTCAATGTTGATATAAACGCTAGAAGAGAGGAGTTGTTAGAGAAAGATATTAATTCCCTAAAAAATAAAGATGATATGAACTTTGTTTTAAATGAGGTTCGTTCCATTCTTAATGTTAAGGCAGAATTAGAGCTTGATAAAATTATCAGCAGTTCACCCTCAAACAATACCTTTTTTTTAAATGTTCCTACCGGAGGCGGGAAAACAAATCTTTCCTTGAGACTTGCTTTAAAGATAATGGAAAAAGAAAAGATAAATAAACTTTTTTATGTTTTCCCATTTATAAACCTTATTGAACAAACTTATGATTCATTGGCTAAATATATCAGCAATGATAATATGATACGTTTGGATTCAAGGTTTGTAGACGAAACCGTTCAGGAAGAAGAAGGCTATGATGAAAAAGTTTTTGCAAGGCATATTGATACTCTGTTTTTTAATAAGCCGGTTCTTTTTTTAAGCCATGTAAAATTTTTTGATATGTTTTTCAGGAATGATAAAAATAGTAATTATAATTTTTATCAGCTCTCCAACTCGGTTGTAATTATAGATGAAATTCAGGCTTATAATGATGAAGTCTGGACGGAAATGTCTTATATTTTTAGATCAATTAGTAAGTTTATGAACACCAAGTTTATTGTAATGAGTGCAACACTGCCATCAATGTCAAGGCTTGCTAACACAAAGTTTAATTATGTGTTCGATGAAAAATTTACTGAGGATTTATTCTCTCATCCTGCATTTGATAGAGTAGAGATTAAGACGGATAATGAAACAAAACAAATCGAAGATATTCCAAAAAGAATTTTAAAAGAAAAAAGTAATAAAATTTTAATTGTGGTTAATACTGTTAAAGATTCATATGATCTTTTTTGTCAAATCCAAGATAATAATAATTTTACAGAATACGAAAGGTTTCTTCTTAATTCGACAATATTAAGTGATATGAGAAAAGAAATACTAAAAAAATGTAAGGAAGCAAAAGAAGGGAAAAAAATAATTTTAATTGCGACCCAGTCTGTGGAGGCAGGGGTTGATATAGACTTTGATTTTGGTATCAGAGATTATTCTCCTCTAGATAGCATTGTTCAGGTGGAAGGAAGAATAAACAGGAATAATTCAAAAGATAAAAGCCAGCTGAATGTTATTAATACCGGTTCAAGCAGCAAAGTCTACAGAACTGGGATAAAGTCTAATTTATCTGAGAGTATTAAAGATGATTTTTTTAAAAAAGAAGTCTTTAACAGTAATGTCGAATTGAAAAAGTTTTATGATGAAATTGTAAATATTCATAAGAAAAATAATGAAACAGCCTTTATTGAAAGTTCAGCAACCAATATTACTGATATGTCTAATTTATATTTAAAAATAATAGATGAAAAAATCCATCTTATTGATGGTGATACTTTCTCTCTTTTTATGCCAATAAATGATGAAGCCGAATATTTATGGGAAGAATATATAGCTTTGTTTGAAGATAATAGAAGTTATGAAAACTTAATTAAAATTAAAGATGCGGCTAGTAAGCTAAGTAAATATTCAATAAATATTTTTAATTCTTATACTTCAAAGGGGAAAATAAAATCTATTTTGAATGATGAGATTAGGTTTGGTTATTATAGATGTGATGATTGGAAAGAATATTATTCTGAAGAAAAAGGTCTTGATCCTGAAAGGTTTAAATCAGCTGTAACAGGCAGGCAGGTTCTTTTTATATGAGTTTTAAGATTACTGGCTCTGTTATTCAAGCATATATTATTTGCCCAAGGCAGGCTTGGCTAATGTCCAGAAATATATCAGGCGATCAGGAAAATGCATTTATTGAAATAGGGCGCTTTATTTCAGACAATAGTTATTCACGAAATAAAAAGGAGATCAATCTAGGTGACAACAAAATTGATTTTATAAGAAATGAAGATGATACCCTAATAATTTCTGAAACTAAAAAAAGCTCCAAAAAGCTTGATGCAACAGAAGCTCAGCTTTTATTTTATCTCTACTCCTATAAAAATGATTTCAAAGAAGCATTAGGCGAAATAAGAGTTCCAAAAGAAAAAAAAGTAATTCCTGTTGAGCTTACAAAAGAAAAAGAAGAATACATAGAAAATCTTATTAAAGAAATTGAAGAAATAATAAATATGGAAAAACCTCCTGAAAAAAAGAGGATAAGAGCCTGTAGTTCCTGTTCTTATCTTGAATTTTGCTGGTCATAGGGAGTATTAATGAAAGAATCCATCTACATATTCTCCAACGGAAGACTCAAAAGAAAGGAAAACACCCTTTTCTTTGAAACCGAAGTCGGAAACAAAAAATTCATTCCTGTTGAAAATGTAAAAGAGATTTATGCCTTTGGTGAAATT
>JBNJGY010000070.1:0-7096 GCA_051748045.1 Thermotogota bacterium
AATATGGATATGACAGAATATGAAAATATGATTAATAATAGAATGTACAACCCATTAGATGATTATTTAGTAAAATCAAGACAAAATGCAAGAAAACTAACTAGACTTTTTAATCAAACTACTGAAGAAGACGGAAAATATAGAAAATATTTATTAAAAGAATTATTAGGAAAAACAGGGAAAGATATTTATGTTGAGCCTTCTTTGAAGGTTGATTATGGTTTGAATATAGAAGTTGGAGAAAATTTTTACATGAATTATGACTGTGTCATTTTAGATTGTGCTAAGGTGAAAATTGGAGATAATTGTATGATAGCCCCAAAAGTTCAAATATACACAGCATATCATCCATTAAAAGTAAAAGATAGAAATTCCGGAAGAGAACTCGCTGCCCCTATAACAATTGGGGATAATGTCTGGATAGGAGGCGGAGCAATTATAAACCCAGGAATAACAATAGGTAATAACGTTGTTATAGCCTCTGGAGCTGTAGTCACAAAAAATTTCCCAGATAATGTTGTAATTGGTGGAAATCCAGCTAAAATCATTAAAAAAATTGATAATTAAAAAACTCCTCTTTCGAGGAGTTTTATTATTGTTGAGCCATTATGGCTAATTTTTTGTCTACTGCTTCTTGTAATTCTTCAACTGTAAAAACTTCTGGCGGTGTAATTCCATTGAAATGAGGAGATGCGTATTCTATTGTGTAAGCACCTGTATTCATAAAATAAACAACATCATTGTAATCTATATCTACTGGTAATTCTATTTCATCGTAGATTGTATCAACACTATCACAAGATGGACCCGCTAATGTCATAGACATTGTTTCATGATTTTCTTTTCTATCAACCACAACCTCATATCTAAAGTTTTCAATTGTTTCCATTAACCCGTGGAAAACCCCAACATCTAAATATATCCAGTTTTTGGTTCCTTTTCTACTTCTCAACATAACTCTTGATGCCATTATTCCAGCGTTCCCAACCATTGATCTACCAGGTTCTGTAATAACTTTCAAACCATCCACCCAGTATAAATATTCTTTTATTGATTCATTTATAACGTCTCCTATTTCTTTTACTTCTGGAATAGGTTTAACATGTTGAACAGGCATCCCTCCACCTAAATTTAATAATTTTAGATGAATCCCTTTAAGAGCTAATTTTTCAAATACTTCACTAGCATTCAAAATAGCTTCTTTCCATTTGAACTTGTTATATGATTGTGATCCAACATGAAAAGAAACTCCATATGCGTTGAGCCCTTTTCTATGAGCATATTCTAAAATAGAAATAACATGATCTACGTCAGTACCGAATTTATCAGATAAAGGCCAATCTGCATCATTTGAACTAGTTGAAATCCTTCCATAAACTTTAGCTTCTGGAGCATTTCTCGCAATTTTTTCAACTTCCATCTCTGAATCAACAGCGAATACTGTTATTCCATTTTCCCAAGCGTATTTTATATCCGATTCTTTTTTAATTGTATTTCCAAAACTAATTTTATTAGGATCTACTCCTAAAGATAATAATTTATTTATTTCTCCTCTTGACGCTGCATCAAAAGAACCACCTAAATTTTTTAATAAAGTTAAAATATCAGAATGCGAATTTGCCTTAACTGCGTAATAAACGTCAACATTATTGATAGAGTTTTTTAAATTTTTATAATTTTTTTCTACATAACTTAAATCTAAAGCTAAAAATGGAGTATCTAAAATTTCTGCTGCTTGTCTTACTAATGGTGTAATTTTCATAATTACAACCTCCTTCTAATATTTTTTTATAGTTATCTAATTTAAACTTTTTTAAGAAGGATTATTTCGATAACTAGTGTATATTTAACAGAAAAAAAGTAACAAGAAAAATATCATTTAGTTAATAAAACATACATGACGTGTAAAGATTTATATACATGAATTACCATTTGATTTTTTATTTTTTGTATGTTATAATTCAAATGATTTGAAATAATGACCGGTGGTCATTTATTATAAAAAGGTGATTAAATGAATAATAAAGAAGATAAACATAAAAGAATAATAGAGACTGCTGAAAAACTTTTTTTCGAAAATAATTATGAAGAAGTTTCAATGTCAAAAATTGCAAAAGAAGCTGGCATGGCAAAAGGTACTTTATACCTTTATTTTTCTAGTAAAAAAGATTTATATTATTCTGTTGTTGTAAGAGCTTTAGACATAATAGAAAATGTGATAAGAAAAAATGTCGGTAAAGCAAAAAACGGATTAGAAAAAGTTGTTTCTATGGGAAAATCATATATTGAGTTCTACAACGAATATCCAGATTATTATACACTAATCGCCAATTATGAAAGTCAAAAAGCAAAATTAAGCACTGAAGATCCACTTGTAAAATTATCATACGGTAAAAGTGAACAGATTTTTGAATATTTAAAAAAATCTATTCAAGTTGGTATAGAAGATAAAACAATAAGAGAAGATATTGACCCAGAAAAGTTTTCAATGGTTTTATGGAGTCAAACTACAGGGATGGTCCAACAGGTAAAATTAAGAGAAGATTTGTATATGTATTGGAGCGGAACTAGTCCTATGGAAATTTTGAACTATTACATAGAGATAACAAAAAAAACGCTACAAAATCCAAAAAATCAATAGTAGCAGTTTTTTTATAAGATTAAATGACCGGCGGTCATTATTAGAAATTAGGAGGGCAAAAATGAAAAGAGTAGTTGTTACTGGTATTGGTACAATCAATGCAATAGCTAAAAACAAAGAAGAATTAGAAAAATCATTAAAAGAAATGAAAATTGGAGTGGATAATATAACTCAATTTGATACTTCAAATCATAAAGTATCAATTGCAGCTGAGGTAAAAGGTTTTAACCCAAAAGATCATATGGATAGAAGAAAAGCAAAAAGATATGACAGGGTTCTTCAATTTGCTATGGTTTCCGCAAAAGAAGCTTTAGAAGATTCTAAACTGGATGAAAATGGAGATTGGAAAGAAAATGCAGCAGTATTAGTTGCTTCTGGAATTGGTGGTTTTAAATCATTAAACAATGAATTTGAAACACTACATACGAAAGGCCCAAAATATGTTTCTCCATTTCTAATTCCCATGATGATAGCAGACATGGCAAGCGGTGTAGTTTCTATTGAACATGGTATTAAAGGGCCAAATTATTCAACAATGAGTGCCTGTGCGTCTTCAGTTCACTCGATTATAAACGCTACAATGATGATTAAACATGGATATATAGATGTTGCAGTAGCTGGTGGAACAGAAGCTTGTATAGATCCAATGCCTATAGCAGCTTTTGCAAACATGACAGCACTTTCACAGAGAAACGATGATCCGAAAACAGCATCTCGTCCTTTTGACAAAAATAGAGATGGCTTCGTAATGGGAGAAGGTTCCTCAACATTAATTTTAGAATCAGAAGAACATGCTTTAGCAAGAGGTGCAAAAATATATGGTTATATCGAAGGATTTGGAATGTCTGGTGATGCCTATCATATAAGTAAATCTGACCCAGAAGGAAAAGGTGCAGCTAAAGCTATGAAACAGGCTATTGAAATGGCTGGTATTACTCCAGATAAAATCGATTTAATAAACGCTCATGCAACTAGTACTCCTGTTGGAGACCAATCAGAAATAAAAGCTTTGAGAGAAGTTATGGGAGAAGATATAAATAATTCCATTATTCAATCAAACAAAACTCTATTTGGACATTCTTTAGGGGCAGCTGGAGCTAACGAATTAGTGTCTTCAATAATTCAAGCAGAAAATGGTTTTGTTCACGGTATGCCAAATCTTTTTGAAAGAGATGATGATTTTGAAGGATTAAATATACCAAACAAAACAACTGACGCGAATATAAAATATGTCATTAAAAATTCTTTTGGATTTGGTGGACATAATGCTTGTTTAGTTTATAAAAAGAAGTAATATTATTTTAAGAGTTTTACTAATAAAGAGGTGATCTTATGAAAATAGGAATAGTAACAGATAATACTGCTAATTTAGACAATAATTATATAGAAAAAAATGATATAGGTGTAGTTTCATTGTATATTAATAATAAAGATAGTTTTTATAAAGCTACAGATAAAGAGGTTGAAGATTTTTATATGGGAATAAAAGATACTGATTATATTCCAAAAACTTCTCAACCATCTATAAAAGATTTTGAAAAAATGTATTCAGAAATGCTTGGTGAATATGACAAGATAATATCTTTACATATTTCTTCAGATCTTTCTGGTACTTATAATTCTGCTAAAATAGCTTCAAACATGGTAGAAGAAGGAGAAGTCATTGTTTTAGAAACAAAATTAACAACATGGGGACTTGGTTTTTTAGTAATGGACGTTAAAAAAATGATAGAAGAAGACAAAAGTCTAGATGAAATAAAAAAATTCGTTGAAAATTATTATAAGAAAGTCCATATTGCATTCAGTGTTGGAGACTTGAATTACCTTTACAAAGGTGGAAGAATTGGCAAAGCAAAAACTATGATGGGAAATCTATTAAACATGAAGCCTGTATTAACCTTAAAAAATGGAAAATTAGAACCTGTAAAAAGTGTGAGAGGGCAAAAAAAACTATACAAAGAAATGGTTGATATGGTAATGATTGATGATTTAGAAAAATTAGAACATTTAAAAGTAATTCATACAGATAGCATAAAAATATCTGACAGAATAGAAGAAGAACTTGTAAAAAAAGGCATAGATGAAGAAGACATTGAATCGACTTTCATAGATATTGTAATAGGAAATCATTTAGGCCCTAATTCAGGTGGATTAATAACAGTTTGGAGGAATTAAAATGTTAATGAACATCGATGAAATTATGAAAATTCTTCCCCACAGATATCCGTTCTTATTGGTTGAAAGTGTATCAGAAATTGGAGAAGATTATATAATAGCAGAAAAAAATGTAAGTGTTAATGAACCCTATTTCCAAGGACATTTCCCAATGTATCCAATAATGCCAGGAGTACTTGTTGTAGAAGGAATGGCTCAAGCTGCAGGCATATTACTAATGAAAGATATTAAAGAAGAAAACGTACTACCAATATTTATGGGAATAGACAACGCAAGATTCAAAAGAGAAATAAGACCAGGAGATAGAATTGTTTATAAAGTTAAATTGATACAATCAAAAAAAGAAGTTTATAAATTAGAAGCGAAAGTTTTTGTTAGAGAAAAATTAGCTGCCAAAGCAGAAATAATGGCTGGTATTAAAAGGTAGGGAAGCGAATGAATTACGAAAATAATAGAATCACAAAATTATTTGGTATAAAATATCCAATTTTTGAAGGTGGAATGGCATGGGTCGGAACAGCAAAACTCGCAGCTGCTGTTTCAAACGCTGGCGGATTGGGAACTATAGGCTCAGGAAGCATGACCCCTGAAATATTAGAAAATGAAATAAAAAAAATAAAAAAATTAACAGATAAACCTTTTGCAGTAAATGTAATTATGTTAAACCCATATATAGAAGAAATAATAGAACTTTTGATTAAAGAAGAAGTACCTGTTGCGATCTTGGCTGCTGGAAATCCTAGTAAATATATTGATAAATTAAAAAAAGTTGGTATAAAAACTGTTGCAGTTGTTTCTTCAGAAAATCTAGCTTTAAGACTCGAACAAAAAGGTATAGATGCTGTAATTGGTGAAGGAATGGAATGCGGTGGACATATAGGCGATGTAACCACAATGGTTCTTATACCCAAACTGGCTGATATGCTTTCAGTGCCTGTAATAGCTGCAGGTGGAATAGCAGATTACAGAGGAGCATTAGCTTCTTTCATGCTCGGAGCAGAAGGAATACAGATGGGAACAAGGTTTATTGCAAGTGTTGAAAGTGAAGCACATCAAAATTACAAAGATAAAGTCGTAAAATCTGGAATAAGGGATACGCTTATAGCGGGGGCAAGATTAGGTCATCCTGCAAGAAGTTTAAAAAATAAATTTATGAAAAATGTAATAAAAGCAGAAGTTGGATCTGCAGAAGAAGCAGAGGAAATGATGCTCGGTAGTTTAAAAAGAGCGTTTTTAGATGGAGACAAAGATAACTCTGCATTCATGGCTGGACAGTCAACTGGTCTCGTTGAAGATATAAAAACTGTTGAAGAAATAATTACAGAAATGTTTGACAAAATAGATGAGAAATTGAAATCGTTTTTGGAGGTGAACATGTAGTGAAAGCAATAGTTTTTCCTGGACAAGGATCACAAAAATTAAACATGGGTAAAGAATTAATAGAAGAAAATCCAGAATATGAAAAATATTTAGATATAGCAAATGAAGCTTTAGGATATGATTTAAAATCTATAATTTTTGGAGAAGATCTAGAAAAGCTAACATTATCCGAAAATGCGCAACCAGCTATTTTAGCGGTTAGTTATATGAAATACAAAAAATATATAGAAGAAAACATAGAAAATATAGAAGTTCTTGCTGGACATTCCCTTGGAGAATGGACAGCCTTAGTAGTAGCAGGAGTTATTAGTTATGAAGAGGCTTTAAAAGCTGTTCATATACGAGGAAAATATATGAGTGAAGCTTGCACACCTGGTGAGGGCACTATGGCTGCAGTTTTAGGCCTAGATGCTGACTCAATTAAAAAAGCTCTAGTTAATTTTAAAAATGTAGTTATAGCAAATCACAATTCTCACAACCAAATTGTAATTAGCGGGAAAACATCAGAAATCGAAGAAAGTATAGCAATATTAAAAGAAAAAGGGGCTAAAAGAGTAATTCCACTGAATGTTAGTGGGCCTTTTCATTCACCCTTGATTCAAAATGCAAAAATAAAAATGAGAAACTATTTAGAAAACATAGAATTTAATAAACCAGAAACACCTATAATTCAAAACTATACAGCAAAAGAAGAAACAAACCCAAGAGAAATAAAAGAAAACATCATACAACAAATTACCTCTTCTGTTAGATGGGTTGAGACTGTAGAACTCATGGATAGTCTGGATATAAAAACTATTGTAGAGATTGGTCCTACAAAAGTATTGACAAAACTAAATAAAAGTATTATTAAAGACCTTGAATTACTAAGTGTTTAGGAGTGAATATATTGTTAAAAAA
>JBNJGY010000071.1:0-7063 GCA_051748045.1 Thermotogota bacterium
TAAATTCGCATGAAAAACATCCTTGTTTTTCAACATCAATTTTTATATTGTTTCACTCAGTAAAACTCCAATACTTTTCTTTTTTATATTTCTTCATTGCTCAATACATTGTTGAAAACTTTTGCGTATGTCATTCTGAACGACGGTTTTTGGAGCTGAAGAATATAAAACTTATCAATTTGCTTGGCAAATTTATATTTTTAGACCCTTCGACGATGCTCAGGGTGACATTCGTCTTTCTTTCTACCAAAAATAATAAATAAAAATAACGAACTATTGAGAATTATAGAAAAATTAACGATTTTATATCCTTCGGTTCGTCACTCTGTGACTCTCTCAGGATGACATATGCAAAGATTTTTAGCTCTTGTTTTTTCCTTCCAACTTCCAACTTACATCCTCCATCAGAAATCTCCGATTTCTTAGAATTCTTTATCTATACTTTCTATTAATTCAACAAATTTATCTGTGACTTTTTCTACTTCTGAAAATTCTTTTCCTTCAACCATTACTCTTATTTTATGTTCTGTTCCAGATGCTCTTACGACTATTCTAAGATCATCTCTATTATTGTATTTTGCTTTCATCTTTTCTATTCTTTCATCTAGCATCACAGTTTTTTTGTCTTTAACAGAAACATTTTTAAGGAGTTGAGGGAATGATGGAATTTCTGCTATTAACTCATCAATATTTTTATCGAATAATGTAAGAGTTTCTAGTGTTTCTAATGCTGTTATAAGGCCATCTCCTGTTGTTGACCTGTCTAAAAATATAATATGCCCTGATTGTTCTCCACCTATGTTGATATCATCTTCAAGCATTTTTCTTAAAACGTATTTATCTCCAACTGATGTTCTCTTTAAATTTATTTCATTCGATTTTAAAAATTCTTCAAATCCCAAATTACTCATTATAGTAGATACCACACTATTTTTAGTTAGTCTATTTTGTCTTTTCATTTTTAATGCGTTAATAGCCATTAATTTATCGCCATCTACTAAATTTCCAGTTTTATCTATGAAAAGACATCTATCTGCATCTCCATCAAAAAGTATTCCAAGATCATAACCATTATTTTTAACTTTTTTAGCTAGAAAACCAGGTTCTGTAGAACCACATTCTTCGTTAATATTGAATCCATCGGGTTTATTGTTAAAAACAGTATAATTAATCGAAAGATTAGAAAAGACATCATCTATAATACTTCCCGCTGCACCGTGTCCAACGTCTATAGCTATTTTTAAATTACTATTTATCTCTCCATAATCTTTCAATAAATAATCTATATATTCATTTTTTGATTTACTACTTTTAACAGATCCAATCTCACCGTATGGAGAATATTCCATATTTTCAGAAAGAATCAAATTTTCCAAATCTACTTCTTCTTCATCAGGTATTTTGTATCCTTCTGCGATTACTTTTAATCCGTTGTATATTGAAGGGTTATGTGAAGCTGAAATCATTATTCCAATAGCTTTTTTCTTTTTAGTAAGCAAGGAAAGGGTTGGTGTTGGAATGATTCCCAAAGTTTCTACTTTCATGCCTGCAGAAATTGCACCAATGGATATGGCTTTTTCAAACATATTCCCAGAATTTCTTGTATCTTTTGCTATTAATAATGTTTTATATTTACCAGAATATAGTCTCGCTACAGCGTTACCAACTTTCATAGCAAGCTCTACTGTTAATTCTTCATTGACGATTCCTCTAATTCCATCTGTTCCAAATAATCTTTTCAAAATATTCACTCCTTTAACTTAAACTACTATCATTATACAATAAAAAACCAGGCAAATAAATGCCTGGGTTGAGATTATTTTTTATCCTTTTATAGCTCCTGAAGTAAGACCTTCTACAATCTTCTTCTGGAAAGCCAAAACCAATAAAACCAGTGGTACAGTTATTATTACAGAAGCTGCCATCAATTGACCCCAAGGTTGTTCATATTGGGAAGAACCTGTAAACATTGAAATAGCAACTGGAACTGTAAACATTTCTGGATTTATAACAAATGTCAAAGCAAACATAAATTCATTCCAAGCTTGTATAAAAGTCAATAAACCTGTTGTTACTATAGCAGGTAATGACAATGGAATAACAATTTTATACAAAGTTTGGAATTTTGTACACCCATCTATATAAGCCGACTCCTCCACAGATTTGGGCAGATCCCTAAAAAAGTTCTGCAGGATCCATGTTGTGAGCGGCAAGGTAATAGCTGTATATGGAATAATCAAACCTGGATAAGTATCAATAAGTCCCATAGATCTCAAGAGTTGGTATAATCCACCAAGAATAGAAACCTGTGGAAACATACTAACAGCAAGGATACTACCCATGATTAAAACTTTTCCTGGAATATTCAATCTAGCTACAGCATAACCTGCAAATGAACCAATGACTAGGGATAATAGTGTAGTTGAACCTGCTACTATAATAGAGTTCATGATATTTCTTAAAAAATTATGTTCTTTGAAAACACCAATATAATGATCAAAAGTCCATTCAGGTGGTAATAGACTGAAATCTTTTGTAAATAAAGTAGCATTTGAAGTAAAAGAACTTCTTATTGCCCACCAAAAAGGAAAAACAAAATATATAAAAACAACAACAACAAAAATATATATTATAGTTTTTTCAATATTTTTTTTACTTCTCATTCCTAATTTCATCGAATCACCCCCTAATCTATTTTGAGTTTCATTGACTTAATATAAATAAGAGTAAACACACCAATTAATAAAAATATTACAACAGATAGGGCTGATCCGTATCCAAATAATCCTCTAGGAGAAAATATGTTATCCATCAAAAGACTTCTGTTGTACACAGATAAAGTTTCTGTGTCTTGAACACCAGGAGTCATGATATAAACAATATCAAATACCCTAAGAGCATCAAGTGTTCTAAAAATAAGTGTAACTGCTATTGTAGGCTTTAGAATAGGCAAGGTTATGCTTGTAAATTGTCTCCATTTACTTGCCCCGTCTATTCTCGCAGCTTCATAAAGCTGACTTGGTATTGTCTGTAACCCAGCTAAAAGTAAAAGAGCAACAAAAGGAGTAGTTTTCCAAACATCTACAGAAATTATTGCGTTCATAGCTAAATTTGGCTGAGCAAGAATAGGGGTTCCTGTTTCTAAAATACCTAAATTATATAATAAATTACTAATGACCCCGTAATTATCGTTATACATCCATCTCCACATTTGAGAAGATATAACTGTAGGAACCGCCCAAGGGATAAGCATGGCAGCCCTCATAAACCCTCTACCTTTAAATTTTGCATTCATAAGCAAAGCAACACCTAACCCGATTAAAAACTCTAACAATACTGAAGCAACAGTAAAATAAATGGTATTCCATAAAGAGTTTAAAAATCTTGCGTCTTGAAACAAATCTATATAGTTTTTAAGTCCTAAAAATTCTCTTTCAAAACCAGGTCTTAATGACCATTTAAAAAAACTATCATAAAAAGTCTGCACTAATGGAATAAACGCAGTCATCGCAATAGCGATGAATGCAGGCAATATTAACCAGAAGGCAAGGCGCATATCCTTTTTATTATATTTCTTTAAATTCATAAGCCACCTCCGAGTAAATTTAAAAAGACGGTAAGACGGAATAATCCGCTTACCGTCTTTTATATTAAATTACATTAAATCTTTTAATTGTTCTGCTAAATCGTTGATAGCTTCTTCTGCTTCTTTTTGTTGATTAATAACGTTATAAGTTTCTGTCCAGATAGCTTTTGATACTTCTGGATAAACAGGTGTAACTGGTCTTGGTTCTGCATTTATAAATACATCATATAATTCAACCATAAATGGTATTTCTTCTGCTAATTTTTCTTCTTTATAAACTGATTCTCTTGTTGGGTTTTGTCCTGCTATTAAAGCTTTTTTCAATTGTTGTTCTGGTGAAGTTAAGAATTTGATTAATGTTTTTGCTGCTTCTATTTGATCGCCTGAAGCATTTCCATTAATAGCCAAGTTCCATCCACCAAGAGTAGCTGAATTTCTACCATTTTCAATGTCACCTTTTGGTAATGGAGCAATTCCAACTTTACCATTTGTTGGTGAATCTTCACTGTTAATTAATGGCCAAGCATAAGGCCAGTTTCTCATAAATACTGCATCGCCATTTTGGAATAATCTTCTTGCTTCTTCTTCCATATAAGTAGTAACACCTTTTCTAGTTGTTCCTTCTTCAACCAATGTGTCCATCATTTCTAACGCCATTATAGCTCTATCTTTATATTCTTCACTATCTACTACAACTTCTCCATTTTCAACTATCATAGCACCATATGAATGAACAAATTCCATTACATTACAAGTTAAACCTTCGTAAGAAGAACCTTGCCAAATAAAACCGTCAATTCCTTCTTTATCTCCAATAGCTTTACCAATTTCATTTAGTTCTTCCCATGTTTCTGGAACATCGTATCCGTGTTTATCTAATAAATCTTTTCTATAATATAATAAACCAGCATCTGTAAACCATGGCACGGCTACAACTTTATTATTATATGTAACTGATTTAACTGTACCTGGTAAAAATTTATCTAATTCAAAATAATCATAATCGTCTGTTAAATCTGCAACAAATGGTTCAAATTCTGCAGGCCAAATAACATCGATCATTAAAACTGTTGGGTCTGGTGTGCCTGATGCCAAATAAGTAACATACAAATCATGCCTTGCTGTTGAACTATTAGGCATTGGTAACACTTTTACGTTTATATCCGGATATTCCTCATGGAATTCATCAACTTGTTCATAAAGTAACTCTAACTCTCTTCCTACTGCTCCTGCTGTCATAGAAATATTAACCGCAAAAGCACTTATAACAAATACAACTGCCAAAATAAGCACTAAGGCTTTTTTCATAGTTGAAACACCTCCCTGAGTATTGTGTTGATATTTTATTACTCAACATTACTATTATAAATATTGTTACAAATTATTAAAAGCGTTACATAGTTTAGTGAATTGCAAATATTAGCGATTATGATTTATTATTTACTGTTATTTAATTATTTCGCAGTTTATCTAATAAAAATTTTTTTGATATAATGAATAATGAAAGAAATAATTTTTCTTGAAGGTGGGATATTTTTATGTTTGATTTTATATCTTTTGGAGAAATACTAATAGACATGATTTCAACTGATTATGTTGATGGCTTGAAAAATTCAAATATTTTCGAAAAACATTTTGGTGGTTCTCCAGCCAATATTGCTATGAATATGTCTTCACAAGGTTTTAAATCTTCTGTTATTTCAAAAATAGGGCAAGACCCTTTTGGAGAATATATCTTATCTAGAATGAAGAAATCGAAAGTAAACACGGATTTTATTAAAATCGACAATAACTTTCATACTGACATAGTTTTTGTTTTAAAATCTCAATTTTCACCTGAATTTTATCCATATAGATCTTCTTCTTTAAACCTTGATGTTAATGAAGATGCTATAGAGGCGGTGAAAAAATCAAAAATTTTTCATTTTTCTACATGGTCTTTTGCTTCTGATAATAATTTAGAAATACTTTTAAAATTATTAAAAGTTGCTAAGGAAAATGATACTTACGTGGGTTTTGATCCGAACTATAGAGAAATACTTTGGCATTCTTCAATTGATATTAAAAATGCTATGAAAATTATTTTACCTTATTGTGATTTAGTAAAACCTTCTGATGATGATGCTATATATATTTTTGGAGAAAATTCAAAAGAAAAATTCGTTGATATTTTTCATGAATTAGGTGCAAAAAAAGTAATATTAACTTTAGGAAAAGACGGTTCTTTAGTATCCAATGGAAAAGACAAAATTTCTCAACCAAGTTATGCAAAAAAAGTTATAGATACAACAGGAGCAGGTGATGCTTTTTGGTCTGGTACTTACATAGGATTTTTAGAGGGATTTGATATTTTTGATTCTGCTAAGCTTGGAAATTCTTTTTCAGCTGAAAATTTGAAAAAAGTTGGTGCTGTTTTAAGATTAAAAGATTATCATGATTTGATAGAAAAATATATTAAAAGGGGAGATTAAAAATGAAGATAGGTTTTTTAAACCCTCAAGGTAATTTTGACAATGAAGATTCTTATCTTACTGAACATCCTGATTTCGGAGGACAGTTGATATATGTAAAAGAATTAGCTAAGTCTTTATCTAAATTAAATGTTCAAGTAGACATAATAACCAGACAGATAAAAGATGAAGAATGGCCTGAATTTTCAAATGAAATTAGTACTTATAATGGTTATGAAAACGTAAGAATTATAAGAATTCCTTTTGGTGGAAAAAAATTTTTAAACAAAGAAATATTATGGGAACATTTGGAAGAATATACTGATAATATTATAAAGTATTATGAAAAAGAAGATATGCCAGATTATTTTACTACTCATTATGCTGATGGTGGTTATTCCGGTTATTTGCTTAAGAAAAAAACAGGTATTCCATTTACTTTCACAGGTCATTCCTTAGGTGCCCAAAAAATGGACAAGATGAAAATAAATTTAGAAAATTTTCTTGAGTACGATAAAACTTATCATTTCAGCAAAAGAATTCAAGCTGAAAGAATATCCATGAAATATAGTACTAAAATAATTACTTCAACAGATCAAGAAAGAAAAGAACAATATTCTCATCCATTGTATGGAGGAGCAATAGATATTAATAATTTGGATAAATTTGAAATTATTCCACCTGGTGTTAATATAGAAATTTTTAACGATAGAGATAGTTTAAATGATAGTACAGAAAAATACATTAATGAAATTGTTGGCAATAATAAAAAGCCTTTTATTATTCTTTCTAGTAGACTAGATTCCAAAAAGAACCATATAGCCATGATAAAGGCATACGCTGAAAACAAAGATTTACAGGGGAAATCTAATATTGGATTTTTCTTAAGAAACATAAAAAACCCATATAATTTAAAAGACTTACCTTCAAAAGAAAAAAACATTTTATCTCCCATTATAGATATAATAAAAGATTATAACTTAGAAGATAAAATATTCTTTTTTGATTTTAGATCACAAAAAGAATT
>JBNJGY010000072.1:0-6759 GCA_051748045.1 Thermotogota bacterium
TGAAAAAGGGGATGTTTTAATGAAAATTAAAAACAAAATTTTGGTACCTGTATTATCTGTAACAATTGTTGGTTTTATCATTTTTGGTATTTTTGGTTATTTATCTACCAAAAATTTAATAAACACTCAAATTCAAATGCAGAATGAAAATAATTTATCTTCCTTGATAAGAGCTGTTAAAGAAAATGTAGGGTTACAAGATTCTTTAGATCAATTAAAACTCCAAAATGGTATTAAAGCATACATAATAGACCATGAAGGTATGACTATAGCTCACAAAGATTCTTCGAAAATCGGGAAAAGTGTTATGGGGTTCGATTTTGGAAAAAAAATACTCAATATGAAAAGTGGAGAGTTGGAATACGATTTTGAATACAATGGCGAATCAAGTCAAAAACACTCTTATTTTGAAGAGGTTGGAGATTATATAGCTGTCATGACTGCTGATATAGAAACCCTGTACAAGCCTTTGGATACTTTCACAAGAAATCTGTTTATTATAGGAATAATTTTAGTAGTAATCACTTTTTTAATAATCACATTTACAACAAACAAGATAACTAAACCATTGTCAAAACTGACAGAAAAGATTAAAGAATTTGGTGATGGAAAGATCAGCGTAAAATTCAATATAGATACAACAGATGAAATTGGAGTTATGAGTTCTGGGTTGAACGATATGGCAAAAGCATTAAACGATACTCTCTTTGCAGTCAAAGATATGGCTAAAAAACTAGATAAAGGCTCTAAAGAACTCAAGAAAATTTCTGATGTTAACTCTGAAAACGGAGACAAGATTTATGATGAAAGCATGGATATAATAAAAGAATCAGAAATAGTGTCATCAAACTCACAAGAAATCAACAGTTCTGTTGAAGAAGTAGCAGGTTCTTCTCAAACTTTATCTGCTTCAGCACAAAATATGGCTTCTAATTCAAGTGAAGTAAACAATACATTAGATATTAGTCAAGAAAAAATAGAAAAACTAATTTCAACAATAAATCATGTAATAGAAAAAAACCATGAATCACTTCAAGTAACCGAAGAATTGAATAAAAACGCTAGCAATATAGGAGAGATAGTTCAAACGATTAACAACATTACGGAACAAACTAGTCTTTTGGCCCTTAATGCAGCTATAGAGGCAGCAAGAGCAGGAGAAGCCGGGAAAGGTTTTGCAGTTGTTGCTGATGAAATAAGAAAACTTGCTGATGACAGTTCAAACGCTACGGAAAATATAGCAAAAATATTAAAAGACTTACAAGTTGGAGCAAGAAAAGATGATGAATTCACAAAGAAAAATAGCGAAATTTTACATGAAACAAGAAAAAGTTCAGAAGACATGAAAGAAAGCTTCGATAATTTAGTTTTAAAAGTTAGAAGTATTATTGAAGATATTGAAAATGTTTCATCTATATCAGAAGAGCAATCTGCAAGCACAGAAGAAATAAGTAGTGCAATAGATAATATTGCAAAAACTATAGAAAATCTTGATTCTAAAAATAAAACTATCAATAAAACACTAGAAAAACAAAACACAGAATATAAAAAATTAAAACAAAATGCATATGACATATCTGATATTTCAGATACTTTAGAAGAAAAATTAGATTATTTTAGAGTTTAGGAGTTTTAAAATTGAGAGTTTCATTAATAAAAAAACATTTTGACAAGTCATATCTTTTTGATTGGGGAAAGAAAATATCCAACGTAAAATTGTTGGGAGGGAAACACAATTTACGTGTAGCTGAAACTGCATATAAACTATCTATAATAATGAATCTAAATAAGAAATACAGAGAAAAAATATATATAGGAGCTTTAGTTCATGATGTAGGAAAATCCTTAATCCCAAAAAAAATATTATCTAAACCAACTAATTTAGATCCTGAAGAAATGAGAATTATACAAAAACACTCTGAATTAGGATTAAAAATTGTCAAAACCGATGACATAACTGTTAATAATATTATACTGCATCACCATGAAAGATACGACGGAAGTGGTTATCCTTACGGTTTAGAAGGAAATACAATCCCTCTTGAAGCCCAAATAGTTATGATTAGTGATATTTATGATGCTCTCAGATCAGATAGGCCATACAAAAAAATATTTAGTCATGAAGAATCCATGGATATAATCAAATTTGGAGATAAAAAAATAACACCTTCATTTTACAATCCTTATATTTTGAAAATATTTTTAAACATAGAAAAAGAAATTGAATATATATATAGAGACTATGATTTAAGCGAGTGAATCATAGTTCTCTTGTAGAAAATTAGACCTTTTGCACGCATTTTTAAATGCGTGCTTTTTTTAATCAAAATAATCGATGTTAACCTATAATATATAATCATATACTTATATTTAACCTTAGTTTTTTAATCATGTAAAACTCATGTTTGTTTTGTAACTTATTATTGGTTGAATAGTGGTGATGACGAAGAATAAAAATCTATTTTTCGAGATATTAATTAATCATAAATTTTGTTTTTAACATAAAATATATAATCATTTGCTTATATTTAACCTTAGTTTTTTAATCATGTAAAATATATGTTTTTCTCGTAACATTTTATTGGTTGAATAGTGATGATAATAAGTAAATATTTATTTGAAAATAAAAATCTTAGAAACAAATTGGAGGGATTCAAATGAGGTCCATTAAATATCAAATATTAATTCCGGTAGTAGCGATTGTAGTAATTTTATCTTTAGTTTTAACAATAACTAGTGTTGTTAGTGGCTCAAGTAATATTCAAAAAGAAGCTTTAAACAGCATTAAATTTCAGGCAGATTCTTTTAAAGAAGTTTCTTATGCTCTTAATGAAGCAGAAAACAGCTTATCTACTTTGGATTTGTATGTTAAAAACCTTATTAACGAAAATAGTTCTACTGATAATTATGTACAAAATTTTCTATCAAAAGATTTAGAAGGTTATGTTATTTCCTTTTTAGAAAATTCAGATATTTTTTTAAGTATTGATTTTATTACTAATATAGACATAAAAGAAGATTTTTCTTATATTTATTATGAAAAAAATAACTCAAATCAAGTAGAATCTTTTAAAGAAACTAACGAGATTGTTTTATCTACTAATAGAGATAAACTTGATTGGTACTTTAATACTTTAAAAAGAGGTAGTGAACTATGGTTAGAACCATATGAACATCATGATAATTTGGTTATTACTCACACTAAACCTGTAATTGAAAATAATCAAATCATAGGAGTTTTATCAATTGATATAGATTTTGATGAACTTAGAGAAAGCGTATTAAATTTCAAAGCTTACGATAGTGGTTATGCATTTGTTATGGATGATGATAATAATATAATAATTCATAATTCATTACAAGGAGAGAACATATACGATCTAGGCTTAGAATCTCTAGCAGAAGCTTTAAAAGAAAACAAAGATGGGTCTATTTTTTATGATTTAAACGGAAGAGAAACTATTACTGGTTATCATACTCTTAGTAATAATTGGATAATTGGTATTTCTGTACCTCAGGACGAAGTTTTAAGCGGGGTTAATGAACTAAGATTATTGATGATAATTCTATCTGTTATATCAACAATTATAGCCTTTTTAATAGTTTATTTAATAACTTTAAAAATAATTAAGCCTATTAAAGAATTGAGTGAAATTGCAGAAAATGTCGCAAAAAATGATTTGACAGAAAAAGTAAATAAAAAACTTATTAATAAAAAAGATGAAGTTGGTTTGTTATCAAAAAGCTTTGACAAACTCATAAGACAACTGAACAAACTAATTACAGAAATAAAAGATTCATCAACAGAGTTAGAAAGTTCTAGCCAAGATTTAGCAAGCGTTTCAGAAGAGAACAGTGCCACAAACGAAGAACTAACTTCACAGGTTGAAGAAATTGAAAATAAAGCTGTGTTGATTGGTTCTAATTCTGAAGAAATTCAAAACTCTATATCCGAAATTTCAGTAAGTGCTCAAACTTTATCCGGAAATGCTCAAAGTATCTCTCAAGTAGCCAACGAAACAAAAGCATCTACGGTAAATGGAATTAATTCAATAAAATCTATAATTAAAACTATTAATAAAGCAAAAATTCAATCAAAACAAACTCAAAAAGATACTAATGAACTTGATCAAAAAACTGAAAATGTTCTAACCATAATAGATACTATAAACTCTATAACAGAACAAACTAGTTTACTAGCTTTAAATGCAGCTATAGAAGCAGCAAGAGCTGGTGAAGCAGGAAGAGGATTTTCTGTAGTCGCAGATGAAATCAGAAAATTAGCTGAACAAAGCTCAAACGCAACAGAAGAAATTGAAAGCATTTTATCCGATGTAAAAAATAGAACAAAAAGCGTTAAAAAGGCTACAGATGATAACAATAATATAATAGAAAATATCTCTGAAGAAATTGACATCATCAATACAGAATTTGATACAATCGAAGAGCAAATAGTCAATTTAAATGCTTCTACAGAAGATATGACAGCAATCAGTGAAGAACAAAGTGCTGGAATACAAGAAATAAATTCAAATATTGAAGATATTACAAAAAATATTGGAAATATAACATCTCAACTAAGAGATACAACAACTTCTGTTAACTCTCAAGCACAAGCCTCTCAACAAGTAAGCGCAAATGCTGAAGAATTATCTGCAACAGCTGAAAGTTTAAATGAATTAGTTAAAAAATTCAAAACTAAATAAAATAACGAGAGGAGCACATTATTTCTTTGTGCTCCTCTTTTTATTGTAATTTTTATTAAATACAACTTTTATCAATTTAGAACTTAAAAAACCTGCTAAAACTAAAATTATTGTCCAGGCAAATATTTTTTCTGTTTCCAAATTATTTCTTGCCCAATATAGTCCTGCACCAATCCCTGTATCCAAGCTCAGTAATTCAGCCATAGCCCCTATTTTCCAAGCTCTTTCAATAGTTATTATTCCAGCAGATATTACATAAGGTTTGATAGTAGGAAAGTATATATTCATTATCTTTCTTTTATTTGATAAATTATATACATGTGCCATATCCAAAAGGTTTTTTTCTGTGCTATGAATACCTTCTCTGGTATTGATTATTATAATTGGAACTATCGATATAAATATTGTGAAAACAACTATTTTGTAATTCAACCCAAACCAAATAATAGCAAGCAATATCCATGATATATTTGGTGTTGTTTGCAAAAAAACAACTATAGGATTGAGCATTCTGTTTATTTTCTCATTAAGACCCATTAAAACACCTATGATAACACCAAAAATTAGAGACAAAGAATATCCTATAACCAACCTAATAAAGCTTAATAATATATTATTCCAAGTCTCTTTTTCTAAAAGCATTTTAAACAATGTGTTGAAAGTTTCTATAGGGCTTGGTAATATAATAGGTTTATAATTCAGTGAGATCAAATGCCATATTAATACAAAAGAAGAAATACCGATTAATGAATAAAACAGGTTTGATTTTTTAATAGAAGAAATTTTCATCCGGCAGCTTACCACCTATTGAATCTTCATTATATTCCTTTAACAGTTCCAAATATTTATAAATTGTACCCTTAATTTCACTAGAATCATCTATTTTCATATTTAATCTATCCATAGAGGCTATAGTAACCTTTGGAGGTATCTTCATTTTATTTTTAGCAAGAACAGCTGCTTCTTCAGGGTTTCCATACATCCAATCTATGGCTTTTTGATACTCTGAATTCAAAAATAATTTGAATTTAGAATTTTCTTCTAACACTTCATTTCTAACTACAAAAGAAGCTTGTGGTAATTCTATTGCTGTGATTTCTTCCCAATTTTTTTGAATATCTTTAAAAATTCTTGATTTTTCATTATTGACTAATATTTGTGTTACAAATGTTTCTCTTAAAAATGCTGTTTCAGCTAAATCGTTGATCATCATTTGAGTTATTTGATTGGGTTTACCTCGTTTTACTATAAAATTATTTATATCTTTTGAGTCAGTCATATAGTTGAAAAGAATATCCATTGGTCCACCTTTATCTGGAACATAAATTTCTTTACCATCCAAATCTTCCCATTCTTTTATATCTGGATTTGTGGTTACCATATAAAAAACGCCCCAAGTGTGAATATTTATTACTTTTATATCCACTCCTCGATTGTATAACTTAACCGCCTCGTTTGTTGGCATAAGAGCCATATCAGCTTTACCTTGCATTAAATTTGATATCAAAACATTTCTGTTTTTATGAATGATGGTTTCAATTTCAATTTCAGAATTTTCTTCGAGATAATATGCTGGTAAAGATGTTGGACCAACTGGAACACTTATTACATAAGAAAAACCCGCTAAAAATATAGTTATAGCAATTAAGAACAGTAAAACTTTTTTCAAAATAATCTCCTCCTACGATAATAACTTTGATTTTTTATTACATCTTCTATTTCTTTTGAAATTACATTTGTGAATTTTATCATCTAATAAGTGATATTCTTTACTTCTAAAATTCCTAATTTTTTTATCAGATGTTATAGTAATTTTTTCTAAGATCATACCTTCATAACTACTCATAATATAGATTTCATCACATAGAAGATATGCTTCTCTATAATCATGTGTAACAAAAATACCTGTGCTGTTGTTTTTTTCAAATATGTTTATCAAATCCTTTATTATATTGACTTTTAATCTGAAATCAAGATTAGAAAAAGGCTCATCCATCAAAAACAAATCAGGATCATTAGCAACAGCCCTGGCAATTGAAACTCTTTGTTTCAT
>JBNJGY010000073.1:0-200 GCA_051748045.1 Thermotogota bacterium
GAAAACGCTCACCATATGATCTGGAAAAGAAAAATTGAAGATATCACTATTGATATTTAAAAGAATAATGAAGAAATATAATAACGAAAAGCATTGGAGCTTCACTCAATAAAAACACTTATTAAAAAGATTAGCCAATGTCATGTCGAGCAGGGTCGAGACATCACATCAGTAAATTTTCGTAGAAAATTGAATGGTTT
>JBNJGY010000073.1:300-6755 GCA_051748045.1 Thermotogota bacterium
TAGAAACTTAATTTCACTTGTGAAATTTACTGTTCAGATTTCTCCATGCGCTGCTGCTTAGTCGAAATGACAGCTGTGGCTATTTTTAACAATGTTTTTAATAATATAATTGTTTATCTTTTATAATTTGCCTGATACCTTTGTATATGTCATGTCGAGCAGGGTCGAGACATCACATCAGTAAATTTTCGTAGAAAATTGAATGGTTTTAGAAACTTAATTTCACTTGTGAAATTTACTGTTCAGATTTCTCCATGCGCTGCTGCTTAGTCGAAATGACAGCTGTGGCTATTTTTAACAATGTTTTTTACTTCCCGCTTCCATCCATATTCTACACTTCATCAATAATTCTCCCATCTGGTAGCATATTATCTGGATGATATTCTCCGTTTTCTTCCATTTGAAATCTAACACAAGATTTCCAATCACCTTTACAATAATTATCTATCCATTTTTTCTCTAATTTTCCTTGTTCGTAATATTTCTTCATAGGGCAAACTGAATACCATTTACAGTTCATAAAAATCAACTCCTGTTCAAATTATATCAAATTCTAAATTAACTTTTGTTAATCGTCTATTTTCTATATAATTTCTTAAATTCATCACTTGACTTATAATTACTACAAGATATATAATTATAACGTATATGTTTAGATTTTATTTCATAATTTACTTTTATATTAATATTAAAAGTAGTTCTTTGATAAATTAAAATAATTCAAATTTTGTGATTTATTACACTATATTTTTTAGGGAAACCAAAAAGGGAGGTAGTTCATATGAAAAAATTACTGTTAGTAACTCTTTTTATCATTACTGCTGTTATGTTTCTTGCTAATTCTGTAGGTGCTTATACTACACTTGAAGAACCTTTGGCAAAAAGGTTATTCGATGAATTCGAAGATGAAACAGGAATCAAAGTTGATTGGGTAAGACTTTCTGGTGGAGAAGCAGAAGCAAGAATGGAAGCTGAAAGAAACAATCCACAAGCATCAATTTGGGTTGGTGGAGTTGGCCTTAACCATATTAGTGCAAAAATAAAAGGTCTAACAGAACCATACAAATCAAGAATGGCTGCAAACACTCCTGATGCATATAAAGATGACGAAAACTATTGGATAGGATTATACTTAGGTCCTTTAGGTTTTATAACAAATATGGATAGAGCAGAAGAATTAGGAATAGAACCTCCAATTGGATGGTTAGACATTATAGATTCAAGATACGAAGGCTTAATCAGAGTTGCTAACCCTAACACATCAGGTACAGCATATAACTTAATAACAACAATAAATTATCTTTTTGGGATGGATGAAGACGTTGCTTTCCAATATTTAAAACATCTTGACGATAGTGTAGATCAATACACAAGATCAGGATCAGCAGGTGGTAAATCTGTTGCTATCGGAGAAATACCTATAGCTATTGGTTATGGCCATGACTTAGTTAAATTAAAAGCTGAAGGCGCAAATGTTGCTATAACAATCCCTGAAGAAGGAACAGGTTACGAAATAGCATCTATGTCTTTAATAAAAGATGGACCAGAACCAGTTAACGCAAAAAGATTATATGACTGGGTTTTAGGCGAAAAAGCTCAAGGTATTATATCAGAATGGTATGTTATTCCCGTATCAACAATTGCTCCAAAAAATCCAGATTCATTTAGTTTAAGTGAAATCAAAACTGTAGATCAAGATTACGTTTGGGATGCAGAAAACAAACAAAGATTATTAGATAGATGGACTGAAGAAATAGGATCAGGAAGATAATTTTATAAAAATTTCACAGCAGCCTTTAAACAAGGCTGCTTTTTAAAATATGAGATACAGGAGTGATTCAATTGTTTACAAAAAAGAAGGTTCTTATATTAATTGTGATAATGATTTTTGTTGGAATACTTGACTTTTGGGTATTCTCTACAGTAAAAAGTTCTTTTAGAGATACTGTAGACGAAAATCAAGAGCAAATGATTTCTTTAATAACAGACACTGCTCCACAATCAGAAGAAAAAATAAATGATTGGTTAGCAGAAACTAATAGTAATTATGAAGATTTTAAAGTCATGTATATTTATGGAATTCCTGGAATAGATGATTTAAAAATATATTATCCTGAAGATACATTAAAAGACTTTTATGAGGAAATAAAGGAAACAGAAGATTATCAGACTGGATTAGATAATGCATACTATTTAGAAAAATATTTTGCGGAAAACAATTACGAATATAACAATTCAGAAGTGGAGTTAGTATTTTCTCCAGTTGTAGACGAAACTGGCTACGACATAAATGGAGTTTTAGTTTTCTTGGCGACAGAAAATCAATACTCTAATTTTGCAAACCTCATGAATATTTTCATGGTAGGTGTATTTTTTATTATTTTTATAATTGTTTTTATTTCTAATTTCTTTAGAGACCCAGTTATGGGATTTGTCATTCTAGCTTTATTTATAATTGTAGGTATTTTTGTTGCATATCCACTTTTTGAAGCGTTAAGATTAACTTTCTTAAAAGATGGAGAATTCTCTCTAGAAACATGGAAAACTATTTTAACAAACAAACAATATCTTAGAGCACTATGGGGAAGTATAAGACTAGGTACTTTAACAGCAACTTTCTCCACTATAGTAGGATTTATTTTTGCTTTTGCAGTTAATAGAATGAAAGTAAAAGGTAAAAAATTTATAAGCACCATGGGTTTATTACCAGTTATTTCACCACCTTTTTCTTTAACTCTTTCAATAATTCTTTTATTTGGAAACAATGGTTTAATAACAAAACAATTATTTGGTATTACAAATTTTAGTATATACGGTCTAGGTGGTTTGACTTTAGTTCAAACAATAAGCATGTTCCCAATAGCATATTTAACATTATCGGGGGTTTTAGGTGCTATAGATTCAACATTAGAAGACGCTGCTTTAGACCTTAACGCAGGTAAATTCAAAACATTTACAACAGTTACTTTTCCTCTTGCAATACCAGGAATACTCAGTGCTTGGTTACTTGTATTTACAAACTCATTAGCTGATTTTGCAAATCCTTTATTATTAGCAGGATCATACAGAGTTTTATCAGTAGAAGCTTATATAGAAGTTACTGGTTTAAACAGACTTGGAAATGGAGCAGCTCTTTCAATTCTTTTACTATTACCAACAATGACAGCTTTCTTAGTACAAAGATTCTGGGTTAGTAAAAAATCTTATGTTACTGTCACTGGTAAACCTTCTACAAGGGTTAGCGAGTTAGCTTCTAAACCTGTAAAAATTACCTTAATGATTTTTATAAGCATTTTTATATTGTTCATTTTAGGACTATACGGAACAATTGTGGCTGGATGTTTTGTAGAAAACTGGGGTATTGATTATTCATTCACCCTTTCAAACATAACAGAAGCTCTCCAAAGAGGATCTAAAGCCATAACCGACACATTTACTCTTGCAGCTGTAGCAACACCAATTGCAGGTATTTTGGCAATGATTGCTGCTTTAGTAATAGTCAGAAAAAAATTCGTTGGAAAAAGAGCTTTAGAATCACTAATATTAACACCTTTTGCCGTGCCTGGTACATTAATAGGTATTTCATACATATTAGCTTTTAACAAACCTCCAATTATATTAGTTGGTACAGGACTTATAATAATAATAAACTATGTTATTAGAGAACTACCAGTTGGTGTTGAAGGAGGAGTTGCTACATTAAGACAAATTGACCCTTCAATAGAAGAAGCAGCTCAGGACCTTGGAGCAGACATGCCAACAGTATTCAAAACAGTTGTTCTTCCTTTAATAAGACCAGCATTCATCTCTAGCATGTCCTATACATTTGTTAGGTCTATGACTGCTGTAAGTGCTATCATATTCTTGATATCAGCAAGATGGTACCATATGACTGTTTTGATATACAATTTCTCTGAAAATCTGAGATTTGGTCTCGCTAGTGTCCTTGCAACAACCCTAATAATAATAGTTTTATCTGTATTTGGTTTACTAAGGCTATTTGTAAGAAAGAGCGAAAATTTAGAAAAGAATTTCAACATATAATAAAGCTTTTTTGAGAGGTGGAATCACGTGGATATTAAATCAATCCCAGTAAGAATAGATAATGTAACTAAAATTTTTAAAGACTCACATAATAGAAAAGACGTTGTAGCAGTAAACAACGCAAATATAGAAATAAACCCAGGAGAACTAGTTACTCTACTAGGCCCTTCAGGTTGTGGAAAAACAACAACATTGAGGATGATAGCAGGTTTTGAACTTCCAACAAAAGGAAAAATATTCCTTGGAGGAGAAGATATAACATTTCTCCCTCCAAACAAAAGAGATACCGCAACTGTCTTTCAGAGCTATGGTCTTTTTCCACATATGAATGTTTTCGACAATGTGGCATATGGTTTGAAATTAAGAAAAATGGAACACAAAAAAATAAAAGAAAAAGTTATGGAAACTCTTAAATTAGTTGGGCTAGAAGAACTATACCAAAGAGCGCCTGGTAAGTTGTCTGGTGGCCAACAACAAAGAGTTGCGCTTGCAAGAAGTTTAATTGTTCAACCATCAGTTCTTTTATTAGATGAACCTCTCTCAAACTTAGATGCATTATTGAGAGAACAAATGAGAGTAGAAATAAGAAGAATACAAAAATCATTTGGAATTACAGCAGTATATGTTACTCATGACAGAGTAGAAGCAATGAGTTTATCTGACAGGATAATAGTAATGAAAGAAGGGGTAATAAAACAAATAGGACCTCCAGAAGAAATATACGAAAACCCAAATTCAAAATTTGTTGCAGGATTTGTTGGAAAAGTCGCTTTCTTTACTGTTGAAGTAAAAGGAATTGAAAATGAAGAATGCACTGTAGACTTTAGAGGTAAAATTTTAAAAATTAAAAAATATGATGATACTTTAAAAGCTGGCAACCATGGTGTTCTAATGGCAAGACCAGAGTCTTTAAGACTTGCTAACCCTGGAGAAGGTGTCATAGACGGTAAAGTTGAAACAAATGTTTATATTGGAAACAGTATGGAGTCTTTTATTTCAACAGAATTAGGCGAACTTCTTGTCCAGATAGATAACCCAGCAGAAAAGAAAATATTCAAAGAAGATGAAAGAGTTTCAATAGACTTCAACACTAATTTACTCAAAGTTCTACCAGATACCAACGAATAAAATCAAACGATGCCTATAAAAGGCATCGTTTTTTTATTGACAATCACTATCAATTTATTATATAATTATATATGAACAGTTATTCATATATAATTATAAGGAGCAGAAAATATGCCTAAACAAACTATTAAACTCGATGGACTTGATTGCGCTAACTGTGCAACCAAAATAGAAAACAATATAAAAAACATCGATACCGTTAAAAATGTCAACCTCAATTTTGTTACCAAAACAGTTACCATAGAGTCGGAAAATGATGAGCTGGATAAAATAAAAAAAATAGTAAATAAATACGAACCCGATGTAAAGGTCTACAGAAAAGAAGAAAATTTTAAAAAAGATAATAAAGAAATAAAAAAGAAAATAATAAAATTTTCTTTATCTGCAGTATTTTTTATTTTAGGATGGGTATATATCAATAGAGACTTTTCAACTTATTTATTTTTATCTTCTTATATACTATCTGGTTATACAGTTATTTTCAAGGCAGTTAAAAATATTATTAATGGGAACTTTTTTGATGAAAACTTTCTTATGACAATAGCTACTATGGGAGCTATTGGAATTAATGAAATCCCTGAAGCAGCAGGGGTCATGATATTTTATGAGATAGGAGAACTTTTCCAATCAATAGCTGTAGATAATTCAAGGAAATCAATAGCCTCTTTAATGGACATTAGACCTGATCATGCTAATCTTTTACAAAACAAAAATATCAAAACTGTCTCACCAAAAGAACTAAACATAAATGATATCATTCTCATAAAACCTGGAGAAAAAGTACCAGTAGACGGGATAATATTAGATCAAAAAACTAGAGTTAATACAACTGCCTTAACAGGTGAATCAAAACCAAAAACTCTAAAAAAGAATGAAGAAATATTGAGTGGATACATAAACCTTTCACATACAATAAAAGTCCAAGTAACTAAACCATACTCAGAATCAACAGTATCAAAAATATTAGAAATGGTAGAAAATGCAGCATCTAAAAAAGCCAAAACAGAAAAATTTATAACAAAATTCTCAAAAGTTTACACTCCAATAGTTGTTTTTTCTGCAATGGCTCTTGCATTCATACCTCCAATATTTTTTGGTGATTTTTCTGAATGGTTCTATAGAGGGCTTTTATTCTTAGTAATATCTTGTCCTTGTGCTTTAGTTGTATCAATACCACTGGGGTATTTTGCTGGAATCGGTACTCTTTCGAAAAAAGGAGTTCTTGTTAAAGGCGGAAACTACATAGAAGGTTTAAAAAATATACAAAAAATTATTTTCGATAA
>JBNJGY010000074.1:0-6613 GCA_051748045.1 Thermotogota bacterium
TTTTTTCTTCGCTTCCTTCGCTTCCGCTACGAAAGCCGAAGATAATACTACCACATTTACACTCTCACTGTCAATTGCTTTCTCGTTAACTATTACTTTCTGTTTCCTTAACTGTTTCCACGTTTACATGCGTTTGAATTTATTACTTCTTATATATATGTTGTAATATATTTATTCAATCTTAATCATGAATATTTTGTTTGATTAACAAATAATGATATAATAAGTATTGGTAAATGCTATTTTAAAGGGAGTGAATCGATGAAAGAAAAGAAGATTTTAAATCTTTTGGGTTTTGCCTCAAGGAGTAGGTCTTTTGTTTTCGGAAAAGACGGTATTAGATCATACTTACGAGGGACTAACAGAAATAAGGTTGTTATTATTGCTTCTGATACTGGAGAGTCAGTTAAAGAAGACACTATTAAAAGATGTAAAAGTCATGATGCCTATTATTATGTTTTGAGAAAACATAATAAAGAGGATTTATCTAAAGCACTGGGTAAACTAGAAATAAGTGTAGTTGGCGTTGAAGATGAGAACTTAGCAAAAGGAATTATTGACTTAGTAAAAAATGGAGGTGAAAAATGATGCCAAAGATCAGAGTATATGAGTTAGCAAAAAAATTAGATTATAATTCTAAAGATTTAGTTGAATTTCTAAAAGATGAACTCGATATCGAAGTTAAGAGTCACATGAGTACTCTTGAACAAGATACAGTTGAGGCTATAGAAGATCTTCTTGGTCCTTCTAAAAAAGATAAAAAAGAAGATAAACCAAAGACAGAATCTAAGAAAAAACCTGAAAAAGATGAAAAACCTAAGAATAAAAAACAGGCTTCTAAGAAACCTAAAAAGGTAGAGAAAAAAGAACCAAAAGAGGAAGTCAAAGAAGAAAAAGAAGAATCTATTAATGAAATAAATTTACAGCCTACAGAGTTAACTTTAGATAAAGTTGCTAAGAAACTCGGTGTTGATCAAAATGATGTCATTAAAAAAAGTTTTATGGAAGGTAAAATGCTTAGACCAGGTCAGGAATTAAGTCCTACTGAAGCAGAGGAAATTGGTCTTTTGTATGAAACTGTTATTAATTTTGTTGAAGCAGAAAAAGAAGAAGAAGACCTTGATAATGAATTGGTAGATTTCTGGAATGAAATTTATGCTAATAAAAAAGATTCTTTAAAAACAAGACCACCAGTTGTAACTGTTATGGGACATGTTGACCATGGTAAAACTACATTGTTGGATAATATTAGAGATACACAAGTAGCAGGAACAGAAGAAGGCGGTATCACACAAAGTATTGGTGCTTACCAACTTGAATACAATAAAAAGAAAATTACTTTTATTGATACACCAGGACATGAAGCTTTCACTGAAATGAGAGCTAGAGGTGCACAGGCAACAGATATTGTTGTTTTGATAATTGCAGCTGATGATGGTGTTATGCCACAGACTATTGAGGCTTATAACCATGCTAAAGATGCAAAAGTACCTATTATTGTAGCTATTAATAAAGTAGATAAACCAAACGCAAATGTAGAATTAACAAAACAACAAATGGTCGCAAAATTGAATCTCATCCCTGAAGACTGGGGTGGAGATACTATAACAGTTCCAATTTCAGCTATTTCAAAACAAGGTACTGATGAATTACTTGAAATGATTTCTCTTGTTTCAGAAATGGAAGAAATTAAAGGAAAACCAAATGGTCAAGCAAGAGCTGTTATTATAGAATCTAAATTGGATAAATTTTTAGGGCCTGTTGCAACAGTGATTGTTAAAGACGGTATTTTAAAAACAGGTGATTTCTTTATCGCTGGTTCTACTTACGGAAAAGTACGTAGAATGATTGATGATACAGGAAAAACTATTAAAAAGGCTTTGCCTTCAACACCTGTACAAGTTTTAGGATTTAATGAGGTTGCAGATACTCACAGTATTTTATATGTAACTAATTCTCTTGATCAAGCTAGAGATATTTCTGGTAGAAAGAAAGAGAGAGAAGATGCAGCTAATCAAAATATTAACAAGAAACATGTTAAACTTGAAGACTTTATGAAAATGATGGAAGGCGACCAAAAGAAAGTATTGAATATCATTTTAAAAGCTGGTACTTTTGGTGAAATAGAAGCTCTAAAAAATTCTATTAATAAACTTAAAAATCCGGATGTAGATGTTGATATTGTTCATGCTGGTATTGGTACAGTAACAACTTCTGATATTATGCTTGCTTCAGCTTCTGATGCTGTTGTTTTAGGTTTCAGAGTTAAAGTAGATAACAAAGCAAAGAAAGATGCTGAAAAAGAAGGCATTCAAATAAGAAGATATGATATCATTTTCCAATTGATTGATGACTTGAAAAAAGCTCTTCAAGGTATGCTTGAACCTGAAGAAAAAGAAGAAATTACTGGTACTGGTAAAATATTAGAAGTTTTCAAAATTAAAAAAGTCGGAAAAATTGCTGGTATTTTAGTTGAAGAAGGATACGTTGAACGTGACGGTGGGGTTAGAATCTATAGAAATGGGTCTTTAATCCAAGACGTTAAGATCGAAAATTTAAAGCATTACAAAGATGAAGCTAAAAGAGTTGAAGCCCCTCAAGAAGGCGGTATTAAATTCGAAAACTTTGACGATGTAAATGCTGGAGATGAATTAGAATTTTATAAAAACATTCAAGTTGAAAGACAAATTGAATTTGATGGTTCAAAAGATAGATAACAATTTATTGATTTAATGAATAAACCCCGGTTAATGCCGGGGTTTGTTAATATTGGGGGGAAATTATGTTTTTACTTGGTATAACCACATTTTTTGTTATTTGGCATATTATTTCTCTTTTTTATACTAACCTTATTTTACCTGGACCTTTGATAACTATAGAAACTCTTTTTTATTTATTGGGAGATTCTGTTTTTTGGTCTCAGTTTTTAAATACATTTTTAAAAAGTATAACAGGTCTTGTTATAAGTTTGGGGATTGGAGTTCCTCTTGGTTTTTTAGCCGGGCTAAACTCCAAATTTGATAATTTTATCAGACCTACTGTTATGTTTTTTCAGGGTGCGCCTATTGTTTCTTATATAGCAATATCTATGCTTTGGTTTGGTATTGGGTTTTACACTCCTGTTTTTGTAGCTTTTGTGGTTATTTTTCCTACTATTGTATTTAATATTTCAAATGGCATAAGATCAACAGATAAGAATCTTATTGAAATGGCAAAATTGTATAAAATACCAAACAATATTATAAGAAAATATATTTATCTTCCTTCTATTATTCCTTTTATAGTTTCAACTTTGAAAATTATTTCTGGAACATTGTGGAGAGCTATTGTAGTTGGAGAGTTTTTAGCGGGAGCTTATGGAATAGGTTATTCTCTCTCTCTTTCTAAGGCCACTCTGAAAACAGAAGAAGTTTTTGCATATACTATTTTTTTGATAATCGTTGGAATTATTTTTGAAAAATCTCTTTTAAAAATTAATTTTAATCCTAAAATAAGAATCAAAAAGAATATTTCTACTGTCAAATATCATAAATCTGAAAATATAAAAGATATTAAAATAGAAAATATATCTTTTTCATATAAAGAAACTAAAGTTATACAAAATTTGAATATGAAAATTGAAAAAAATAAGACAACAGCTTTGATTGGTGAATCTGGAAGTGGAAAAACAACTATTTTATATTTATTATCGAAACTCAGAAAAGATTATAAAGGAAAAATAAAAAATGTTCCTAAAAAAATTTCTTTTGTTTACCAAGATGATAGACTAATTCCTTGGTTGAATATTAACGATAATATAAAAATTGTCAATCCAAATCTAGAGAACCAAGATATTGAAGAATTTTTATCTATGATGAATATACAAGAAAAACAGTTTGTGTATCCAGATAAATTGTCTGGTGGGATGAAAAAGAGAGTTAATATAGCAAGAGCTCTTGCTTATAATCCAGAATTATTATTATTGGATGAACCCTTTTCTTCATTAGATCTTAAAACAAAATATAATTTGATAGAAGATTTAAAAGAAATTTTTAATAAGAAAAATATTACTACACTCATTGTTTCTCATGATCCTCATGAAATTTCTGAAGTTTCTGATAAATTATATTTACTCAGCACAAAAGAAAGAAATATTATCTGGAGTTATGATTTAAAAGATAATGAGAATAGTAATGTAGTAAATTTGATTAAAGAGAAGATAATTTACGGAGGTTAAGTTATGGAAAAAATAAAGACTATAATTTTTGATTTAGATGGAACTTTAGTTAATACTGTAAATGTTACCATACCTGCTTTTGAAAATGTTTTAGATGATTTGAAAGCAAAAAATCTTTTAAAAATCCTACCAGATAAGAAAGAAATATTAAAATATATTGGGTATCCTATTGACCAGATTTTTACAAACCTTTTTTTAAGTGATGATAAAGAACTAATAGAAGAATCTGTTAAACTTTTGGATCATTACGAAGAAATCGTTATTGAAGAAAATGAGAATATTTTTTTCGATGGTGTTTTTGAAGTTTTAGATTATTTAAAGGGTAAAGATTATAAAATTATGATTCTATCTAACTGTAATACTGTTTATTTAGAAAGTATTTTAAATAAAGGTTTGACAAAATACATTGACAATCCATATTGTTCAGAAATGTTTAATTGGAAAGATAAAGAAGTTGTTATGAGAGAAATTATTGATATGAATAAAAAAGAAGAATATGTAATGGTTGGAGATAGAAAACATGATATAAAAGCAGCAAAGGACAATGGTATTAAATCAATTGGCTGTGATTATGGTTATGGTGAATCTGAGATAGATACAGCAGATATTATTATTAACGATATAAGAGAGTTAAAGGATATTTTTTAAAAATTTTTTAAGTTTTGTGGTTAACATTTAAGATTTTTTTAAGCGCCTAGATTGATAATATCAAGTGAAAAAAAAGATATTTTGGAGGTGTAAAAATGAAGAAATTACTAGTAGTTTTAGCGGTTTTTATTTTTAGTTTGAATGTTTTTGCAGCTGTAAATGCTGACGTTGAAAGTCCTTTCGTGAAGGTAGTAGACGAAGCTGGTCCCGCAGTTGTTAGTATAGAAGCAACAGGTGAACAATCAGCAACTAATATGGACCCTTATTTTGAAGACTTTTTCAGAAGATTTTTTGGCGAAATACCCCAACAAAATAGAGAATTCCAAAGTTTGGGAACTGGATTTATTTTTGATAAAGAAGGCTATATTATAACCAATTATCATGTTGTAGATAAAGCTTCTAATATAAGGGTAACTATGTCGGATGATAAATCTTATGAAGCTGAATATATCGGTGGAGATAGTGATCTTGATTTGGCTATCTTAAAAATAGAGTCTGAAGAAGATTTACCAATTGTGGAACTTGGAGACTCTGACAAACTAAAAATAGGACAATGGTCTATAGCAATAGGAAACCCTTTGGGCTTTAGCCACACAATAACCACAGGTGTTGTAAGTGCATTTAATAGAAGAATACAAAAACCTGATGGTTCAGGATATTATGTGGATTTAATTCAAACTGACGCAGCAATTAACCCAGGTAATTCTGGTGGTCCACTACTGGATATTCATGGTAGAGTTATAGGGATAAACACAGTAATTGTTAACCCAAGTCAAGGTGTTAATCTTGGATTTGCAATCCCTATTAATCTTGCAAAGAGATTTGCTTACTCTCTTATAGAAGATGGTTCTTATGAAAGAGCTTATTTAGGTGTTTACTATGGTGATGTCAATGAATCCCTTCAAAAAGCCCTTGGTTTGAAAGTTGATAAAGGTGCCTATATTAATGATGTCGTTGATAATTCTGCTGCAGATAAAGCAGGAATTCAAGCTGGAGATGTTATAATAAAAGTAGGAAATAACGATATAGAAGACGGTGCAGAGTTATCTTCAGTGTTGAAAACCTACCAAGCTGGAAAGGAAGTTGTTATAACTGTTAACAGAAACGGAGAAACATTGGAAATAGATGTTGTTTTAGGAAAAGCTGAAGAAGTAGCTCAAGAATCTTCTGAAAATTATTTTGGTATAAAAGTTAGAAATTTAAAACCAAATGATTATGAGGAGTTTGATTTATCTAAAGATATTGAAGGTATTTTTATTGAAGAAGTTTTAAATCAAAACTATATTTACGGAGTAAAACAAGGTGATGTAATTTCTCAAATAGCTATCAATGGTGAATATCATAATTTAGAAAATGTTCAAGATTGGGAAGAAATTGCAAGTTCTATTGAAAAAAATTCTTATGTTGCCTTGATTATTCACAGACAAAATATTAGATATGTAGTTAAATTTTTCTATAAATGATATATAATAAACCCCGCTTTTAGCGGGGTTTTTATTATAAAATTTGTGTTTTTTTAGTAATAAATATAACTATTTTAAAACTTTTTATGCAAAAACAATTCTGAAATATAAAAATTCAAAGTAGGTCGTTTTTTAACCCTCGTTCAACAATAAAATTGATGTACTGCTCATATTATCCGTCCATGGATAAATTCGCATGAAAAACATCCTTGTTTTTCAACATCAATTTTTATATTGTTTCACTCAGTAAAACTCCAATACTTTTCTTTTTTATATTTCTTCATTG
>JBNJGY010000075.1:0-6274 GCA_051748045.1 Thermotogota bacterium
AATATAAACGGTATTATTTAACCATTTTATCAAAAGCCCTTTTTTAAAAAGGGCTTTTTTTAATAAATTTATAATTAACTTATCACTTGATTAATGAATTTATGTTAGAATAATACTATTAAGTAAAAACATGGGAGATGATTTAAAATGTTGAGATTATACCTAACAAGACATGGTCAAACTGAATCTAATTTAAACAAGATCATGCAAGGGTGGCACAACTCTGAATTAACAGAACTTGGAAAAAAACAAGCACAAAAATTACATAAAAGAATTAAACATATAAATTTTTTAGAAGTGTACACAAGCCCAATTAAAAGAGCCGTGGATACAGCAAAAATTGTATCTGGAAGGAAAGATGTAAAACCTTTAGATAATCTAAAAGAAATAGGTCTTGGTGTTTGGGAAGGAAAATCACAAGAACAAATTCTGAATGAAGATTCACAGTTATTCAAAAATTTCTGGGAAAATCCTCATTTTTTTAAAATAGAAAAAGGAGAATCTTTCCACGATGTTAAAGAGAGAGCGAAGAAAGCACTAGATCACATTATTTCAAAGCATGACGACGGGAATGTTTTAATAGTAGCACACGCTGCAATTTTAAACGTCATAATGCTTTTATTCAACAAAAAAGATCTATCTCTTGTTTGGCAACCACCTGTTCAACAAAATACTGCATTAAATATAATAGAAATATATAATTCTAATGATTATAAGGTTGTTTTAGAAGGGTCTACTTATCATTTAGATAAATTCTGAGGAGGTTAATCAAAATGGATAGCAAATTTTATAAAAAAATACATAAATTTTCAGTAGCTTTTATAGTTTTATTTTCAATCTTCATTTCAACATTCAATTTTATCACAAAAGGGTTTGATGAAGGTATAAAAAGTATGATTACAGTAGGAATTGTCTCAATAATAGCAGTAATAATATATTATATTAAAATGAATAATTCTTTAAAAGGATTTTTACTTCCCTTATTGCCTATTGTTGGAGCAGCAGCAAAAATGTTTACTTCTGGAGAAGGTTCAATATATAACACGGTTCTTTTTGTAGGTGTTTTAATTTTAGCTTCTATGTATTTCAACTTTAAATTAATTTTGATATTTTCAGGATTAATCAATGTCATTCTTATATCTGGTTATTTTGTTAACCCTAATACAATATTTGGAAATATTCCAAAAGAAATTATTAACAATTCTTTTGTTATGACGCTTTTGATATTGAATTTAAATATTTTAACTCTTTATATGATTACAAAATGGGGTAAAGAAGCTATAGTTGATGCTGAGACAAAGAAAAAAGCTTCTGATGAAATGGTAGAAAACTTAAAAAAAATATCGAATAAGACTAAAGAAAAGAGTAATGAAATTGACAATATATCTAAAGATCTAAAAACAATATCGAATGATAACTTGAAAAATAATCAAAAACTCAATGAAAGTACTGAAACAGTAAACTCAAACACAGAAAATGTTATAGCTTCTGTAGAAGAGGTTTCAGCTGCAATTGAAGAAATTGCAAACAGCGCTAAATATGTAAAAAAATCAACAGAGAAATTAAATCAAGTAACAAAAAGTTCGACAGATGTTGCAAACGAAAGTCAAAAATCTATTGAAGAACTAAAAGATGAAATTAAAAAAGCAGTTAATTTATCAACTGAAACAGAAAAAAATGTTAAAGAAATGGTAGAAAATTCAGATAATATACAAAAAATTATTGAAACAATAAATTCTATAACAGAACAAACCGGTCTTTTGGCATTAAATGCTGCTATAGAAGCAGCTAGAGCTGGAGAGGCTGGAAAAGGATTTGCTGTCGTCGCAGACGAAATAAGAAAACTTGCTGATGAATCATCCAAGGCTACACAAGAAATTGCCAACATTCTATCAAAAGTAAAAACCTCATCTGATTCTGTTTACAGTTCAACTAGTTCTATTGATAAAATAATTAATCTAGTGGAAAAAAATACAGATGATTTATACAAAGACCTTGGGCAAGTTATAAAAAATATTAATATAATAAACAAAGATATGAATGAACTATCTAACAATTCAGATGAACAAGAAAAAAGCACTGAAGAAATAAATTATGCAATGAAAGAAATAGAACAAAATTTAGAAAGTATAAAAGAAAAAACATCTTATCTTGAAGATTTTTCTAGGAAGCAAATTGAGGATTCAAAATTGTTATCAAACAGTACTCAAAGTTTATCTAAAACTTCTGAAGAACTTTTAAAACTATCAGAAAAATAAATATTTCATTTAATCTAAGACACTCATTTTATAATGAGTGTCTTTTTTCATAACTTTAGTTGGGTAAAAAACAAACTAATAAAAAGTATAATCTTGATGAAAGATTAAATAAGGAGTTGATAAAGAGTGGGACCATTAGAAGAAAACGTTATGAGTCATTATAACGAATGGGGAGCAGTAATATTTTTTATAATAATGTTTGGATTGTTGTTTCTTTTTATGCCATTTTATAAAAAGAGCAGACAAAAACCTAGAAGAGCATATCTAGCTTTCGTTGTTGCGTTTGCGTTGGAAATGTTTGGAATTCCATTTTCTCTGTACATAATTTCATGGTTATTTGGTTTTACTTTACCAGAAGGAATTTTTTGGGGACATACCCTTCAAAATGTAATAGGATTATGGGGAATGTATATAGGAATTATTATTTCTTTAACAGGTTTATTAATTGTAATTGCTGGATGGGCTGTTATATATAAAGAGTACTGGAGTAAGGAAAAAGGTGAAGGAAAACTTGTCACTAAGGGTATTTATAAACATATCAGACATCCCCAATATACTGGTTTTTTTATGATCACTTTAGGAATGATTTTTCAGTGGGCTACACTCCCACTACTAATAATGTGGCCTATTCTTTTTTCGATATATTTTAAACTAGCTAAAAAAGAAGAGAAAGATATGTTGAAAGAATTTGGTGATCAATACCTTATGTATAAAAGAAGTACTGGTATGTTTTTCCCTAAACTAAAATAGAGGTGGTTCTCCACCTCTATTTTTTCAGTCGTTGTGCTAAAATTGATATGTACAATGATTGGAGGGAAAATAATGAAAAAATCAATTTACGAAAAAATAGATAATTTTTTTGAAAATGATGTTAATGTAATAAAATTTGAAGTTCCACAATTATTTAATGCATTTGAGATGATATCTGAATACACTAAAAACAGTTTATATATATCATCTTGGGTTAACTTACACGATGATGACTATATGGGATTTATAAACTTAATTTTAAAATCTTTAAATGATAATTTTGGAATAAATTCAGAAGAAATAAACGCTTTTTTCAAAACTACTGAATCAAAAAATAATCCTGAATTAGTTTCATATAAATTGATAGAATACCTTGAAAAAATATCTATAAATTCTATAATCATTTTTAATGGCATTATGGAACTAAAAAATAAAAATGCTTTAAAACTACTCGAACTATTTATAAACAATTCACCAGAAAACATAAAATTTATACTTTTATCAGACGAAAAAATCAATTTAGATATCAAGAAGAGTTTTAAAATTTTTACTGAAAAAGATTTTCTTAAAACCAACATAGCCCAAAAAGAAATCGACGAAATAATTAAAAAATATAAAGATTTCATCTCATCTACAATAACTCTGGATGAGTTCAATGTTGATATTTTAAAATATCTTGGTTTTAAAAACAGTAAAGTCATTCTAAACGAATTAAAAAAACTGAAAATAATACAAGCGTTCAATTCTAAAAAGTTTTCATACAACAATTATTTCAAAAAAATATTTATTGAAAAAAACTTAACTCCAAAAAAAGAGGTGTACTCGAAAATAGCAGAATATTTTGAAAAAATAGAAAATAAGAAAGCATATGAATATTACCTGAAATCACAAGAAAAAGAAAAAGCTTTAGATAACTTAAATAAAATAGCCAGTGAATATTTTAAAAATGGCTATTATAATGATTTATTAGAAAAATATGAAAATTTTGATTTCACTCGATTAAACGCTAAAGCTTACAATTATTATTTATGGTCACTCTTCCTGTCGGGTAGTTACCATAAATGTTTTTTTATTCTAAAAGATATAAATGAAAATTCTTTAAATGATAATCTTTTAAAACTTTCTTTAATCACCCTAAAAATAATGTCCGGAAGTATAAAAGAAAATTTACCAGAAAAAATAAAAGAGGCAGATCTACTAATGGACAGAATTAATGATGAAGACTATTTCATGAAACTAGGTATGATGCTAAATTTAGGAAACATTCATTCCAACTTTGGTAATGTTGAAAAAGGTATAGAATACTATAGAAACTGTTATTTTTTGAGCAAAAATGCAGATGAGATTTTTATGGAAGTTGTAGCCCTAACAAATTATGCAAACAGACTTTATTGGAACGGGGATCTATTAATAGCTCAACATATCCTGGAAAATGAAATAAACTCTAAACCTTTTAAAAATAATGGATTTGACAATATAATAAAACTGATTTTGGGCATTATTTATTATGAAAAAAGCAACTTGAAAGAATCCACAAAAATGCTCAAAGAAGGGGTAGATTTTTACATAAAAAATAGCTTAATGGGTTTGTCTGGTATATCCGAATACTACCTTTTTAACTCATTTAAATCTATAGAAGATCCAAAAACAGCAAAAAAAATATACGATGAAATAATAAGGCTTTTTTCAATAAATCTGAGAAACATGAGAGTTAATCTAATAAAACAAATGTTTGAAGGTACTTTTGAAAAAGATGTGGAAATAGAATTCAAACAAAATAATAATATTTTGGAATATCTGTTAAACGTAATTTATTTAAAAAATAAACTTCTAAAAAACGAACTAGAAAACGTTGAAGAAAATTTAGATAATATGGAATCTATTGCAAACTCAAAGGGATTGAAAATACAATTATTGAGAATATTTATTCTTAAATCTATATACTATCATAAAATAAATGACAAAAAACAATCAGAAAAAACTTTGAAAAATGCAATTGAAATTTCAACAAAACTTGAATCATTTCAAGCTTTTAAAGAGTTTGAAATGTTGGAGATTAAAAAGCTAATAGATGAATTCCAACTGGATAATCAACAACTAAAAAGTATTTTAAAATCAAATAAAATAGATATTGGAATAAATTTTAGCAAAAGGGAACAAGAGATAATAAATCATATATTGAATGGTGACTCTAATGCACAAATCGCAGAAAAACTTTACTTAAGCGAAGGAACTGTTAAATGGCATATATCTAATATATACAAAAAAGCAAATTGTAAAAACAGATCTTCTTTGATAAAACTTTTGAAATAAATGTTAAAAGTACTATAATGTTATTGAGAGTTGATGCATAATCAAAGGAGGTTAAAATATGGATTTTCCAGTAAAAACAATAAAGTTAAGTAATGGGGAAGAATTAGGTTACAGAATCAAAGAAGGCGGAAACAAAAAATTGTTATTGATACATGGAAATATGACCTCTTCAAAACATTGGGACATATTGATGGAAAATTTTGACGATGAGTATACTATATACGCTGTTGATATGAGAGGCTTTGGAGCTTCCACTTATAAAACACCTGTAAACTCATTAAAAGATTTTGCTGAAGATATCAACGAGTTCATGGAAAAAATGGAATTAATAAATATAAATGTAGCTGGCTGGTCTACAGGTGGTGGCGTTGCCATGATTCTTGCAGCAGATCATCCATCAAAGGTCAAAAAACTGATATTAATAGAATCTGTTGGCACGAGAGGATACCCAATGTTCAAAAAAGACCAAACAGGAAAACCTATAGCTGGAGAATATTTAACCACAAAAGAAGAAATAGCTAGAGATCCAGTCCAGGTTCTACCAGTACAAAAAGCTTATGACAATAACGACAAAGCAACATTAAAAGCTATATGGGAAGCTTTGATATATACTCATAACAAACCAGACCCCGAAAAATTTGATGAATATATTGAAGACATGATGACACAAAGAAACCTTGCAGATGTTGATTATGCTTTAGTCCATTTCAACATAAGTGGAGAACACAACGGAATAGAAAAAGGAAACGGAAAAGTTCAAGACATAGATTGCCCTGTTCTTATACTTTGGGGAGAAAACGACCTTGTAGTACCAGAATCAATGGCTCTTGATATTAAAAAAGATATTGGTGAAAATGCAAAATTAGTTTATTTAAAAAATTCCGGTCATTCTCCTTTAATCGATGACTTAGATCAATTATTAGATAACATGTACACTTTTTTAAGAAGATAAT
>JBNJGY010000076.1:0-6218 GCA_051748045.1 Thermotogota bacterium
GACTCTTTTTTTCGTGCTAGTTATTTTTGAACCTTAAAACAATTCCGAAATATAATAATTCAAAGTAGGTCATATATTAGAAATTGTGAAACAATTTCTGTTGATGGTTTATTGTTGGAAGTTGTTGGTTTTATCTATTTTAGATGTTTAACAATGTTTTTTCTCCATGCGCTGTCGCTTAGTCGAAATGACAAAGTGTATAATTATTTAACAATGTTTTTTACTAATAACTGGCATTTCAAAACAGAAATTATGAAACAATTTCTATGTGTTTTTTTCTTGACTATAAATGTAACTTTTGATATAATTTAATTAAGTAATAGTTAAAATTGGTACTAATTAAATGAATCATAGGGGGTAATAGATATGGCAGATTTAAAAACTAAAGAAGATTTAGAAAAAAGAAAAAGAGTATTAGAAATTGAAAAAAATGCGATTGCTAAATATATGGGACCTTATGAGCATGATGAACATTTAGAAGAAGAATGGAAAGAAATCAATAACGAATTAAATGAAATTGAAGAAAAATTAAAAAATATGTAAATAAAATAATGAGGTGGCATAAATATGCCACCTTTTTTTAATGCTATAATCTCAATCACTTTATAATTTAATCTATTTAATGTATAATTTAGTAAAAACATCCTCAAGAGGTGAAATTATGTACGTTAAAAACTGGTTTAACAAAAAATTTGAATATATATATTTGAATAAAAGTGTTAGAGAATCTCTAGAAATGATTCATGAAAATAGAGAATGTTTAGTTGTACTAAGGCATGATAATACATTATATAATATTATTAGATATGAAGACATTGAATTTTTAGGCGAATTTGATGGAAACAAAGAAATTTATGAAGTTTTAGATCCAGTAGACATCTTTTTATATAATGATGATTTGATAGAGGATGCAATGCTTATGATGCTAGAAAATAAAGTAAAAATATTCCCTGTAGTTGATCATGAAATGTATCCGGTTGGTATTTTTGGTTTTTATGAAATTATTAAAGCCTTTAGAAGTTTATCTTCTATGGAAGAAGATGGAACTAAAATTATGCTTATTAGAGATGATGTGCCAGGAGAATTGAAAAGATTATTGGATATTGTTTCTAGAGAAAATATTAATATTTTATCTTTAATGACCCATAGAATTAAGAACCATAAAAGGATTATAACATTAAAAATTAATATAAAAGATGTGAGTTTTGTATCAGATCTTTTCGATAAAAATGGTATAGATTATGAAGCAATTTTTGAAGAGGAAGCTTCTATTTGGAATTTTTAATAAGGAGGTCTATTAATTGAAATTAGATGTAATTTTACCGGGAAGCACTATATGGATACCTGAAAGAGTTCAAGCTAGCTATTCAACTGTTGCAATGTTATATAACGATAATCATAAAATATTAGTAGATCCTAGTCATGAAGGTTCTATGAGATTTCTTGAAGAAGAGTTCGAAAAAAGAGGTTTAAAACCAGAAGACATAACAGAAGTTTTACTGACTCATTTTCATCTTGATCATGCAGTTAATTCTAAATTTTTCAAAAAAGCCTCTGTTTATGTTCATGAAAAGTATAAAAATAAGCCTTATTCTAAGTTTGGTATTTTTTCTGGACAAGCTTATCAAGAAATGTTTAATAATATAAACAGTAGGGATATTTTAATAAAAGATGGAGATTTACTTTTTGATTCAATTAATGTTGTTCATACTCCTTATCATTCATCTGAACATTGCTCTTTTTTTGTTGAAACAGAGAATATGGGTAAAGTTTTTTTCCCAGGAGATATTTGTATGACAAGAATAGAATTATTTGATGTTCTAAGAGGGTTAAGAACCGATAAAGTAGCAGATATAGTTAAAGAATATTATGAAAAATCTGACTATATTATTTTCACTCATGATAGCCCTTATAAAATTGAGAAATAGATTGGAGGGTTTAATATGAAAATAGCATATGTTTCATATGAAGTTGCACCTTATGCAAAGGTAGGAGGACTAGCAGATATAGCTGGAGCTCTACCTAAATATTTGAACAAATTGAATGAAGAAATTTTTGTTATCATGCCACTACATAAAAAAATTAAAGAGAATTATAATACAAAAAATTTTGAAACTATAGTTGAAGATTACTATCCAATATCGCATAATTTCAAAGAACCATTTAATGTATTAAAAAGTTTTTTACCAAAATCAAATGTTCCAATTTATTTTATTGAAAGTGATGTTTTTAATTCAGAACAAGTTTACGAAGATAGTAAGTTGGCTTTGGGGAGTACTTATTTTTCTGATTCTGTTTTGACTTTTATCAGAGAAATTGAAAATGATATAGATGTTTTAAATATTAATGATTGGCAGACTTCTTTAATACCAGTATATTTAAGGCATAATTACATTTCAGATCCTATACTATCAAATATTTCTACTGTGTTAACAATACATAATTTAGGTTACCAAGGCATTTTTGGAAAAGATGTTCTTGATCTAGCGAATCTACCCGGATATTTATATAATCCTGATGCATTAGAATTTTTTGGAGATATAAATTTTCTAAAAGGAGCCATATTATATTCAGACGTAATAAATACTGTAAGTAAGTCATATGCTGAAGAAATTCAATCTCCAGAAATGGGAGAAAAACTAGACGGAGTTTTACGTATAAGGTCAGAAAATTTATATGGAATTCTTAATGGCTTAGATTATGAAGAGAACGATCCAAAAAATGATCATAGAATATTTAACCCTATTCAAAATTATGAAGACAAGATTCAAAATAAAGTCAAGTTACAAGAATTTTTAGGTCTTGAAAAAAATAAAGAAAGACCAATAATTTCTTTAATTAGTAGGCTTTATGATCAAAAAGGTTTAGACTTAATTTTTGAAATTATGGATTATGTTCTGCTTACTGATGTTAATTTTGTTGTTTTAGGAACTGGAGATAAAAAATATGAAGAGTTCTTAAAAAAATTAGAGAAAAAATATCCCAGTAAAGTTTCAACTAATATTAAATTTGATGTTGATTTAGCACAAAAAATATATGCTGGTTCAGATATGTTTTTAATGCCCTCTAGATATGAACCATGTGGCCTTGGACAGATGTTTTCTATGAGATATGGAACTATACCTGTAGTAAGATACACAGGTGGATTATCCGATACAGTGAATGAGTTCAACGAGAATACAAATAAGGGAAATGGATTTGGTTTTTATGAGTACAATAGCTGTAAACTGTTGAAATCGTTATTGAAAAGTATTTATTATTATAAGATGAAGCCAAATAAATGGGAAATAATCTTTAACAATTGTATGAATCAGAATTTTTCAATGGAGTCTACAGCAAGCCAATATAGAGATTTATATAAAATGGCCATTAGTAAAAAAAGAGGTGCCCAATATTGAACGAACTCAGAAAAGATCCAGTAACAAAGAGATGGGTTATTTTTTCACCTGATAGAGGGAAAAGGCCTAATAGTTATGATTATTCAGAAGACGTTAAAGAATCTTATTGTCCTTTTGATTATGGCAATGAAGATTCTACTCCAGATGAAGTTTTATCTTTTAGAAATAAAGATTCTAAACCAAACGATTCTGGTTGGTGGGTTAGAGTTGTTCCAAATAAATTTCCAGCTTTAAATGGGAAAGAATTAGTAAAAGAACCTCATGGAATGTACGATAAAATAAGTGGATATGGATACCATGAGGTGATAATAGAAACTCCAGAACATAATACTAATTTCTCAGAGATGTCTAAAAGGCAATTGAAAGAGGTAATATGGGCTTATATAAAAAGATTTAATGAAATAAAAAAAGATGAAAATATTAAATATATACAAATTTTTAAAAATAAAGGTAAAAGAGCAGGTGCTTCATTAAAACATCCTCATTCTCAACTAATAGCGACTCCTATAATCCCTATGACTATAGTAGATGAAATTCAAGGAGCTAATGATTACTTTAACTTTAGAGACAGATGTGTTTTTTGTGATATTATAAGACAAGAAATAGAAGAGAAAGAAAGAGTAATATTTCAAACAGAGAATTTTTTAACGTATGCTCCATATGCATCAAGGTTTCCTTATGAAACTTCTATTATACCAAGATTTCATGAATGCGATTTCGGAAGATTGTCTAATGAAGATGATTTAATTGAAGAACTAGCTGCAGCTTTTTATAAAATTTTTAGAAGGTTTAAAAAAGTATTAAATGATCCACCATTTAATTTAGTTTTACATACTTCGCCATTTAGAGAAAAAACAGAAGAGTTTTTTCATTGGCATTTTGAAATAATACCTAGGTTAACTAATATTGCAGGGTTTGAGTGGGGTACTGGATTTTATATAAACACAGTGGCTCCAGAAAAAGCAGCTAAAGACTTACGAAAAGAGGAGGAGGACTTATGAAAAAAATTATAGTTTTGATAGGAATTTTAAGTGTTTTTATTTTGAGTTTCTCTTTTGGTCTTAATGTAGTTCCTATATTTACTACTATTGAGACAGAAGAAGGAGATAACCTATTTTATTCAGTAACTCCAATATTTGATTTTGACACAGTTAAAATTGGTGTTGGATTTGAAGCTTACCAGAGTGAAATTGGAGGTACTTTTTATTATGGGAAACCAAAGTATTATGATACTGAGCCTAGTACAAATTTAATTAATGCTTTTAATATCAACTTGGTAGAATTTGATTTTAGAAATTTTGGGTTTAGATATGGATTCATGCCAAGATATTCTTTTGGTTTAGGAACAGTAATGTATAGATATAAAGCTGATATGTCAAAAGCTGTAGATATGAGGTTGGGGAATTCAGATACCGCTTATATAAGCGCTCATATACCATTCGAAATTTACAGACTTAGTCCTTTTGAATTTGGTAATTCTGCTAAATTTTCTTTTTTAGAAGGAGCTTTAAATGTTGGGGGACTTGATCTTAGTATGATGGTTGGTAGTAATCAATTATATTCTCAATATAAAAATGATTTAGTAGCAAATATTGGTGTATATAAAAACTTAGGTAGTTTATATGCAGGTGTCGAAAGTGGATATATTTTCACAACTCCTGCAACTGAATCAGCTGTTTTTGATGCAACTTCAGGATTCTTAATGGGTGCTGGTGGAGGATTAAACAGTGAATATTTCAGTATAAGAGCTTTGCCTGTAATATATATGTCACCACATTCAGTTCTTTCTTATGTGGATGCTGATTATGAATATTCAACTGGAAGTAATTTAGGTAAAAAACATGAACAAATTTTAAATAATAATGAATCAAGATTAGGTGGACTATATGATGTTATACTTGAATATACTGATATAATAGCATTCAATGCAAGATATTCTTATGATATGGCATTTGATTTCTCAACAATATCAAATCAAGAACTTTTTGGTGATTTAAAAGTGAATTCTCCATTTGAAGAATATCCTTTTGAACTATATGGATACTATAGAAGAGATTTAGAAACTTTTGGAGAAATATTCGATGATTATTTTGATGAAGATACAGAATTTCAATATGAATTATCTTATAATTTTATGCCTGGTATGAAAGTTTCATATATAGAATACTATGACTCAGAAGATGACGAAATAAAGAATAAAGTACATTTAGGCGGTTCTTTTGATTTCTAAAAAATAGATACTTTTTAATATGATACCTCCAAAGTAAACTTGTGATTGTTAAAAATTGCAAACTACTTTGGAGGTATATTTATTATTAAACCTATCTTTTTGATAAATACTCTATTATTAGATCTTTAGCATCTAGATATTCTTCTTTAACTGATTTATCAATGTCTTTCATCTTTTTTAATACTTCAAAATATTTTTCAGCTGTTTTATCCCATGTATATTTTTCATAAACTAAATTTTTAACTTCTGTTTTAAGTGAAGGTATATTATCAAGAGCTTTTAAACATCCTAAAGCAATATCATTTTCATCTTCTGGATCAACCAACACACCAGTTTTTTCGTTAAATATTTCAGCAGGCCCACCATTTTTTGTAGCAACTATAGCTAAACCACAAGCAGCAGCTTCTATTGGAGCAAGACCGAAAGGCTCATAAAAAGCAGTTAAAGCAAATATAGAATCTAAAGCACTGAAATATTTGTATGCATCAGCTAATTCTTTTTGTGATCTAAAATCAAAAAAGAATATTTTATCTTCTAAGTTATAATCTTTTATTATATCTATAATGGGAGATAAAATGTTTTTTTCTTTT
>JBNJGY010000077.1:0-6211 GCA_051748045.1 Thermotogota bacterium
TGAATCACAAACCTCTGAAATAACAGACTTTTTTCTAAAATCTTCTCTGTTATAAATATTAGATATGTGTAACTCAATTTTTGGTACCTCAACTATTTCTAGAGCATCTCTAATAGCGTAAGAATAATGAGAATATGCTCCAGCATTTATTATGAGGGCTTCATAATCTAATTTTTGTATAGAGTCTATTATATCGCCTTCATGATTTGATTGATAAATTTCCAATTCAAAATTTTTATCTTTTGAATATTTCATTAGATCATCACACAAATCTTTATAATTTTTTGCTCCATAAATTTTTTTGTCTCTTTTCCCAAGCATGTTGAGATTTGGTCCGTTTATAATCTTTATCTTCATAATAAATCCACCACTTCTTCTGGAGAAATTTCAACAAAATCGAACTCTCCAATCTCTTTTAATAAAGGCATTTTTATCTTACCTGAATCAGTTTTCTTGTCTTTTTTCAAAAATTTTAATAATTCATTTTTTTCTAATTCCATATTTAAAATTTCATTATCTATGTATGATTTCAATAAATCATTTATTGTGTTGAAATCATGTTCACTTAAAAAACCCATTTTTTTAGAAATTAAATTTTCTTTTTTAATACCCCAAGCTACAGAAAAACCGTGTTTGTTATTGGTTATGCTTTCGAAAGCATGTCCAAGTGTATGTCCATAGTTCAAAGCCATTCTACTATTTTTATCTGTTTTGTCTTTAGATACAAAGTTGAGTTTTTTCTCAATACTTTTTACTATCAAATCAGTCATGAAATTGAGCTTTCTTTTTTCAATTTTTTCTTTTTTATCTAAAAAGAGATCTATATTTTGTTCTGTTAAAATAAAAATTTTTATTATCTCTATCAATCCATTTATGTATTCATCATCATCCAGTGACATTATATAGTTTGTATTTATATATGTCTTTTCGGGGATGTTTATATTTCCTATAATGTTCTTGTATTTTTTGTAATTAACACCATTTTTTCCACCTATTGAAGCATCAACTTGAGATAATAAGGTTGTTGGGTTGAGTGAATATCTAATACCTCTTTTGTAAATAGAACAGGCAAAAGCAGCTATATCTGTTGTGGCACCACCACCATAAATCTCGACTGTATTTGATCTGTCTAAATCATTTTCAATGAAAAAGTCAATTATTTCCATCACTGTTTCCATTTTTTTGTTTTCTTCTGGATTTTTTATATTTAAAATGTTCTTTCCCTTGTAATTTGAAAAGAAAATGCTGTGAAATTTGTCATCAGAAATGATTATTTTTTTATTCAAAAAATCTTTGTCCAACTTGTTTTTTAAAACTGTATTCTGTATCCTTTTATCTACAACAACATCTTCTTTTATATAGATTTTGTTGAGTATTTTGGCTGTTGATTCTTGTATATTCAAACCAGAAATATCTATTGTATAAAACTCCTGGTATATATCTTTTCTTTTCTCCCACAAGTTCAAAAGACTGTTTTTATCTTTTAAAAGAGGTCTATGAGATATTTCAAGATTGTTTATTATTTCATCTATGCCCTTATAAATGAAATAAGATTTTTTTTCTTTCAAAAAACTTCTGTTTTTTTGGTCTAAAATGATTCCTCCACCAGTTGCTATGATCCCCTCTTTGTCCTTCAGAGAAAATAAAAGGTCAGATTCTAAATCTCTAAAACGAGATTCACCATAATTTTTAAATATATCCTTTATCTTCATATTTGTCTGCTTTTCAATCATTTCGTCCATGTCTAAAAATTCAATATCCAGTATTTCCGATAATTTTTTACCCAGAGTTGTTTTTCCTACCCCGCTTAAACCGATTAAAAATATTTGCATAATCAAAACTCCTGGTATCTTTTTACTATGTCTTTGTAATTTCCCGTGCCAAAATTTTCTATAATAGCCTCAAAAAGCATTAGGTTCATAACATTTTCCAGAATGATACTCAGTGCTGGAATTGCCGTTGTGTCTGACCTTATATATTTTGTTTTGGTGTTTTTATTATTTTTCAAATCGACAGAGTTCATTGGTTCTAAAACTGTTGGTATTGGTTTTGCAAAAACGTTGACCAAGATATTTTCTCCATTTGTAAATCCAGCCTCTATACCACCTGCTGAATTGGACTTTCTAGATATTTCATCATTTTCAACAAAAAATTCATCGTTGTAATTTGTTCCAGGTAAATGGAAATTCTCTGACCCTATAACAACACCTTTTACAGAAGGAATTGCAAAAAAGAACTTTCCTATTTTAGAATCAATCCTGTCAAAAAGCCTTGAATAATCACCTATTCCAGGTTTAATATTCTTTGCTATTACCCTTATTTTCCCGCCCAAAGAATTCTTTGAAAAATTATCTATCTCTTTTTTAAAAAGTTCTGAGTATTCTTCATTTGGTGTGCCAGTTTCGGTGATTTTATTATTTTTGATATATTCAAAATCGTAATTATTCTCATCTATAAATCTACCAAGAGAATAAACATAGCTTACAGTGTCTATTTTTAAATGATTTAGAAATTGTCTGGATATACTTCCCAAAACAGTCATAACAGATGTCCATCTTGCAGAGTTTCTTTCTGCATATATGTTCAAATCATCCAGCTTATATTTTTTAAATGCTGAATAGTCACCGTGCCCAGGTCTTGGGACACTTCTTTTTTCTTTCTCTGTGTTACCAGCAAGATTTTTTATAACAAAAGAAATAGGTGCACCTGTAGTGACACCTTTCCATAGTCCAGAAACAATGTCTACAGAATCTTTTTCTATAGACATTCTCTTACCTCTGCCATATCCAGCCTGTCTTTTTTCAAGTTCTTTGTTTATAGCATCTATATCTAATTTTATTCCAGATGGGAATTTTTCCAAAGTTCCAATCATAATTTTTCCGTGAGAATCTCCAGATATGCTAAAAATAATAATCACCTGACTTTTTTCTTATTTATATTATTATAACAAAAAAGTGAGAATACACTTTGTATTCTCACCAATTTATTTAAAGTAATTTTTCTAATTCTTTCAAAGATAGAATTGTTTCAACTTCTGGATGTTTTTCATCCGATAAAATATTTAGCCAGATACCTTGTAATCCTGCTTCTTTTCCAGCAATAATATCGTTTTCAAGATCATCACCAATGTATAAAATATTCTCGTGCTTGTGTTTTGTTGCTTCAACTGCAAAATCAAAAATTTTCTTATCAGGTTTTATTGCATTTGCTTCGTCAGAAGAAACTAAAACTGAAAAATATTTGTCTATTCCACTATTTTTCATTTTTCTTATCTGAGTTGTTTTAAAGCCATTGGTTAAAATACCCAACTCATATTTTTCAGATAATTTTTCTAAAATATATTCTGTGTGTTCTATCAACGTTGCTTGTTCAGATAAATCATACAGGTAAAATTCATTTATTTCTTCTATTGCTGAGTCGTTTAGTCTAACATCGAATTTTTCAAAAGTGTCTTTAAATCTTTTCATTTTTAAATCATTCACAGTTATAAGTTTTTTTCTGTATTTGTCCCATAAATCTAAATTTATCGCTTCATAGGTTTGTTCGAAGTTTTTGTAAGTTATCAAAGGGTATCTGTTTTGTACAAATTTTTCAAAAGTATTCTTCAAAGCTATTTTTGAATTAGATGCAAAATCCCAGAGGGTATGATCCAAATCAAAGAATATAAAATCAATTTTTCTTGCCATAAATTACACCTCACATTTTATTTTTCAACCATTCAAAAACACTATTAAACTTATCTTCATCATATAACCCCCATATTTTCATGTTCTCCATAGCCTGATATTTCCAAAAATCCACTCCGTTTTTGTATCTCAAATCGTTGTATCTGGCTTTTTCTATTAATGGGGTTTCTTTATAATTCACATCGTAAATGAATTTATTTTTTTCTGAAAATGATGAAATTATTTCTTCATTTTTCAAGCCAAGTGGAGTACAGTTTATAAAAGTATCTGTTTTTGGAAGAATTTCATTCAATTTTTCTATACTAAAACTGTTGATCTTTATTTCTGGATAAAGTTCTTTTAATTCATCTATTTTTGACACCGTTCTGTTCACAATATTAATTTGTTTGACTCCAAGTTTAATCAAAGCATAAATAACAGCTCTTGCTGCACCACCTGCACCAAAAAGGGTAATATCATCAAAGAGTTCTTCGTCTTCTACACTTTTATAAAAACCGATCCAATCTGTGTTGTACCCCTTGTAGTCAATAACACAGTTTACTGCACCAACTTTTTTGGCGTCTTCATCAATATGATCAAGTTTTTCCATTATTTTTATTTTGTAAGGGTTTGTGATATTTAAGCCCCTTGTGTTTTTAAGTATTTTATCAATATATTTATTATAGTTATTTTTATCAAGAGTTAGTCCAACATATTTTGAGTCTCTATCAAAAAGCTCAAAATATTTGTTGAAAAAAACTTCGGATAGTGTTTTTTTTCTGGGGTATTGAATAATTCCGTATTTACTAATTATAATCAACTCCTATTATGAATAAAGATCTTCTATAATATTAAAAAAACCTGGAAATGAAACATCAACACAATTGCTATTTTTGATTTTGATTCCATCTTGGCTTATCAAACCAGCAATGGCAAAGGTCATGGCGATTCTATGGTCGTTAAAAGAATCCACCTCTCCACCTATTATTTCTTGAGGCCCTTCAATTATGTATCCATCATTCAATTCTTCTATTTTCACACCAATTTTTTCAAAATTATGAACTAAGGCTTTTATTCTATCCGTTTCTTTTTTTCTAAGTTCTGAAAGATTTTTAAAAACAGTTTTCCCGTAAGACTGTGATTGTATCAAAGCTAAAATGGGGATTTCATCTATCATAAAAGGTATTAAATCTTTTTCTATTAGATTAAGATTAATCATTTCAGATTTTTCTGTAATTATATCTCCTATTGGTTCTAAATCTTTTTTGTAATTATCAATTTTATAATTAGCTTTCATCAGTTTTAATATATCAAGCATGCCTGTTCTTGTTTTATTCAAATTCACATTTTTAATATTTAAATTGACTTTATTACTTGTTAATCCAAGGGCTATAAAAAAAGCTGCAGAAGAAAAATCTCCTGGTATACAATAACTCATGCCTTTTGGTATTGAAGGATTTATATTGATAAAATCGTTTTTAATCTCAATATCTATACCTGAATTTTTAAACATCATCTCGGTATGATTTCTAGAATTTATTGCACCTCTAACTGTTGTATTTCCATCTGCCCTTATAGCAGCAAACATTATGGAAGATTTTACCTGTGCACTGGGAATTTTTAAATTATAATCTATCCCTCGAAGATTTCCACCATAAATAGTCATGGGCAAATGATCATTGTCTGATTTTATTGTAGCCCCCATCTTTGAAAGAGGACTTATAATTCTTTTCATAGGTCTTTTGGATAAAGATACATCACCAGTAATTTTGAATTTCCCTTTTATTGATGACAAAATCCCAGAAGAGATTCTGGCAGTAGTTCCAGAATTTCCAGAATAAAAATTAAAAAAGTTATTTATTTTTTTTGAGGGAGTTATTTCCCATTTATTATTTTGAAAAAGTATTTTAGCACCGAGTTTTTTAATTAAATCAATAGTTATTTTTGTATCTTCAGATATCAAAGGGTTATATATTTTACTTTTACCTTCAGAAATAGAGGATAACAGAAAAGCTCTGTGAGTTATTGATTTATCTGAGGGTATATTTATTTCTTTTTTAACCTTTTTATTCAAAGGTTTTATAAACTTATCAGACATTTTGCTCTTTAAACTCTTTTATTCTTTTTATTATATTTTCAAAAGTTTTAAAATCTATAGTTTGCTGCCCATCAGAAATCGCTTTATCTGGATTTGGGTGTATTTCTAGCATTATTCCGACAGCACCAGCCCAATACGATGAATAAGAAAGTTTTTCTATAAGATCTCTTCTTCCAGCAGCATGGCTAGGATCGGAGATAATAGGAACTTTTAGATTTTGGGAAATCATAGCAATGGAATTTATATCAAGAGTGTTTCTCGTGCTTGGTTCAAAAGTTCTTATACCTCTTTCACAAAGAATAATGTTCTTGTTTCCTTCATTTGCAATGTATTCAGCTGAGAAGAGAAATTCTTCTATCGTATTCATAAATCCCCTCTTAAGCAAAACAGGTTTATTCTGTTTTCCTGCTAACTTTAGCAACTCAAAATTCTGTGAATTTCTTGAACC
>JBNJGY010000078.1:0-6112 GCA_051748045.1 Thermotogota bacterium
AAAAGATTTTTTTCTTTATCTAAAGAAAAACAATTTTTAGAACTTTTCATTTCTTACTTGAGTAATTATTATAGAAACGAAATCAATCTATTGCAGATAATAAAATATATAAATAAAGATAAATTGATAAAAGTAAACATCACTTATCCATTGAAACAATTGATCAATTTTATTTTTTATAAGTATAAAAATCCCATTCTATATTTAGAAAATGATTTTAAAATTAATTCTTATAATAGTTTTGAGTTTGATTCAAGTTCTTTTTACTATGGTAGAAAAAAGTTAATAAAAGCCTTTTTTAATGATTTTAATAAAAAATATTTATTTGATTTTATAAAAATTTATTGTAATCTTAGCTTTCAAGAAAAAGATGTTTTAGAAAAATTTATAAGAAATTATAAAAGATATGATTTTAAAAGTATACCAAAAGTTATGTTACCTAAACCAAATGAAGAATTTATTCCTTTTATTAAAAAATTTGGATTAAAAGAAAGACTTTCTTCAACATCTTTTTGGTGTTTTGAGGAAAAAGATAGGAAAGATTTCATAGAAATAATTAATAAGTTTTTATAATTTTCATCCTCTCTTTTTTCATATATTTTTATTACCAAAACTTCTTTTAAAAATTGATTGAGACGAAAACAAAATTATTAACCCTACTACTATAACCAATAATCTACTAAACAAAAAAGAAGCGCTAAAATTAAAGTTTTCCAATAAAAATGTTTTCGTCACTTTTTGCCACGTGAAAATAATCAGACTATAATTTGTATAATCGAGTATTTTGCTTATTCCTAATATATCTAATGCCCATTTACCATTTGTATTTAAATATATCGGTATTAATATTTGAGAAAAATAGAGAAATATGAATACTATTAATCCAAAAGTTCTTTTTAAAAAAGGTACTACTTGAAATAATATAGAAAGAGTAGCAGTAAAATACATCAAAGGCAATATGATTATCAGCCAAGGCGTCAACAATTCTATTAAGTTAAGAGGATTTTCTCCTCTTATTACTTGCATTATTCCTCCCAAAACAAAAATTATTAAAGTAATTAATGATAGAATAATAAAATTTGAAAAATGTTTATATATTATATAGTTTTTATTCTCATATGTTTTATCATTTTTTATTTTGCCATTACTTCTCATCATATTATTCTTTAAAAATAAAAATCCTAATGGATATATAAAGAGTATTGTTATAATACTCATTTTCAAACCAACCCAAACAGAGTTGTTTATTCCTCTTCCTAACTCACCAGATACAATAACTTGAAGATCAAAAATATACCCAAACATACTTAAAAAAACTGCTATTAAAGATATCAAAATCATAAAAATAAATTCTCCACTTTTTATGAACTTAATAGAATCAACAAAAGACTTTTTTACTATATTTTTCATTAAATCCCCCCTAAATACAATTTATCCTCTGAAATATTTTACGAGTTATTACCTATTTTGATTTCTCTATCAAAATTTTTTAAAGAAGAATTTCTATGACTAATGCATAAAATAGTTTTATTTTTAAATTTAGATAGTATTTTATTCAATATTTTTGATTCAGTTATTTCATCCACACTACTTAACGATTCATCTATAAGTATTAGATCAGGGTTTTTAAATAAATTTTGAGCTAAACTTATTCTTGATTTTTCTCCTCCAGATAATACATTATTGTTTATTATTTTTTCTGATTTATAATTTAATATTTCATTTAACTCAGAAATTTCAATTATTTCTGATAGATCTTTCTCATTTTTCCCCAATAAAATATTTTCTTTTATGCTTCCAGAATAAACTTCCTGACCTTGAAATGATATTCCTACTATATCTCTAATACTTTTTGAAGAAATATTTTTTAAATCTATTCTATTTATTTTAATTTCTCCACTGTAATCATTTCTAAGTTTTAAAACAGTTTCAAAAAAAGAGCTTTTACCTATTCCACTTTCACCAGATACTAAAATTTTTTCTCCTTTTTTAATATTCATATCTGGTATATCCAATAATCTATCTTCCGATATTTTTATTTTTAGATTTTTAGTTTCCAAACTTTCAAAATTATCTATGTAAACACCTTCAACATTTTCTTGGTTCAGTTCTTCTAATTCGTCTAAACTTTTTAAATATGGTTTTGAGCTAAAAAATTCCATTATTAAAGAGTAAAAACTTTTAAAGCTGGATAAAAATAAGGGTATAAATGAATATAAAACTATTATATTTCCAACAGAAATATTCAATAGATTAGTAAATTTCATTATTAAGTATATTATTGTTATTGGCACCAAGGAATTTATTAAAGAACTGACATAAGACCAATAATTTTCTACAACAGCTGATTTTATAACAGCTTTATTTAGTTCTTCATTTTTAGCTCGTATTTTCTCTAAAAAAAAGTGATAAGCATTTTTTACTTTTATATTTTTCACTGAACTAAATGATTCAATTGCTGTTGAGGATAATTCTCTTGATTTCTCTAACATTTTCATCTGGTATTCTGACATTTTGTTTTTTACTCCTAATGTCGTTAATAATATTAAAGGAATAGCTACCAAAGTAAAAACTCCTGCAAATATATTTATTTTTATAAGTATATAAAAGTAAATGGTCATTTCAATTATTTTTGTACTCATATATATTATTGACGTATAAAAACCAGATACTTTCATAGAAGACATGTTTAAATTAGTCCATATTGCTGCAGAAGTCTTATTTAGAAAATAATTATAATTTGTTTTAAATAATTTTTTTGCATAGAAAACATTATAATTTTTTGCCCCTCTCCAATTCATCAAATTATTTATCACCGAAGATAAAATATTTAAGATAAAAACAAATAAAAAAATTATAAATATAATGAATAAATTTTCTTCAATGACATTCAATTTATTTTCTATGATTCCTTCATTAAAAAATAATTTTAGTTTTTCTGATAATACAAACGACAAAATACCTAATAATATAGAAGAAATAAAAGCTATTATTGAATTTAACTTGTTATTTTTTATGTATATTTTAAATTTATTCATTAAACATCACCTCTTTTTCATAAGGGCTATAGATATACAATGATTCAAATTTTAATTTATCAATATCTCTTATTTTTGAAAAATTATGTAAAAATAAATTTTGAAAGTCTTTATCTATTTTATTTAAAGAATCATTGAAACTTGTAATTTTAGAATTTTTGATTAATTTAATATGATTTATAATTTCTTTTAAATTAGCTTCTAGTTTACCACTATATGAAAAATATATATAATATATTATTTTATTTCTAAATAATAAATAATCTATAACTACGTTTTTATAATACCCTTTTAAAACTATTAATTTATTTATTGTATATAATACATCTAAAGGATTACTTATATAATTTGTAGAAAAATTCATTATTATAACATTTCCTTTTGGAAAAAAATATCTCCTATAATAGCCTTTATAAAAAGGTAATAACTTCCTGTCAATCTGAAAATATATTTTAAAATCTCTTTTTTTAACACATTTCATTTGAAATAAGTTTAAATTAAAATGAAAAAAGTAATAATGATATAACTCAAAATTAATTATATATTTATCATTGACATTTTCTTCAAAATTGTCTTCATAGTAAATATAATTATTTTTTAATACATGTGGTATTTTTATATTTCTAAGATAATCACTCATCATAATTGTTAAATGAATATTTTTGTTGTACAAAAGCATTTTTATCACCTCAATGATTTTCATGAAATAGGTTAAATAAATAATTCTTAAAACAAAATAAATTATTTTCAACTTTAGAATATATATTTTTTCTATACTTATATCTATTGAAAAAACAAAGATTATCAGCGATTTCTATATACTTCATTTGACAAAAATAATTATATTTACATTTATTACATTTTTTTAGAATGATTAAATTATTTATATAATCAAATTTTTCTGCACTAGATAATTTTTTTAATAGTTTGTTATTGTTAATTTTATTTTTTAACTCCTCTATATTATTTGAGTTAATACTTTCAGCATTTTCAGGATATATTTCTTGTAATAAGTGACAATAAGATACTCGCCCGTAAACATTATATGAATATACTAAATTGTTAATATCAGTACAATTCACAATTTTTTGTTTTTCATTTCCTGATATAAACATACGCTTAAATTCTTCTTCAATTAATTTATAAAATACTAAATTATATTTCTTATCTTTATAAACATAAAATAATTTTTTCAAATTATTTTTTAATATTTCTATGTCAGTTTCTTTATTCCAGTTTTCAATATTTTGATCAAAGTTATGATATAACGGATACTCAAATTTTAATAAAGATAATGTATCTTCATAAAGATTCTTATAGTTTTCTTTAGATACAACTTTAGCAATTGAAACCCTTTTATAGTTTATATTCTTTAATAACTTGAAAAAATATATTTTTACATCACTGATATTTTTATATCCATCTTCAAAACGGATACCATCCAAACTAATTGTGAGATTAAAATTATTTTTTACCAAAAAATTCAATATGTTATTATTAATCAAAGTAAAATTAGTTGTAATTGAGTAAGATAGACATTTTCTTGTTTTTTTTAATTTTTCGACTATATATTTTAAAATAGAAAAGTTAATAAGTGGCTCCCCACCAAAAAAATTAATTGATATTTTTTCTTTTATTTTCTCTATGTCATTTATTATTTTATCTGCTGATTTTTTAGTCAAAAACTCATCATTTCTATTTTCTTGATAACAATATATACATTTTAAATTACAATCATTTGTTAAATTAATCCATATATATTTCATACCCAACCTTCCTTTTTATAATTTATAAATAATTATTTTAATTCCAAAATAACATGAAAAGATAAGGATGTTTATTTTATTCCCTATTTACCAGCACACATTATTGCCATGGTATCAGAAACAAGTTTCCATGTACAAGAATTTGGTGAAATAATTCCTAAATACTCAAAATTAACGATTTCTTTTTTAAAGTTAACTGTTAGCATATTATCATCTCCAAAATTTTTAATAATAAAACATAAACATCCTTATCTTTATAAAAAACGATTATTAAATATTAAATTTTTCACTATCAATTAATAAACTGAATCACTAATTTTATAGCTGTCTAAATTATTTATCTTTTCATCATTTTTATTTTCTTCTGCAAATACTGTAATATTTAGCATTAAAGCAACTACAATTAAAATAATTATTAAAATCTTTTTCATTTGTAACCCTCCATCTTAAACATACATTTACAAAATTATAACAAATCTGATATGGTTTGCAACTTTGGATAAGATCTCTGGATCTGCGGTTTTATGAGGGTTTTCATTTTTTGATTTTCCTGCAATATATTAATAACTTTACTTCTTATCACTATAAATTTGTTATAATGGTATATACAGAGATTTTATTTTATTTTTATTTTTTAAATATAATTATGTAACTATTTCGTTACTTTTTTAGAGAGGAGCTTTTTATGAATCTAAAAGAAATATTATCAATAATGAAAATGGGGTCTTTTATTTACCCAGTTATAAACTTTTTTGAAAATATGGAAGAAGATGATATAACTAAATCTTTTTTTAGAATGAACTTATATAAATGGTTTGAAAAAAATAAGGATTTTTTTAAAGAAGTTGATAAAATTATTTCAATTTGTTCCGATGAAAAAACACTGTGTAAAAGATCTCATCTAAGTATTAAAATGCTTGCTTTAGTAAGAAAATCTGCTCTTTTGAGTAATAAGGAAAATAAAGAGGATGTAATTAAGATATATAAAGAGTTAAGAAATAATTTTAACTACTTACCCGATTATGTAAGAACTATTGTAGCGATATCCATGAAGAATTTATACAGTAAATTAGATACAAAAGAAATAAAAGATGTTAGGATTTGGAGTGAATCTTATAAAAAAGATAAATCAAAATTATCTTTCATTACTTTCGCAGAAGCTAAAAAAGAAATAAATAATAAAAATTATAAGAAAGGGATTGAGTTGTTTTATAAAGGAGCTATGGAATCTTGGGATGTACCACACCCTACAGCTATACTAAATGGCGTTGATTTTGCAAGTTGGTATTCTATAGAAAAAAACTTTTT
>JBNJGY010000079.1:0-6112 GCA_051748045.1 Thermotogota bacterium
TATGATATTATCGAAGTTGAAAATGAAGAAGATTTAATAAACAGAGTTAAAGAATACGATGATGTAGTGGGGATTAAAGAAGAAAATGGAGATTTTGAAGTTGTTTTGGAAGGCAACGAAGAAGATTCAACAAAACAATACGCCAATATGGTTATTACAGATATAAAAAATAATGATGATATTCCCATAAAAAACCAAAGCTTAGGAAAAGAAGAATCAAATTTGAAAGAAATAATATCAGCTGGTGTTATAATGTTAATAGTGGGTGTTGCTGGCATGTCAATGGGATTTTCCATAGTTGAAGATAAAGAGAGTAAAATGATAGAAGCATTTGGAGTGTCTCCAATAAATATTTTTGGCTATGTTTCTTCTAAACTGCTTACAACCGCCATTTTATCAGTTTTGCTTGGATTTATAGCACAATTTATTATGGTAGGATTCTCTTTTGATCTTTTACAATTTTTACTGGTTTTATTTAGCGCTTATTTGATGTCAATATTAATAGGATTTTTAATGGGTACATTTGCTGATACTCAAAATAGTGCGATTGCCTTGGTAAAAATAATAATTTTCTTTTTTGTAATGCTGCCTATGATATCATTGATAGTACCCGCAAGTGTGGAATGGTTATTTTACATAATTCCAGGGTACTGGATATTCCAGCTTTTAATGGGTTCCCTAATTGGAATAGAAATGAGCATGCTTTTGGTATTTACGATAGCTGTAGCGATACATTTATTAGCTATATTGGCCTTAATTCCAAGAATGAAAAAAGTATTTAAATTGAGAACAACTTAGAAGGTGTTTTAATTGGTTAAAAATTTTAAAAATAAAGAAAAGTTAATAAATGCTGCATTGGACGAGTTCATGGAAAAAAGTTTTGACAAAGCTTCTTTAAACAACATACTAAAAAATGCCAACTTATCTAAAGGTACTTTTTACTACCATTTCAACGATAAAAAAGATCTTTACCTATATCTTGTAGAGTTGGTTGCAGAAGAAAAAAAGAACTACATGCAGAAAGTCTCGACAAATGAGAAGATAGACCCTTCTAATATTTTTGACTTGTTCAATATGCAGGTTAGATATGCACTTGATTTTGCAAAAAGCAATTTGAAATACTATAAATTTGGACAGTTAATGTTGAAAGAAGACAACGAAAAAATAAAAAAAGGTTTAAAAGAAAAAATCTCAGCTCAATCAAAAGACTATATTGGACCATTAATAGATAACGCCTATGAAAAAGGCTATATAAGAGAGGATATACCAAAAGAATTTTCAACAAAAATCTTTTCTTATATGTTTTCAAACTTCTATGAAATATTTGAAGACGAAATAGATTTAGATAATTTTGACAAAGCAGCAGAAGAATTGGATTATTTACTTGAAATTTTAAAAAATGGATTGGCAAAATAATGAAAACACCAGTATCCTTTGGGATACTGGTGTTTTTTAAATCAAGACTTTTTTCAAATATTCTCCTGTAATGGACTCTTTAATAGAAATTATTTTTTCTGGGGTTCCTTGTGCCACTATGAAACCACCATTTTTTCCACCTTCTGGACCTAGATCTATTATATGATCAGCCATTTTCAAAACTTCCAGGTTATGCTCAATTACAAGAATTGAATGTCCCTTTTTAATGAATAAATCCAGACAGTTCATGAGTTTTTTAATGTCAGAAATATGTAAACCTGTTGTAGGTTCGTCGAGTATGTAAAGATTATTTTTTCCGCTTTTTATTTTTCCAAGTTCTGAAGCGAGTTTAATTCTCTGAGCTTCACCACCAGAAAGAGTGGTTGAAGATTGTCCCAGTTTCAAATAACCTAGTCCAAGCTGGTTCAATATACCCAATTTGTAAGCTATATTTCTTTTGTCTTTGAAAAAAAGTTCAGCATCTTCTATACTCATATTTAGAACATCGTGTATGTTTTTTCCCTTGTATTTTACATCTAGGATTTCTTTTTTATACCTTTTTCCCTTACAAATAGGACAAATCGTTTCTACATCTGGCATAAACTGTAATTTTGTAACTATTTTTCCCTCACCTTTACAATGTTCACATCTTCCGCTACTTTTGCTGTTAAAACTGAAGTTTGAAACAGTATAACCATTTTTTATAGAATCTTCTGTTTTTGTAAACAACTTCCTTATGCTGTCAAAAAGCCCTATATAAGTCGCTGGATTAGAGCGACTGTTTTTACCAATTGGGGATTGATCTATGTTTATAATATTCTTAATATTTTCTTGCCCTTCTAAATTTTTATGTTTTCCTGGAATAATTCTCGGATCGGAAAAACTCTTGAGTTTTTTGTATAAAATTTCGTGCATTAGAGTACTTTTTCCAGAACCAGATACACCAGAAATACAGACCAGTTGATTTAGAGGAATTTCTACATCAACATTTTTTAAATTATTTTCTTGTGCCTCGATTACTTTTAAAAATTTCCCGTTTCCTTTTCGCCTTTTTTTGGGTACTTCTATAAACTCTTTTTTGGAAAGATATCTTCCAGTTATAGATCTATTAGAAGTTTTTATGGTGTCTATGGGTCCAAATTCTACAACTTGTCCCCCGTGTAGCCCTGGGCCAGGTCCCATTTCTATTATATTATCAGCGTTTTCTATTGTTTCTATGTCATGCTCTACCACAATAACAGTATTTCCAATGTCTCTTAGATGTTTTAGTATTTTAATCAATCTTTTACTGTCTTTGGCGTGCAGCCCTATACTTGGCTCATCCAATATGTATATCATTCCCATCAATCCGGAGCTAATTTGAGATGCTAGTTTAATTCTCTGAGCCTCTCCACCTGAAATTGTGTCAGCTCTTCTTCCAAGACTTAGATAATCCAGTCCTATTTCTACCAACAAAGCAACTCTCTTTCTTATTTCTTCTACAATGGGTTCAGCTATATGTTTTTTGTTTTGAGGGAATGACAGATTTTCCAAAAATTCTATAACTTCGCTCAACTGCATCCACACTATATCATGAATATTTTTATCGTTTATTAGTATATTAAACCTCTGCTCTTTTAACTTTTTCCCACCACAGTCTGGACAGGTGTATTCAACCATCTTTTCTTTAAACCATTTCATGATCGCTTCGTTGATCTTGTCTTTTCTAAGCATTTCCCTGTACCAATGCTCTGTTTGGTTAACAAAACCACTGAATTTAATTGTTCTGCCAACTAACCAGTTTCTCTTTTTAAGATTTGGCGGAGCTTCAATTGTAATTTTTTCGTCTTTTGTGCCATAAAACAAAAGATCTTTTATTTCATCTGATAAATCTTTAAAAGGGGTGTCCATACTGAAATTATATTTTTTTGATAAGTTGTACATCAAAATATGCTTATATGTGATTTCACCTTTCGAGTTATAAACACTTGCATCAAAAGCTCCATCATTAATGCTCTTGTTTTGATTGACAACCATCAATCTGGGTTCAGCTTTTTTTGAAGTTCCTATACCACCACAAGTCTTACATGAGCTCGAAATATTGTTGAAAGAAAAATATGGTGATTCAATGTTTGCCATTGTAATGTGATGGTCTTTACAACCAATTTTTTCATAAAACCCATCTTTGATTTCTTTTGAAACATTGTCTGAAAGTATTTCAACTATTATTACATGTTCTCCAATTAACTCGAGAGCTTTTTCAAGAGTATTTGTAATGCTTTTTTCTATTTTATTGCTGACTTTTATGTTGTCTATAAGTACTTTTATATCGTGGTCATCGTATTCATCTATCTCAATTTCTTCTGAGATATCATGCTTCTCGCCGTCTATTCTCAAATTATGGTATCCTTTTTGCCTAATTTCATCAAAAAGATATTGATAAGTTTCTCCATAAATTTTTGAAACAGGTGTCAAGAACTCTACCTCAGTATTTTCGGGTAATGATAATACAGCTTCAACAATCTCTCCAGATGACCTTATATCAAACTTTTCATCACAATAAGGACATTTAACAGTTCCCACCGTTGAAAATAAAAGTCTTAAATAATCATAAATTTCAGTCATTGTTCCTACAGTAGATCTTGGGTTTACAAGTCCTCTTTTTTGTTCTATTGCTATTACAGGTGACAAACCAAAAACAAAATCAACATCTGGTTTTTTCAACTGAGATATTCTGTTTCTTGAAAAAGCTGGTAAAGAGTCTAAAAATCTTCTCTGACCTTCACCATATAAAATGTCAAAAGCCAAAGAAGATTTTCCAGACCCACTAACACCTGTTATTACTGTTAATTTGTCTCTTGGAATATTCAAGTCGAAATTTTTTAAATTGTTTTGTCTCGCGCCTTTCACCTCTATTTCAGTCTTGCCAATCATATTTCCACCCCCATAAAGCGAAAAAGATCATTATATAAAAATATCCACATCTTTATCGTTTTTAAAATATACCGGTTCGTAAACTACAGTCTTGCTTTTACTTGTAATATAGGTTTCTGAAATATCTTTGACCAAAACATCTTCATCACACAACCATTCGCAAATTTCATTCAAAACGTTGACACAAATTGTTTTGTTGAAATCTTCATAAATTGTCGAAATGGATTTCATCTCGTTGTTTTCATCAAAATATTTAAGTAAAGGTTTGCTAATTTCTTCCAAGTTTTCTCTTAAATAAGAATAGATCATATCTATAGTGTTTGAAATATTTATACTGTTTTTCTTTTCATCCATTAATACTAAATATATTTTTTCAACTACGGGATTATTGTATTTCAGTGCTTGAAGAATAACTTCTCTTGTTGGCACGTTGTTATTCAACAAAACTTCTATAGAAGCTATATGTTTAACCGTTTCAGAAATCCAAACGTATGAGTACCTGACATTGCTTTTAATTTTCAACCATTTCTCTGCTTTATACAGTCTCCATAAAATTTCAGATGCTTGAACCATAAGTGCATACGATTTATCTCTTTCACCTATTTCGCTGTTTTTACAAAAATCTTCAAAGAATGATTTTAAAGAATCATCTTTTGAATAAACCATGGTACCAAGAGAATAGTAAGAATGAACTATAGACCCTTTGTTGCTTTTACTCAATAGTTTTTTGAATTCATCTCTTGTCATTATATGTCCGTTAATATAAATATCATCTTCAATAAGGTTGAGTTCAGATTTTAGTTTTGAATTATCATTAACTATAATAGTCATGTCAATATCCGATTTTTCCCAAACTTGGTCATAAGACAAGCTACCCATTATCAAAATTCCTATAATGTTACTGTCATTTTTTAATCTTTCAACCAAAGTTTCAACTGCTTTCATATACCTTTTCTGCAGAGAACTCTCTGTAAAAGTTACCTTCCAAAAATCCTCAGGTATGGCCTTATTACCAAGTTTTCTATAAGCATTTGGTGTTATATCAAAAATTTTTTTAAAAGCACGAGAAAAAGTTTCGTTAGAGTTGAACCCATAATCAACAGCAATTTCTAAAATATTTTTATCTGTATCTATAATGTCTTTGGCTGCTTTTGACAACTTTCTTTTTCTAATATAATCTGCCAAAGGTATTCCAACAATAGATTGGAATATCCTGTGAAAATGATGTTCAGAATAATTACATAACTCGGATAACTGTTCTAAAGTAATTTCTTCATTTATATTTTCCTCGATATAATCCAGAGCTTTTTGAATAGTATCAAAATAATCAGTCATATAAATCACCAACCTTTTGATTTATTATAGCATATACAAAAATATAATTCTTGATGATATTTGATGTAGTTGGAATGTTTATTAATAAAGGTTTTTAGAAGGTTGTATATTGTATTTGATAAGCTAAAAAATAAAATAAACAGTATCTATAAAAATTATAAATACTGTTTATTTTTGTTACTGTATTCTCACAAGGGAGTACCAAGGTATAAAAATTGTGAAACAATTTTTGTTGTTATTATATTGTTAGTAAAAACAATGATTAAAAACTTATTGCGTATGTCACTTTGAGTTTGTCAAAGAGTCTAAAAACAAGATTTGTAAGCTATTACAGCTGTCATGTCGAGCGAAGTCGAGACATCCCATCAGTAAATTTTCGTAGAAAATTGAATGTTTTTAAAGTCTTAATTTCACTTTGTGAAATTTACTGAAGAGATTCTTCGGTTCG
>JBNJGY010000080.1:0-6074 GCA_051748045.1 Thermotogota bacterium
AAAAAATGTCCTAAAGAAGCTAGAAAAATTGACTTTAAGAAATCATTGTTAGTAAAATTTATTTTAAGAAAAAAAGGAAAGATAAGAAAAGAACCAAAGCTCTATTTTTAATATCTCAAGGAGGTTAAATAAATGAAAATTGAAGTTGAATATTTAGAGTTTATGTGGCCGATGAGACACTTCTTGATAACATCCGGAGAATATGAAGGAAAATCAAATATTATAGCGGTTAGTTTTTGTATGCCAGTATCTAAAGAGCCACCACTAATCGCTTGTGCAATAGGGAAAGAATTTTATTCTTCGAAATTAATTGAAGATACTAAAGAATTTATAGTTAATGTTCCGCCGAAAGAACTTAAAAAACAAATCTATTATTGTGGTTTTCATTCAGGCTATCAAGTAGACAAATTTAAAGAAACAACTTTAACTCCAAAACCCGCACGTAAAACAAATGTTCCTATTATTGATGAGTGTATAGCCCACATGGAATGTAAGGTTAAACAAAAAATTAAAACAGGGGATAAAAATCTTTTCATAGGTGAAGTAATAGAGGCCTATGCAGATAAAGATATTGTAAAAGGGGCCAGAAAAATTGAGTATGCAAAAGGTGATTTCCCGAGAAAAGTATATGCTGCAAGATTTAAAAACACATAGTTTACTTTGCCTAATAGAAGCTTCACATTATACATGAGACAAGACTATTCTATTAGACATTTTTTTATCATGATTATAAACAAGAGATTAAAGATTCCGCTGTGTTCTATACAAATTTATTAATTTTAATGAAATCTAAAGGAGGTAAAAGAAAATGAATGCTAAAGGTAGAGAAGTAATTGATTTTTGGTTTGAAGAATTAACTCCTAAACAGTGGTTTGTTGCATCTGAAGAACTTGATAAAAAAATTTACAAACGATTTGGCGCGATTCATAATGCTGCAGCTAAGGGAGAACTTGAATCCTGGCGAGCAACCCCGGAAGGTAGCCTTGCAGAAATTATTGTGTTGGACCAGTTCTCTCGAAATATTCACCGAGGAAAGCCAGGTTCATTCGCTAACGATCTTGGTGCTTTAGTTTTAGCACAGGAAGCTATTAGAAAAGGTTTCCATATCAAACTTGAAACTTTTAAGCGCAGTTTTTTCTATATGCCATTTATGCATAGCGAATCTTTACTAATACACGAAAAAGCAGTTAGACTTTTCAACGAGCCTGGAATGGAAGATTATTTCGATTACGAAATCAAACACAAAAAAATAATAGAGCGATTTGGAAGGTACCCTCACCGCAATCAAATACTCGGAAGAAATTCTACTTCTGAAGAAATTGAATTTCTTTCTCAGCCAGGATCATCCTTCTGATTTCAAAAATCAGCTCTTAATCAAGCAATAAGAGTGTATAAAATCTACATCATTTATGCAGGTGTTTTTTCTTATTAAAAGAACTATATTATAAATACTCTTAATTAAGAAAGTAGTTATCTTTTGAGATTAAAAAGAAGGACAAAATTAAAAATTTAATAGTTAGCAGACAAAATATAAGTTTAATTTTAGATGGAGGTTTTTTATGGTTTGGCAAAACAAAATTGATAAATTGGCAGAATTAATGAAAAAAAATGATGTGGATTTTTTAATTATTGGTGCGGACACTGATTTAGAATACTTTGCAGGAATAAATTCTTGGGAAGGCGAACGATTTAAAGGATTGGTAGTTCACAGTAGTGGACAGCATTTCTATATAAGTCCAGAACTTTATTATGAAGAAACAAGAGAAGCTTTAGCTAAAGAAGATATATATCAGTGGGGAGATGGCGAAGGCTTTTTAAAAGCTTTTAAAAATGCTGATAAAAAGTATGATTTAAAAAATAAAGTAATTGCAGTTAACCAGGCAGTGACTGCAGTTGAAATGTTGGCACTGAAAGAAGAATTGAATTCTAAATTTATTTCAGGTCAGGATTTAGTTTCACAGATAAGAATGATAAAAGATGAAAAAGAAAGAGAGTATTTAAAAAAAGCTGGAAAAATAGCGGATAAAGCTGCTGCAGCTGTTGTTGAATTTATAAAGCCGGGAATAACAGAAAAAGATATAAAAGAAAAAATTAAAGAATTATTGTTAGAATACGGTGGAGAATCATTATCTTTTGAAACAATAGTTGCCTCTGGGCCAAACAGTTCAAAGCCTCATTATAACAGTGACAAGAGAGTAATAAAAAAACAGGATCTAATAGTTCTGGATTTTGGCTGTAAATATAAGGGCTATTGTTCTGATATGTCTAGAACTGTATTTTTAGGAGAGCCTACAGAAGAAATGAAAAAAGTTTATGAAATTGTTTTAAAAGCAAATAAAAAAGCAGAAGAAATAGCTAATGCTGGCTCTACAGCTGAAGAAGTTGATCTTGCTGCAAGAAACATTATAGAAGAAGCAGGCTATGGCCAAAATTTTATCAATAGAACCGGGCACGGTATTGGTCGAGCTGTTCACGAAGGACCATTTATTAAAAAAGGAAATAAGTTAAAATTAAAAAATGGTATGGCTTTCAGTATTGAACCAGGCATCTACATCCCAGGTAAATTTGGTATGAGAGTGGAAGATATTATTTTAATTGAAAATGGCAAGGGACAACCTTTAAATAATTATAATAAAGAAATGTTAGTTATTAATTATAGTGAAGAAAGATACTAATTTTTTACATATAATAATTGAGCTTACCATGAAAATTTAAAACTATGACAAATATTATATTAAAAGGAAGAATATCATGCTTAATTGTAAAAAAATAAAAGGTTTAATAGAATTAATACGGCCCGAGTTACCCTTTGCTGCAGGAATATCTGTAATTATAGGTGAAATTATTACACTTGGACATTTACCTTCTTTATTACAATTATCTTTGGGCTTTATGTGGGGCTTTTTACTATCAGCTTCTGCAATGATTTTAAATGATTTTTTTGATATTGAAGTTGATAAAATCAATTCACCAGATCGACCTTTAGCATCAGGATTAATTTCTCCGACTACTGCTGTAATCTTTACTGCTATCATAACTTTTCTGGGGTTGATATTTTCATTTTTTATTAATAAAATAGCTGTTTTGTTATACATTTTTTTCTGGATAATTGGTTTTTTGTATAATTGGAAATTGAAAGAAAAAGGATTATTAGGTAATTTATTTGTTAGTTCTTCAGTTGCAGTAACAATCATACTCGGAGCTATAGTTGTTGATAAACCCTGGAATAAAGCTGTTATTATTTTTAGCATGATGCTTTTTGTTTTTGATCTTGGAGAAGAAATTGCAGCAGATGCAATGGATATTGTGGGAGACAAAAAAAGAAATATAAAATCAATTCCGATACTAATAGGAAGAAAAAAAGCACTTTATATTTCATTTATATTATTTCTAAGCTTTATATTTTTAAGCTTTCTGCCTGTTTTTTTAGGTCTGTTTGGAATCAGTTATCTAATTATTATTTCTCTAACAGATATTATAATATTATTTTGGGGAATAAAACTTATTAAAAGTGAAAATATAAATGAAGGTCGGATTTATGTGCGAAGATTATACCTTAGTGGTCTTTTGGGATTTCTTTTAATTATTATTAGTATGATTGTTATTTAGATCAAAAAATTGGTTGATAAAATAATTTGGAAGTTACTACACAAAAAGTTGAAGCATAGTATAACTTCGTGATTGATTTTACATATAATACAATATATAATTAAATTAAGATAATTATTTATAAAAATTTTAAAAAATCAGACTATATACCTCAGGGGAGTAAAATAATGAAAAATGATAAAGGAATAGAAAAAGATATTTTAAACAAACAATGTCAACATTGGGAAAAAACATTCAGTAAGAAAACTGATATGTTTGGTATAGAAGCCAGCATTCCTGCTCAAAACGCAGCAGAGAAGTTTAAAAAGGCCGGAAAAAAGAAGATTCTTGAACTTGGAGGCGGCCAGGGAAGAGATACAATTTTCTTTGCTCAAAATGGTTTTGAAGTTTATGTCTTAGATTATTGTCAAAGTGGAGTTGAGGCTATTAATAAAAAAGCAGAGGAATTGAATCTATCAGATTCAATTAATGTCAAGTGTCATGATGTTAGAGATCCTTTTCCTTTTTCAGATGAAGTATTTGATGCCTGTTATTCTCATATGCTTTATTGTATGGCTTTTACAACTTCAGAATTGGAATTTATTTCAGAAGAAATAAACCGGATATTAAAGCCAAAAGGTTTGAATATATATACAGTTAGAAATACAAATGATGCTGATTATGGTACTGGAATCCATCGGGGAGAAGATATTTATGAAGTAGGTGGATTTATTGTTCACTTCTTTAGTAAAGAAAAAGTAGAACATTTAACAAAAGGGTTTAAAATTATTGAAATTAATGAATTTGAAGAGGGAGGACTTCCCAGAAAATTGTTTCAAGTAACACTTAAAAAAACTGATAGATAATTGAAATAATTTATTAATTTTTTGAAATAAGCGTCAGTATCAAGGAGGAAAATCATGGAGATTCCAAAGTATATTAAAAAATTATTAAAAAATCAAAAGCTATGTACGATGGCTACCTGCTGTCAAGATAAGCCCTATTTATCACTAATGAATTTTACTTATCTGGAAGCAGAAAATAAAATTATTTTAAGCAGCAGAATAAACAGTACAAAATATTCAAATATCAAAAAAAATAAAAACATATCAATACTTGTTTCTTCAAAATTAAATGAAAAAAGTGCTACTTTTTTAGGAACTGCTTTAACAATAGATAATAATAAAAATCCCTATAGACAAATGCATATAAAAAATATTAATATGCCTCAATTTAGTGTGGGGGATAATATAGGTTTAATTGTTTTCAGCATTGAAAAAATCGTTATTTCCGACAAACAGGATCAGGTTGAATATATTGAGGAAGTGAATAATTAAAATTTAAAGTTAATATTTAGTGTTTATGTGGTTGATGTGCTGCACAATTTAATAAAAAAATAAAGGAGTAGATTGGAGTAGATTATGGAAGTAATATATTTTGCAGGAGGATGTCTGTGGGGAGTGCAGGCTTTTATTAAAACTTTACCTGGTGTTAAAATAACTGAAGCTGGCAGAGCAAATGGAAAGACAAATACTCTTGATGGTGATTATGATGGTTATACTGAATGTGTAAAAACCCAATATGATCCAGATATTGTTTCTTTGGAGCAATTGATAGATTATTTCTTTGAAATTATTGACCCCTATAGTTTAAACAAACAGGGTGATGATGTTGGCAAAAAATATCGTACAGGTATCTACAGCAAAAACCATAAACATTTGAAAATTATCAAAAAACATCTTGAAAAAAGAGTTGACAGTGACAAAATTGTTGTAGAAGTATTGCCGCTGACTAATTATGTAAAAAGTGCTGAAGAACATCAAAATAGATTGGAAAAATGTCCAAATGATTACTGCCACATTCCTAAAAAGTTACTGAATAAATACTAATTTAATAAATAAAAGTTTAAAACTTTAAGATTTAGAATTCTTTTTAGAAGATTATATCTCTCATATGCTTGACATTACTCTTCATTATCACTATAATTATTAATAGAAGTTAAGGGCTAAGTTGTCTGCAATAATTTTAAATAATAAAATATTTTGATCAAAGTTTAATTAATTCGTTTAAACTGGGATTTGATTCAATTTTATAAATTGTTTCAAATTGCAGTTTTTTTATTTTCAAAAAACGAATCCAGGAGGAGAACACAATGGAAATTAAAATAATAGAAGATTTTGATCAAGAATTACTTGATAAGTTAGTAGACCTTGAGACTAGAACTTTTAGAGAATGTGGTTTATCAAAATGGGAGTTAGTTCCTTTAATTCAACATGGCAAATTATTAGTACTGTTTGATGAGCAAGATCCAGTTGGATTTTTGGAATTGATGAATGATTGGGATAATAAAGAAACAGCTTATGTTTACGCTTTAGCTATAGAAGAAGATTATAGAAATCAGGGATTTGGTACTAAATTAATTAAATCTGGTATGGAATTATTGATTGAAGAAGGTTTTTCAAAAGCAAGTCTGACAGTGGATCCGG
>JBNJGY010000081.1:0-5948 GCA_051748045.1 Thermotogota bacterium
AGGTTTTGTTAAGATGTTGTTTGCATCAAAAGAAGCTGGTGTAAAAAGATTTGTATATGCCGCAAGTAGTTCAACTTACGGGGATTCAACGAATATGCCCAAAGTGGAACATATTATTGGGAATCCATTATCACCATATGCAATAACTAAATATGCAAATGAAATTTATGCTAAGAATTTTTACGACATATATGGAATAGAAACAGTTGGTTTAAGATATTTCAATGTTTTTGGACGGAGACAAGATCCGAATGGTGCTTATGCTGCTGTTATACCTAAATTTGTTATCCAATTAATGAATTATGAAAGCCTTACTATTAATGGGGATGGTTCATATTCTAGAGATTTCACATATATTGATAATGTAATTCAAGTTAATCAGTTGGCTGCTAATGTTGAATATGACAAAATATTATCATTAGATGTTGAAAGCTCTAATGTTTTTAATGTTGCTTATGGTCAACAGACTAATTTAAATGAATTAGCACAAATATTAAAAGACAATTTGTCGAAATTTGATGTCAAAATATCAGATGTAGAGATAAAGTATGGTCCTAAACGACCTGGAGATATTCCGCATTCTTTAGCAAATATTGAAAAAGGAAAGGCTATTTTAGGATATGATCCTGGATATGATATTAGAAAAGGATTAAAGAAAGCCTGTGAGTGGTATTGGGAGAATCTTAAATAAACTATTATATTATTATGAGAAATCTACTAACAGGTGGAGCCGAATTATAGGATGTCATGTATTTCAGTTGTTTTTAAATAAATCCCGAACTATAAAAGCATTGATTATGACACTTTAACTTATACAGGAAATTTAGAAATTTAAAAAGATATAGAAAATTGCCCAAAATATACTTTTGTTAACTTAGATATTTGAAACAGGTCCCAAAATAGTTTGCAAAATAATTTTAAAAACAAACTTTTTTGTCATATATCAACGGAGAAAATTTATTGGTCCTTAGGGAACGTTGGTTGGAATATTTGTTGAAGATATAATCTATGGCAGAAATTTTCTTATTTTTGAGCAAACCATACGCTCAGAGCATTTGGGTGGAATTCTAAATATTTTGAAATACTATTATAATTTATAACAATCAACCAATTTACCTCTTTGCTATAGGGAGGATAAAAATGCAATTGAAGGGTCTGTTGGATAGTATAAATCCTTTTTTTCCTATTATCAAAATCAATAATTAAAGTATTAATTTAATTTTAATTAAGTTGAATTCATTAAAAAAACAAACAATAAAAAGTATAAAATGGACTACTTTTCAGACCATTATTGCAGGTATTATTGGACCAGTTACATTAATTTTTAAGTCTAGATTTCTATCCCCCGAAAAATTTGGATATCTATCAATAATTTTAATTGTTATAGGATTATTTCATTTGTTGGAAAATTTTGGTTTTAGTCAAGCAGTTATCCAAAGAGATAAAATAACCAAACAAGAAAGTTCTACAATTTTCTTTTTCAATATTTTTTTTACAACATTACTTGCAATTATCGTTTTTTTTATTGCTGATTGGATTGCAATAATGTATTCTATACCTGAGTTAGAACATTATTTACAATTAGTGTCATTAATTGTTTTTATCAATGGTCCTTCTCATCTTTTTAGAGCCTTTTTGGAAAAAGAAATATTCTTTAAGCATTTATCAATTATTAGTATTGTAAGAAATATTATCAATCTTGTTTCTATTATAGTTTTGCTTTATCTTGATTTTGGTGTATTGGGAGTCGTTTATGCACATATTTTAAGTACACTTTTTGCCACCGGAGCAATTATTGTTTTTTCAGTTAAATTAACATCAGTAAAGCTATCTGTTTTTTTTAAGGTGGCACAATTATATCCTTTTCTACGATTTGGATTTTTTGTTTCAGGGAAACAATTACTAACTTTTGGTTCTCAACGACTGGATGAATTACTTATAGGTTATTTTTTATCTCCTGAAATATTAGGTGTATACCATTTTGGTAAACAAATGTTAGAAAAACTTAGAGTATTAATTACCAGTTCTTTTTCAAAAGTGTTGTTTCCGGTTTTTTCTAATCTTAAAATGGATAAAAATAGATTATCTATTGCCTATCAGCAAGTTAGTCGGATTGTTGCATTTGGTGCATTTCCTATTTTTACAGGTATAGCTGCAACTGCCCACTTATTGGTACCTGTTATATTTGGTGAACAATGGGAGGATAGTATTATTGTATTTCAGGTATTTTCAGTCGCAATGATTTTTTTATTGCTTACAGCCAATATATCAACTGCACTTTTATATTCGGTAAATAAACCAGATTTAGTGTTTTATATAGATTTAATAACCATCAACATTTATTTTGTTAGTTTGTTTGTTTTTGCCTCCAAAGGAATAATCCCGATTTTGGTTGTTTACTCACTATACATTATCTATAAAACTATAATTTTGCAGTATTATACAAATAAACAACTAGTGCAGAATTTCCGATCTTATTTTAAAGACTTAGCGCAACCTGCGATATTTTCTTTAATAATGGTGTTTTCGATATTAATAGTTCAGCACTATGCAAGTAACTATACTAGTAATACGATTCTATTGATTAGTGCCACCGCAATTGGCATTTTAGTTTATATATTACTTTCATTCACCTTTGCAAAACATACTATTAACGAATTAATAGCACTTGTAAAAAATAAACCCATAATTGAAAAATAATATATAATGAGAGAACTGTTAAAGAAGATAAAGACATTAACTCTAAAACTATGGCATGCAATAGACAATAAATTGATTTTTGTAGCTTACAAAAATTCAATTTTTGCTAGTTTGTACTATATGTTTTGGTCAAAATCTTTTAACAAAGAACATTATGCTGTGCTTTCTGGTAGAGTTAAATACATAAAGGATACAAAATTAATAACCCAAGATTCTGTATTATTGAGAAGAAATATACATAAATTGGAAAAGGGTATTATAATGCGTCCACGAAGAAGTGTATTTGCAACTACTTACATAAGTGAAACAATAAATGCATACGAATCATCGTTAAAAAATATAGAAAACCAAAAAATAAAGTATTCTAATTCTTTAATCTGGGCACATGATGTTTTAAAGGAATATTTTTCTATTATCGATGGAAATAACTCAGTAGTCAATAAAGCCAGACAACAATTTACTAATCTGCCATCATTAGAGTCTGAAGGAACTTCAAAGCCTTATAAAAGAAATCTCACCGATTCCTTAAGTATGCATTATAATGACTTATTGAGTTTATCATTAAGAAGAAGATCTGTTAGGTGGTATGTTAATAGAACTGTGCCGCGAAAAGTTATTGACAAAGCGATAAAAATAGCAGGCTTATCACCTAGTGCATGCAATAGACAACCATTTAAGTTTTTAATTTATGATGACCCTGAACTTATTAACAAAATTGCAAAAATCCCTATGGGAACGAAAGGATTTTATCACAATTTACCTGGTATTATTGTTGTTGTAGGTGATTTAAGTGCCTATTTTAATGAGAGAGACAGACATGTAATTTATATTGATGCTTCGTTAGCTGCTATGTCACTACTATATGCCTTGGAAGTTCAAAATGTAAGTAGTTGTATTATAAATTGGCCTGATATAAGCAGATTAGAAACCAAATTACGGAAGACACTCAGTCTTTCATCAAGTGAAAAAGCAATTATGTTTATATCTTACGGATACCCTGACAGGGATGGTATGGTGCCCTATTCACAAAAGAAAGATATTGATACTTTAAGAATTTACAACAAATGAATATAGAAATTAGAAAAGTACAATTTGTTAACAAAGGGGCAGAATTGATGCTCTACGCTATTCTTAATAAGCTTAAAGCAGCGTATCCTGGAGCTAAATTTGTAATGGCACCTAATAAAAATTCACCATTTGAAAAGCGGGCTGATTTAGGTTTATGGCAAAAAAGTTGGTACTGGAAATATAGAGTTCAATGGGGTGATTTAGCAAATCTGTTACCTAAACAAATTAGATTGATGTATGGAATAATATTGGATAAAGAAATAGATGTTGTTATTGATGCGGCTGGATTTGCTTATAGTGATCAATTATCTCCCAAAAGTTGTAGTGAGTTAACAAATTCATGTAAACGATGGAAAAAAAATGGGACTAAAATAATTTTATTACCTCAAGCATTTGGACCATTTAATTTATATTCAAACAAAAACAATATTAGAACAATTGCTAAAAACGTTGATTTAATTTTTGCAAGAGAAAATATCTCTTATCAAAATTTGGTTGGAATTGTTGGTGAAAGACCGAATATTAGAGTTGCCCCTGATTTTACCAATCTAATTAAGGGAGAAGTTCCTGACTATTTTAGCGAACAAATTAATAGTTTTTGTATTATTCCGAATTATAGAATGATAGATAAAACAAGCGATAATAATAGTAAATTATACTTACCATTTTTAATAAGAATAACAAAACAGCTAATTCACAAAAAACAAAATCCATTTATTTTAGTACATGAAGGGGATAAAGATTATTGGCTAGCAAAAGAAATTTCAAAAGCTTTAGATTATCAAGTGCCAATTTATCAGGAAAATAATCCTGTAAAGGTAAAAGGAATTATTGGAACTTGTAAAGGAACTATAGGTAGTCGTTTCCACGGTTTAGTAAGTAGTTTGTCACAAAATGTACCAGCCATCGGAACAGGTTGGAGTCATAAATATCAAATGCTTTTTGAAGATTATAATTTTTCTGAGGGCCTTATTAATGTAAATGCTAATGAGAATGAAATAGTAAGAAAATTAGAATTGATTATTAACAGTAATTCAAATCAAAAAATTAGAAATACAATTGGTTTAAAATCAAAAGAATTAAAGAATCTTTCCGAAAAAATGTGGCAAGATGTTTTTAAAGTTATTGAAAACTAACATTAGTGGGCGCTTAAAACCCACTGATTGTTAATTGTTTAAATTCATGTTCTTTGACGTTTTTGTAATCGCATTTCGTAAGCACTTCACTTACAGAAGTTTTATCGAGTAGAGAGATGCTGAGAATTTGTAGAATTTCGTAGATTGAGCGGTCAACTTTCAGTTTGTTACTAATAATGGCAACAAGGCAGTACGCAATGATCGCACAATACATCTGGATTTTTACTGCATTAAGAGTTGTTCCCCAAATGGATTTAATTTTGAGATGCTGTTTCATCCACTGGAAAAACAATTCCACTTCCCAGCGTTTTTTATACAGATAAGCTATATCAGTTGGTTTAAGTTCCATGTTGTTGGTAAGGAAGATTAGCTCCTTATTTTTTTCAGAATCATAGTACTTAATCCTCCGAAGTTTCTCTGGATAGTCTCTGCTTGGATAGTAAGTTTCAAGCTTTCCGATTTGATCATATTTCACTCCGGTTGTCTTATCGACCGGCATGGAATACATTCGGTTGAATCGCATGTTGGCTCGCTGCTGGTGAAGATGAAATAATCTCTTATAATCAATGTAAGCTTTATCAATTACGTAGAAGCTACCTGATTCATAAGAGATTAAATCAAGATCATTCACATCGTGCATTTTGGCATTCGAGATATGCAGAAAAGTAGAAATTGATGTTTTAACATCATACAAAGTATGGAGTTTTATTCCACCTTTTGTTCTCCTAAATTTAGCCCACCAAAATACATTTAGACAAAGGTCTATTGTTGATGAATCCAATGCATAAACATTGCCTTCAACATTAATCTCAAAGTCCGATTTATAGCAGCTATTAAAAGCTTCGTTAATGAGAACGAATGCAAATTCCTCAACGATTTTATAATCACGTTCCTCATTGGCTTTGTCAAGATTTCTCCGAGTTACAGTTGGACCAAATCCAAGATAATAATATTTGGACTTATGCGCCTCAAGGCTGAGAAGTAAATCTCTCATACTGTCCCTTGAGGTAAGTTGCCCAAATACCATGCATAGCATTTGATTCC
>JBNJGY010000082.1:0-5922 GCA_051748045.1 Thermotogota bacterium
AACAGATTTTTTATAAAGAATAATATTTATCAAAATCACCTGATAATACCGAGAAATTTGGATTATTTATTCATTTTTGCCTAAAAAAATGATGATATTAATGATATTGTTTGATTTTGCAAACTAATAATTGTTCTGCATATAGCATATAGCACGGAAAAAATATTCAATGTTATTTAAATATAGAAATAAAAATTTACAGAAAAAAATCATTTCTCTTTTAGAAGAAACCGAAGTTAAATTCCGTATAAAAAAAGATAAAAGTATAGAATTTGCAAAAAAATGGTATCCTGAAGTTTATCATCAAGCAGCAGAGATAAGATATTTAATTTTCAATAATCCAGTAAGTTATGAATGGAGTCATGAAGTTGATATAAATAAGATGTTGCACTTATTAGCAGAAAGAAACGTTTTTTTTATTATTGAAAAACATGATGAAACTATTTACCTAATTTTTGATGAAATAGATGGTAATGATATTAATGACGTTGATGAGGAATTGGGGTTAAATAAAATTATATAGTTATTGCAGAACCTCTTAATGAACTCTGACAATTAAAGGCGGGCGACCTTTTGTAAAAGACTTCTAAGGTGCTCGCCCGCCTTTAATTGCAGGTTATCTACACGTTATGCGATAAAAGAAACGGAGTAGCAATGCTTAAAAAAATAATACTGAAAGGTGAGCAGAAGAAAGTTCTTTTTTTACCTGCTACTAATCCAATACAAATAAAGGGGGTTGCAGGCAGTGGAAAAACTACAGTAGCCTTGTATCGAGCTAAGCACCTACTTGAAACACAAAACACACTATTTCAAGAAGCAAAAGTAATTATTTTCACTTTCAATAAAACGCTTTCAGCTTATATAAAGGCCGTAAGCCCATATATAAAAGGTGGTTACAATAATGACAGCGAAGAAATAACCCCTAAAACACCTAATGGATTAAATGTCCAAGTTATCAACTTTCATAGCTGGGCTTATAAGTTTGCGGGGATAGAATATAATCAGACAATAATGCAATGGACTCAAATAGATATTATCCGTAGTATCATTAATGCAATGGAATCAGAGATATCAAGTGTTTTAAGTAAAAGCCCTGAATTTTTTCAAGAAGAAATATCATGGATAAAAGGAAAATTATTTATAGATGAAAATGAGTATCTTGAGGCCAAAAGAATTGGTAGAGGTACTTCTGACCGTATTACTAAGAAAGACAAGATTGTCATTTGGAAAGTATACAATAGATATAATGAAGAACTACAAAATAGAGGAAAGGTCGATTTTGATGATTACGCAATTTTATCCCTTAATAAAATAAATAATACTTCCAATTTCTCACCTCCATATACTCATATCATAATTGATGAAGCACAAGATTTAAATAAAGCTCAAATTCTCACCATTTCAAAAATAGTCGATCCTGAAACAAATAGTCTTTCAATAATTGCAGATGCAGCTCAAAGAATTTATAAAAGTGGCTTTGTGTGGAGTGAAGTCGGAATAAATGTTCGTGGTGGAAGAACTATAGAATTTAAGAAAAATTATCGAAATACAGTGCATATTGCTAATGCTGCTTTATCGTTATTGAATCATGAAGATGATAAAACAGAATTCACTGAAGTAAAAACGGCTTTAAAAGGTGGTAGTAAGCCAAAGGTTGGCTATTTTAATGGTTCTAGTCAGCAGTTTAACTGGTTGAAAACAGAGCTTAGTAGACTTAGCAGTAATGATGAGATTGGTAATACTGTTATTCTGCATAGAACCAATACAGGTGTTAAGGATTTAGATAGCTCCTTATCAGTACACGAATATTCTACTGAGTTTGTTAAATCAAGCCAACCAGTGAATTACGAGAGTGACAGTATAAAAATATGTACTATGAGTTCAGTAAAGGGTTTGGAATTTAAGAATGTTTTTATTATTGATTTAAATGATGATGTTATTCCGTTTCCTCCTGGCTTTATAAGTGACGATGATGAATTTCATATTTCGACAGAAAGAAGATTGTTATACACATGTATGACTAGAGCAAGGAATAACTTGTATCTTCTTAGTAGTGGAAGTCCATCTCGTTATTTAAACGAAATTAAAAGTGAATTTCTTGATGAAATTAACAAAGAAGATTCAGTGAATAACTCAGAGTTTGATGATGATATTCCATTCTAGGTTTTATTGATATATGCCGTTTAAAAACGAACACAATTATTTTATAAAAGAGATTGAAGAAAGAGGTATTGAATATTTGATTCATTTCACTCCAACTTTGAATCTATATAGCATCCTTGAACAAAAACAATTAATGAGTAGATCAATATTAGAAAGCTTGGATATTGATCAATATGACATACTAGATTATGTGCAATTTACGGACAATGTTAGGTACGATGACAAGAGATATATTAATTTATCAGTTTCATCACCAAATACTTTCTTATTGTCCAAATTCATGGATAAAACAGCTAATGATATGACAATTAATTGGTGTGTTTTGAAAATAAATCCAAAACATATTTATGATTCAGGTACATTGTTTTCAGTTGCTAATGCGGCATCTTCTGCGGCAAAGAATCAATATGGTATATCAGGAGATATTGAAAAATTTAGAATGCTTTTTGAAGAAAGACTAAGTTTTAATACCTTCAATGGTACAAGAAATATTGTAAGAGATGGTATTTTAAAAAAATACCCCACAGACATACAAGCGGAAGTTTTAGTTAAAGAAACTATTCCTTCTTCAAGTATTATTTCCGTGTGCTTCAAAACTAATGAAGACTTGGCTGAAGCAAAAGCAGCAATGTCGGAATTTGATACAAGTAACTTTACTGTTGATAATGAAATATTTTCACCAAGCAGGCGAACATGAATGCATTAGCAAGATACAAGGGAAGTGTAAAACTAGCTGCCATTGGAGATGCTTTAGGTTGGATGACAGAATTTGAAAAGTCACCTGAAGATTTGAAATTCAAATATGGAGTAGACTTCATCACCAAATTTTTCGATTGGGAAAAAAAAGTAGGTGGAAGGTTTTATGGTTATAAGGATGATATAAAAGCAGGATCATATTCAGATGATACACAATTGTTACTGGCTGTTGCCAGATCAATAAAAGAAGATGGCACCGTAGATCAAAACTACTTTTCAAAAATAGAGTTACCTAATTGGCTTTTATATGCAAGAGGGGCAGGCAGAACTATAAAAAATGCTGCTAGGAAAATAGAACGAAAATCAGCAGCATGGAATAATAACTTTTTTACATTTAAGGCTGGTAAAGCAACCATCGACTATCGCGAAAGTGGCGCAAATGGCGCTGCGATGAGAGTTTTACCTATAGCATTAGCTAATTTTGGTGATGTAGAGAAAATAAAAAAAGAAATATTTTCAAATAGTATAGTTACGCATGGTCATCCAAGGGCAATTGCAGGTGCAATGCTATATGGAATTGCTGTTGATACAATTCTACAACTATCGGCAGAAAACTTTGACTACACAACTTTTCTTACAAGGCTAGGTAAGGATATTCATGCAAAACTATCTATTCCTTTTATCAATGATCCGAAGCTAAAGGCGTGGGAAATAGCATGGAACAAAAATGATAACAGTATAGTATTTAATGAACTCTATGATGATGTCATATCTGAAATACAACAATATTTGAGAGATACTTATAAATATATTAAGGAAGGTATTGCTGATTTTGAAGCTTTAACAAAGCTTGGATGCTACAACTATGAAACAAAAGGATCTGGTGTATCTACGGTTATCGCTGGAATATTTCTTGTTTGTAAATATTCAAATAATCCATTAAAAAGTATTGAAATAGCTGTTAATTCTATTGGAACTGATACTGACAGTATTGCTGCATTTGCTGGTGGATTAGTGGGTGCATTGAATGGACAAAAAATCATTCCTGAAAGGTGGAAAACAGTACAAGATATAAAATATCTGGATAAAATATCAGAAAAACTTTTAGAAATATCTGAAGGTAGAGCTGAAGCTAATGATGTGGCTATTGAGCCAAACCCTATGTCAATTAATGTCATCAATTCGGATAGTTATAAGCATGAAGATAAGGTATATTTTGAGCCATTAGGGAATGGTTTAATAACTTACATAGATAGGCAAGACGCAATAACAAAGGGAAAATTTAATCTTATTTTATCTGTTGAATTTGAATTAGGTCAAAGCTGTGTGTTTTCCAAATTATTAAGCAGTAATAGTGATTCAAAAGATGATGAAGTCAATGACTGGATAATTGAAAATAAATCAAAATTTAACGACAAAGAATACAAAGAGTTATTAAATTTAAAATCCAAAAATAATTTGGAAAAGATAATTGAATTACTTTTAAATAAAATACCTGATAGAAATGAGCAATAATCGCATAACAAAAACATGCACTCGGACAAAATAAAGCTGCGTTCGTTCCTCACTACGCTTTATTTTGCCGGTGATGTTAAACGTTCGGGCTCATTACTAAAGTATGAAAAAAGTAACAGTATCAACATATAAAAAAGACAAATATTATCCACGTGTAATCCGGGCTTTTGAAGACATTCTTTCTAAATCTGATGTGGTTTCACCTGTAGAAGTATTTATTTCCATGGGTAATTTGTCAAAAAAGAACTATGAACTTTGGCGTCATGCAAAAGTTCCTTTTCTTGAGCGTGTCTTGGAAGGAAATCTTTCCAAGATCAACCGTATTCTCAGAATAATCGGCTTCCATGCTCATGACCTCAACATGGTTCCAAGCATCACTCATTACCATAAATGGGGTAAAGGTAAAAAACACCTCTTAAGATTCTCAAAAACTGGAGACAAAAATTTAAGGCTATAAAGGGGTCGGACCAAAACAAACAACTGAAATAATTTAATAAACACAACAAAATTGCCCATTTTTTAGCCTTAGAATGCACTTTTTCAACCTAAAATAAGCAGTCTAAGCATTTTCTTCTTGATGAAAGGAGACTTAATGCCAAGAGCAAACAGATATTTTATTCCAGGTCACGTGTGGCACATTACTCATCGATGCCATAAAAAAGAGTTTTTATTGAAATTTGATAAAGACAGAGAAAATTGGATCAAATGGCTTTTTGAAGCAAAAAAAAGATTTAAAATTAAAATTTTAAATTACATAGTAACTTCAAACCATATTCATCTCCTAATTCTTGATCACAAAGGGGAAGCAAATATCCCTGAGACAATGAAGCTCGTCGCTGGAAGAACTGCTCAATCATACAATAATAGAAAAAACAGAAAAGGTGCATTTTGGGAAGACAGATATCACGCTACTGCAGTTTCAAAAGATGATCATCTGCTAAAATGCATGATTTATATTGATATGAATATGGTAAGAGCAGGCGTTGTAAATAACCCTGCTGACTGGAAACAGTCCGGATATAATGAAATTTTAAGTGATAAAAAAAGATATTCTATTATTGATATGGAATCTTTCAAAAAACTTTTGGATTTTCATGACATTAAGACTTTTCAAGGCTATTACAAAGACCTGATCAGTGAAGCTCTGGAAAAAAATGAAATGAAACGAAAAAGTTTCTGGTCTGAAAGTATTGCCGTAGGCGATAATAGATTTGTTGCCGATTTTAAAGAAAAACTTGGAACAAAATCAAAACAAAAAAAGATTTTAACAACAAATGGACTTAGTTTTGTAAAAGAAGAACTGACTGATTTTACAACCACTTTCAATAATAAAATTACCTGGTAATCATTTTGATATCAAAAAGCATGTTTTAATGCTAAAAAAGCTCTTATTTTAAAGCACTTTTATTGTTATTTTAGCAAGTTGCGTTGGTCCGACCCGAAACTTAGTTCTGCATTTTTATGAACAGATAAATTATCTACAATAATATGCAAATGCTTATGCGTGTACTTTCTATCTATTTTTTTAAGAAATTTTAAAAAATTTTC
>JBNJGY010000083.1:0-5916 GCA_051748045.1 Thermotogota bacterium
AAATAAATCAACATGATTTTAAGATAATAGCAAATTTGTATGACATTTTTGGTCAGGAATAATTGTATTTAATTGAATAATTCAGAAAGTCTGTAAGCTCTTCCTAAGAAAATTACTTTTTATATACTTTTTAATATTTGTTTCACCTGTGCTATTTATTTGGTAATATTTAGCTTTGTATTTGAGTTAATACTTTCGCCCTGTATCCTTCGTGAGTTCTACAACCATCACCAAAATGCGAATAGTGTGTTACTTGAACCAGCTTTGAATATTCATTCTGTTTTAAATGGTTTTTTAACAAATTATACACCTTACCCCCAAAAGCTATTATCGTTGGTTTATCAGCCTGTAAAGTTTTTAGTTCTTCCCGAAACATTCTAAAATTATTATTAATATCGCAAGGTTTTACATTCTCTGATTTTGTTTCAACATAATTTTTTATTATATCAGTCATATATGCTCCATAATACTCAGTATCGGTAAAGGCGTATCTTATTTTTGAAGCATTCAATAGGGTCATGTAGTTTATCTTTGCACCATTGTAGCTATGAAAATTATGAAATAGTGGGGGGTTATCCAGCGGTATTGAAAAATTATAACCAACCATAATTATATTATTATTAAGCTGATCCAGTATTTCAGGATTAGCCTCCAAATTAAAAAGACCATCTACTTCCACATTAGACATAAAATCATTGCCGGTATGGGGTTTCCATACCGCCCAGCTTGCCACATCTCCGTATAGAGTCTTTATATTTTCAAAAATATTTTTAATAGCCTTTGTCATAATCAACTCGTTACTTAAAAATTAACAAAAGGGTTCATTTGTAAAATCACACAATATAATTTAAACTATATTTTATAGTTCCTTCAATATTTTCTTATTCAGACCAATTGAAACATTTGATGAGGATCATCTGCCTTCAAGTCAAAATAAAGCATTAATGGCTTACAAGGAAAAAATAAATGAAAGATATCAGGCAACCATTTGCCTTTTGGAACTCAAAAATGAACCACCTTTAAAAAAAAATCTCTAAAAATTTTTAAAGGTCTAGGTAATCAATTGGGTAATTCGTTCTTTGTTACCAAATTTGCTCACGGCTAATCACTCAAACTTCTTTAGTTCTGCACATAGCTCTTCCAAAAAATATATGATATCTGAATCTTCTTTGCGTTTAATTAAATAGAAACTATCATTATTTTTCCCTGATAAAGTCATTTTTTTATTTTTAAGAATCTCTACAATTTCAGACTGAAAATCATCAGTCTCTGTGTTGAAAAAATGAATTTCAAATTGTTCATCTTCAAAGCGAATATCTATAGCATAATTATTTTGATTATATTCCCATCCATCAATAACGGCACATGGATATTGGCTTATTGTCCTTACTTGATGATACTTGATTTCTTTAAAAGGTGCTATTAAAGGTTCCTTCTCAAGTAATTTTTTGTATAACCAGTAAGACCTTAACTCAGCATGATAATGGCTTGTTGCTGAACTGCCTAACAATCTTATATGGGAATCATCGTAATAGCGTATTAATCTTTGATTACAAAAACTAATCGCTTCAGGGCAGTCTATGAAGTATATTCTCCAATCAGTGATATTCTCCTTTTTAGAATCAACAAAATCATCTAAACTTTTATTAATATTACTTAAATCAACTGTTTCCAATACTTCTTTTAATATTGGAATGCTTTTTTCATTGTCTCTTAAAAATCTAGTACGCCAATCTTGATTTGCTCTGCCACTTGGGGATACCATTCTCATAAAACTCTTGTTGCTATTAACTTCACTTAAATAGTCTTTTTGTGCAAGAAGAGCTAATTCCAGAGATAAATTATTTGAGTCATTCATCTTTATTGTAAAAATTTCAGAACATTTATCAGCATAGCTTGTAAAGTCCTTCTGTGAAATTTCATTATTTACATTATTTTTATTTTTTGCCAGCTCAATTATAAAATTGATTTTCCCTTTAAAATAATTATGGTTTTCATATTTTAAAAACAAATCTTCCCATGTCGGCTCAGCAATTATCAGGTTTGCCTTAGTCCGTTCTTCATTAATTTGGTAAGTATCGAAGAAATTAACCGGTTTATCGGAACCAATCAAATATTTGTAAATATTATTGTCTTCTACCGCAATCAATCTATCTATTTCTTTAATGGCAGATTCAAATCTTTCAATACTATCAACTGTACTATTTTCAACCAAATTCCTGCAAACACGCATCCATCTAAAGAACCCTTGCTTAGGAAATTCTTCTGATTCCTTCTCTTTCAAAAGATACTTAACAAAAGCATAAAAACGAACTTTGTCAGGGTATGTCATCCCTCCAGTTACAAATGCTTTAAAGATGTCTCGTTTATTTAGATCTTTGTCAGAATTAAAGAAGTCAATATCTTTAATTATTTCTGTGTAATTTGCTATCCCGTTCTCTTTGTCCGACAATAGATCAATAATAAAAAAAAGTTCATTGAGGTTTTCTTCGTTTAAAACTCCTAATTCTTGAAAAAACGAGTTGGGAACAAAGCGATACTCTCCATCTTCTCCTTTTGTTGTTGCCAGGTCTGCTGCATGCCCCTGTTGAACTTTAGCTAAATCTGTTTTTTCTTTTGGTTTAACATCAGCTTTGCGTACATAAAAAATTTGAAACATGTTTCTGAAGAATCTCATGTATTCTTCATCTATCAAGAAATTTTTGTCATCCTTATAATCCCAAAATAAGTCTGCCCATTCGGTATCAATCTTTGTTTTCCAATCTTTAATTATAATGGCAATTTTGATGTCATTTATATAATTTATTAACCAAGCTTTGAAATTCTCATAGTCGGTTAGTGCTTTACCACGGGCATTCATTTTAATATATAAATCATCGGTAAGTTCCAAATCGTCTAAACTCAATAATTCAAAAGATATACTCTTTCCGTTTGATAGTTTTTCCCAATAGTTTTCACAATTAACCTTATCAGCGCCTCTAAACTGTTCATGTATTTCATCTAGCATAATAAGCATTCCTTCAACAGTAGGATCTTTATCCCAATATTTGAAGAACCAGGTTGTATCTTTAATTTGTGCAGACAGGGATTTTTCTTTAATATCTATTGAAAAATCGTTTTTGATTAATGCTTCACAAAAATCTTTTGAGCTGGGCCTTATACTATAAGTAAAATTGAAGGGAGGAACGGTATTATCATTACCAATTCGTTTTAAAATATACCAATGAAGTAAAAAAAGTGTGGTAAGTCTCTGCTGACCGTCCAGAGGAATGAATGAAGTCTGAGGAGCTGACTTTTCTGAAGTTTCTTCGTCTTTAATCTCAACATTAATATTTAAATCTAAATTACTGGAGTACGATTTTACGGCATCTAACAGAGTCTCGACAGCCTCTTTATTTCTTTTCTTTTGTTCGGCGTTTTTTTCCCCATTAATTTTACCGTAAACAAAATTCAGGTGTAAAGAGTTACACTCATCCGAAAGGCTATCTTTTATTTGTTTTATGAAATTATATCTTATGTCTGCAGCCTTTGTATTATCACGCCCCATAGCGTAATCTCTCTGAATTATAGGTATTTCAATACGATGTTCCTCGATTAATTTACAAAATGTAAAAGTGTTACTGCTCATTGTTTTTGCCTTTTGAATTTAAATAGCGGGACAGTATGCAATTTATGTTATCGAGATAATCAGCTCTGTCTTCTATCCCCCAGAAATTTTTCTGATTTACTTCTTTTGAATAGTATTTCAAAAAAGCATTTTTTGTTGCAACTGGAATAAATGCTTTTACTTTTTTCTCATGTTTATTACGTATCCAGCCTTGTTGATCAATCTGAATAATTTCTTTACGTTTTTCTTTAAAGTTTTTGTTCCCCAGAGAACTGTTGGTGTTCTTGTCCAATAAGGCAAGATTACTAATGTGGTGCACGCGGAAAAAATTATCAGTTTTTTCTTTTATTATGTCTCTTTGTTGCTTTTGAAGTTGTGTAATATCCTCATCTGATTTTTCAATTTCATCTTTTAAGTTGTTAATTTGAACTTTCAAAGTTTTTAACTCATTTCCACCTTCTCCATTCCAACTTTCCGATAAATTCAATAAATCTTCGAGCCAGGCACAAATATCTTGTTTAGTATTAAAATCTTCAGCATTTTGAGCGTGTATATGTTCCAAACTCCATTTTTCCTTTTTTAAGTGATCAAAAGGAAAACGAAATGCCGCATCACTTTTTTGGTAAGTTTCAATATTATGTAACAAAAGAATGTTTAATGTTTCATTGTAAGTATGATAACTCAAGTTCTCTAGATTATAATATTGTTGCCCCTCCTTGTCTTTGTTATCAAACTCTGCTTTAATAATCGCTACAAGCTTTTCCTTGAATTCACTTTTTCTACAATTTTCTGCTTCACTTTTAACTTCTTTTATTGTTTTTAATTTACGATAAATAATAAAACCAATCAGGTGATATAATTCCCTGTCTTCAAACCATTCTCTTAATTGATAAAAGAGTAATTTTAATTCATCCCAGTCTAATTTTTTTGTTTCATTGGCATATTGCCTGTATGTGAATAGTGTATCATTTTTATCTGGACTTTTTCCGACGATTAATTCAAATAAAAAATCTATGCGCGTGGGATATTTGTTTTTATCTGTTTCATTGCTGATGAAAAACCAAAAGGAATCATCGTTTAAGGTTTTTTCAATGTAATCCCAGTCCCGGGCTAATTCATTCTGTCTAAGGTCCTGAATTTCGTTGTTTTCATCCTGGCGGTCATTGATAAAAAGTGCTTTAATAAGCTCTGCATTTGTAAGTTCAGTTTTCCCGCTGTTCAGGTTTCTAAAAACCTCTTTGGGATTTTCATGTTTAGTGTCCTCATACCAGATAAAATGAGTGTTTTCTTTTATATTATCTAATAGGTCTTTTTTTCCTTTTGTATCTAATTTATCAATCCAGGATTTGGCTGTGAGAAAAGCCATGAAGAAATGATAGTTGTCAATATTGTCATTATTACTGTAGTTGCTTATATAAGTACTCCACTCTTCATTTATTTTTGGAATATAATCTATTCCGTTTTTTTTATTTGCAGAGAAGTCAAGTAAAGATACATCATCTAAGTTCTCTTTTATTGCCTCCAAAAACTCAGCACTTGCTTTTCTTGTTTGGTATTTAATTGTATATAAACTATCTCCTAAAAGATTAAGGATAATGTACAGGGTAGTAATCCGTTGTTGCCCGTCGATAACTTCATAAATATTTTGGGCGTCTTCTTTAAAACAGTCTTTGATTTTATCATCGCTTCTATTTAAACTTTTTACAACCAGAGGCTGTAAGCAATAGAATTCCTCTTTATCTGATTCTGATTCATATTCATAAATGTCATTTAAAAGATCTAATACCTGTTGTATAGTCCATTTATAGCCCCGTTGATAAGCATCTACAAAAAAATTATAACCTTTCAAGTCCTTTACAGGCCTAGTTTTTAGATTACTTTTTTGTTTTACGTTCTCGCTCATACCTACATTATTTCCCTTGTTAAAAAATTTTCAATCATACACAGTTTTAACTTTACTGCTTCTTATTTGAATTCATTTGTAAATTTTCTTCTTTTTCTTTTTGACATTGGACACCTCTTTAAAATTGTTATTAAAACAAACTTAAGAAATTGTCCATTTTTGGTCTACCACATCAATAAGAAGTCATGTATGCTCTATTGCGTTTAGTTTAGTCAAGTTAGTGGTTGAACTCATTGGTATATATTTTCCTTATTTATAATCGGAATAATCATTCGCCAGTTTTTTAAAACGAATAAATTGAAATAAATAAAGTCATAATTTATTTAAAGCTGCATCAAGAGTTGCTTTGACTTTTTTCTTTTCAATTTCTGGGTCGACTCGTTGTAGATACTCTACAGCTGCAAGA
>JBNJGY010000084.1:0-5906 GCA_051748045.1 Thermotogota bacterium
TTTTTCTTCGAAAACTGCCTGGCACTTCTTTGTAAAATAGCCATTGCCGGATATGTGACCATAATTGTATACTGCCTGATATATATAATGTGCTTCTTTTCCGGTTAAATAAGGTTTGTTAAATTTTATCATTTCTTTATTATTTGTATTTTTTTAAATAGAAAAAAAAGCCCGCTAAGATGCGGATATGAAACTTACATTAACTCAAAGATAGAAAAAACAGTCGAATTTAATTTTTATTCTTATGTTTCCATAATAAAGCTTGTTATATTCAATTTATTCATTTTTTGTGAATAATTCAGGCTATAGGTTATAAAGAATAATACCAACAATAATAAAAAGAGAACTCCAGATTTGTTGTTTACTCACATGTTCATTAAGAAAAATATAGGAGAACAATAACACAAGGGCTACTTTAATAGACGTTGAAAGATATACAATGTCAATCGTCAATTCTGTTAAAGCCCGATAATTAAACAGAGGTACAAGCAGAAAACAGAATATAGCAAGAGTGAGAAAATAACGCATTTTATGAGTAAAATATAATTTATAGAGCAATTGGCCAAGAGCAGTAAAAATCACAGCTAACCCCAAAAAAATAATAGCAATCCACATATTTTACTGAGTTTTCGTTTGATAATTCGAAATAACAATTCCAAAAATTATAAAGATTACTCCCAGCACTTTAAGCACTGACAATTCTGTATCTCCTTTTATCAGAGCTATGATAAAAATAATTGGAAAAAAAACAGAAATTAAAGGGTAACTTTTGCTTAAGTCATATTTCTTATGAATATAGCCCCAAAATATAAACCTGATCCCATGCAAGGCAAAAACACCAAAGATAACTGCCAAAGAAATTATAGAATATTTATCTGCTCCTTTTGCCGTTAAATCTAATATCAAAGAAGCTATCACCTGAATAAGCACCGTCAAAAAAACCAACAAATTTCTCATTTCCCCTATTTCCAAAATTCTATATTTGTTTTTAAAAAATTCTCTAGTTCCTCATTATATGACAAAAAATGTCGTTTCAAAATATCTACAACTTTCTGACTAACATCAGGTTTTAGCTCGCTAGCATTAATAACCTTATTAAAAGCATTTGGTTGATAATGCATATCTACATTCAAAAATTTATAAACACCTGCAATATATTCAATGCCGGAAATCATATTCTCAAAAAAAATGATTTTCACTTGTTCCGGAGCAAAGACGTCATAAATTCTTCTCAAGTACCTGATATACTCTCCTCTTTTGAGATAGTCAAAAGGGGAGACCGAAGGCAGTTCGCCCTTATAAGAGTTTTCTTTTTTTTGTAAAAACACTTCTTCTAAAGTGCGCTGCTCGAAACCATTTTTATAACTGAACAAATAATTTGAAATAGCTCGGGTTACAGGATTCCTCAGAACAACAATAATTTTTGCACCCGGGAAAAATGATTTTATTCTCCTTTGAGCCTCGTCGAATTCAATATAGCTGGTGCTTTTCTCTCCTCTCACATACTGATCGCAATTCTTAAAATACTTTGATATATAATATGCTTTGCCTTTCAGATATTTCTGTTTATTAAGAAAAAATTTTGGTTCGGGTTTAACCGGTTTTGCCATACAAATTTGAGGGTGTTCATCCAATAGATGATAAAGATAGGTGGTTCCACATCGTTGCGCCCCTATAATAAAAAAATAATTATTCTTCATGATCTATTATTTCTTTCGTCTCATAGGCTCGTGTACTAGTCACCTGGTTCAATACTCTTGCAAGGTATTCGCCCATAATTCCAACCATAATAATCAGAAATCCATTGAAAAAGGCCAGTAAAACAATAATTGTAGTCCAGCCTTCTACGGCAACTCCATCAATAATCTTTTTCAAAATAAAATATATACCTATAAGAAAACTTGCCATTGATACGCTCACACCAATATAAGTCATTACCTTCAAAGGAAAAGAGGAATAATTAAAAAGTAAACGTGCTATTAATTTCAATATTTTAAAAAACGAATAATTGGATTTTCCTGCTTTTCTTTCATGATGTTCAGTTTCCACATTCGCCATAGAATAAGAAAACATAATAAGAAGACCCGGTATATAAGGATAAAATGTCTTGTAACGAATCATCCTCTCCGCAACATCTCTCGAAAATATTCTAAAATTAGTTAAAACAAGTCCTTTGGGTTTGTTAAAAATTTTTGTGTTGAAATAATTTATCAACTTACTTCCCTTCTTTCTAATAGAATTATGTCTCTTCTCTCTAAATTTTGCAAACACAAGATCATGTCCCTCATGTATCTTATTAATTAATTTAATTATTTCTTCGGGGGGATTCTGTAAATCGTCGTCAAGAGTGATGAGATAATCACCATTTGAACAGTGAATTCCACATAGAATAGCACTGTGTTGTCCATAATTTTTCAATAAGTCTATGGATACAACATTATTATTGTTCTGTGCAAGTTTTTTAATTAACTCCCATGATCCGTCATGACTACCATCGTTTACTAAAATAATTTCAAAAGAAAAATTATAACTTTTGAAAAAATGTATCGTTCGTTCAACTGTCTCCCGAACAATATCTTCACTATTATAAACCGGAATAATTACAGAATAATTTACTTGTTTCACGTTAGCTGGACGAGTTAAAAATTTAATATTTTTTTTAAAACTGCATTTTATAGAGTACGCAATAAAATTAATCACACACTCTCTCTATAAAGTTTTACGAATATAAAAAAAATCCGCGAAATCAAGACACACTTCATCAAATAGCTAAATAGAACAACACATACAAAAAAACCATACTCCACAACATTGAAGTAATAAAAATTTTAATAAATTTGATTTTTATTATGATTTCTAAATAAAACTAAGTAAACATTTGCCAAATAATAAAACAACAAGACATAAATCAAATGGCCAACTTAGAAAAGCAAAATTACTCATCTGTCATGCAGATGGTTTTATTGGTTTATAATTTGAGATAGATTGAAATTAATAAAAAACGTACAATTTAACTGGATTATATGGCACACGGTAAAAAAACTAATAAGCAGTCAAAGTCAACAAAAACACCCATTAAAGAAGAACAGTTAATTATTTATCTTACTATATTACTAGCTTTTTTCTACTTTTTTTACTCTCATTTGTCAGAAGGTTTCTATCAACACGACGAAGCCGGACATTTCAATGCCATGAAAGCATTTTGGAAAAATCCACACTTAATATTAGGAACATGGCAAAAAACAGGTTTTAAATTACTATATGTTGTTCCGGCATTACTTGGAAAAACATTTATGACAATCATAAATTCTATTGTTGCCGCTCTTTCAGCATTTTTAACTTACAAAATTGTAAAAAATTATGGCAGCCGTTATGGTATTTTGGCCTTCTTTTTGATCGCTCTTCAGCCAATGTGGCTGCAAATCTCATTTAGAACCTATGCAGAAACCACTGCTGCAATACTCCTCCTGCTTGCAATCTTTTCCCATCAGAGGAAGCAATATCTCCTTGCTGCATTTATTCTATCTTATCTTACACTTGTCAGACAAGAAATGTATGTATTCATTGGGCTATATGGTATTTTCCTTATATATAGAAAAAATTGGCGCGCCATATTAGTTGCATCCATACCCCAAATCTTTATAACTATATGGGGATACATTGCAAATGGAAACTTCCTCTATGTCATAAATAGCACCATTTCCCGTAGTGATAGTTATTCAGGAGCTTATCCGAGACATGGAATTGACCATTTTGCCAAATTTTCCGAACATATTTTTGGAGCTATTGCCCTAACTTTATTCATCGGTTACCTGGCAGCTGTTATAATAAAATGGAAAAAACCTGTCTGGGAGGTTCTTTTACCGGCACTTTTAATCTTCATCATGTACTCCATATTTAATATCCAGAATGAAGACTCTACCCTGCCCACAGCACAAAATTTCAGACTTCTAACAAGCATTGCACCCCTTATAGCATGTATAGGGGCATTCGCTCTTGATGAAACTCAATCTTTGAAGAAAAAACATCTATTATTGATATTTCTTATTCCTTTTGCTTTAGCTATAGGATTTTTTATGACTTACGAGGTTGAAGTTCTTCATTTTACTGAAGAAAGGAACTGGATCCCGTTAGTTTTTACAATAATTACTGTAATAATTCTGATTTTGCCACTAAAAAAACCAAACTATAAGCTCATAACAGTATTTATTGTATTGGCTTCATTAATCTATACAAAAACTAATGTAGAGCCCTATCCACTTGCTCCTGAAGATAAAACCATGAAAAAACTAGCAAAATGGTTTAAACTTCAATCAACCAGAGAAAGCAAAAACAAACCAATAGATATAAATAAACAGATATTTGCAAACCATGGTCTTTTCTTTTACTATATGGATAAAGACAAATATGAGTTTCCTAAAAAAGTAAAAAAGATCAATAAAGATAATATAAAAAATGCTAATCCGAACTCAATTATTATTTGGGATTCACACCACTCTTACAGACCTAAATTAAGAAAAAATAGTCTCCCCGATAGTTACTTTGAAAACCGGCCCCACGAATTCAAAAAAATTAAAAAATTCGTTTCCTCGAACCGAAGATTCAAAGCTAAGATATTTATAAAAACCAATGAAAGCGATCCTCTTTTTGAAAAAGCCATGGAAAAATTCAATAATGAAAAATATTCAGAAGCAGTTCAATTCTTTTCAAATTCCGTTAATAAAAATCAGGATAACTATGCTGCATTCAATTACATGGGCAAATGTTATCAAAACATGGAAAAATACAATCAGGCTTACCAGTATTACACCCAATCAATAAAGATTAATAATAACTATGCAGAAGGCTATTTGCAAAGAGGAAAATTGCTAAGCGCTTTCAAAAAATATGATGAGGCTGAGCAAGATTTCCAGAAGTGCCTAAACCTTGAGCCAAGCAATATTAACACAAATTTTCAACTTGGTCATTTATACTTTCAACAAAAAAAATATCAAAAAGCAATACCCTATTTATCAAAAACAATTAAACTCAATAAAAGGTTTGCACCTGCTCACTATTTCTTAGGTGTATCAAATTACCACATCAACCGAAAAAGACAAGCAAAAATGAATTTAAGGAATGCGAGTAAATTGGGCTCAGAAAAAGCTAAAAAATTTCTGAACAAGAATTTTTAGGGAGCTTATTGATCTTATATTGTGAAATTATATAGGCATTTTCAGAAGTAGAGCTAAATATTAAAACGCTCATCAATTAACTGAGAAGTAGATAGTAGATAGTAGAATGGCATAAGACGCTTTTTATGAGTAGTTTTAAAAAAAGACGTTAAGAGAAATGAACAAAAGGGAGTGTTCAAAAAAGTGTGTCAAACTGAAAATTAAGAGGAGACTCATTTCCATAAATTTAATTCTGTAATAACACCGCTTATTTCTGGTTTTTATTGTTTTCGAGGTCATAAAAGTTAAATATAATTTTCACATGCAGGTACTTTATATTATCTTATTGCCAGCCGGGAAATGAATTCTATAGCCTTTAACTGTTGCCAAATCGACTACTAACTATCTACTGACTACTAAGCTACTTTTCTTTCAGCTAAAAAAATGTGTTTTATAAGATTATCTTCTACTTCTGGATGTGGCTGTTTATCCATAGGTATGGACGCTATTTGCTCCTGTGGGAAGCGCATTAATTCCAAACCAGCATAAAAGCAAAATCACAAAGGCCAGACTCAACAACCAGAGGGCATTTTTCTTCTTATTCGGATAAAAATAGCGGTAATGAATGAAAAGCAGATAAACAAGCCATGTTAGAAATGCCCATGTTTCCTTCGGGTCCCATGTCCAATAATGGCCCCAGGCTTCTTTAGCCCATAATGCACCAAACAGCAATCCAAATGTTAAGAAGGCAAA
>JBNJGY010000085.1:0-5797 GCA_051748045.1 Thermotogota bacterium
AATTTGTCCACGTTAAGAGGTTTTATGAAAGTCTTAAACTCAGATATATCAGGCTTTTTATCAAAAAAACTTGTCCACGGTACTGTCCACAATTCGGACATGACAAGCTTTAAATATACCAAACCTTTTATAAACTTTCAGATATCGCTTTTTACCGTGTAAGTTTCAAAGAATAAGATTTGTATATTTGAAGTGGATTAAATTTAAAGCTTAAAAACTTCTATTTTTGCAAATTAAAGAAAGACGATTTAAAACAGATTTGTATTAGGATAAAAGTATTACAAATTATTAAATATACCTTTTATAAAGTTTCTTCTTGTTTTTTTGTTATTAGATTTTAACCAGGGAACGTTGTTTGTACCCTGGTTTTTTTATTAAGGCTATATATATATCATGCTAAGATTTATTCAAATTCTCTGATAGAAACTCCATGTCGTTTTCTTTCAATATTTGAAGTTTTTCGAAGATCTTCAGCAAGCTTTTCAATATTTTTTATTCCATAGATTGTTATTAATGGCGAAGTTTTATCAGAAGTATGGATATTAAGGTAGCCGTAACCCATAAGTCTCATTAAAAAAGGTTTTCTAATCTCAAAATCTTGCAAACGATACAGTTCCAAATTATCTTTAGACTTTGAAAAAATACCTTTTTCAACAACAAGCCGGTGACTAGTTATTTGATACTTTGTGTATTTGCTCTTAAGCCAATAATAAAGCCAGGGAACAAAAAAAAAGACAAGAGTACAACCCCAAGCAATCACCCAAAAAAATTGGCCCAACGAATAGAACATCGCAGGATTACCAGAATAAATATTTTTCTCAACAGTTGCCTCCCTGTTTGCTTTGAAATCTTCAAGATTTTCACCACAATGTCTACATTTGATAGCTGCCTTTTTAATCTCTTCCCCACAAACAGGACAATCAATTACAGAGTTATCATTCATATAAATCCTTTCTAATAAAAATATATGCCCCTTAATTGTTTTCATTGATGAGATATAGCGAGGAGCGTCACAATAACCCAACAACTATTCCTTAATAAATAACTTTATAGTTTAACTTTTATTATTTTAAAAAAACTCGATGAATATATATACCTACTTTTATCAGAGTAAAATTTTTTAATGAAATCACTTTAATAATCTTCTTTTTTTATAATCGCAAAAAAGTAAAAGATTATTTCTGTTTTAGCCTTTTAAAGGTATCGAAAAACTTACCTCTTTTTTTATATCTCAACAATTTCAAGTTTTAAATTAAAAACAACCAGTCAAAAAGTCCGCCCCAATGTATGGTTTTTTATTTTAAAACAAAACTGCTATGATGAATTAACAATTCAATAAAAAAAAATTTAAAAACACACCATACACTCTTAATTACCCAAAGGTAAAAAATAGTACTTATTTGAGTCGTTTATGGCTTTAAATTGATATACATTTTTTCTGCCCCCCATCAAAGAAACGTACTTTTTCATTTCTCCTCGGTAGCAAACAAGCTGATCTCCACCATTAAATTTAAAACCATCTGCATAATTCTTGTCAGTTAAAACGAATATAGGCTGAGCATTATATGAATTTTGATAAGCAGGACGTATCAAAATTCCATCTTTTGCAGATTGAAGCACTTTAAAACCAGAGAGATCGTATATTTTTGAAAGATCAGGCTCATTGCCAGAATAAGGCACTGTCTGAGAAAGTGGCAGCTTATTCCCCCAGAAATTAAGCTCAGAAACTTTTGTGCATCCGTTCTTTTGTGCGGTTTCAATAATCTTTTCACTTTCTTTTTGAAGCCCATAGCTTGAAACTTGATCTGATAGTTTTTCGAGTTCTTTTTCTGTAGAGGAAAGCCATGCTTCATATTTAGAATACTTAGGATAATCTGTGTAAAAAGACTCTTTCACTATTTCAACATGATCTTTGTTGACAGAATAGAGAGCATAATGTGAGGAAAAAACTTCTCTGTAATCACTCGCTGCTTGCTCAATCTGAGTATTTATATATACAATGGTTTTTTCCAAAGTCTTTTTTGCATAATTTATTTTATCATACTTCTTCCGAAGATCTGCTAATGAATCTTTAAAAGAATCATCATTAAGCTCAAATTTTTTGAAAATTTTTGAGAATACGTCTTTAAGCTCCTCATATTCATCCCCAGACAGCCTTTCTATTGAGCTATTTCTTGCTATCGGATAAAGACCATTTAATTTATCTGCGACCTCGTCGCTTTTTTCTTTTACCCAAGCTTTATATTTTATTTGAAATTTTTGTTCAGGGCTTTTTGGATTTAGTTCCCCTTCAAGAGTTTTAAGAGTTTTGCATCCACTATTAATAAAAAACGACAAACAAATCAGCACGACCAATGTACGTTTCATAAATTATCCCTTATATTACTTACAAGATGTAATATTTTTAATTTTTTGTTTAAAGATAAAAGCTGTTTTTATTTATCATATCTTTAGCAAGGCCTCTTTTGAGAGTCAATACCAAAGCCCCAAAGACTTATTAGATAAAATCTTTAGTATAAATTTAATTAAGTGACTAACGAATTTATTTTTTTATGTCTCAAGATTTTCAACATTTGCAAGCTAACACCTAAGCCACAAATATAAATAAAGCCCAAATAAGCCGAAATTTAGAACTTTAATATAAAACCTATGCTACCAGACCAATATTTAAAAAAGTCTTTAAATAAGCTTAAAATTAGCCATATAACTAAGTAAGTTTTTCCCTTTAGAGTCTCTTTTGTTTAAAACTTCGGAAAAAGTCTCTCAGCAATAAAAAAGCCGCCTGAGTTAACAAGCGGCCTTATAGGTTTGTTAATAACCTTTTAAAAAGTCATATTTGGTTTCAATATATTTACCTTCTAAGATTTTAACAAAGTTATTCGGGTTTATTAACCAATCAAAATTTAACCAGGTAACTTCTCCACTGTAAGAACTATGTAAATATTCTGATTTTTTTAATTGATCAATCCACTCATTATAGACTTTATCAAAACCATAATCTTGAATCCTTGCATTTATGCTGCCTCTTCTTTTACTTGTTAGCTTAACAGGAATAGGCAATAAACCTTTTAATTCTGTTTTGTATTTTTGAAAAATTTTATTTATTGCTGCTGAGTTTTTTTGGTCAGAATCAGGTTCAGGTACAATTTCAGAATCAGGTTCAGGTTCAGGTTCAGGTTCAGGTTCAAGTTCACTACCACTTAGGGTTACGTTCGGTTTATATATATCCCCTAGCTTTTTATCAAAACCGCTCGGTTTTTCATTTAACCCTTCGGTTTTTTGCCCTTTAGGCCTGCCGCCTTTTTTCCCGTTTATCCTGTTTACTTCGCATTCTTTTTGATACTTCTCATTTGATCTCCTTATCGCTGCAACTATTGGATCAATCGCAAGTTTCAGCATCCCCAAGTCTTCTGGCTCCTTTGCTATACCTCCGGCAGCATGTATGATGGCATCAAAAATCTTGCCTTTTTGCTCATAAGTCAAGTTTTTCATAGAATCTGTGTAGTTATCTATATAAAAGAGAAACGAATTTTTTCTTTCATTCATTGTCCTCGCCTTTATTCTTTGAATTTAAAACGTAAAGAAAGGATTAAACCCTTGAAATTGGAGAAAAGATGTAATAAGATCTTAATTAACCGTTTCGAAAAGGCTTAATCCTTTCACCGGTTAAACTATGGAGAAATATTGAAATAAGCCCAGGTACTTGGCGGTAATGGGCTTTTTTCTATTTGTGCAAGCTCTAACTTGTAGCATATTTTTTTTCCATAAATTCAATGACGTTTTCAACCTTATACCCAATGTATTTTCCAAACTGAACCTTTCCGCCAATTCCTAAACCCTGGCTGTCGAGATTTGCCATCGTGCCTGGCTGTAAAATCCCCCCTGTCATTTTCTTAAGATCCCTTCTTAAAACGTATCCTGTCGGGCAATTCTGATTAAGTCTGTCTCTTAGCTCTGTAAAGTCAACAACGCTCATAATGTTTACCTCTCTTTTTGTTATTAATTAATAATCATAATATAGATTAGATTTCATGTTTTAGGCAAGTGGTTTAAGAAAAACTATTTAAAACCATAAGTATCCTTAATTACAGGTAATAGTTAATTACAGGTCTATATTTTTTTGCATAAATTCTGAAAACTGTTTTTTTTCAATACATTACATTTTTGTAACTTACAACCAAGAAGCAAAACTAATTACAAAAAGCCAATTATCGCCCAACACAAAATATAGGTTTCGTTCAAAGAAAATTACAAGATATTGTATATTATTAATCAAGTTTTTGTTAAGGCGTCATTTAGCTTGCATACAAACTATTTTTATTTTGATTTTGTAAACTGGATTATATTATCTGCCTGCTGATTTACTTTGTTAAAATCTTCCAACTTAAAAATAGCATCAGACAACATTTTTTCATTAACGTGGCTGTATCGTGTTGTAGTAGTAATTTGTGAATGTCCCAGCATTTTTTGAACGGTTGCAATATCGCCGGTTGTCTCCTGTAGCCTTGTAGCGAATGTATGTCTTAAGCTATGCCAGGTTAAACGCTCTCTTGCTTCCCTGCTATCATTAAGCTTAAGATAATTTAAAGCCTTCCAATATGGTGAAGGAACCGCTTTAAATTGTTCTCCGTTTTTATTCAGAAATACAAAAGAGTTTTTATTGTGAGACTGGCTTTTAATTGACTTATAACACCTGTCAGACATTGGAATACTTCGTGCTTTTCCGGTCTTACATTTATGAGCTTGCACCGTGATTTTACGCTCTTTAATGCTTATGTCCTGCCATTCAAGTTTAAATAGCTCTCCTGCCCTCAAACCTGTCTCTAATGAAACAATTACCATATCTTTTAATTGTGGATTGAAAAGACTTAAATAATCAAGTAAATGCTTTTCTTCTGTATGATTTAAAACTCTTGTTTTTTCGTTCCTGACCGGCTCAAGTTCAAACTTCCTGCTTTCAGTTGGACAACGTTTTTCTGTTAATTCGTCATCAAGTGCAAATTGCCACGCATGGTGGAAACTCTGGAATACGTGCTGTATTGTTCTTGGTGATCTCCCTGCCTTGTTCATTTCATCTCTGATCTTGAAACAGTCATTTATTGTTATTTCATCAAATGACCTTTTCCCTATAACAGGATAAAGCCAGATTTCAAAATGTCTCTTTTGGGTTAAATAAGTTTTCTCTGCTTTTTTGATCTTTGCTGTTGGTAGGTATGTTTCAGAAACAAAATCCTTAAAAGATATGTTCTTTTTGTTTTTTAATCTCTCCTGTTTCGCCTTTTCTGCCTGCTGTCGCTCAAAATATTCTCTAAGATCTTCACCATCTCTGATTAATAATTTTAGCTCATAATACTTGTCTTTGGCTTTTTTAAGCCCTAAACCTTTTCTGTTTTCAAAATCAGCTGAACCTAAACTGTAATATTTATCCTTACCTTTGTTTTGATACCTAACCACCCAACTCAGTTTATTTTCTTTACCACGGCGATATAAATATAAAACTCCCCCTCCCTTTTCACCCTCAACTTTAACCTTTGTTTTTTCCTTAATTGCCTTTTTTAGTTCGCTAACCTTTATTGTTTCAGTCATGGTCAATTCCTTTTAGGTTAAAATTTGTCCACGTTAAGAGGTTTTATGAAAGTCTTAAACTCAGATATATCAGGCTTTTTATCAAAAAAACTTGTCCACGGTACTGTCCACAATTCGGACGTTAAAAAGGGTTATTTTGAGTGACTTTTAATGATAGTAATATAACACTTAAAGCCTTTATAATCAATGCTTTTGTTAAGATTTATTAAGA
>JBNJGY010000086.1:0-5795 GCA_051748045.1 Thermotogota bacterium
GTCATTTCGACTAAGCGACAGCGCATGGAGAAAACTCATCAGTAAATTTGCAAAGCAAATTAATAAGTAATATAAAATAATAAATAGAGCTCTTCACTAAAACAAATTATTGAAAAAATATTATTTTCAATAGTTCATTGTATCTATTTATTATTTTGGTTGAAAAACACTTATTAAAAAGATTAGTGAATGTCACCCTGAGCATCGTCGAAGGGTCTGAGTTTATAAATTTGTAAAGCAAATTAAAAAGGTTTTAGATTCTTCAGCTCCAAAAACCGTCGTTCAGAATGACAAGATACTTATCTATCTAATAATGTATTAAATATATATTTTATTATACAAAAAACAATGAAGAAATATAAAAATGAAAAGTAGGTCGTTAAGTAGAAATTATTGCATAATTTCTGTTGAAGGTTTATGGTTAGAAGATGAAAGAAAAAACATTGCTAACCATCAAAAATAAATAAAAACCAACAACTTCCATCCTCCAACATCCAACAGAATAAATTGAGAAGCAATTTATTTTTAAAAATGGGGTTGATAAAATATTTTTTGTAGAAACTAACATGCTATAATTGTAATAACGATTAAACGCATAAAAAGGAGATGTTTTATTATGGTAATTGATTCTCACGTTCATTTTGGAAAAGCTATGGAATGGGATTTAAAAGGTATAGATTTGATAAAAGCTTTTAAGAAATACAGTATTGATTTTGGTATCGTTTCTAATTTAGAAGGTGCTGAATTTGGCCATGAACTAGATAAAATAGAAAATGATGAAGATCAAATAGAAGTGAATAAAAAAACGCTAGAACTTGTAAAAAAGAATCCTGCAAAATTAAAAGGTCTTTTTTGGGTTAAACCTTTCACTAATAAATATTCAGAAAAAGTGAAAGATTTTTTAGTTGAGAACAAAGATTTTTTTTGTGGGTTAAAAGCTCATCCTTACCACTCTAAAATGAAATTCACTACAGAAAACTATAAACCATATATCCAATTAGCTGAAGAATTGGACATTCCTTTTGCAGTACATACTGCTGGAGATGAAGATTCAGAAGTTAAATATCTATATGAAACAGCAAAAGAAAATCCAAATGTAAATTTTATCGCAGTTCATATGGGACTGGGAACAGATAATCAAGAAGCTATAGAATTTGTTTCAAAAATAGACAATCTTTATGGAGATACAACATGGGTATCAAAAGAAAACGTGTTAGAAGCAGTGAAAAAATGTGGTAGTAAAAAGATAATGTTTGGAACAGATGCAATAATAGATGGAACTAATACATATGAAAAATATCTGCCTATGTTTGAATTTTTACACGAAAACCTTTCTGAAGAAGATTTTGAAAATGTTTTTAGATACAATGCAAAAAGGTTATTTAACCTATGACACCAAGAGATATTGTAGAGTTTCATAATTTCTATAACAATTTGTATAATAGTGCTGAGATTTTTCACAAATTTTTGGAAAAAAACAATTATTTTTCTAAACTTGTATATTCTACAAGAAATGGTTTTTATATGAACAAAGAATATTTTGAGGAAAAATACCATATTCCAGAAATCGAAATGATGGAAAAATCTTCTATTATTTTCGATGTTATTGGAATAACCTATTATTACTGGTCTATCAAAAAAGAAAACTTAAAAAAAGATAATATAGACTTATTAAAGGAATTCAATGAAGGCAATCGAATAGAAATATATGGTGCTAATAATTACATGATTGATTTTTATGATATAGAAATTGAAAAGACTTTAGACAATATAAACAGGTCAAGTGAAGATATGTTTCAGGTATCAATTATTGAAAGATTCAATTATAATATAAAAAATGAAGAAATATTTGAAAAATATTTGAAGAATTATGGGGTGATTTTTAGACTAAATGAAAAATAAAAATATCTTTTACGATTATAAAAATATAAATAAATATAGAACTGTAAATTATTGTCCTAATTGTGGTAAAGATTTAGCGCCTAGAGAGGACGATTTTCAAAAATGTGATAATTGCGGATATGTGAATTATGTCAACCCTCAAACAGCAACAGCTATCTTAATAACTGATGGAGAAAAATATTTACTTGGTAAGAGAAAAAGTGAAAATGTAAAAAATGGTTTTTGGGCATTGCCTGGCGGATTCATAGAGTTCAAAGAAGATTTTATAACTGCTGCAAAGAGAGAAGTAAAAGAAGAAACTAATTTGGAAATTGATATAGATAAAATAATAAACGTTTCTCACAATTTTTTGAACAAAAACCTCCACAGTTTGGTGATAGTTTTACACGCAACAGTTGTTTCTGGAATAGCAAAAGCTGGAGACGATATTTCACAGGTTAAATGGTTTACTTATGAAGAAAATATGCCTGAAATGGCTTTTGATGCAGATGTACATATAATAAATTATTACTACCAGAAAAAGCCAGAAGGAATAAAAATAGAAGAAATATTATGAATAAGCCCGGAAGGGCTTATTTTTTTAGCGTTTTATAATATTTACAAAATATTAACATGATTACATTTGCTCATGACGCTACGTCACGTTGTATATTTTATATGAGGTGATAAAAATGCAAGAAAAAGAAATGTTTTCTGTAGGTGAATTGGCAAAAAAATTAAATATATCAGTAAGAACAGTTCAGTATTATGACCAGATAAATCTTTTATCCCCCAGTTCTTATACAGAAGGAGGAAGAAGGCTCTATTCAATAGAAGATTACATAACTCTTTATCAAATATTGAGTTTAAAAGAAATGGGTTTTACTTTAAAAGATATAAAAGAGAAGGTAATTCCAGCGAAAGATATAGATACTATTGAAATGCTTATACAAGATCAAGAAAAAATTATAGAAAATAAAATAGAACATTTACAAAAAACATTGGATGTTGTATCCAAGTTTAAAAAAGAAACAAAGAATCTAGGGCAGGTAGATTGGAAAAAACTTATAGAGATTTTATCTATGATAAGAAATAACGATGATTATTATTGGACAGTGAAATATTTTGACAAGAATTCTTTTGAAAAAATAAAAGGTAATTTTGATCATGAAAAAGGAAAAGAGTTCTTTGAAAACATGAAAAAATTGCTTAAACAGGGAGTAATTTTAAAAGAAAATGGAATTTCTCCAAAAAGTGAAGAAAGTTTTGATTTTGCTAAAAAATGGTGGGATATGGTTATGGATTTTACAAAAGGAGATCAAAAATTGTTGAATGAATTGGTGAATATGGGAAAAGATGTAGATAATTTTGGAGACAAAGAGTTTTCTGATAATTTCAAAAAAATAGGAAATTATTTAAATGAATCGTTGATTTATTATTTTGAAAAATCAAATATGGATTTTGGGGAGGGAATATAATGAGAAACATTATAGAAGTTGAAAAATTGACAAAGAGTTATGGATTAAATCACGTTTTAAAAGGCTTGTCTTTTGAAGTTAGAGAAAATGAAATTTTCGCTTTATTAGGACCAAATGGGGCAGGAAAAACCACTACTTTGGAAATAATAGAGGGGTTAAGAAAACACAAAGAGGGGAAAATAAATATAAAAGGTGAAACACCAAAAGAAATACTAAAAAATGGAGATATCGGAGTTCAGTTGCAATCATCTTCTCTCCCGCCTTACATAACCATTCAAGAAGCAGTAGAACTTTTTTGTAAATGGAAAGGAATTCAAACAAGAAATGATCTTATAAATGAATTTGGCCTAAAAGAAATAAGAAAACATGTTTATAGAACTTTATCTACCGGTCAAAAAAGAAAACTACATTTGGCATTGGCTTTGGTTAACAATCCAAAAATATTAGTATTAGATGAACCTACAGCTGGATTGGATGTGGAAGGAAGAGTTGTTTTACATGAAAAAATTAGAGAATTAAAACAAAAAGGAATTACTATAATCTTATCTTCGCATGATATGGCGGAAGTAGAAAAATTGGCTGACAGAGTAGCTATACTTTTAGATGGTAAGATAAAAACAATTGGTAATCCTAAAGAAATAATAAACAGTAAAAAGGAAGAGATGATTATAAACATTGAGATTGATAAGGAAATTGATATACCAAATTTAAAGGATATTAAATTAATTAATATAAATAATAATAATTATAAATTTGAGACAAAAACAATGTTGAAGGGGATAAACGAACTGACAAACTATTTACTGGAGAAAAAAGTGGACATAGTAGATTTAAAAATAGAACATCCAACGTTAGAAGAAAAATTTGTTGAATTGACAAACAGAGGTGAAAAAAAATGAGTGCTTTTTTATACACTTTAAAATTAAAAACAAAATTAGATTTGAGAAATAGAGATATTTTAATAACATATTATCTTGTACCTTTATTATTTTTTATTGTAATGAGTTTCGTTTTTTCTTCAACAAATCCAGAAGCGACAAAAACATTGATATCTTCAATGATAATTTTTTCTACAACTATGGGATCAATTATAGGTACTCCAGGGAGTGTAATAAATTATTTTGAAAATTCTATGGTAAAAACCTTTAAATCCAGTGGAATACCACTATGGTCTGTTTTATTGTCCAGCATCATATCTGGTGGTATAAACCTTACTGTTGTTAGCATTTTTATTTATTTAATTTCCCCGGTAATGTATGATGCGGTTATACCAGGAAATCCTTTGTTTTATTTCTTAAAATTCATATTGTTTTTAACTGCAACATTGCTCATTGGAACAATACTTGGTATATTTGCAAAATCAACTTCAAAATTAACCATGTATTCTCAAATAATATTTTTACCTTCCATGCTTTTTTCAGGAATAATGTTTCCTTCTGAAATGTTACCAGATTTTTTGAAAGTTGTGGGCCTATTTTTACCAGCAACTCATGGAATGAGGCTGTTGAGCTCTGTGACATTTGATACTTTTTCTTTTTTAGTCATTGTTGCTATAATTATTGTGAGCGTTTTAATAATTTCTATTAAATTGAAGAAAATAAAAGTTGACTAGTAAGCAAACACGGGGGGATGGTTAATGAAGCAATATTTACAAAAAAGTCTTGATTTTACTACAGCTAAAATGCCAGCGCAGATATCACCAAACATACCAAGAAAAGTGTATTTGGATTTAACTGAAGATTGTAATATGTATTGTGCCATGTGTCGGGATGAAACAGGGCCAAAAGGTAGAGTGATGGACAGAAAACTTTTTGAAAGAATAATTGATGAAACTAAGGATGGAGTTTCTAGTTATTCTATTTTTAACTGGGGGGAATCACTTCTTGTTCCAGATATAAAAGAAAGAATTGAATATATAAATAAAAAGAAAAGACCTGAAACAAAATTGGATATCTCTACAAATGGTATGCTTCTAACAGAAGAAATGGCAGATTTTCTTCTGAGAAATGATGTAGAAATCGCTGTGTCTTTTGATGGAGCGACAAAAGATACATTCGAAAAAATTAGAAGAGGTTCTAATTTTGAAACTATTTTGAAAAATTTGAAAAGAACTGTTGAGATATCTAAAAAATATGAAATAGAAAAATTCAGACAACCTGGTATATACATATCTATTCAGAAAGATAATTGGAAAGAACTAACTCAAATAGTTGAATTAATGAATGAAAATAATGTTGGGAAAATAGGTATGGGAATTGTTGTTGGACCAGAAGATTTTAGAAAAGAAGTAGACGAAGAATTTGTTAGAGAAATAGAAAATGCCATAAACTTAGCAGAAAAATATAATATGGTGGTTGATCTTCATCCAACAAAAATTAAGGGATACTTATTCACCGGTAATAAATATGTAAAACAAGACGATTATCTTGTTGATAC
>JBNJGY010000087.1:0-5757 GCA_051748045.1 Thermotogota bacterium
TGATTCTGTTTTTTCTATGTCAGTTCATAAAAGTCAGGGTTCTGAATTTGATAATATTCTTCTTGTTTTGCCTGAACACTATTCTGAAGTTCTTTCCAGAGAACTTGTATATACTGCTGTTACAAGGGCCAGAAAAAAAGTATTTATCTGCGGCAGAAAAGATGTTTTCAACTTCGCCGTAAATAAATCCCACTCAAGAGAGTCGGGTCTTTATGATAAGATATGGAAAGCATAACAAAGCCGGTTGTTCTGTGAGAACTTAAAAAAAATACCTTCTTTTTGCATAAGCAATAAGTTTTTAAACTTTATTTATGAGCAAACCAACCACTTTAAATTTCTTATTCTTTTATCTCTTATTAAGTTTAGGATTATTTTTCTGTTATCTGCTAAAAGAACGCAGAATCATCGGGACCTGATTACCTTATTTTAAACTGTTTTTAATGTTGTAAGATTTCATTTTGTATCTTAGGACTCTTTCACTTATACCGAGTTTATCTGCCGCTTTTGACTGGTTGCCTCGATTTTTTTCAAGTGCTTTTATAATCATCTCTTTTTCAAGGTCTGCAACTTTTGTTTTAAGCTGTGATGATTCAGCTGTGTCTGCAAATCTTATATTATCAGGAAGATCATTTTTGCTTATGATATCAGATGAGGCAAAGGCAATAACTTTCTGCACAATATGTTCAAGTTCTCTTACATTGCCCGGGAAGCTGTATTTAGTAAGAGAGTCTATTGCTGAAGCATCAAATGAAAATTGTCCCCCAGAATATTTTTCAAGGAAATGTCCGGCAAGTAAAGGTATATCGGTTTTTCTCTGTTTCAGGGACGGTATTGTTATGTCAAGAACACTTAATCTGTAGTAGAGGTCTTCCCTGAAAAGACCTTTCTTAACCATTTGTTCTAAGTTGCGGTTTGTGGCGGCAATAATTCTTACATCTGAATAACAGGGGTTGTTTTCTCCGATTTTTTGAAATTTACCATTTTGAATAAATTTAAGGAGTTTTGCCTGAATTATGAGAGGCATTTCTCCGATTTCATCAAGAAATAGGATCCCTTTGTCAGCGGCTTCAGCCATTCCGGGTTTATCTTTATCCGCACCTGTGAAAGAACCTTTTTTGTGACCGAATATTTCTGATTCAAAAAGATTTTCCGGAATTGCAGCACAGTTTATCTCTACAAAAGGATTTTTCCTTCTGCTGCTTGAAAGATGTATCAGCTCTGCGAAAAGTTCTTTTCCTGTTCCTGTTTCACCCCTTAAAAGCACAGTCCAGTCTTTTTTGGCAACTCTTCCGGCTTTTAAAACAACATCTTTGAGTTCAGTGCTTTCACCTTTGATTTCAACAGGCAGATTTTTGCTATCTATAGAAAAATTGATTTCTGAGGCTTTTTTATCTCTTTTGAATTCAGCTTCAAGATTTTTAATTTTTTCGATCAGATCATCAAGATTTACAGGTTTTTCAATAAAATCATCAGCTCCTGATTTCATGACTTCAACCGCTGTTTTTACTTCTGCATAAGCAGTAATCATTATTTTTTTTACAAGAGGGTTTATACGGTTTATTTCATATATAAGCCTGTCTCCTGTCATTTCAGGCATTTTAAGATCTGTGATTATAAGGGAGAAATCTTTTTTTTTAAATTCTTCAAGCCCTTGAATACCGTTTTCAGCACAGGATACCAGATAACCGCTTTTTTTTAAAAATCCGGACAAAATTGAAAGCTGATCAGGATCATCATCAATAAGAAGTATTCTTGTCATTTGTGATCTCCTTTTTAATAACCAAGCTTATTTCAATTTTATTTCCAGATGAAATGATATCAAGACTTCCTCCGTGGGCAAGGGCAATTTTATCGCAAATAGCAAGACCAAGTCCTGTACCTTTTAGTTTTGTTGTATAATAAGGCTCTTTAAATTTATCAGCTTCTGTCTGAGTTAAATTTTTCTCAACAGTGTTGCTGAATTTAAGAATGCTTTTATTCTTTTGTTCATAAAGGATTATATTAATTTGTCCATTATAACTGACAGATTCTGCACAATTTTTTATTATATTATCAAAAACAGTGAATAAAAGCTTTTCATCTGCATAAATATAAAAAGGAGAATCATCACAAATAATATCTGTTTTTTTAGCTTCAAATTTTGCTGAATATGACTTTAAAATCGTGTTTAAATTTTTTGCTGCATCAAATTTTTTATATTCCGGAGAAAAAGGGGCAGTATAATTTTTTAAATTGTCTGTTATTGATGCTATTTGCTTTGAAGAACTTATTAATACAGAGATAAGCTCTTTTTCTTCATCATCAAGATTTTTACTTTCTTTATAAAGTCTCTGGAGCCCCATAAAAATTGTATTTACAGGATTTTTTATCTCATGTGCTATTGTGCCTGCGGCTCTTCCCATAAGAGCATCTTCCTTTTCTCTGGAAAGGTTTTTTTCAAATTCTGTTACTTTTTTCAGATATATGCTCTGGAATCGGATAAGTATCCATGAAAAAAGAACACCTGAAAAAAGTATGGAAAAAATGAATATAAAAAATTCCTTTTTGATGGATGAAGTTCTGTTAAAGTAAGCTTCAGCATTAAAACTTATTTTTAGAAGATATGAGTCAAGATAAATTTTTGCTTCAACTGTTTCTGTACTGTAATCTATATTTGTATTTGTATTTATATTATATTTTTCAATCTCTTTTACTTTATTAAGCGACACTTTTTTTATTCCGGGCAGGTTTTCAATCTTTTTTACAAGAAATTCAGGGCTTATTCTGGCTTTAAGTTCACTTATTTTTTCAGATCTTATTCCTATAACAGCAAAAGATCCGTTGTCTGAGGCAGATCCCAGTATATATACTTTTTTGTCAGGGAAATATCTGAATTTGTCTGAATTGCTGTAAATTTTTTTTATATTCATTTCATTAACCCAGTTTTCAGGACCCGACGATTCAGAGTTTTCTCTTTTGATATATATCCCGTAAAGACCAGAATTTGAGGCATAGGCTTTAAGTTCACTATTTGTAAATGGACTTATTTCATCAAGGTATAGTGTAAAATCGGCCGAGTTTTTAAGAAGCGATTTTAAGGTTGTTTCTACTGCAGATTCTGAAATAATAGCTGTAGTTATATTTTCTTCAATAAGCCTGCTCATCATTTCCGCATCTTTTAAAACATGGCCAAGAAAGGTTTTTTTGGCGTTGTTCATCTGTCTGAAAAAAAATATAAAAAATATAATAATAATTAGACTGATTATAAAAACAGTGATTTTCCATATCCCTGAAAATGGAGGTTTCTTAATGATTCCCTCTTCGTCTTTGTTTTCCATGCCCTGATCTTTGTCTGTAATTTTTAAGTCTTGATCTTACACCTGTAGGATCGTAATTTCTGTTTCTTACAATTTCAGAAGCTTTAAATATGTTTTGGTCTTTAAATTCACCTGAAATTCGAACAAGTTCACCTTTTGTTAAGCTGTCAAAAAACTCATTGTCTGGGATTTTAACCTGTAAAAAGCTGTTTTTACAGGGACTGCCCATTGGGCATATATATATAATGCTGTTTTTTTTATCTAATCCTTTAACTCTTCCTGTTATAAATTCTTCAGCTTTTAGAGAAAAAGGGAAAGAAAGAATTATAATTAATAATAAAATGATATTCCGCATTTTATTTCCATTGATTCAAAATTGTTAAATTCATTATCTGTTTTTAGTTTATCATAAATCATGTTTACATAGAGTATTGAATTTTTACTGTAATAAAAAGAGTTTTTCACTCCTGCTGAAAACAGATATTCCTTTTCAGCTTCTTTGTGATAATCATAAATACCAAATTCTGTATTTAAGTTTATCTCCCATTTTTTTAAAGGATAAAAGTCGGAATAAATATAAAACCCTGATTTTTTATATGAATTTTTTGAAAAATTTGAATTGTTGATTTTAAAGCTTACTCCTGTTCCTGTAAGAAAGCCCGGAGAAAAGCTGTGATTAATAAAAGCAGAAGAAGTAAGGTTGTAAGATTTTTCTTCCTCTGATGAAGCTGATAAGGTTGTTTTATCAGAAGCTAAACTTACAGACTGACGATTCCTGCCGACTCTCCAGCCTCCTGATAAACCTGAATAATCATCTGATATATAGTCAGGCTGGTAACTGTTGTTATAGCTGTTAATATAATTAAAACGGGTAAAACTGAAATCGGCATAAATATCTGTTTTAGAAGAAATAAATCTGTTATAGAAAAAGTATGCTGAAACTAAGTTGTAGTCATCTGTTTCATCGTTTTTATTTCTGTATATTCCGGCAGTTATTCTTAATCCTGAAGATCCCTGGTCAAAATTTTTTATAATTTCCGGGCCTGATTTTAAAAAATAACTGTCACTGTATTTTGCATATTTTTTATATCCTCCTCTTAGAATAAGCTCTGATGAAATATTGCCTGATTTAAAAAACTTGTACAGCAAGTCTATTTTTGTATTGTAAAACAGGGAACCGTTTTTACTAACCTCATCTTGATAATTTGAATCATATCCTGTTGCTGCATCCAAAGTAACTGATGTATTTTTACTTGCAGATAAAGGGCTGATTGCTCCTGAAAAAATTAAAAGACAGGATATTAAAATAACGGTTTTTTTTAGCATATTTTCCCTTTTTCTCGGGCTTTTTATGCCCGCCCGGGTTTGAATATCATTTTTTATCTGTTTAAAGGTGTTCCGTATCCTGTTCCGTCCATAGGCCTTTCACCCTGATTCCCTGTACCGTCTCCGGGGCCGAATCCTTTTTGTTGGTTAAAGCTTTGATTCTGGTTTTGATTATTTTCTGAATTTATCCGGTTTTGTCTTTTGTTAGTATTGCGATTCATTTGATTTTTCTGCTGAGATCCGTTATACGGGCAGTTTTGTTGCGAACGTATCATCTTCCCGGATCTGTTTCCCTGCCCGCCTTTTGCCATTACAGGAGAAGTTGAATAAATTAGACCTGTCATTCCTGCTACCATAATTACTGTAATAATAGCTCGTTTCATTTTTAAACTCCTTTTTTGTGTTTATATTCTTAAGGAGAATAATTCAATAATTGTGCCATATTGAAAAGCCCGGCCAAAGTCAGTTTTAAGCTTTTCTTTTCGACAATTCTATCCGGTGGCGACAATATTGTCGAATCTGGTTCAAGCCAGTTATAAATATTTTTTTAGATGCCTTTAAATATATCAGCTATGCTACAATGATAAAAAGTATTGAAATTGATGATCATTGATTCACAAATTTGTTTTAAACAGGAAATGGATATTTTGTAACACGGAAAAAGAGGGGATGTTTTTTTATTAATTTAATCGGCTCGTAAATTAAGCGAGTTTATGTGGTTGCTGAACGAAAACTTTCTTTTTTGTCCATTCTTAAGTCAGGTTTAAAATTTAATTTTCAAATACTCAAATATTCCTGCGGTTAAATTTTTCATCTCTCTTGAACTGAACAAAAAATTCAAGTTTTCGGCCAAATACTACTTAAAATACTAACAGAAAAATATTATTTTTTCTGTTAGATTCTTATTTAAGTTTACAGGCCTTTAAGTCTTCCTTACCTCTATTTTTTCTAAATCAAGATGATTTTTTACATCTTCAACAGGAACTTCCTGCCTGTGAAAAATACCTGCGGCAAGAGCTGCTTCAGCCTTTGTTTTTTTAAAAACTTCGCTGAAATGTTCTTTGCATCCTGCTCCGCTTGAAGCAATAACAGGGATTGATATGTTGTTTCTTACAAGATTAATAAGAGGTATATC
>JBNJGY010000088.1:0-5751 GCA_051748045.1 Thermotogota bacterium
AAAAAGTGAAACGTTTAAATCATCGTGAACATAACCATAGTTTATAGTGTTCAATGAGTCTGAATATTTCTTAAGAATATTCTTGAGCTGTTCCAAGTCTTTTATAAGCAAAGCTATTTTCTCTTTTGATATTTGTTCTACTGCTTCATAATTTTCGTTTAAGAATTTTCTATAAGTAAATCTTTCTGTGTAATCCACTTTTAACTTAACTAGTAAGTCTTTAATTTTTTTGTTAAAAGAAAAAACACTACCAAGTTCAAAGTAGGTGTCTTTATTAAGGACTGTTCTACAATGTCCTCCTGTTAATTCTTCTTTTTCATATACAGTAACTTTGTGCCCCTTTTTTTCTAATAAATATGCACTTAATAAACCACTGAAACCTGCCCCTATGATTGCAATTTCCATAATTAACCCCTTTAATATATTCTCTCAATATAAGCCCATAAGGGCAAAATAAGATTTGTTTCTGTTGATTTTACATGATATTCAACTGGTGAATACATATTTCCTTCGATAAACATTTTATTGTTAAGGTTATACTCTCTAATGTGCTGTTGTAATTTTATTTTTATTTCATCAAATGATAACTCTTCTTGAATATAAGGTATTAGATAAGAAATACATCCTTTTGTGTAATTGTTTCTTAAATCATTGATTTTTTTTAGATGTTTATTCTTATGTATAATATTTACGTTTACATTTAAATCGTTATTATTAATAATAGTTTTAATTTTTGATCTGAAACTATTTTTAAGTTTTAATATCATTTCTGATTTTTGAAAAAAACAAAGATTTTTGATATCCATGTTTAAAGTATGAGCAACAGGCATTGCGACTCCTGTTAGTAAATCCTCAAAATGAATTAAATCGATTTTTTGGTATAACCTGCTGCAGGCTATTTTGCTTTTATAATCGAAAATTGTATATTCATAAATTTTACCAATATTTTCGAATTTTCCGTAATCTGTTATCCAAAAAAACCAACACTCACCACTTTTCATATCTTCTAAATTCAATTTAGAGTCAATATTTTTTACTTCTTTTTTTCTTGAATATATCATCCTGTTTTTTTTATTTGTTAGATCGTTTCTTTTCATAATGTTAAAAATAGCCGATTCACTTATGTTATATCCTATTTCTTCTAATAGATATTTAATCTCTCTTGGACCATTTCTTGGATAGATTTTTATAAGGTTTAGTGTTTCATTTTCTATCTCTTTGCTTGTTTTATTTTTTGGAACAACTTTTTTTCTAATATTATCTAACCCATTTATACCCTTGATCTTATACTTCTTAAGCCAACGATAATAAAGAGTTCTTGAAATCTCGTATTTCTCACAAGTTTTACTAACTCCATTTTTCTGTCCTTCTATAATGATATTAAATTTTTTGTTTTTGTCCATATTATCCCACCGTTTATAAAATATAACACTTTGTAAAAAAAATAACAATCTACTTATATTTTATCATTTTTACCATTCTATATCAAATATGAAAATATTGTTTGTAAAAAAATACTTTGTATTAGTGTTCACAAATTTTGTGGTTGATTATATAGTAAATCTCCCCTTTTTAAAGAGGAAATTAAATATTCTTATTGTAAACAGTTAGGTAAAGTAAATATAGGTTATTTTCTTCCAAAAAATGGTTGTTTTTTTTAATTATTTTTTTGTTATAATAATCACAATAAGTATTGTTAAATTAAACACATAAGTCATTAGGAGGGTTAAAATGGATGAATTAAAAATTTTTGAAATCAAAAAAAACATTTATGAGGATAACTCAAAAGTAGCTGAAGAGACTAGAAGGGAATTAAAAGAAAAAGGTACATTTATGATTAATATCATGTCTTCGCCTGGAAGTGGAAAAACAACTACTCTGGTGAGTACTATTAATGCTTTAAAAAATGAAATGAAAATAGGTGTAATGGAAGCGGATGTTGATTCGGATGTGGATGCTAAGACAGTACAAGAAGCTGGAGCAAAGGCAATTCAGTTACATACTGGTGGCATGTGCCATTTAGATGCAACTATGACAAAACAGGGTATAGATGAATTAGGTGTTGAAGATCTTGATTTGTTGTTTTTAGAAAATGTTGGGAATTTGATATGTCCAGCTGGATATGATACTGGAGCAATGAGAAATATAGCAATTGTTAGCGTTCCTGAAGGAGACGATAAACCACTAAAATATCCAAAAATATTTGGAAAAGTTGATGCATTAATAGTTAATAAAATAGATGCGATTGAACACTTTGATTTTAAAATGGATTTACTTGAAGAAAGGGTGAAAAAATTAAATGAGGATATAGTTATTTTTCCTATATCAGCAAAAACTGGTGAAGGCGTTGAACAATGGGCAAGCTGGATTCGAAAAGAGATAAAAAAAGGGGTGTAAAACATGAAGAAAAAACAACAAAAGACAAATTTTAATAAATCGAAAAGATTTAATTTCGCATTAAATTGGGCGGATGTTGACGGTAGAGAATACAGACAGGAAATTTTAGATCTTGCAAACAAAATCGGAAGAACAAAAGCGGGTTCTAGCAGAGAGGCTATTCCTTTTGGCCCAGAATACTATTCACTTGAGCCAGTTTTGACAGAGTATCAAGCAAAAATAGCCATGTATTTGAAATTTAGAGAAAAACTCAGTGCTGAAGAAATTGCACAATCTGCTGGAGAACCTTATGAAAAAGTAAAAGAAGCTTTAGATCACATAGCTTGGGCTGGGGTTGCTTTTGTAAATACTATAGATGGAGTAGATATGTTTTGGCATGATATTTTTGTTCCAGGACATTTAGAAATGCTTAACAATAATAAAGAATTAGTCTCTAAATATCCTCAAATTGCTGAAGCTTTTTATTATTTTGGTAGTAAAAAAGGACCTATGGCTGCTGGGATAATGCCTATAGGCGGAGGCCCTATGAGAGTTATTCCAATTGAGAGGGCAATAGATGGGAATTCAAGAAGAGCTTCATATGAAGAAATATCAAAATATTTAAATGAATCAGAGACTTTTTCTGTTTCGGATTGTTCTTGTAGAACTTCTCGTGAAGAAATGGGAGAAGGTTGTGGACATTTAAAAGAAGATATGTGTATTCAACTTGATCATGCAGCGGAGTTTTATATAAGAACAGGAAGGGCGAGAGAAATAACTAGAGAAGAAGCCTATGAAATTATAAAAAGAGCAGAAGATAATGGTTTGATGCATTCTATACCAAATTTAGATGGGCTGGGAAATACTCATGCTATTTGTAATTGTTGTGGATGCGGTTGTTATGCGATGAGACTTGGTAATGAATTTTTGAATAACGACATTGTTAGGTCCAATTATAGGGCTGTTGTAGATGAATCAAAATGTGTTGCTTGTGGCGAATGTGTTGAGGTTTGTCCAACTAACGCTTTGAGACTAGGTCAGAAATTATGTTCAAAAGAACCAATTGATGTAAAAATAACCAAAGTAACCCCTAGAAATACAGAATGGAAAGAAGATAAATGGAATGTTGATTACAGAATAAATAGAAAAAATTCTTTGGATAGTGGAACATCTCCATGTATTACAAACTGTCCAGCTCATATTCCAGTACAAGGTTATGTCAAATTGGCATCTCAAGGTAAATACACAGAGGCTTTAGAATTGATAAAAAAACATAATCCTTTCCCAGCAGTTTGTGGACGTGTTTGTCCTAGACTATGTGAAGAAGATTGTACACGTGGAGATATTGATGAAGCAGTAGCTGTTGATGATATTAAAAAGTTTATTGCAGAACAAGATTTGAATAAAGGTGTTAGATACATACCAGAAAAAAGACATGATTACAGTGATAAAAAAATTGCAATCATTGGTGGAGGTCCTTCTGGGTTGACTTGTGCTTATGATCTTTCACTAGATGGATATGATGTTACTGTATTTGAAAAAGAAAAGAAATTAGGAGGTATGTTAACGCTTGGAATTCCTTCATATAGATTAGAAAAAGATGTTATAGAAGCAGAAATAGATGTACTAAGAGAAATGGGAGTTAATTTTAAAACTGGAGTTGAAGTTGGGAAAGATATCAAACTCCAAGAACTTAGAGATAAAGGATATGATGCATTTTATGTTGCAATAGGTGCTCAATCAGGTAGGAAATTAGGCCTCGAAGGTGAAGAGGCTAATGGAGTATTGAGTGGTGTTGATTTTCTCCGTTCAGTTAACCTTTCAGAACCAGTTGATGCTGAAGGAAAAGTTATTGTTATTGGTGGAGGAAATGTAGCAATTGACGTAGCGAGATCAGCTGTTAGATTAAAAGGTGTATCTAAAACTGATATTTTCTGTTTAGAATCTAGAGAAAATATGCCTGCTCACAAAGAAGAAGTTGAAGAAGCTCTATCGGAAGAAATTAATATTAACAATTCTTGGGGGCCAAATAGAATAGTTACAAAAGATGGAAAAGTTACTGGAGTTGAATTTGTTAGATGTCTTTCTACTGTTGATTCACAAGGAAGATTTTCTCCAAAATTCGATGAAAAAGACAAAATAATAGTTGAATGTGACACTGTTTTATTATCTGTAGGTCAAACTTTTGATTATGGAACTCTTTTAGAAGGAGAATCAGTTAAGCTAACTAAGAGAAATACTATAGAAGTTGATCCTATTACCCTTCAGTCTTCTAAATCAGATATTTTTGCTGGTGGAGATGTTGCGACAGGGCCAAAATTTGCCATAGATGCAATTGCAGCAGGAAAAGAAGCAGCTGTTTCTATACATAGATTTGTTCATAGAGGACAATCTTTGGTATTTGGTAGAGACACTCACTATTATAAGGCATTAGATAAAAATAATTTAGATGAAATTCAAGGTTACGATGGAACATCAAGACAAAGAATAGAACAAGTAGATGGGAAAATATCAAAAACAACTTTCAAAGATTTAAGAGGAATTCTAACAGAGGAACAGATTAAAAAAGAAACTGAAAGATGTCTTGGTTGTGGAGCTGTTAAAACTGACGAATACTTATGTGTTGGTTGTGGGGCTTGTACTCTTAGATGTAAGTTTGATGCAATAAAACTTGAGAAAGTTCATGATGTAGAGGGATATGAAATTGAAGACTTGCCTAAAGCAGTTATAAAAAATGCTGTAGTAAGAAAGGCAAAGATTGTAGGGAATAAAATAAATCCTTTTTCTAAAAAAAGATAAAAGTAACACAAATATGAGGTGAAGTTTCATGCATGAATTAGGTATTGTTTATGAGGTCATAAAAATTGTAGATGGTTTTGTACAAGAAAACAATATTAAAACTGTGGATAAAATAGTTTTAGAAGTTGGACAATTGTCTCAAGCTATTCCAAGATTTCTTAAGGAGTGTTATCCAGCTGCAGTTAGCGAAACTGACTATGAAGAAACAAAATTAGAAATTGTTGAACTTCCTGCTAATGCAAAGTGTAAAAACTGTAATCAAGTTTATAACGTTATTGAGCATAGAAAAATATGCCCAAACTGTCAAAACGAAGATTATATGTTGATATCAGGGCAGGAATTTAACATTAAAGAGATAGTAGCTTTTTAACGAGGATGATGTTAGCAAAAAAATTCTAAGGTAAAAAATGGGGTGATTGTTATGGGAATACTGTTTACGGGTATAACGGTTAAAAGTTTTTTTGTTTTTGTTTTGTTTGTAGTGGCGTGGTTGGTACTTAATGAAATTACAAGAAGATCAAAAAAAAACTTCTATTTTTATGTATGGTGTTTTACCTGTAGTTTTAGCAATATTAG
>JBNJGY010000089.1:0-5475 GCA_051748045.1 Thermotogota bacterium
AGAAAGTAAATTAGGGTTTATAAAATATATATTTGCTTTAATAAATATAGCAATATTGTCTTATCTTGGAATAATATTATATTCGACGACCTATATGGGAAATTTCGAAATTTATTTTCCACATTTTTCTTTCTTTTTTGCTTTCATAGGCCTTTCTTATGGTCTAGTATTGTATTCTAACTTCAAAAAAAGAAAAGCTTTTAGAGATATAGGGTTTTTTATTGGTATAGTATTTTTCATGCTTTTTTCAATACCCTTAATATCTACCTCTCTAAAACTAGATGAGTTTGAAACTGATTATTATTCTGTATATGAAAAAATTGAATCCATTGATTTCAAGGATTACAGATTTTCACTAACTGATTATTTTTTAGGGATGAGAATTGAAGGTTATTCTCATGAAAAAGATATAGTTTATTATAAAGATGAAAAGGGTAACGATGATTTTGTTGAATTAAAATTTGATTATTTTTATCCTAAATCTTATGAGGGAAAACTACCTGTGATAGTTAGAATACATGGTGGTTCTTGGATATCAGGAAATAAAGGTGTTGAAAATATGATGCAGATGAATAAATATTTTGCATCAAAGGGATACGCTGTTTTTGATATACAATATGGTTTGTACAATTTTGGTAATGAAAGTGATAATCCTAGAAAAGGTAATTTTACAATAGAAGACTTGGTAAGACATATAGGTCTATTTGCAAACTATCTAACTGTAAATAAAGAAGAATATAATGTTGATTTGGATAATGTCATTGTTTCTGGTGGCTCTGCTGGTGGACATCTTGCAACAGCTTTTTCGCTTGCATCCAACCATCCTGAATATAAAAATGATTTTTTAGACTATTTTACAATTAAAGGGGTGGTACCTTTTTACCCTGCGAATGGGCTTGCAGATGATGTTGGTTTAGAGGGAATAGAAGCATACAATTCACCATCACTTATGATAAAAGAAAATCAACCTCCTTTTTTGATATATCAAGGTACACACGACAGCTATGTCCCTATGGAAATATCAAAAGATTTTGTTGAGAAGTATAAATCTGAAGATAATAAAGTAACTGCGTTGTATTTTCCATATTCTGGCCATGCAAATGATATTTATTTTGAAGGGTATTATAATCAAATTTTCTTGTATTATATGGAAAGATTTATTAAAGAACAAATAAATGATTAATTTCTGATATAATTTTATTAATTAAAGTTAATAAAATGAGGTGACTATATGAAAAAATTTTTTATAATAACATTAATAATATCATTGACAATAATATCTTTTTCATCAATTTTTGAAGATACTTTTAAAAAGGCATTGAACTACTCCTGGGAAGGAGAATATACCAAAGCAGAAGAAATTTTCAAAGATTTGATGGAAAGTTATAGAACTGTTGATGTAGTGATAGCTTATTCAAACATGCTCGCTTGGCAAGAAAAGTATCAACAAGCGCTTGAAATTTTGTATAAATATGAAGAAGAAAACAACGATATAAAAGCGAACAAGGCAAAAGTCTATTATTGGATGGGAAACTATTCAAAGGCTTATGAGTTTTATACTGAGTTAAAAAATGATAATTATACTTTGGAAGAAGAGTTTAAAGATTTTTACACCTGGTATGAAAATACAATAATCCCATATGGTTCTTTTAGTGCTGTAATTAAAGAAGTTGAAAATGAAATTAATGCAGGAAATGAAGACAAAGCAGAAGAATTGCTAAGCAGATTGTCTGAATATTTTGTCAATGACAAAAGAATAAGTCTAAAAATGTCTGAGCTTTTCGCAGAAAAAGGTGATTATTCATCAGCTGTAGGATATTTAGAAGCTATAGAACCAAAAGATTGTGAGATATACGTTAGAATGTTTGAGCTTAACTATGAATCAAAAAATTATGATGACGCTTATCAGAACTACATGGATTTACAAGAAACATGTACAAATAAAATAGATTTTTCAGAAGAAAAAAAGAATTTCGTAAAATGGTATGAAGAATTTATGAAAGATTATGAGAATTATGAAACAGCATTTGCTAAAGCAAACGACTTTGCTAGAAATGAAGAATATGCAAAAGCAGAAAAAATATACCAAGATCTTTTAAAATATTTTAATACAGAAGAATTGATACTTGCTTATACAAATGTACTAGGGTGGCAGGAAAAATATCAGCTGGCAATATTGTTCTTAAACTCTAAAAAAGAAATGTCTTTAGACATAAAAGCTCAACTAGGAAAGATGTATGAATATGCAAGTAATTATGAAAAAGCATATTATGTTTATTTAGAATTAAAAGAAAATGGATATGAATTATCTGAAGAACAAAATGAGTTTATAAGATTATATGAAAAATATTATTTAGATTAATATACAGGCATCCTTCGGGATGCTTTTTCTTTTTGTTTTTATAAAACAATTTCGAAATATAAAAAATCAAAGTAGGTCATATATTAGAAATTGTTTCACATTTTCTGTTGAAGCTTCCAACTTCCATCCTCCAACTTACAACAAGATAAATTGCTTTGTAATTTATCTTAAAAACTGTTTCTCTTTTAATTTTTCAACAATAATTTAACTTTTAGAATATATAATAAAACGGGTGGATAAAACAAAAAGGAGATGGTGTGAATATGAAAAAACTTACTTTGATTTTACTTTCCTTGTTTTTAATAACTATTTCATTTAGTGAAAAAAACAACGACCTTACCAATGATATTCTCATAAGAGAAAGTCATTTATTTTCAGGTTTTTTATATGGTTCAGAAAACAACCCTCGAAGGCCTATGTATTCAAAGGAAAATCTGCTAATAAAAACTCCAACAGTGGATATTTCAGAATTTACCGACCAAGTATTTGAAAATTATTGGGGATACAACGCAGAAAACGCCCCTTTAAACGGTATTGTTTGGTTTCCAAGAGGAAAAGGACCTTTTCCTGTAGTTATCTGTGTGCACGGGAATGCTAGTCCATATGCAGATTCTGAAAAGGGATACCAATACTTAGGAGAACTCTTCGCTTCAAAGGGTATGATATTTGTTTCTGTAGACAATACCTTTTTAAACGGTGCAACAAACGGAGAAAATGACGCTAGAGCATACATACTTCTAAAAACAATAGAACAGATAATAAGCTGGAACAAAGGAACAGCTCTTGAAAACAAGATAGATACTGAGAACATAGCTTTGATTGGACATTCAAGAGGTGGAGAAGCTGTTGTAAACGCAGCTATATTTAATCACTTGAAATCATACCCGGATAATGCGAACTTTGAATTTGATTTTGATTACAATATTAAATCTATTATTTCAATCGCTCCAGTTGAAGGGCAATACAGACCTGCTGAAAGAAAAGTGACAGCAGATTATTTAAACCATCTGGTAATTCAAGGAGCACAAGATGGTGATGTTTTCATGAATCAAGGGATAAGATATTTCAACAGAGCAAATACAGAAAAAGACAACGTAATATCCAACGTTTGGGTAAAAGGTGCGAATCACGCACAATTTAACTCTGTATGGACTGAAAAACAAGATCCTTTTCCATCATTGAGAAAAAATCTTTTAACCCCAGAAAAACAACAGGAAATAGCAAAAGTGTTGATATACTCTTTTATAGACATGTCTTTTGGAAACAAAGAATACAGAGTATTCTATAAAAACTTGAATAAAAATGACTATGATTACGATCTTCTGAGTGTTGTGAAAAGTGGAAAAGAGACAATCATAGACGATTTTGAAAATAAAATAGATCCAACTATTACCAAATTAGCAGGTTGGAACAATAGTTCGGAAGGACTAGAAAAATGGACAGAAAAAGAAGTTCTTTTATTTCAAACACCACAACAAAGTCAAGAAAACTATGCTTTTTTTGGTGAATGGGAACAAAACGCAGAATACACACTATCTACAAAATCAAACTATATTGAGGCAGACTCTATAGCCTTTGACATATTGGTAGATAAATTAGAAACAGAAGAACTGGATTTAACAGTTGAAATAACAGATATAAAAGGAAAAACAAAAGAATATAACATAAACAAAGAGTACGATTTATCTAAAAATCCAAAAGTGAGTTTCTTTCTATCCAAAAACAAATCTAGAAATTTGTTTAAAAGTATATACATAGATTTTGAAAAAACTGAATCGATAAAACAAATAAAATTCAAATTTCAAACAGAAAATTCTTCTGTTTATTTGGATAACATAAGATATTTGAAAGGAGAATTTTAAAATGAAAAACAAAATAATAATTTTAATAATATTAACAACGATAATATCTGGTTTTTCTTTCTTTGACTTTGGATACAATAGATTCAATTTCGATAACGAAGGTTTTTCTTACGATTTGAATGTTGGAATATCCGACAAAATAGATTATTACGCTCTATTTGAAAACACCTTTACATACAGAAGCTTGTATCTAAACTCTTACGAAGAAATGTATACAGCAAACGCAACTTCTTTGTTTGAAGAAAACATCCAGTCAAAAATAGACAGAAAACTTTCTCTAAACTACTTTTTTGAAATAGGTCTGTTGGGAGACAAATTCAGACAGAATCAATATGCTGGGATTAGCTTCCATTTAAAAAATCAAGGTGTATTTCAAAAATATACAGAGTTCCAGGGACTAAACCACGAGTTAGAAGTAAGCTCATTTTTCAGTAAAAACTTTCAAGACCCATTTAAAAGCAAATATATAAAAAACCAAACATCTTTAAAACAAGGTATAGGTTATGATTTTACAGATACCTGGACTTACACAAAAATAAACATGGATCTAGATTTCAACAACGAAATAAAAGGTTTCTATGTACAACCACATATAAACTTTGAAACAGTATTATTAGAAAGCAATCCAGAAAAAGAGTATTACTTACCAAAAATAAACTTGAAAAATTCTCAATACAACCTGGCAGTAAGCAACTATCTAAAAAACGACATAGCAATAGGCTATGCTTTCGACTCTGAATATTATTTACCTATGAAAACTAGAATAGGGTTATTCGGAGAAACGATATATTATTCAGAAGAAATAAAAAATCTTTTTAAAGAAGGATTAGATGGTTTTGCAGGAATAAATCTAACTCACACAATAACAGAACAAAGTATTGGTTCTTGGTTTGAATTTGAAGCTGGGATAGGAAAACATTTTACAAAAAATTCTATAAGTGATAATATCACACCTTATTTCAGAGTAGAATACAACTGGCAATTCTCTGTTGCGGTTATATTAGGACTTCTTGGTCCAATAATTGTAAAATAAATCATTAAGTTGGATGACGGAAGGGAAATCCCCTCTTAATGTGTAAGAGGGGAAGTGCGAAGCACAGGGATGTTTAGGCTTTTCATTTTTATATTTCTTCATTATTAAAATAACAATCGAAAACCTTTGCATATGTCATCCTGAGCGAACGAAGTGAGTCGTAAGGATCTCTTCAGTCAATTTTGTCTTGCAAAATTTGATTCTCCTCTAAATGTTTT
>JBNJGY010000090.1:0-5426 GCA_051748045.1 Thermotogota bacterium
AAGTCGAGACATCCCATCAGTAAATTTTCGTAGAAAATTGAATGTTTTTAAAGTCTTAATTTCACTTTGTGAAATTTACTGAAGAGATTCTTCGGTTCGTCACTTTGTGACTCTCTCAGAATGACAACTATGGATATTTTTAACAAGTTTTTTTCTTCCAACTTCCAACATCGATCTTCCAACAAAATAAATTGTGAATCAATTTATTCTTTATCCACACTTCTGGTTGCAACAATATCAGCATCAAGATCAAGGGGATTTTTGATAACAACATCACCCTTTTTTACTGGAGCGTCTACTTCAGTATTTTTTATAATATCCATCAAATCGTTTATTTTATTGAGGGGTACTTCTTTAGAGCTTCTAACAGAAGCAAGAGGATAGTTTCCGTTATTTACTTTTACGCTGGTGACCAGTGTCCTCAAAGGGTTTTTAATTTCTTGAACAGCATAGTTATAACCTCTATCACACCTGTTACCCTCTACACTTTCTATTTTTTCTCCATCGTGTGTGATTTTTATTTTACACCCAACTGGACAAACAACACAGGTCAATTCTTTAACTTCGCTCATAGACATTCACCTCCACATCTTTTTCGATACTAGATGTGTCTTTTATCTTTATTTTAATCATTTCAGAAGGAACAGCTTCGTCAAATTCTTTGGAATAATTTAGTTCTGGTATTTCTATTTTAATTTTATCCATAGGTTTTTTAACTCTCAAATAAAATTTTACAGGAAAACCTTTTTTGATCTTTTGAGGATACATAATTCCGATATTTTCATTTGGAACAATTTTAACTTCCTCAGTATCAATTTCTGATGGGTTATTAATATACTCTGAAGCAAACTCTGCAGCTCTTTCTCCTTCTATAGAAACATAATCAACAAGATCAAAAACTCTAGTACAATTTCCTGCAGCGAATATCCAGTCAATGTTGGTTTGATTTAAATTGTTTACCAAAAAACCATTTTGAGTATCAACAATATCAAATATCCTTGTTTCTGGTATTAGTCCAACAGATGCAACTACAGTATCTACATCAAATTCTTTTTCTTCTCCAGTGAATTTGAAGTTTTTATCAACTTCTGAAACAATTACTTTTTCTACTCTGTTTTTTCCTATTATTTTCCTGATGCTATGTGAAAGATAAAGAGGAATATCAAAATCTTTTAAACATTGTTGTATATTTCTTTCAAGGCCACCTGGGTATGGGTTTATTTCAACTACACCTTGTACTTCAACGCCTTCAAGAGTCAGTCTTCTGGCCATTATAAGGCCAATGTCTCCAGAACCAACTATTAAAGCTTTGTTTCCTGGTTTTAAATTCATAAGATTTATATATCTTTGAGCGAGTCCTGCAGTAAAAACCCCAGCAGGTCTATCCCCTGTTATACCTAAAGAATTAAGAGGTCTTTCTCTTGCTCCTGTAGTTAATATTAAAGCTTTAAATTCCAGATCATGTATTCCCTCTCTATTTACTAACTTAATCTTTTTATCATCAAATAATTCTAAAACATTAGAATTAGAAATTATTTGCACTTGATTATTTCTAACTTTTTCTTCTAAAAATTCTTTGAATTCTGGGCCAGTATAATCTTCACCAAAATACTGGAGACCAAAACCATTGTGAATACATTGGTTCAAAACTCCACCAATTGCGTTATCTCTTTCTACTAAAATGACTTTATGTCCTTTTTCTGCAGCTTTTTTTGCAGCAGCCATGCCAGCTGCCCCTCCACCAATAACTGCTATATCAGTTGAATACTTCATTTTCTCACCTCTGAATCTATAATCCAAGAGTCATCTGTAAATTTATTGATATTTTTTAGTTTTCCATTTTTCTTGTCTTTTAAAACTTCAAATATTTTTGAAGAGCAATAGCCACCTTGGCATTCTCCAAAACCAGCTTTAGTAAAGAATCTTATTTCGTCTATAGTTTCAGCTCCATTGGCTATAGCGTATAAAACATCTGCTTTGGTAACTTTATTACAAAAACAAACTATTTCTCCAAAAGCAGGTTCTTTTTGAATTAGTTCATTCCATTTATCATAATCTTCTTTTATCAATTCAAGGTTGCTTTCTAACCCTTTTATATTTATATCTCTTTCTTTTTTAGATATTCTTTCATTGAACATATCAGCAACATATTCAGCAATTGCTGGCGCTGCAGTTAGTCCAGGAGATCTTGTACCCGAAATGTGGATAATATTATCTGTACCTTTATCTATATAAAAGTCTTTTCCCTCTGTTTCTGGCCTTAGACCAGCAAAAGTTTTCATAATTGTTCCAGGATTTATTTTTATATCGGGGACTAGTTTTTTTGCGTCTCTGGCAATTTCTGCAAGACCTTTTTCTGTTGTTGCATAATCATCTTTTGAGTCAGTTTCATTTGAATTAGGCCCCACCAAAAAACCTTCATCTACTGTAGGTAAAACTAAGCAACCTTTTGTTTCTTCTGTTGGAAGTGGAAAAATAACTGAATTAACCCATTTTATATCTTTATTTAAAAGATAATATTCCCCTTTTACAGGTGTAATTTCTGGGACATTATCACCAAATGCCTTAGCAACTTCATCAGCATAAAGTCCAGCTGCGTTAATAACATAATCCGCTTCAAACTCAGTTTCATCTTCAAAATGAAGAGTGAATTTATCGTTTTCTTTATCTACACTTATAAATTTTTTATTTTTAAAAACCTGTCCACCATTTCTTTTTATTGCTATAGAAGCTCTTTGGGCAACTTCCCAAGGGTCTATAATTCCCGCAATTGGAGACCATAAAGAAGCAATAGCATCCTTATTTAAATTTGGTTCCATTTCTAAAAGTCTATCTTTTAGAATTATTTCATATTCATCATCTTCAAAACCATTTGCTTTAGCGTTTTCAGCAAGATGATAAAGTTGTTCCATCTCATCATCGTTATATGCAACAACATGAGAACCTGGTCTTTTTATTTTAAACTTTAATAACTTTGATAAATCATCATACATTTTATTTCCTTTATATGAAAATTGAGCTCTGAAAGTATCTGGTTCATCATCATAACCAGCGTGAATAATCCCAGAATTAGCTTTTGTTGTTTCCATACCTGTTGCTGGATTTTTCTCAAATAGTGCTACATCTTTATAGTATTTAAGCAACTCTAAAGCTGTTAGAGTACCAACAATTCCTCCTCCAATTACAGCTATCATAAAATACACCTCCATATATACAAAAAACCACATTCAACCACCGGATTCCTCCGGTAGTGAATGTGGCTATCTATTATCTCCGCCAATATTAAATTATTATTTACACTTTAATTATAATACAAAATGTGTTGCTTGTCCAGCGACGATATACCAAGTAACAAAGAAAGCGTTTATAAATGCTCCTGTATAAATATTTCCTGTTTTTCTAAAGAAATAAGTTGAGAATAAACCTGTTACAAAAGTTATAAATACAAACTGATAAGCAACTATACCTAATAATGATTGTGTTGGGAAGAAAAGAGTTTCTGTCATATATAATTTCCCAAGCTGTAGAATAACTATAACAGCAATACCAAGCATATTAACTATTCCATTTGTAAGCATAGATTTTAAAAGACTACCAAAATTATTTCCTTTTTCTTTATATCTTAATTGAACGTGTAAAATCAAACCGTTAATCAAGAAGAAGAACAAGAATGGAGGTATGTAATCTAGAACAATTCTGAAATGAGTGAAATCTAGAGGTTTTACTGCTAATACCCACCATCTGAAATCTATTAAAAATGCCCATTGAGTCATAGCAACTAAAGTATGAGCAAAGAACATAACTATAACTGAGAACAATAATGATTTTCCTATATATTTCCAGCTAAATACTTTATTTTCTGTACTTGTTGAAAGTCCATAATTAACAGCATTTCCGTTTTGTTTTCTTCCAGAAATAAAATGCCATACAATGAAAAGACCAAGTGCAATCAAGCCAACAAAAGTAACCCATGCAACAAAACCATTAGTTAACTGTTGTGGCCAAAAAGCAGTAACTGCGATATTAGATTGACCCCATCCTTGGAACATAAAGAAGAAGACTGCTGGAATAGCTGTAGCGATTGCTGCAGAAATCCACCAACCCCATTTTTGAGCTCCACCAAAATCTGGTAAAGGTTGTACTAAACTTCCAAAGAATTTTGTTTGTAAAATTAAAGATGATACAGCGAAAATAAATACTATAAATCCTATTAAACCAAGAAGTGTAGCAAACTCTTTCCAAGGCCAAACTTGATTTTCTGGATTAATTTCATTTGGAGCAGCTATAGAATCCTGTAAAAATTCAACAGCATTACCAATAGCTTCTGTAGATAAATGATCTCCAGGATGTGTGTTTGAAGGAATATAAAGTTTTCTAGCAGAATTGTTTGCAAAAGAACCGTAAAGTTCACCTGGTTCAACATCTTCAGTAACTCCAAAAGCTTTTTTAAGTTTATCTGTACTAACTATATCTGATGGAACTTCTACTCCCCACATCAATTGAGAAAATTCATCATATTTACTAAAAACAACAGCAAAATTAAATGGAGAAGTTGCTGTAACTTCACCTGCACCATAAGTTTCTGGTGAAGAACCCTCTAAAATAACAGTTTTTACTAAATCTGGGTTGTCATTAGCAGCTCTTAACAAAGACCAACCACCCATAGAATGGCCTTCTATTGCAATATTATCACTATCTACAAAATCCATGTTATGTAAAAATTGTAGGGCATCAGAACCGCCTCTAGATAAATCCCCTGCGATTTGTTCTGAATATCCGTGACCTGACATGTCTAAAGAAAGTACTACATAACCTCTTCTTGCAAATTCGATGTTAAACCCGCTTTGTGTTTCTCTTGAATTGATGTATCCATGCATTGTTAAAACAGCAGGTGCAGGGTTTTCATTTGAGACATTTTCAGGAACAAACAACAAACCACTTATAACCTGACCGTCTTTTGCAGGAATTCTAACATCTCTTACATCAACATTGTAAAAGTCTGATTGAACCATACTGCCAATTAATCCGGCAATTAAAACAATAACGATGGAAAATGCTAAAAGTAATTTGGAACTCTTTTTCATTTTAAATCCCCCTTTGATTTGAATGAATAATAAAAAATGCCCATTAAAATAATTGGACTTATTGTCCAAAAATTAGAATGGGCTTTTCTTAATCTCCAGCCTATGAAGTTATGTTGAAATTATATCATTATTAGTTAACCATCCAAACTATAAATATTGACAATTATGGTTGGTTTAAGGTAATTAAATAAAATTAACTTGAATAATTAGCAATACAAACAATATTAATAAGCACTACTAATTATTTATAATCTTTATTTTTGATATAATTGTATAAGAAATCAAAGATTTCGGTTGGAAGATGGATGTTAGAAGTTGGAGGTAAAAACAAGAGATAAAAAC
>JBNJGY010000091.1:0-5401 GCA_051748045.1 Thermotogota bacterium
GGGGGAGAAGCCAAGGATCGTGCTGGAGGGGTTGTATGCGTTTTGATGATCAAGTGATGCGTGTGGCTTCCCGGTAACTTCTCATAATCTTCTACCTATTATCGCACTTTTCAATATCTTTAACATTTTGCAGGTTTATTAAAATAGAGTTTAATATACATGCAGAATGTGTGAATTTTGTCTAAAACCAGATATTAAATGTATATTAAAACTATGTAAAATATTAAAAATTAACATATAAATGGATATTTTTCTTATGCTTTATAGTGCGAATTAGTTTACAATGTCCCATTAAGGGCGTATATGGCTGTTTTGCTATATAATATTTAATATGTATATTATTTTTGGTAATTAAGGTTGTTTTGTATAGAATGTAGTGTTAATAAATAGTTATCTCGGACGCTGCGCGTCCGAGATAACGGCGCCGCGGGTGTTCAGCCCGCGGCGCCGTTAGGGTACAAGGGATAAATTATGGACTGGAAAACATTTTTCGTAGAAATAGTAGAAATTTCAATATGGCCTGTCCTCCTTCTCATTTTTCTTTATTTCTTTAAACAGCAAATTCAGGAATTAATGAAGTCTATTTCAAAATTAACAATCGGGAGTGCTAGTGCTGAATTTGGAAAAAAAAGATTAGCTAAGGAAATATCTTCTAAAAACGATGAACAAGACACCCAGCAAGAAAAACCACCTGTTATGTCAAGAGAGGATATTCTGAGCATACCAGATGAAGATTATGAATTTATGCAAAAAATAGCTGGAAATGTAAAGTTCATGCCCTCTGATAAAGGTGAGAGTTTTAAATATAATTCACTAGTAAATCATGGCTATTTCCAAAAAGAAGACAATGATGAATATAAGCCAACAGAAAAAGGTTCTGAAATCATATCAGCACTTAAATCAATCTATCATTCATAACCCTAACAAAGCACTCAAGCCGACTGCGCTTACGCGCAGCCGCTTAGCTTAATCGTTAGAGGTATAAAGGTAAATAATGCCCTCAAGTAGTTTTAATAAATTCGAGACTGATCTAATTGTAGATGTGAGCCGTATCATTAAAAGTCATGGTCAGTTAAATCATAATGGTGGTGGCCGAAGAGGTCTTGGGCATATTACACGTAGTGGTGTTTTAATGTTGTGTGCTGCATGGGAACTCTATATGGAAGACGTACTAATTGAAGGCGTTAAATACTTTATTGAAAAGCTTGAGCATCCAACAGATTTGCCGAAGTCTGTTCAACAAGAAATGGCAAGACATGTCAAAGAGTCAAAACATGAATTGAAACCACTTGAGTTAGCTGGAGAAGGCTGGAAAAGTCTTTACCTTAATCATGCCAATCAGGTATTACAAGGCTTGAATACCCCAAAGTCAACCAATTTAGACCCATTATTTAAAAGACTTCTTGGAGTTAATGCAGTTTCTGATTGGTGGTCACTAGGCTCACGAGCCATAAATAACTTTGTATCGACTCGTGGTGATATTGCACATAGAGGTAGAGCTGCGCAATATATAACTATTTCTACCCTTAAAGAAAATAAAGTCCAGATTGAAAAAACCGCTTTGGATGTTGATAATAACCTCACAGAGTATTTATGCACTAAAACACCTGGTGTTGAGAGGCCATGGAGACGTAGACTATGACTTCAAAAATGTAGGGGGGTCCGACCCGAATGGCACTTACTTAAGCCCAGACACCCGTTTTTTGGTAGATAATTTGTAAAAATTTATTTTGTAAACATTAGGGGGTCAGACCCCTTTTGCAAATATATATACACAATGTGTGAATTTTGTCTAAAACCAGTTGTTAAATGTATATTAAAACTATCTCAAGGAATGAAAAATTAACATATAGATGGATATTTTTCTTATGCTTTATGGTGTGAATTAGTTCACAATGCCCCATTAAGGGCGTATATGGCTGTTTTACTATATAACATTTAATATGTATATTATTTTTGGTAATTAAGGTTGTTTTGTATAGAATGTAGTGTTAATAATATAGTTGCTCGTTTCCGCCCAGCGACACCGTTACATATACTAAAAGGATTACTATAGCTTGAGGCAATCATTAAAAAACTTGGTCGATAAAACAATTTTATACCAATATTCTATCCCTCATAGCAGAAAAAAGATTGATGGAATCAATTTATGTAATTATGAGGACGATTGTTATGATTATAGCTCTGATGATGACTTAATAGAGTTGATCTACAATTCAATAATAGAATATTCTTTTAATGAATTTGAAATAACGGAATATGATTATTCAATGTTACTCGACAGGGCTTTAATTACTAAATTAAAATATCATGAATGGCAAGATGATACTACAAAAATTAAATATGGATTTTATGGGGAAGTATTACTTTATGCAGTTTTACATCAAATTTATCAAGCTGCCCCAGTTATTTCGAGAGGTTATTTTTATAATCCACTAGAAAATTCTGAAACAAAAGGGTACGACTCTTATCATTTAGTCGAAGACGATGGCAAAGTAGAATTATGGTTTGGTGAAGTTAAGTTCCGTGACACCCTTATGAGTGGAGCAAAGAGTGCAATTGAGGGATTGGATAAAGCCCTTTCGGATGAATATTTGAAAACCAATATCCTCGCAATGGATAATCATAGAAATGACTTTGCTATTAGTGGTTCATCAATAGAAAATATTTTAAATTCATGGAGAAAACAACCATTAATAAACATAACCGATGAGCTAAAAAAATATAATATGACTCTCGTATATCCTGTCCTTTTAATTTATCCTGATAAAGAAATTGATTATGACAAAAAAATTCGTCTAGCTGTAGATAAAATTAATAAAAAGTTTGATGAAAAATCTTTTGGTTTGTCAATAGAATACAAATTATTTTTTATCTTTTTACCTATTACTGAAACAAAAAAAATAAAGAAGGAGGTTCTTAAATGGATCAAATCCAAAAAACTTCCTATGTTATAAAACAACTTAACAATCTGTTTGATGACCAAATAAAAGACTACGAGTTTATTCCGGTTGTATGTGCGTATTTTGATGCAATAAAGCAAGAAGAGTTGACCCCATCCAACTTGAAATTTCTAAAATATATTTCAAATATTGCTGGTATTCCTCACTATTACGACTTGCTATTTTCTAAATTTAATCATCAAGAAACTTTTGACAAATATGATTTAAATACTCTTTCTTCGATCATTTATGAGAGCACCTTACACGTTGACGAGCATATTAAAATTCATAAATTTCAAAAAGAGGTACTAGATAGATATGAACAAAAAAAGAAAAACAGGTTTTTTCTATCTGCAACAACATCATTTGGTAAAACTTATTTAATATATGAAATCATTAAAAAAATGCAGTATAAAAATATAGTACTCATATTTCCAACGATTGCATTGTTGTCTGAAAATTTTGAAAAGATTATGACAGATGAACAATATAAATATTTTCATGACAATTTTTCAATACATACTTTGAGTGAAATATATGAGGATGAACTTGGTGAAAATAATATATTTCTTTTTACTCCAGAACGATACTTATCATTTATAGACAAAAACTCTGATATTGGTTTTGAATTTGTATTTGTTGATGAAATTTATAAAATAGACAATGAATATATAATTGATAATATAAGCAAAGAAAACGCAAGAGATACAGCTTATAGAATTGCATTATTCAATATTCTCCAAGCTACACAAGATATTTTGCTTGTAGGGCCTTATATTGAGTTCCCTAATAAAGATGATCAGACAATTAATCAGTCGTTCAATACATTTTTAAATGATAATTTTTTTAAACTCATTAATTACAACAAGTATGAAATTGTAAATAAAAGTACACACCTTATTAATGGCTCAAGATTATTTAATTGCGATGGTTTGGATATTGATCTCAGAGGATACAGTGGCAAAACTAAAGATGAAAAACTATCAAAAATTCTCTCCGATATTAAAGAGCATGAAGAAAATGCAATTTTATATACTAGAGGTCCTGGTACTGCTGAAGGAATAGTTAAAAAACTCGATTTGTCTAAATCTAATATAAGTAGCAAGCTAGAGCAATTAATAAACCATCTTGAATCAAGATTTAACACTGATGAGTGGGTCGTTATTCATGGTTTAAAAAATAGAATAGGTATTCATCATGGGCGTATTCCAAAATATATTCAAAAAGAAATAGTTCAATTATTCAATGATGGTGATATTGACTTACTTATCTCAACTACAACAATCACTGAAGGGGTAAATACATCTGCAAAAAACTTAATTGTAGACAGTGTAAAAAAAGGGACTAAAGATTTAAAAACTTTTGATGCAAAAAATATTTCTGGTAGAGCGGGTAGATTTTTACATCACTATAGTGGTCGAGTTCTAATATTAAAAAAAGAGTTTGAAGAAATTTTGAATGGTTCTGACGATGAGATTAAACACAAAAACTATGACAAAGAATCTCCAAAGGATGAAATTGATCTTTTTATTACAGACGAAGAGTTTTTAAATCAAGATAATAGAGCTGAAAGGGAACAAATAAAGGAAGAACAAAGAAAAAGAGACATCCCTGATGAAATTATGCAAATGTATAAAACAATTTCTCATCGTGATAAAATCAAAATTTACGACAACCTGCTAGAGTTATCAAAACATGAAAATTTATATCAAGAAATGCAGGCATATATTAACAAATTAGGCGGTTTACTATTTATAGACTATAAAGGGTTCCAGCTTATTTCGTCAGTAATAAAACCTATTGTTCATAATGAAAATTTAAAACTTTTGATGGAACGAGAAGTTAATAATCAATTTGGAAAATCATCTTTACTGACCAATCTGCTTTATTTTTATTTGAAAGACGGTTTTATGGGCTCTGTTAATTATAAGACTACTGAACAAAATAAATCTATTGATGAAGCGATGAGAGAAACAGCAGCTTTTGTTTTTAATACTCTAAAATACCAACTTGTAAAATACTTAGGTGTTTTCAACACGATGTATAAATTCATAGAGTCAGAGAAACAGAAAATAGATATTGACGATATAAAAGGTATTGATAGATTACTTACGAAGCTAGAATACAATGCTGTATCTGAACCTGGTAGATTAGCAAGCGACTATGGTGTACCAAATAAAATTATTGAATATTATGACAATGAAAAGCGAAGAAAAAAACTCATAAAAGAGTTTGATGATTTTGAGAAAGATCAATTTAAAAAGATTGAAAAAATTTTGAGTAAACAAAATATGTAACAAATCCTTGCACCGAACTGCTTGCAGTTGGTGAAATTAAACGTTATGAAGAAAAGGGGTCCAACCCCTTTTAAATAATAAATAATTGATGATATAAAAAACGATGATATGTACTAGCGTTATTTGAAAGTTCAAATAAAATATTGAGTAGAGTTTTCATTT
>JBNJGY010000092.1:0-5383 GCA_051748045.1 Thermotogota bacterium
TGTAAAGACAAACATTGTGCAACACTTTTTTTCAAAAGAACAACGCCATGGAAAGATGAATGGGTAGGGGCTGTTGATATGCTTAATAGTAATAAAGGAATGATGATTTTACACTTTGGCAAAGAGGGGTATCTTGAGCTTGAAGCATTGCTTTATGATAAATATCCTTATAAAAAAGAAGTAAAAAGAGTACTTGGAGGCAACTTTTCACAGCCATCTGAAGCAGAATTTGCGTTGCTTGATCAGTATTTTAAAGATTTAGAAACAGCGGATATGGATATGATTTTAGTTTAACCAACAGACACAAAATTGTCTAGATAATTGAATATACTTGGAATATCAGTAAAAAGCAGTTAGAAGATTTTTAGATGGGCTTTATAAAATTGGCAGATTTACATACTATCATGTCTCAAACAAATAATAAAAGCTCTATGATTTTATAGGAGGGCGTGATGTGGAATTATAGAATTATTCATACAAGTGATGGATCAGTTGGTGTCTATGAGGTGTATTATGAAAATTTTGTACCCGTTTTACGCGCAACAGATGCCGTTTCTTTGTGCTTTAAGACTTATAAAGCTTTGAAAGATGATATGGATCGTATCAAAGTAGCAATACAAAAGCGCCCTATGCTTGAAACGGAAGATAAAAATGGCTGGTCACTTACAAATATGATATAAATATTTTTATAGTTAAGATTATTTTAAAGTTATAGGGATAAATTTGCATTATCATCAAAGGGAGGATGAAATGGCAAGAGTTCAAAAAATCTATAACAGACTTATCCCGTTACTACAAGTTATCAATTCAGGTGTGGGTAATACTACAACACTCAAAAACAGTTACAGTAGTATTTGTGACCATGAATGGCAGACAAACTTTGCTCTTGATAAATCGTTTTCAAGAGATTTAAATTTGCTGATCGCATCACAACTCATTCTAAAAAATGAGCGATCTGTCAAAGCATCTTATCGTTTATCTAGGGTTTTTGGTTTGCCTGTAAGTAGATATGAACGCTATGAGATATTGAAAATCTATATTCATGCAACTCATGAACAACTTATAGACGGTGAGCATACAAGTACAATTGAGCAAAATTTACAAAAGATAGATCGATTGATTTTAGATAGTAATGAAAGAAAATGTGGCTGATGCAGACATAAAGCTATCTTGTAGCTGCCATATAATGAGAAAATATGAAATAAAGGGTTACTATGGATACTTTTAGACAGATACATATGGTTGTATTACAACTCAGCAGTTACGCAGTTAGGGGCAGATACAAAGGCATTAGCGATTTGCGCCCATCTGGCGGATACTTGAGCTTGTGAATGTTTAAGGGTAAGTTGCTATAATGAATTAAATTTAAAAATATAGGATTAAAATGTTAAAACAACTACAACAAAGAATTGAAAAAAGTGCAGGAACAATCGAAGAGATGCAAAAAAATTTCTATGATAGTGCAGTAGAGTTATTGAACAACTATAAACTTACAGTAGGTGATCAAGAGTTTCAACTAACAGAAATTGAATTTTATCATTTTAACTGCAAAAATCACAAAGATCCATATACACATACAGATGCACTTCAATTGACTTGTGATAACTTATATGTTCATAAGCAGCCTTGGATAAGAGGCGGGATAGATATCACTTTTGGCAAAAATGAATATTTTGGTGGTATCTTGATTAGAGGTATCAAACATAAACAAGATTATGTTGCTGGCTCTGCAACAGTAAAAAAATATATTGCAAAAGCAATAGGTTGCAAAGAAGAGAGTCATGACATTTTACAAGCCTGTATTAATAAAAAACATACCAATAGCGTTATTCAAAAATTGGTTCAGCCAGAAAAAGAAAAAATATATCATTCATTTAGAATAGGACTAAATCCAGAGTACAATGATGATTATGCAAAAGCACTTTATAGATTTGTAAGAAGGGATTATCTATCTGCTAAAAATAACAACAATTTTAAAACATATAAAAACTTAAAAGATCGTAGTAGACTCAAAGCAATAACATCACTTACGATGTCTGAATCTTGCAATGAAAAATCAACATTGAAACAAATAGAAAAAGATGAAACTTTAAGTGCTAAAATTAACTCTTTTAAAGATATAAATTCATAAAAGTAACTTATCATCTGATTGAAAAAAAGCTGCAAACAAACTTGTTGTTTTTTTGACATAAAGATGTCATTATCACATGATACAGTTAGTAATAAATCACAAAGGAAATACAATGAATGCAGATAACTTAGTAGAAAAAATTGAATCTGGTGAATTCACAAAAAGTGAGATAGAGCAGCTATTGCAAGAGCTGAAAAAAACACAAGAAGAGTATCTTAATTTACAAAATGTATATCAAAAACTAGATTTAAATTTAACAGGAGTTTTTGCACAACTGCCTTTTATGGCATGGGTCTTTGATAATGATGAAACCGTTTTCGCAGTCACTGAAAATGCAAAAGAGCATACTGGTAATGTGAACCAGCTCATTGAAGATGGAGAAGAAGTTTTAAAAACAGGTGATCATTTGTATAAATTAGAGCAAAGAGAATATGAAGGTAAAAAAATTATTTTTGCAATACGACAGTTCAAGATAGAACCGCTTAATGTAAAGAACTTAGCACAAGCAAAAGCCTTGCAAAATGAAATCTTTAATGATTTAAACAAGTCTGAAAAGTTGTTACTAGAAGCAAGTTTGGATATGCACAGATACAAAAATCTTTTGCTTGAAAATGAGATAGAAACTCTTGAGTATTGGGTGTTAAAAGATTGTGCTCTCGATAAAGTAGCGGGTATAGTAGGATTGTACAAAGAGATAGGGTCGTCTAGTATAGTCTGGCTTGGATGGTTTGGAGTTGATGCAAGCTATAGAAAAAAATCCTTGGGTGAAAAACTGCTGGAGTTTGCTATTTCAAAATCTGAAGCGATGGATATGAAGCAGCTACATCTTTATAGTTGGGATTCAAAATTTTATCAACCGGCTATCAGACTGTATGAAAAGTACGGATTTATAGCTTACACACCTGATGAGAAAACAGATAAAAAAGATATCTTTATGAAAAAAGATTTAACAAGATAATTGTTTGAGTTGTAAAAAATCAGACATAAAAGTATCAGAGGATTTAATCAGGTTTGAAATCAAAGATTAAAAAAAGCTGATATCTATGAAACAATTTGTTTACTTGAAATTCAGTAGGATGAGATAAGAAGTAAAACTTATCTCATCCTACTGTTAGACAAGTTTCTGTCTAACTCTTTTGATACAATTGTAAGATAAACAGTAGATTTTGTTTTAATTTTTTTAAAAGAAATCACAAAGGAAAAATATGAGTGGCACTTCACGTTATATGGGTTGGGAAATTCGTTACATGGTTGACGGCATGAGTCGTGAAATTTATGAGATAGTTTATGCTGATCATCCAGTCGATGCTGTAAAAATTATTAAAGAAAAATATGGTGGACAGACTTTTCGCACAGGTCCAACACATACAGGAAATAAAGTAAAATCTGCTTATCAAATTGAACAAGACCAACGTCAAGCAGCATTTCAGCAGAATCAAAAATTAGAAGCACAAAGAACATCTGCAAAATATAAAGCAGAACATGATGCAAGACAGCAACAATACCAACGAATAAGAGAAGAAAAAGATCGCATAAGAAATGAACAAAATAGAATCAAAAGTGAAAGAAAAGCTGCTGAAAAAGCAAGAATTAAAGCGCAAAAACAAAAAGAAAGAAAAATTGAAGCACTTGCAAAAACACTTCCTGAAGATGAAAAACAAGAATACGACTTACAGCTTCAAGCACTGAATGAAGCAAGAGAAAAGTTTAAAACTGAAAAAGAAAAGGTTGAGTTTAAAACAGCAATTATTCCAATACTATTTCTTTCAATATTTGTATTTATATATACATCTATTGATATAATAGCTCAGTATCATGAAGGAAAATTAACCACTTTTAGTGACATATATACTGGAGCAAATAATATAATATTTCTAATATCAGCACCACTAGCCATTTGGGCATTTGCAAGTTTCCCAAATTATATTTTCAAGCCCCCAAAAGATAAAACAACTGGAGAAAAAATAAGTAGCACCCTAGCACTTCTTAGCCTTATAGCCACCTATATCGCTTTTAAAACTGCATTTAATATTGTGTATGTTTTGCCACTTGGACTGGCTTCAATTGTCATGCTATACATAACTTTTATACTCTTTAAAAAAAGGCTCAAAGCCTCTTTACTGCCTTTTGAAGATGAAGTGATTATTCAAGAAAACAAGTATGAAAAGCTTATCAAAAGATTACAACTTTACTAAAAACGCCTCATCTTGATACTTGATTCTTCAAGATAGAACTTAAAAAAAGGAATTTCGATGCTTAATGATATTGTATACACAACAGAATTTGTTTTTAATCAATTTATTCCAAAAAACAAGCCAACTCGTGCAAAAAAAGCAATTTATGATCTTTATAGAGCGATGCAGGAGTTGCTTGATGGAGTTAATCTTGTGAGTGAACACTATTTGGCATTAAACTTTTATGAACCCTATTTACAAGGTTCTCAACATGGTTGCACCTGATGAGGAAAATCCATGCATCATGAGCTACCTGTCACAAAAATATAACTGTAAATCTTTTTATGGATTTGTAAGAGATGAGTATAGTGTAGGTTGTGTTGCACCGTGTAGTTTCATGCTCCAAGCTAACAATCTTCGAATTGATGTTGATAGTAACGCAATATATTTAACGGAGTTTATAAAAATAGACCTTAGCACTTATGAAAAAAGAGTATCATTGCAACATGATTTAAGACAAAAAGCACAAACTTTAAAAAAACACCTGCTAGAGCTTAAAAGCTATATTAAACAAAATATTACGCTAGAGGAGCTACTCTAGCGTAATATTTAATAAAAGTTGAAGGATGTCTAAGTACAAAAATAGAAGCATACAATAAGGGTATTAGTAAGCTTTTACATGGAGTAGGCGCTTCCAACTCACTCAATGATGGCCTTTATCTGTCTTATGTCGATCAACTTCATAAACAACATACATTAATGCAACTCCAACAACGGTAAATGCGGTGATTGCTATCCATTCCATTAAAGTTCCTCGAATGCTTTTATTATATCAAAAACATGCCGTGTTATCAGCAGGGAAAGTCCCTGCTAAAGTTATGGTACAATTTGTTCAAGTCAGGTCACAAGGAGTATGTAATGCTACAGCTCAACATCAATGATAAAACGCTTGAACAGAAATATCTCAAAGAGTTTGTCAAAAACCTTCTCTAAATTCTTTAGAGCATTCTTGCATATATCTAGCTGTATCTGAACTCATCGTACCACTCATCTCATTTGCTACATTTGCCCACTTGCT
>JBNJGY010000093.1:0-5338 GCA_051748045.1 Thermotogota bacterium
TAAAAGATATTGCCTTTTACCATAAAGAAATTGAAAAAGGCAGGGGACTTCCAGAATGGTTATCAATAACCAATGATAATAAAATTTTTCATTATTCAGGTCTTCTCAGTTCAAAAGATCTAAAGGACTTTGATATAAATTCCTGGAGACACGATTATTATCTTTCAAGTGTTTACAGCATAAAAAAAGGGCTTTTGTAATTTGAAGCTTTATACAAGATTCCGTGAGGTTGTAAATTCCTTTAGTAGTATAGACAAGGTGTGGATCACATCATTTAACCTTAGTGTTTATTTTCTTGAATACTATATTCTTCCTGCTGTTTATGGCCTGGATGTTCCAAAAGATATCAATGATTTTGCTGTTCTTCAGGAAAAAATTGCAGAAGAACAGGATTTAATTGATATAAGGGTTTTTGCAGATAAAAACGTTATTGAGCCTGAAGAAAAAAGGACTTCTGTTGAAATTCATACCATTGATAATTCTTTGTTTCAGAATAAATCCGGCGGTTTTTTTCATCCCAAAATAATCTATCTGTCAGGAATAGATAAATCATCAGGAAAAAAGAAGCATTATATTTTTACAGGGTCGGCCAATCTTACAATAGCCGGCTGGTCAAGAAATGAAGAGATAGTTGCAGAAGAAGAGATAAGGTCTCAGGAAAATCTTGACAGCTTATATGATTTTTTTTCAATAATTTTTAAAATAAATAGACTGAAATTTTCATCAAAGGAAGACTTTATTATTGAATCTTCTGAATATGAAGATTGGACTTTTTTTCATTCATTTTCAGGTAAAGATTTTTTAAATGAACTTTTGCCTGATTCTAAAACTTTAACAGTATTTTCTCCTTATTTTTCAGCTGAACCGATAAAATTGTGTAAAAGTATAAAATCATCACATAAAGAGATTAATATCAAATTATATCCCGGACCTGATGTTGGGAGAATAAGGCTCACAAAATCAAAGTGCAGGGAGTTAAACAAAGAGAATATAGAAGTATTAATCAGAAAAAACTTTGATAGCAGCAGGCTTTATCATTCCAAACTATGGATAACTGACAACAAAACAGCTGTCGGGTCATGGAACATGACAGAAGCAGGCACAGGTTCAGTTGATATAAAAAATACTGAAGCAGGAATTATATATTATAAACCTTATAATCCTTCCAAAGATACAGAAAAATTTGAAAATGAACCTGATGAAAACTTTATGAGCGAAGAGGAAATAACAAATGATAAATTAAATGAAAAAAATACATGGTTAAATATCAGGGTATTTTTTGACTGGGAAATAAGAACTTATTCTTTTGATATTGATGGTAATAGCAAAAAACAATTACCTTGTCTTATAAAATTGCCGGGAGTTAAAGAATTAAAAGAATTAAAGGTTAATGCTGATGGTGACATTGAACCGGATTCAGTTAATGCAAAAAAAACTAAGGATATAGTTAAAACAAAAATTTATTCTCTTTTTAAAGATGATAAAGTGATCCAGTCAGGCTGGATAACTGAAAGAAATATTTCATATTCACCACTTTATGAATATGAAACAATGGATGATCTTCTTTTTTCTCTTGCTTCAGGTAAAAAGGATAAAGAACTTGAAAAACCTTTAACCAGGGAAAATGGCCGATTATCAGGTGAATATTCTGATGATTCAGATTACATGAGTTACAGTAATACAGAAATTTCATATTTCACAATGTTTCGAGCTTTTATATCTTTCAGGAATAAATTTAGGGAGCTTATAGAAAATAATAATATTCAATTGTTTGAAAAATATATCTATACCTATCCCGGATCTTTAACAGAAATTAATGAAAAAATAAAAGATACTGTTGAAAACTATGATAAAAATAACAATTCCAGAATTTATGTATGGTCAATGCTGAAAGAATTTTACTTTATCATTGGTGAAATTTTATCTAATGGCAATACTGATAAATTATCTGATTCAGTAATTTCTTTTTTAAACGAACTTAAACGCAAAAATATTGATCTAACCAATTCTTTTGAAGAATATTACTTTAAAAATGATGATATGGATAAGTTTTCTCGCTTTTACAAAAAATTTAGAAATATTCAGGCAAAACAATGAATAAAATATATGCTCACCCTGAAAAAACAATAAAAGAGATTATAAATTTTAACGCAGAAGAAAAATTTATTAATACACGTGAAAATGAAAAATCAATTTTTGAACTTCAGGAGATGGGCAGTGCAAAACTCTGGAATCTTTTAACTGACTACAAAACAGCATTACTGGCAGATGAAGTCGGTATGGGAAAAACCTATCAGGCTCTTGCAGTTTGTTGTCTTCAGTGGATAGTAAAACCTGATTCAAAAATTTTAGTTCTGACACCCAACAGAACCATAGCGTCAAACTGGAAAAGTGAGTATTTTCATTTTATTAAAAGACATTACAAAAGAAATGACAATATTGTTAAAACTGTTTTAACAAACGGACCTGTTCATGATCCATGTTTATTCAAAAAAGATGACGATCTCATAGAGAAATCAAACCAGGGCACGCATAATTTTTTTATCGGAAGTATATATTTTTTCAGCAATCCTTCAAAAAAAATCACTGAAAAGGAAGAAACAGATTTTGAAGCAACAGGTAAAAATATAAGAGAAAAAACAGGCAAGTTTGATCTTATAATAATTGATGAAGCTCATTATTTCAGAAACACAAATAATTCAAGCAATAGATCAAAGACTGCCAAAGGTTTCTTCGGCAGAACAGATTCATGCGGCAGCGAAAATAAGCCTGCTGATAAAATACTTCTACTTACAGCTACGCCTAACTATTCTAGAACTGATGATATAAAAAACCTTATTGAGCTTTTTTCGCCTGAACTTTTTCTAAAACCGTTTGAAATTAAAAAAGACAGTAATTCTATACTGTATAAAATTGCAGTAAGAAGACTAAAAAGAATTCTGAATAAAAATAAATATGAATACAGAAAAGATCATGCAAAGAGAATTTCTTTTTCTGAATCTGATGATGTAACAGGAGAACTTTTTTTTGCACTTTATCAGCAAAACCTTGCTGAAAGAAGATCTTTATCAGGTAGAAGCTTTATGCACGGATATCTTGAAGGCCTCGAATCTGTTGATATCGAAGAGAAAAAAACGGATAATGAAGTTCAAAATGAAGATTCTGATATTAGAGAAAAAGACTTTGAAGATTCAGAAAAGGTTAATGATCACAAAATTTTAACCACCCTTGTTAAAGGTTTTAAAGATCATTTTCAAAAATCTTCAGTTACACATCCTAAAATAGATAGTATTGTCCGGGATATATCCAGGGCTTCATTAAATCCTCCCTTTGAAAAAAGCCTTATCTTTGTAAGAAGGATTCCTTCTGTTAAAGAAATATCAGGAAAAATAAATAATAAAGCAGATGAATTTTTGTGGGAAAAAATAAAAAAAGCCTGGGAAGAAATTGAAAATTTAAATTTCAGAGGTATTAACTCTGACAATTTAACCAGAGTTGAATACCAGAATAAAATTAATGAAAATTTTGATTTAGAAAATGAAGAAACTGGTGATACAGGAGAAACAGAAGCTGAAGATTCTGAAGTTAATTCTTTTTCTGCTGTTCTAAAACTTTTCAGGGCAAAGAATAAAACAGACAGCGAAGACATAAATACCCATGCATCCAATTTCAGAAGACGTTTTTTCCAGGAAACAAGCCTTTATTCAATTTTTTTTGAACCTGCTGCTGATTATAAAGACAAGGGTTACAAGAAATTTTATAAACAGAAAAAAAATTCCAATAAAAATATTTATAAAAAATCAGCACAAACTGAAAGACTCTTTGTCAATAAAGAGGACATAAAAGAAGAAGATCAAAATGACAGACAATTAATTTTTGATTCAATCGTTTCTTCAATAATTCCTGATACTGATTTGTATGAAAATGAATCTGAGTATCCAACTGTTTTTACAGTGTTATATAAAAAAGCACCAGCTAAAATACAAAAGGTTTATGACGATTTCAATATTTATGAAAAGGAAAGCTTTTCCATATTTTTTAAAAAAGGTATTTTGTTTGCATCTTCCATATTAGTTGATCTCTATTCTGTTTTTATAAGGCTTGGAACAGATAATTCCTATTCTAAATTTTTTAATTATTTAACAAGCTGCGAGCAGATTATATCTGATTTTTCCAGGCTATTTAATAAGTCTTTGGAAAACTACAGAATTTTTTATTCCAAAACTATGGGAATTAATGACAACAAAGCTCTTATAAGGGAAAACTGGAATATTTTTAACAAAATGTCTCCGGCTTTGTTTTGTTCAGGTAATGTTTCTTCAAGGGAAAGAATTATTAAATCTTTTAACTCGGTTTTTTATCCAAATGCTGTGATTGCAACTTCTGTACTACAGGAAGGTGTAAATATGCACTTAAATTGTAAAAATGTAGTTCACTACGGTATTCCTGCCAATGCAGGAACTGCGGAACAAAGAGCAGGGCGGGTTGACAGACACGGCTGTCTGGCCGAAAAAAATATGATTAATGGAGAGGACTCTGAAATATCATGTATATTTCCATATCTTTCCAAAACATTTGATCAGGATCAGCTTTCGGATTTTCTGTTTAAATATAATGATGCAAGAAAACTTATCGATAAATGCAGAATAGATGAATTCAGATCAGAAGTCAGTTCTCCTGGAATTTGCTCTTTAAATCCAGAATCGATTTTAGAAAAGTTGATTTATGATACAATTGATGATCCTTATCCTGTGGAATCAAGTGATTTTAGTAATGATCTTCAATTACTAAATTTAAACAGAATTGTTGCAGAAGGCAGATATACTCTTGATAAACTTTTTTCAAAAACCGGTATTAAATTAACGGATGCAGGAAAAGACAGGGGTAATGTTTTATGGTTTAAAGATTTTAAAATATATTATGGAAACGGCGAGATAAGACGTCAGCCTGTTTATGCCGAAATTAACTTTATCAGCGAAATATCTTCTTCTAATTTTCAGGTATACTGCATCAGTTTAAAAACTCCTTTGAGCAGAGAGGGTGACTGGGGAAATATTCTTCTCGACACAGACAATTCAGGCAGTGTAGATTTTGATGATCTTTACTTTACTTATTGCTTGAAGCAAAAAAAGAGAAAAATGGTTAAATTCTGCAAAGACCCGGATCTTAATTCAGAATCTTATTTTAAATATTATCTGAGAACAGATCTTCCTCTTATTATTGAAAATGGTGAAAATAAAAGCCTTGATCCTGAAGAGATAGAGGCTGCCTATAGTGAGCTTGTTTCATGTGCTGATAAAGTTGAAAAAGAAGCATTTATAGATCAGGACCTTAGTAT
>JBNJGY010000094.1:0-5274 GCA_051748045.1 Thermotogota bacterium
TATATGGCGATGGCAGAATCCATAGGAGTTCATTTGGAACATTCCCCGTATGAAAGCAATGATTCATTTGAAAAGTTTTGTGAATTAAGAATAAAAACTCTAATAAAAGGATTAACACTAATAATTTGAAAAAAAGTAGCTGTATAAAGAAATATTTAAATATCAATACAGAATTTCATAGTTAGAAGTAATACAATAAAGCTATTCTTTATAGAATGGCTCGTATAATAAATTACAGGCACCAAGTTACCCTAAAGGAGCATGGTGCCTGTAATTTATTATACGAGGAGCTAATATGGGTGAAAAAATAAAAACATTATCAAAATCAAAAATCAATGGTTTATTGGTAGAAATTGAGCTTAATGAGCCCAATGATGCTAAAAGTGATGATCAAGTTCATATTGAATGGAGGAAACATAGATTGGAATTGTCTAAGAAAGAGTTTGTAAAATATGGATTAGCTATTTTAATTGCAGAAAAAAACCTTAAGTATTTAAAAGATATTAAATAAAGAAAACGGATTATTATGAAGTTTGTTAATAGAAAAGAAATTATAAATATATTTTTGCACTTAAATCATCAAAATTTCAAATACATACTTTTAAGAAATATTGACAATGAACTTCCAGGTAATTTAAAAATTAAAAAAGATATAGATATCTTACTTGATTTTAATGAATATGAAGCTGCATTAAAGTTTTTCACACAACATGGTTATAAAAAAATCAAACATCCTTTTGATAGATACCAATACTTGTACAATACTCCAGAACATCTTTTTTTATACAATGAAATACATAATATAAAATTCGACATTTGCTTTGACATTTGTGTAAAAAGCTTAGATTTCAACTCTTTAAAAATTATCCCGCTAGACAAAAGTATTCAGCAATCTGCATGGGAAAATATGCAGAAAGTTGTTTATGATGACTTTCAATATTATAGTTTATCTAAAGAAGATGAGTTGACTATGTTAATTGCTCGTTCTGTTTTTGATAAAAAGGAATTTACACAAGGTTATCAAAATCGTATTAAATTACTATTGTTTGAAGTCAACAAACAATCATTAATAGAAAAGCTTAATGTTGTTTTTTTTAAATTTACACCAACATTAATAAAGTTGTTGGAAGAATTAAACTTTAATCAGATATATACTAGTTATTTAAGTTTTAGGAGCTATTAATGAGTAACCCAGGAGTAATAACACTTTTCAATGCTATTGATAATAAAAGTAAATTTAACCGCTTTGTCATTGAAGACAATATAGGAGAATCGATTCATATTCATATAGACAATTTTAGAATAGAGTTATCTATACAGGAATTCCTGACCTTATCGGCAACAATTAAAGAAGCACTTAATAATATAGACATTCTACCAAAATATCAAATCGATGATTTTGATTTACACTTTTTTTACAATAGAATTGCTTTGTACTTTGATTTAATAGAAGAAATTAAAATAGAAAATATTCCTATTAAAGAATTAAAGTGTAGCGTTAAAGGTAAAAACAAATCCTCGTTAAAAAAAATCGTCGACACTCCTTCATATAAATACTTACAGGGTAATAAGCATGATTTAATTAACTATCAACAATTCAATTACTTCGGTATTTCTAATGAGAGTAGACTTGCTAAACTATATAAATCAATAAAAAATAATGGCTACCCTAAAAATGATGAGTATATAATATTATTTAATAATGAAAATATAATTAGAGATGGACAACATAGAGCTGCTGTACTGGCTCATTTATACGGATTAAAGAAGAAAGTACCCGTAATGAGATTTATATTTTCTAATGAGACTCCAAATCTCATAAAAACCGATCATTTACAAAATGTGGACTCTGCATTTTCACATAAGTTTAGTAAATTATTTAAGCAAATTTATGAACTAAATAATTCTTCACTAGTTATTTATGGCAATGGTTCATTTGGTCAAACAATTCGATCTTTAATTCCAAATAGTATTGTAGGTTGTGTTGATAAGTCAAGTACAAAAATATCAAAAAATATTCAAAAGGACTCTGTGTACTCTCCTGAAAATTTATCATACATGGTTTACGATAAAATAGTAATTAGTGTACTTGGTAGAGAAGAAGAAGTTATACAATATTTAACTGAAGATTTAGGCTTAAGTAAACATAAAATATTTTACTTTAACCTATAATAAATATAAAAATACTGCTAGTATTATAGCTAATTTTAAAAGGGTAATGTTTGAAACTTTTATTAGTCGGTCCATACAAAAAATTTAACACCAATGAATATTTAGAACTTTTAGCGGATGCATATATAAAAGAAGGTGTGGAAATTCTTTTTAGTGAACAGAATTTTTTATTTTCAAACTTCATCCCTGATGCTGTTCACATACAGTGGCCGGAGTCAATGTATCGATGGCAAAAACTGTTTTCTATGGACGAGAAAGGTTTGAAGTTTTTAGAAGATCGACTTACATTTTATAAGAAGAACAAAACAACTCTCATATACACCGTTCATAATCTTTTACCTCACGATGTGGCTAATGATTTTGACAAAGCGGTGTACAACCTTATCGTGAGTCATGCAGATATTATCGTTCACCACGGAAATAGTTCAATAGAAATTATTAAAAAACACTTCCCACAAACAGCACATAAAACGCATATAGTAGCACCTCACGGACCATACAAAACTCAAAACCTTCCTAAAAAGGATTTTGCAAGGCAAAAATATGCTTTACCGCTAAACAAAACAGTTTATACAAATTTTGGCAAACAAAGAGCTTATAAAGGACAAGATTTTTGTCATGAAGTTTTCAAAAAATGGAACAACCATGAAAGTTGCTATTTTAGCATTGGTGAATTGATGAAAAACGCTAAAACGGTAAGTCAACAAGATGATTCTTTTTGCAATCAATATATTTACAAGAAGGTTTCTGATAATGAAATTCCTGAGATTATTACCAGTACAGATGTTTTTTTTCTTGGGCATAATTCAGGATTAAATTCGGGAGTTCTCGCTTTAGCACTTACTTACTCCAAACCTGTTGTTTTCCCCGATATAGGAAACTTTAAAGATCAAGTGAAAGGCTGGGACTTGTATGAAACTTATGAAGTTGGTAATATAAATTCAGCCATTAACGCATTAAATAATATGACATCAAAACTACAAAAAAGACATCCTAAAGAAGATTGCAATAAAGAGTGGTTAAAATTAAATTCATGGGAAAAGCATGTCGAAAATATTTTAAGAGTTATATAAAAATTAATGATTGTTTTCAGTATAAATAGTTTATTTTATATTAATCTATGCATGTATAATCTGTTCTGCTTGTACTCCTTTATTTGATAATATATCCAACACCTTTTTTTGGATTTTTTTATTCAGAATAGAAATAATAACAAGTTCTTTACTGTTGTAACTATACTCTTTTTCTATAACTAATTCATCAACAGCTACACCTTCTAAACATTGATCAATAATACCTCTAATTTGATATTGCTCTTTTATACTTTCATAAATTGCACAACCTAAATTTCCAAAACCATATATGACAACATTTTGTTCTGTATTAATATTTGTGAGTAATTTTTTTAATGCTTCTACCTCTATAGCATTCAATATAACTCTACTTAAAGCTGTTTCTTTTAGTATGTCGTATTCAATTAGTCTTTTAAGTTGCTCTGCTTTACCCTCGATCTTTTTAGTTTTAATAACATCTTTCTTGATTAAAAACTTTCTCTTTAAATCATTTACCTCAATACGATAATGATGAAAAAGATCATGTTTTTTTAATAGTTTTAAATTATCTTCATAGCTGCTTAAAGCATCAAAAAGCTTTTTCTCAGTCCAATGCTCAATTTTATGGTCTGTTCTATAACTATATACATTGTCTGTGCAAGCATAAAATTTTCGAATGATTACCATAAGGTTATAAAAGAATACAGGATCTTGACGTCTTCTATACAATGGGAATCTTATAGCATTGTTTTCTATAATATCACGCTTGTAAATAAATCGTTGATATGCCCCATAAAAATAATATTCTGATAAATCCATAATACCATTTTTTTTAAAGTACATTGTATGAAAAGGTTTCTCTTTATTTGTGCGGCTATCATAACTAAGTATATTTCCTGCTGCAGCATTAAGATCATACTTTTTAACATTTTTATATAATATTTCAAGTGCATAATCATTACTATAGTAATCATCAGCATCTAAAAAAGCTACAAATTCTCCATTTGCTTTATCTAGACCCAAATTTCGTGCACTTCCTGACCCAAGATTTTTATTTAACTTAAAATGTTTTACTCTATTGTCTTTTTTCATAAATCGCTTGATAATTTGTGATGAATTATCTGTTGAAGCATCATCAACACATAAAACCTCAAAATTTGTTAGGCTTTGTGAAATAACGGAATTTAAACTTTTGTTAAGAAATTTTTCTGCATTAAATACAGGTATAATTATGCTTATACTACACATTATTTTTCAGCAACTGCGACAAGATGCCATTTGTTTTTCACTTCAACCTCTATGTTCTGAAAACCTATTTTTTCCAAAAGATATCTCATCCTCTTCTTGTTATATCCCGATTTATGTACATCCCAGTATGAGCTATTATACTCATTACTTAAAGGATCACATTCATGTTGCCATCCAAAAATACTAGCAAAACTATGAGTTGCATCTGACCATTTTTGACTGGTTGTTTCGTCATTCCACTCAGCTTTTAACCATTGTTTACAATGAAAGTCCATATCGGGGACTATCACACGAATTGTACCGCCTGTTTTCAACGCCTTAAACCAATTTCTTAATGCCCTGTCTGCTTCAAAATTTGTCAAATGTTCCAACATATGCCTTGAATAAATGTGGTTGACTTCCATGATATGTTTTGAAAGTTCCCAGGCGTTACAGACGATATCTACATGTTCAAATTTTCGCACATCCGCATGTAGAAAGCCTTCTCTTATATCGGGACCGCAGCCTATATAAATATTTTTTTCCTTTTGCATTCTCTACCCTCTCATTGTAAAAAAATCACTTCATTTTCGCAGTGCTTCAAACTCTGTTTTATAACCTCTTTGTGTATATAAGGAGTGACTAATATCGTTGCGTCTTTATAACCGTTTAGCTGTTGTTCCTTGAGCACTTTTGTTCCATCAACCGTATCTTTTTCCCCGAACGATTTATCGATTATTCCAACCAGGTTTTTTTTGATATGGGGATAAATCAATTTTCCCACCGAACCGTATCCGTAAAGGATATATTTTTTTTCTTTGTC
>JBNJGY010000095.1:0-5274 GCA_051748045.1 Thermotogota bacterium
TGGTCGCTTTCTTTTTCAAATCCGAATTCGTCAACATAAACTTCATAACGCATTTTGAAGGTATCAATTTTGGTCTTTTCGTCATCAACGACACCAAAACGGAAATTGCCGTATTGCTGACTGTTTTTTATCATTTGTTTTTACTCTGTTTTTTGGGTTTGAATTAACAAAAAGAATGTTCTATTATTAATCTTATAATGTTTAATGTCAACTCAATTTATGATCAGTTTTTTATTTTCATGTTAACAAAATTTTGAAAGCTTATTAATGAAAAAATATATAAACAGGTACATACTGATTTTTTTTTCTGTTGTTTTGGCACTTCCTTTTCTTATAAACCTCCACAAAGTAAGAATTGAAGATAATGTAGATTACTTTCATGATAAAAAAAATCCTCAAATAAAGTTTTATGATAAGTTTAAAGATCTTTTTGAAAATGATGAGTTTTTTATAATTGCTTTTAAAAAAAAGGATATTTTTACTACCGGGAATTTAAAATTAATAAAAAAGATTACAAAAGATTTAGAAAATATAAATGAAATAAGGGAAGTAAAAAGCCTGTCTAATATTGACAATACTATTGGAGAAAATGATTTTTTTATAGTTAAAAAGTTTCTTGAAACTATACCTGAAAGTGAAGCTCAATTATCTCAGTTGAAAAATGAAGCCTTATCAAACCCTTTATTTAAAAAAAATTTTATATCAAAAGATGGAAAAACCGCTGCCATAGTAGTCTATGTTTATAAAAATGCAGATGACAGTGAATACCGGAAAAAACTAATAAATAAATGCCGAACTAAATTAAAAGAGTATAAATCTGAAACTGGAGAAGTATTTATAGGTGGCTGGACAATAACGAACTACTACTTAAGCCATTTAATGCAAAAAGACCTGAAAAAATTTATTCCTTTAACTTATTTATTTATTACAATAGCTGTTTTTATTATTTTTAGAAATTTATGGCTTGTGCTTTTATCTTTTTTAAATATTTCATTATGTATGATATGCACAATGGGTAGTTTTTATTATTTAAATATAAGTATCAACAATGTAACAACGGTAATACCTCCGCTTGTAATGGCTCTTGCTTTATGTGATACTGTGCATATCTTTTCTTATTTAAGTAATTATTCTTTCGAAACAAGGCAAGAAAAGAGAAGAAATATAATTATTATTTTAAAAAAATTATTTCTCCCCTGTTTTTTAACAACACTTACAACTGCCGTTGGTTTTGCATCTTTGCATGTAAGCGAAATTCCACCTATAAAGGATTTTGCAACAGCTGCTACAATTGGTATGGCTTTTGAGTTTGTTTTTGCATTTACTTTTTTGCCTTCAATGCTTCTTTTAGTCCCTTTTGAAAAAGTTGGCGAAAAAAAATCATTGTTGACTTTGAATAGCCTGTTAAGTTTTATCTCTAAAATTGTAACTTCTAATTTTAAGATTATTAATTTTATTGGGTTTATAGTAATTGCTGCTTCTATTTATTCCGCAATGAATATAAATACTGAAACTAATGTCATGGAATATTTTAAAAAAGACAGCAATCTTTCTCAGTCAAATCAGTTTATCAAGCAAAATCTTGCAGGCCTTTCAACTTTTGATATATCAATAAAAGGGAAAAATGAAGACACCTTTAAAAAACCTGAATCATTGAAAGTAATTGAAACTATACAGGATTATATAGATAAAACAAAAGGCGTTGACAAGACTCTTTCTTTTGTTGATTTTTTAAAAGACATGAATAAGTCGTTTCATAATGAAAAAGAAGACTTTTTCAAAATTCCAAAATCAAAAGAAATGGTTTCTCAATATCTTTTGATATACAACTCTGACGATATTGAAGAATACGTTAACTCTGATTATGATCACGCAAGAATTTCTGTCAGAATTTCTGAAGATTCAACAAAAGAACAGAAAAAAATTATAAAAAAAATAAATAGTTATATTGAAAATAGTGCTTTTGAGGAGTACACTCTAAAAATTACTGGAAGAGTTTTTAATGATGTTAAGATGATAGATAGCCTGGTAAAAAGTCAGATCAAAAGTCTTTTTATAGCCGGTCTTATTATTATCAGTATTATGTTTGTAATAATGAAGTCTTTTAAACTTGGTATGTTGAGTATAGTGCCTAATCTTATACCTATTGTTATCAATTTCGGAATAATGGGTTTTTTCGGTATACCGTTAAATGCAGCTACAGCTCTTATAGCTGCTGTGGCCCTGGGTATTGCCGTTGATGATACAATTCATTTTTTAACCGCTTATTCTAAATATTCAAAAGTTTCAGCAACTGTTTCTCAAGCTGTTAGAATGTCAATTATGGATAAAGGAAAGGCGATAATCACCTCGTCATTTATTTTAATAATTGGATTTGGAACTCTTGTTTTTAGTTCATTTGTTCCAACAATATATTTTGGTGTTTTAAGCTCAATAATTATGGTTGCTGCTGTTATAGGAGATTTGTTTTTTTTACCGTCTTTGATTTTGCTTACACAAACTATAAAAAACAGGGAGATTGCTGATGAAATCTTGTAAAATTTGTCTGCTGCCAGGAGAAGTTCCCGAAGCAAATATAAACAGTTCTGGTATCTGCAGTTTTTGCAGGGGAGAAAAAAAATCAGATTATGAAGTAGATGAGGAATTAAGACAAACTTGGAAAAAAGATCTGGAAAAAGCTCTTTCAGACTGTAAAGGCAAAGGAGAATATGACTGTCTTGTACCTATAAGCGGAGGCAAGGACAGTCTTTATTTAGCTTATAAGCTTAAATATGAATATGGTCTTAAAGTTCTTGGTTACACTACAAATATAAATATACCTGATATTGCCCATGAAAATATTAAGACATGTTTAAACAAAATCGATATCAGGCATTATTCCGACACTCCACCAGACAGTTTCTACAGAAAAATTTTTAGTTATCTTTTGAAAAATCAGGAAGAAAGAGGGGCTGTTTATACTATATCATATGTTTATGCACCATTATTTGAAGGAGACGCAATTAGGCTGGCCATAGAAAAAAATATTCCTTTGGTTCTTGCAGGATATTCGCCCGGACAGCCTGAACCGGAAAGAATGACATATGAATTTTCCAGGAAGCTTATATGCGAAACAGACTGGACTCCTCCGGGTTTGATAAAGGATAATGTTATTGATAATGATGAAATAGATTTTTTTTACAATCCCAAAAAATATCCAAAAGGAACAAATTTTCCAAGATATCTGGCACCATTTCATGCATGGGATTATAATCAGGATAAAATAATGAAGTTTGTTGTTGAGAAGGGACTGGTTAAATCTAAAAAACACGCAAGCCCGATTTACAGCAATTATCCTATTAACTGGCTTTTGATGTATTCTGACTTGAAGTTTTTCGGATATAATCCATATCATCCTGAATTTTCGCAATTGATAAGAGATGGAAAAGCCAGCAGGACATACTGGAGAATAATGGCTCCTGTTGTTAATTTTATGATACGTAATATGGCATTTCTTGGAAAAGATGCAAAAAGAAGTATGGAGTGGCTGGGCATAAACGAAAAGGATTTACAGATAACTAAACCAAAGGGATATTATGACCCTGAAATTCCTTCATAAGGAAAAAGGAATTAGTATGTATAAAAATATTCCTGATATGCTGAAAAAAAGAGTTGAAAAATCACCTGTAAAAGCAGCGCACTTTACCTTAAATTTAAAAGGAGATTGGCAGAGTCACTCCTGGACTGAATTTTACTCTTCTGCCTGTAATATTGCTGAAAAATTGTTTAATGCGGGTTTGCGGTCTGGTGATAATGTTGCTCTGATTGCTCCTACATCTCTTTCCTGGGAATATATTCAAATGGGAATATTTATTGCCGGAGGAACTGTAGTTGGAATTGATCCTGGTGAAGACTCTTTAAATATAGAAAAAAATCTGGAACTTTGCTGTGTAAAGGGACTTATTGTTAAAGACCACACTTTTTTAGAAAAATTAAATAAAAAAATTATTAATAGCTTCTCATTTATTATTACAATTGATGACTTTGATTTTAAAGCAGATAATAATTTGTTTTCTCTTAATGCTTTAAGCAAAAAAAGCTTTCCTCCGGTACATATAAATCCCAGCCATCCTGCGGCAATAATATTTACATCTGGTACAACCGGTGAGCAAAAAGGAGTATTATATACGCATGAACAAGTATTAATTGCATGCAACTCTGTGCTGAACGCTTTTGATGATTTGGATCATAAAACTAATCTTGTCTGCTGGCTTCCTTTGGCAAACCTTTTTCAGAGAATGATTAATTTTTGTGCTATTGAGATTGGAGCAAAAAATTATTTTGTAGAAGATCCTAAAAAAATTGCTGAATTGATACCTAAAATAAATCCGCATATTTTTATTGGTGTACCCAGAGTTTTTGAAAAAATTTATTTTGGAATTCAATCTCAAATTGAAAATAAAAACAGGTTTGTCAAAGCCATCATTAATTATTCAGTAAAAAAAGGAGAAATTGTTTCTTGCAATCTAAGAAAGAAACAAAGAACCCCCTTTTTAACAGTTTGTGTTTATAAAAGTCTTGATTATTTAATTTTAAAAAAAATCAGGTCTATTTTTGGGAATGAGCTTAAATATATGATCAGCGGTTCTGCTCCCCTGCCTTTATGGCTTCTTGAAAGGTTTCATGCTCTTGGAATACTTATTCTTGAGGCTTACGGGGTAAGTGAAAATATAATCCCAAATTCTATTAATACTCCAAAGAAATTCAAGTTCGGTACTGTTGGCAAGCCCCTTCCTGAAAATAAAATAAAAATAAACTCTGACGGTGAGTTTATGATAAAAGGTCCCGGTCTTTTTTCAGGTTATTATGGTGATGATGAAAAAACTGTTTTTGATAATGAAGGTTTTTTTGCTACCGGAGATTTTGTAAGGCAAGACAATGAAGGTTTTTTAATTATAGAAGGAAGAAAATCAGAAATATTTAAAATATCAACTGGGCGTAAAATAGCTCCTGCTGCAATTGAAAATATTTTAAAACAAATTTCATATATTGAACAAGCTCTTGTTTCAGGGGCTCAAAGAAAATTTATTTTTGCTATATTAACTGTTTCAAAAGATTTCTTTTTAAAAAAAGGTAAGGTTTCTAATTTCGAGATTTTAAAAGAGCTTAATGATGATATATCTGCAAAAATTAAGAGTTTGCCTGATTATAAAAAGCCGGCTGGATTTGTAGTTAAATTTGGCGAATTCAGCACAGAAAAGCAGGAACTAACAAGTAATTTAAAGTTAAAAAGAA
>JBNJGY010000096.1:0-5083 GCA_051748045.1 Thermotogota bacterium
AAATAAAGATAAAACAGACGCACAATTAAGCTGTAATATTCATTACAAAGGGTGTTTTAATAAAAGTTCAGAATCTATAACTTTCAAAGGCAATGGAATTTTTAAGTTTAAGCCCTGTGAATATGGCGGATGGAACATTTACCATATGAATATACCGGGATTACAGATTTAGCTTTTGATTTTTTTAAACAGAATTTCTATGTTAATCTATCAGAAGTATTTAAGAAACAATAAAAGTATGGAAAAAGTCAAATATTTCAGATTACCGAGAAAAATTAAAAAGAAATTAAAGAAAACCATTTGGCTGTACCCTGCCGATAAAAACGGCAATTCGTTAATGGCATGGCCAATACACTCACAAAAAGATTACGATGCAGTAAAACAGGGTATTGTTAGGGATATTATGGCAAATAGTACAAAAGAAAAAAAGAAACAGGAAAAGAAAATACTTGATAAACCAACAGAAGTATCTGACAAAACGTTAAAGACTTTTATTGATGAAATATTTGCTAAGGAATACCGGAATTTTGCTTTTCGCACACTTGTTGAAGCTAAGAACACTCCGCGGGCAAAAAAGGCGTATTATAATTTTCTCAATGCCTTTCGTATGATAGAAAACGGAAAAGACTCTTTTAGAAATATTTGTTGCATGTCTGTAGATCTCGCGAGAGATTTATTAAAAAAGAAAAAAATGAATAAATAGTAAATGTTATATGTCTTGGCAAATTTAAGTGCAAAAAAAGAAATAAAATGATTACTCTATGTTAATTCTTGTTTTTATAAAATCCCAAACATAAAGTTCCCATTGTTTTTGCCTAAAATCGAACCATTGCTGCCTGTATTCAGAGGTTTCGACAATATACTTAAAATTGGCAAATGGCTTGCGCCTGTTTAATGCACTAATTAGCCTTTTCTGTAAATTATGATCACTAATTTCATCAATAAAATGTTCCATTACCATAAATGACTCGTGGGTTTCCATGGGCTCCACTTCGATAAATTCCCTCCATTTTAGATATTTCATTTCTGCATCTGAGTAAATTTCTCCTGTAATCATTTCATATTCTTCAGGATCGACTATCATTTCCCGGGGTATAAACTCTATTTCGAACGTATCGGGATTAAGAAAGCATATCATGCCCATCATAATGGTTTCTGCAATTTCAGAAACAAGCTTTCTAATTTTCTCCGGAATTTGTTCTTTTTCAGGCTCTTCATATATTTCATCCATCACAAACTGATGTAATTTCTCAAGTTTGTCCTTATTCTGTTGGATGGTTTGCAAAACAGCCAAAATTTCGTTCATCAACTGATTTGTATTCATATTTAAATATTTATTAAAATCGCTGAAGCATGCTCATTAATTTTGTTCGCCTTTTGTAATTCATACGAATATCAGCAACAATTTTTTGCGATAATTTATTGTTGATTTGCTTTAGTTGACTAACTGTTTCAGCAATCTTAGCGTAAAAACTTTCCCCTGTATCTGCCAGGTTACTATTAATTCTGCTTAAAAAATATTGTTCAGCTTCAAGCCTTAGGTCTTTTTTGTTTCTTTTAAAAAATAAAAAGATTGTATTATCATGAAACTTATTTTTTTCTGATATTAAATCAAAGGCTTCTTTAAGTCTTTTTTCTTTTTCAAGATAACTAAGAAAATCATTGGGATTTTTATTTTTCAGAATGTCTTCAAAAGCTTTAATATCAACTTTATTAAAAGATTTTATTTTTAACAGGATTTTTTCATTTGGATTATGATTTATTGAAACCATAGCTGCCCTATAAAAATCTGTTCCGGTTTTTACGCATAAATCAAGGTATAGCTCTATGATTTTATCTTCTACAAACCCCTTATTAATTGCTAGATGTTTTTCAACCTGTTCATATGCTTCTTCATGGCGATTTTGTGATTTTAGTAATTTAAGTAAGGCGATAAAATGCTCCTGTTTAACACCTGAAATCTTATCCAGTATTTTTTCTTTCTCATCAATACTAAGATTACTTTCTATTATATCATACAAATTTGATATGAAAGACTCTTGCATATTGTTATCGTTGGTAATAATAAAATTGGCTACTTGCTTCGATTCTTCATCAGAGAAACAAGAGTTATATTTATCGGGTATTTGTTCAAAAGTGTTATAAGACATTTGTCCTAATGTATTGTCCAACTCTGGCAAAAACTTCATTTTGTCCTTATAAGGCAATTGTTTGATATATGAGATAACATAATTATCAAATTCCTGAGATTCAAAATAATCCTCCTCATAATAATTATCAATATATAAATAGCCTTCATCAAAAGCATTGTTTACTTCCATCATGATTTTTAGGATTAGTTTCCCAATCAAATCTGGCAATTTATTTTCAAGCCCTTTTAACTTGTTAAGTTGCTCCATTAAGGCTGCTTCCATACCTGATGGATCCCTTAGCAACTCATCATCCTGAAAAAAACCTAAAATATTTTTCTCTACTTTGGTAAAAATTTCAAAAGCATTTTTCTTCCCTGTTTTACTATTCTGAATTTGAATAATATAGTTTTCTGGTGCGAATTTCATTACCAGATTTATTAATTCTTCTTTTGATAGTTGTTTAAGATGAGATTTTAAAAATTCAGACGAATTAACTATTGACTTCTGTATACCCTTACTTTCAGGAATATTTTCAACACCTTCGTCGATTACTTTAATCAATGTTGCAATAATATGTTTACATACATCATAATATTCGCATGAACAAGTACCCAGAATTTCTTCATCATCAATAAAGATTTCCACATTGTATTTTCGTGTTCCATGAACCACAGCAGAAATGGAATTTTCAATTTGATTTATGTGAATATCTCCTACCATTCCTTCATGGTAATAATCATATCCCCTGTTGAAAATTTTATAATCACACAAATATTCAATATCCTCTTCGGTAAGTTTATTCAGGCATTTATTTATATCCTTTGATTCGACTTCAAAAAGAAATTCTCCATATTTTTCCATGAATTATTCAATTTAAGCATACTACTATTAAACAAGGGTTTAGGCATTTAAAAACAGTTTTATTAATTCCAAAACCTATTTGTATTTTTTTGAAAATTTAAAAGTAACAAAAACAAATAATAAGAAGAAATGAAATTGTTACTAATTATTTTTACTATTTACCCCGATACAGAAAGTAATAAATTTAGCACAATATGCTTATTTATAAAGTTTTATGCAATTTGAAAAATATCAAAAGTTGTAACACAGTTGTAAATATTTATAGAATTTCTTCAACTACAATCGATATTTATTACTGCTAAAACAGTAAATATACTAATTATTATCTACTTTCTTCCAAATTTAGATTAAAAACACATATTTTTACTGACTAAACAGTAATTTTTGTTGATTTTAACCTAAATTAATTGGATAATTGAACAAAAACATATATTTTTACTGTCTAAACAGTAATTTAACATGGATTATATACAACATCTTGCGGATATTGTCAAATATCACAGAAAAAAGGCAGGACTAAGTCAAAAATCATTAGCTGATGTGGCTGGTGTTGGTAAAACGGTTGTATTTGATATTGAAAAAGGAAAAGAAACAGTCCAGTTTAAATCAATTAAGAGTGTACTAAAAGCATTAAATATTAGTATAGAACTTAATAGTCCATTAATGGATAAATATAACACAGAACATGAAAACAGCTAAAGTATTTATGCATAATAAACTGGCTGGTTATTTAACCGAGGTTGAAAGAAATAAGAAGTATAAGTTCGTCTATGATGATAAATACAAAGGTGAACCGATCTCATTAACTATGCCTGTTGAGTTTAAAGAATTCACTTTTAATTCTTTTCCGCCATTTTTTGATGGGCTGTTACCTGAAGGCATACAGTTAGATGGTCTATTGAGATATAAAAAAATAGATAAGGATGATTATTTCAGCCAATTAATTGCAACCGGAGCAGACCTGGTTGGTGCCGTAAGTGTGGAGGAAGTACCATGAACAAATGTCCTATTACCTATGAAAGCTGTGAACGGAAGTACTCTCAAAATGGACTAAAAATTATTTCACGTAAGCTTACAGATTTAAAAAATTTAGATTATTCAGCTGAAGAACAAAGGCACGAAGCTGCAAAACGTGCAACTAAAATGTCAATACAAGGTGTTCAACCTAAGTTGAGCGCTATTTTAAATATTCAGCAATCCAAATTTGAAATTGTAGATATTAAAGGAAAATATATAATAAAACCACAGCATCATGCATACCCACAATTGCCAGAGAACGAGGATTTAACAATGAAAATGGCATCAAAATGCGGAATTAATACACCAATACATGGAATGGTATATTCTAAAGATGGTACCCTATCCTATTTTATAAAAAGATATGATAGGACTGGCAAAAATAGTAAGTTACATGTTGAAGATTTTGCACAATTAGCTGGTGAAAAAAGAGATACAAAATATGAATATTCAGTTGAAAAACTAATTAAGTTAATTGATGATAACTGTACGTTCCCACAAATAGAAAAAATAAGATTCTTTAAACGTTTTTTATTTAATTTTTTAGTTGGGAATGAAGATATGCATCTTAAAAATTATTCTATTATTTCTCAAAATGATAAGATTGAATTATGCCCTGCATATGATTTTCTAAATTCTAGTATCGTTCTTGGAAAAGATGTTGAAGAAACTGCTTTAACATTGAAAGGTAAAAAGAAAAACATGACTAAAAATATTCTAATTGAATATTTGGGATTAGAAAGATTAAAACTCAACCAAACGGTGGTTGATAAAACACTTAAAGAATTACAAGCTTCAGAATCTGCGTGGTTTGAGCTAATTCATAATTCATTTTTAAGCCAAGATCTAAAAGAAGATTATAAGGAATTATTAGAAAAAAGAATACAATTACTTGAACTTTAAAAACATATTATAAAAATAAAAAAGTCACGTTTATACCCGTAAAAACGTGACTTTTTATACTACGTGAGATAAGATTTAATTATTTGAATAAGATTAATACTCAAATATGACTTTCCTGATAATATGTAATTTTAGTCTATCTATTTAACCTATTTAGTTGATATTATGAT
>JBNJGY010000097.1:0-5071 GCA_051748045.1 Thermotogota bacterium
TTAATCTTTGAAAAGATTCCACTTCATTAGTTATCTCTTTCCCTGTCATTTGTTTTACTGTAAAATCTTTCCCTAACAATCTTATCTTATCTACCATTCTCTATCAGCTCCTTAACTTCTTCTATTGATGTAACTACATCTGCAATACCTTTTGCTTCTAATATATCTCTAATTGTTTTTTCTTGTAATTTAGTAGTGTTGTTCTTCCTGTGTGGAACTTTTACTTCTAATCCGTAGAATTTGCCGTCTACGCACGCTAAAATATCAGGAGTGCCTGCAGTGCCATACATACCACCATAATATTTCACAGCATAAGAATGTTTATAGTTGCTTTTAATAAAGTTAATTATTTTAGTTGTCAAAGTTGATTCTTTCAAAAATTATTCCTCCTCATTAAAAATTTTAACGAATCCCCACATCTCTGTAACATCTGCAATATATTCAGAGTCTATGTTTTCACCTTCCGACATAGTCCAACTGGTTCTCCCTTGTGGCCATACAAAAGCTTTATTATTATTCTCTTTAGCAAAGTACCTTCTTTTCCAATTTTTCCCGTCATCAGAAACTAAGACTTTTGTATCAACCTGAACTTTAGACCAATCATTGACCCATTTTGCTGTGTCTAATAAAAACTCAGGAATATTATTTAAGTCTAAACCAAAGTTATCTATCATATCTTTACCTACATAATTATCTATTGCAGCTGCAGGTAAATAAAAATAATTATTATCATATAAAAACTTTAATGAAACAATAGCAGAATTTGATTCCCCGTAAGTTTCTGTAAAAAATTCAGGTAAATTTACTAAATCTTTCAGTTTTTTTATTTTACCCTTTTTCAATATTTTCATTTATACCACTCCTCTTGATTGTTTTTATCAAATTCCTCTGCTATTAAAGGGAAATGTTCTTTAAGGGCATCCCACATTAAACTTACAAATTTTCTTGTTTCTTGTTGTGCGTGTTTATTTAAAGTTCTACTCTTATACAATCTCATTAAAGCTGACAAAGACCAATATCCAATTAACTCAATATAAATCGCTTGAGGTAACACCATTCTTGCAAATTCAGGTTTTATTTCCTCATATTCTAATAACTTTGTATAAGTAGACACTGATTCTCTATATTGTTGTATTAAAATATCTCTGATTTCATCTGGAAAATCTGAAATATAAAACTTGCTTTCGTCTGCTTTGACATACCTAAAGCTTTTCTCTAAAAAATCTCTACCTACTTCTGTTCTTTGAATTTGTCTAAATACAAACAAAGGTAATTGACATTTTAATACTAATCCTCCAAGTCTGAAGGGGCTTTCGTGTCCTTGTTTTATAATTTTTGCTAATCTGTTTCTGCTTTCGTTATCTTTCCCGTAGGAAATACCAGCATATTTTGATATCTTCATATCGCTACCATATACATCTAAAACTTCTACAATCATTTTATTTCCTCCTTTAAAAATGCTCTAAACGCTTCCTCGTCTGTTCCTTCATACATATATTTTTTAACAAATTCTCTATATCTTGCAGGGTTATAATCATTTTTTAGTGCTTTCCCTTGTAATTCATTTATGTCAAACCATAAAAAATCTTTATCGTAAATATATTCTGCTCCAACAAAATTATGAACTAAAGGTTTAATACCTTTCAACATAGCTTGCATTACTGATAAGTTCTGGCTTTCTAATAAACTTGTACATAAAATCATATCTTTATCTTCTAACCATTCATTAACTTCTTCTTGTGGTATCCAATCATATATTTTAATGTTTATATTCGGGTTTCGTTTCATAAAAGAATCAAAATATAATTTTAATCTTATGTTTTGAAAATCACCCAATATATGAAATTCAAAATCATTTTGCAACGCTTTAATTGCATGAGGTAATAATATACCACCTTTTTTAAAATTAATGTGTCCTACATAAGCAATTTTCTTTCTATCAAAAGATGATTTGAATGTAAATTCTTTTGGATTAATTCTATTTGGAATAAAAAAAGACTTTCTTTTTAAATCAGGAAATTTTTCGCAAACAAAATCTTTTATAAATTTACTAACAAAAACAACTTTATCTACTACATCCCAATTGACTAACTCTACATATCCATCAAAAGCTTCGTAACTATGAACTCTTACTATTACTTTGATTTCATGTGCATTTTTTAAATTATTTGTAATTAGTTGAGCTAATTCATTTGCCCATTCAATAATTAATGTATCACCTTTTTTGACATCTTGAAAACTACCACGAATATCTTCTGCTTTTGATATTTCAATAATATTATAATCTTCATCTAATATATCAGTTAAATTATGTATAAAAGTATCCAAGCCTTTTGCAACAAAAATATGCGTCATTTCAATCCTCCTTTTTTTATAACTTTTTTTAAAAAATCATTAGCTTTTTTTTCGTCTTTATCTTCAAACATAATAAGTTTTTCTGTAGAAGTTTGCATAATAACTCTATGGAACTTATTTGAATCAATAGAAACGTCTTGATAAATTTTAATTGCTTTATCTAAATTAAAGAAATTTTTGTCGTGTCTAAACCACAAATTAATCCACCTTCCATTCATAAAAAATAAATAATAATTCTGATAGTTTATTAGTAATTTTCCCTGTGTAATAAATTGAAGTATCGTTATGTCCATTATATTTGCTTATAGCTAACCAACTATACAAACCTAAATTTTCTCTAATTAACTGTAAATATAATCCTGCAATAGTAATTTGAGTTTTAACAAGTGGTCGAACAGTATCCCAATTCCAACATAATTTTGGAACTAAGATTTCATTTTTACAATAGTTTCTAACATAAAAATAAGCTTTTTCTTGAATTTGGAAATACCCCAGACTACTATTGTTATCTCCTGTGACGTTTCTAAAATTTGTTTCTACAAACATATAAGCTATTAATTCAATCGGAGTGACTTTATTATAATCCAGAATATCATTATCGTATAAATACGACAGACGCTCTGACATCGCCAACGTGGTCTTTTGATTTATTTGAGTATAATTAGTCATATAATACTCAAAAAAGCTAATTTCGGACTCATAATTGACACTGAAAGACAATAAAGATAATAATATGAATATAAATAATATTAGATTTTTTCGCAAAGCTTTTCATCCTCTTGTATAATTACTTCTTTTTTGCCATATAAATTTTCTAATTTCTTTTTAGCTTCTGATATATCTTTTCTTGCAATAAAAAACCTAGTTCCTATTTTTTTGATTAACCCATAACGCCTGAGTTGACGTCTTTGTTTTGATGAAGGGAAAACAGTAACAACAGATGCAAAATGATTATCAAATTCTACAATTTCATCAATAGGTATTATCTTTAAAACTGGTTTAAGTGTTTTTTTGTTGTTTAAAATTTCTACTATTAATTCTTTTTGTTTTTCTTTAAAAAAGAAAATAACCTCTCTTTTATTTTTAGATGCAGAATAATCTATTCCTTTTATATTATATAAAATATTTCTAATAATAGTGTCTTTTGCATATTTTTTATTTAATCTTTTTATAATAAAGTCAATATCTTTATCACTGTTTTCTTTAAAAAACATGTATTCGTCTGCATCTAATATTTGTTTATCTTCTTTTATATCTTCATCAAATAATATTTTAAAATCATTAGTTAAATATGAACCCTCTTCGTTTTCTTTTTTTGTAGTTACAAACTCGCCACGATTAGCTGCAATTTGTTCAATTGCTTTTCTATTCAAAACATACAATTCTTCAATAGCTATATCTTTTAAAAATATCAATTTAAAAACCTCCTTGTGTTTATAAAAAAAAAGTGAGATGAGCTTTTCAACCCACCTCTAAATATGAAACAATTATATGGTAGGAGTAATGAATTATTTTTCAAGTTCAAGTATTTCAATTTTGTATTTTCTATCAACTAATATAAACATTTTTGAGTGTGTATATAAATCACTTAAAGTAAATTTATTCCTTTCTAAAAATTTCTCAGTTTTAAAATTTAATAAACCATGTAAAAATTTTATATTCAACCCTTTTGGATAAGAGAAAAAAGGAGTGATTTTTACATTTCCGTTTTCGTTATTAATTGATAAAGAACATCCTACTACATATTTCTTTTCTTTGATTGCTCTATTAAAAAAATTATTTAATTTCATTTTCTTTTACCTTCTTTCAATCCTTTTTTATAAGCATCTGATTCTTTGCTAATACTTAAAATCGCACAAGAAAAGAAGCCAATAAAAAAAGATATTACTCCTACTAAGACATACATCCACATAATAACAACCTCCTAAAGTTATATGAATATCCCTGCCCAGCTCAGGGATTAGCATATATTGTTTGACGAATTAGATAAAAAGGAAGATTCTCACCTACCTTTATTAAAAATTTACTGGGGATTAGTTGCAATAAAAAACTAAAAGTGATATAATATAAATAACCCGATGTTTGTTTTCCTCTTATGCTTTTTATAGATTACAACCTCTGACATTAATATGTTGGAGGTTTTCTTATTGTATTACCATCATTAAAACTGTCGGTTGTACCAACATATATTCTATTCCTACCCAATATTCATAATTCCCTAAGCTCTTATAAGATAAATCAGGTAATTCACCAAAGCTTGTAAAATAAACCAAAGCATCATTCAAATAATTAATTAAATCCTTTTGTACTGAATAACTAAAAGGTAAAGACTTAGTATTAACTAATTCTAAAAAATCATCAGACTTAATATCTTCCATATAAAATACATAGATTATAGAATCAGTCGTTTTTTCTAACCAAACTTGAATATTATCATTTATTTCTGTTGATAAATATTTATCACCTTGTTGATAAGCAACTCCGTTTTTATTCCAATGATTTAAAACTTCTATCATCATTTCTTGCGAAGCAAAGATAGTGAAAGAAATAACTAATATAAAACCTAATAATAAAAACTTCTTCATAATTATTCCTCCTTTGGAATTTGACTAAATAAATCGTCAATCTGTTCTTGCAATTCCTTCAATTGCATTTTTGTTTTTTCTACAAATTCATCATTTTCTAATAAAGAAAATAAATGGTCTAACTGCTCCTG
>JBNJGY010000098.1:0-4855 GCA_051748045.1 Thermotogota bacterium
ATAATCTTTTTCTTTTAATAACTCTTTTTCTAAACTTTTCCATATTCTCTCCCCTTTATTCTATATCAGAAAAATCAAATACTTCTTCAATAGTTAGCCCAAAATAATTTGCTATCTTATATGCAAGAACTAAAGAAGCAGTATATTTTTCTGTTTCAATAGATGTAATGGTTTGCCTTGTTGTTCCAACTTCTAACGCTAATTCTTCTTGAGATAATTTCCACTTTTTTCTTAATTCCCTGATTTTAGATTTCAAAAATATCACCTACTATTATGCATAGTACACTTTACATATTTAGTATAGCACGCTTTGCATTTATTGTCAAGAAATTATTATATAAAAAAATGGATGAACAGATTTTGAATGTAAAATACAAATAATCTGAAAATCCATTATTTTATAAGTCTTATTTATTATTTAGTACATAATTGAATATATGATAAAAAATTAGTTATTTTTCATATTATTAATATGAGATTTTAAAATAAATCTATTAGTTAAATAATTAGCTGCTAGTAAAAAAGATAAAGTAATTATCGAACTAATTGAAAACTGAGGCAATCCTGTCCAAAAATGACCTGTAGTACAACCATTGGCGATAGTAGAACCAAATCCTATTAAAAATCCAGCAAAAATAAATTTCCAATAAACTTTCTTATTTTTTGGAATAACTAATCGAAATTTATTATTTGACCTAGAAATTAAGAATGCTCCCAATACTATTCCCAGAACTTCAAAACCTTCCCAACCAAGAGGTGATATACCAAAAATCCAATTCATAACATTTTCCCATCCTCCAGTAATAGCATACCCATAATCTCTTCCTGTATAATGAGATAACATATAAGCCACAACCCCAGAAAATGCTGTTATATTAGCAATTATTTTCCAATTATATTCACCTTTTCTTTTACTATTTCCAGAGAGGAAAATATAAATAATACTTATAATACTAGCTATAAAGAGAACTCCCCAAGGAGAAATACCCATTACGCTGTGTAGAGAAGGACCAGAAGTTTCGACAAAAAGTTCATTAACATTATTAACAGTAACCTCAAATTTAGATAAAAATTCCATAATAAAAGAATTAGATACAAAAAAGATGGTAAAAGCATAAGATACTAGAGTGATAATAGCCACTGTGATACCCTCACCGCTTCTATATGTAATCCCTGCACAACCTCCAGCTATTGCAACGCCAATCCCCATTATTATTCCACCAAGAGGATTTGCCACCCAATTCATCGGAAGAGGATTTAAGTTCAAAAAGCCAAGTTGTGCAAAAATATGAAAGTATATAGATTCTAAAGTCACAATTAAAATAAGCATTTTAAAAATATGTGGATCTCTAAAAAAGAAAATATTTCTAAAAGCTAAATTAAACCTAATCTTTCCAAAATGAAGTAAAGAACCAAAAATAATTCCCATAACTAAACCAGTAATAATCAACATATTCGCCCCCATTTTGAAATATCATATATATAATACTATAATTAAGATACATATACAAAAAAGGAGTGGTTTTCTTGAAAATTATATACATCATTTTATGTATTGCTGGTATAATTGCTCCATTTTATTCATTCTTTCCATTTATGGAAGCAAATGGTTTAGACATGGCTTTATTTGTAAAACAAGCTTTTGAACATGATGTAGCTGCTTTTCTCACTGGCGATTTAGTTGTTAGTAGCGTAGTCTTTTGGTTTTTCATGTATAATGAAGTAAAAAAATATAAAATAAAACTTTGGTGGATGAGTTTATTAGGTAATTTTCTAATTGGTCTATCATTTGCATTCCCTTTATTTTTGCTCTTAAGACACATCAGAATTGAAGAAATAGAAAATGAAACATAATTGAAACATTAAAAAGTAGACAAATCTTCTTTTTTCTGTTAGAATATACTTCGTAAATGGGGACGTAGTGAAGCTGGTTATCATGCCGGTCTGTCACACCGGTGCCCGCGAGTTCGAATCTCGTCGTCCCCGCCATTAGAGAGAGTTCTTTATTGAACTCTCTTTTTTAATATAAATTAATATAAGAAACAAATCACAAATTAGCTAAACACAACGTTTATAAAGATTTTTCTTGATTTTAATATATTTCTGTGTTATAATATCTTTGCAAATATGGCAACGTAGCCAAGGGGCCTAAGGCGGCGGTCTGCAAAATCGCTATTCGGGGGTTCAAATCCCTTCGTTGCCTCCATTCTATAGCATCTTGATATAGATTCAAGATTTAAAACGATAACCACTCTGCATAAGAGTGGTTATTTTTTTATTTAGTTATATATATAAATAATTGACTTACTCCAACACCTATAGTTATATAAAATAATTTTTCTATTATAGATAATGAATTATACGACTCTATCTTTTTATAATTTTTGATTTGATCTTCTAAGTTAGATATCAATTTATTCTTCTCTTCTAAAACCTCTTTTATTTTTTCTCTTTCAGAATTCAAAGATTTTTCCTGTATTGTACCACCAATTTTTTGAAATTGAGATTCAACTGGTTCCATATTTATTTCACCTACTTCATTATAAAAATATATTTAATAATACAAACACATATAAAACATTATATAATATTGACAAATAATATATATAATGATATAATTTATATATGGGAGGTGGTTCTGATTGATGTGATTTTTACTGAACACGCTAAACAACGTATGATACAAAGAGAAATATCTGAAGAAGAAGCAATTGAAACATTAAAAAATCCTGATAGTACTAAACCAGGTAAACCAGAAAAGCAAATCGCAATCAAAACTTTTTCTTCAAAAACTGTTAGAGTTGTTTATGTGATTGAGAATGAAAACAAAGTGATTATTACAGTGACACTGGGATGATTCCCAGCTTGTCACTTAATATAGATAAAATGATATAAAGGAGGTTAGAAAAATGAAAATGACATATGATAAAAAAAGTGATTCTGCATATATTTATTTAAATAAAAATGAAAAAACAAAAGTTTTAAAAACTATTGAAATAAATGATGATATTAACTATAATGCTGATTTAGATGAAAATGATAATATCGTTGGTATTGAAATTCTTGATTTCAAGAAAACTTATGGTTATATACCTAACTCTATTGATGTTGACTTTTTAGATCAAAATGATAACTTAAAAGTATTTACTCCTGATGAGGTAGCAAAAATACTAAAGGTTAATTCTGATACTATTAGAAAGTACATAAGAGAAGGTAAAATACCAGCATCTAAAATTGGAAATACCTATAGAATCACTTCTAAAAATATCACTGATTTTTTAAATCAAAATTTAATTAATGCATAGTTTTTACTGGGCCTCTTTTATTAGAGGCTCTTTTTTAATAAATAGAAGCCCGTTAAGGCTTCTTGATTGTTTTGTTATTAGTTAATTTGTATAAGTTAAAGTACCAATATCAGTTATAGTAGTATTTCCAGAGTTGTCAATTATTTTTATGTAGTAGTTCCATGTGCTTCGTTGCCTCCATCAATAATGGATACTAAATTAATATTATCCGTTTTTTATTTATATGCTATAATTATTCGGATAGGGGGGATGAAAATTGATTTATAAAACAGAAGTTAATCAAAAAATCAAAGAACTTTTTTCAAGTTTAAACTTTATTACACCAGTTAATTCTATTTTAGAGGGTAATACACCTTCTAAAATCTATGTAGATAACCTTGATGATCCAAGCAATGCTTTTATTTGGAATGATTTTAGGTACAGTTATTGGGTTGGAGATTATAATAACAAAGAATTTTTATTTGATTTGGAAAAATTACTAAACGAAGATTTATTTCCAAAAGCAAAAAAATCTTCTGATCCAACAATGGTTCTATATCCAGACACAAAAGAAATGCTAGAAAATACAGAAAAAATATTGAAAAACAAACATCCATTAAAAATCAAAAGACAGTTTTTCAAATTGAACAAACAAAAATTCAATTCTCTTAAATACGAAGAAAATAAAGATATAGAAATCAAAAAAATGGACGAAGAATTTTTATATACTATTGGTAAAAACATTTCTGAAGATATAAAAACTACCTGGAAATCTTTAGGTTTGTTTTTGGAAAAAGGCATTGGTTTTGTACTTTTAAAGAATGATGAAATAATAAGTTCTTGTCATTCTTGTTTTGCTGGTAAAATGACTTTTGAAATAAATGTCAATACTTATAATTCTGAAAACAGAAACAAAGGTTATGCAAAAATCGTCACATCTAAATTTATTGAATATTGTATTGAAAAAAATATAGAGCCAACTTGGGAATGTTGGAAAGGAAATATACCTTCTGAAAATTTAGCAGAAAAACTAGGCTTTGAAAAATCAAGAACTCATGGAGTAAAATTATTCCTGTTAAACGAAATAGATGAATACATAGAAAATGCTATATACAATAGATTTTCTACAAAAGATTATCACAAATCAATTGATTATTTTGAAAAAGCTTTTGATATTATGCAAGAAGTAGATCCAGAACTGATATATCTTTATTCAGGTTCTCTAGCTTTATCTGGTAAAAAAGAAAAAGCTTTGGAATATTTATCAAAAGCAATTGAAAAAGGTTATAACAATTTAGAGAGAATAAAAAATGATGAAGTTTTTAAAACACTACATAATCATTCAAACTGGAAAAAAATATTTATTTTATAAAAATATTCAGTTTTTTATGATGACTTTGGTTATTATAAATTATTTTTTAAAAGTTATATAATTTTAATAAGATGATTTTTTGACAAAGGGGGATGGAAGAATGTATAGAGATTTTATGGATGTTTTGAAATGTCCAATTTGTAGAAATGATTTTGAATTAAAATCTTTAAAAGAAGATACTGAGATTATTGAAGGTAAA
>JBNJGY010000099.1:0-4667 GCA_051748045.1 Thermotogota bacterium
TAAACATGTCAATCCCTCCTTTAAAAGAAAGTGATTAGAAGCTTCTGATTAATTCCGCAGCAACGTTTGAATATTGGTTCATAATGTTTTCATTTGCACTAGTCATTTTTCTATTTCTTTTAGTCATAATAACTCCTCCTTAGAAGTAAGTATTTATATTTTCACTACTATTATAGTTCGTGAAGTAAACCTTATGTCAATAGGAAAAACATAGTAATTTATGTAAAACTTCAATTAATTATGGGGTGCACTCCACTACTTATTTTTGTAATAAAAAAATGCCCTCTCTTAGTGAGAAAGCATTTCAATTTTTATTTAAGAGTTTCTTCTATGACTTTGATTGTAAAGAATAATTCAAAGTTTTTTTCACCATCGTTGAGTTCAAATCCCAATATATCTTCAATTTTTTTAATTCTATAAGAAAGAGTATTTCTATGAATAAATAGCTCTTCTGCTGTTTTAACTATATTTGAATTGTTCTTTAAATATAATTTTAAAGTTTCAAAATATTCTGTGTTTTTATTTTTGTCATTTTTTATCAAATCGAATATATTTTTTTGACAATATTCTTTTAAATTTATTTTTTCTTTTATTTTATCAATCAAATCATAGAATTTAACTTCTGAATAAAAATGTATATTCTGGTTTTTACTAATAGGTCTATTTAGCGTAAAAACCGTCTGATCATAATATTTTTTAAAATCTAAAAAATTTGAGAATGTGTCACTTAATGCGACATTTAAATCATATTTTTTTAATAAATTTTGAAAAAGGTTATTTTCAATTATTTCTTTGTTGTTTGAATTTATCAAAGCAAGGAAATTATTTTTGTAAAATATAGTTTTTAAGCTAAAAAAATATTCTTGTATTTCATTAAAAATACTATCAAAATCTTTATTTTTATCTATTTTAGAAAAATCAATATTTAAAAGAAAATATTCTTTGTTAATATCTAAACCACAACTTTCAGCTCTTTCATTCAAAATATTCTCTGTTTTTATGTTGTTTTCTATTAAGTCAAATAAGAAGTTTTCATACATTAAACCTTTAATATTACTATATTTAGAAGTTTTACTAAGCTTTTCAGATATTACATTGCTTAGGGTTTTAAATAGTTCTTTGTTTTTATCATCAAACCCTACATGATCTTCTAACATTATAAGATTACCAACACATTTGTGATTTATAATTACTTTGCTCACCATTTTTCTAGTTGGACTTGCGAAACAAGTTACTATGTATGGGTTATTTGAATTAGGTGCTTGTTTAACCTCTTTCATTTTTTTTACAGTCTTTATAAATTTGCTTGAGCAATATCCTCTTTCAACATTCTCTTTCCAAAATATTTCTTCAATTCTTTTGTTTCTTGAATAAGCGATAACTTTAAATGCTGAATCAACTAAAATAATTGGGTTTTTTAAGATTTCAGCGCCCAAATTAATAATATATTTTATACTCTTTCCTTGTATTAGAGAGTTTAATAGAGCAGCTGAATTTTCCATTATTTGATAATCTTTTTTTACTTCTTCTTCAATTTCATTAACTAATGTATCTAAACCCATACTATCTTGAGAAAGGTTGGGGTTTTTTATAAAATATTCTTCAATTTTATTTTTAACTTTGTTCATTTTATCACCTCTTTTATATTATAGTGCATTGTGCACAAAAAAGTCAAATATTTTTGTGCTTTTATCCGTTTAAATATATTTTTTGTTGTGCTAAAATTAAAAATGATTGTTAATAAATTAACAAAGGAGATGATCTTAGTGAAATATGAAAAATTATTTTCTGAAGGGAAAATAGGTAATTTGAAATTAAAAAATAGGGTAGTTATGCCAGCCATGGGGACCTCATTTGCTAGTTCTACTGGAGAAGCAAGTGATGAAATTATTAGATACTATGAAGAAAGAGCTAAAGGTGGCACTGGTTTAATCATTACAGAAATAACCAGAATTGATAATGAAACTGGTGTAGGTACTCCCAATCAATTAGCGGTAACAGATTCTTATCAAATACCGAGACTACAAAAACTCACAAGAACTATACATAAATACGATACTAAAATATTCACACAATTGCATCATCCTGGAAGACAAGCACACAGTAAAATACTAAATGGTAAACAAATAGTAGCTCCAAGTCCAATCGCATCTAAAGCTATTGGAGAAGTTCCAAGAGAATTAACCACTGAAGAAATAGATGCTATGGTAAAAAAATTCATAAAAGGGGCAAAAATCTCTCAAATGTCTGGTTTTGATGGTGTTGAAATTCATGGTGCTCATGGATATTTAATTTGTCAATTTTTAAGTCCTTCTACTAATAAAAGAACTGATAAATACGGTGGTAATTTCACTAATAGAATGAGAATATTAACAGAGATTATCGTAGGAATTAAATATATCTGTGGAAAAGATTTTCCAATTTCAGTAAGAATCGATGGAGATGAATTTGTAGAAGATGGGATAAAAATAGAAGAAGCTGTTAAAATAGCAAGGTATTTAGAAAGTATTGGAGTAGATACAATTAACGTTAGTTCTGGTACTTATGAAACAAGTTCTACAATAATAGAACCTATATCTTACGAACAAGGTTGGAAAAAACATTTTTCTCAGGCTGTTAAAGATAACGTGAAAATACCTGTTATTGCTTGTGATAATATTAAAAAACCTGATTTTGCAGAAAAATTATTAGAAGAAAACAACATGGACTTTGTGGCAATAGGTAGAGGCCAAATTGCAGATCCTGAATGGGTAAATAAAGCTTATGAGGGAAAAGAAAACGAAATCAGATCTTGTATTTCATGTTTGAAATGTATTGAAGAAGTTATGGGAGCAAAAAGATTGGTATGTGCTGTTAACCCAAGAGTAGGTATGGAGAATGATTTTGATAAATTTGAAGAAAATGGAGAAAATAAAAAAGTAGCGATAATTGGTGGTGGTCCAGCTGGAATGCAAGCTGCTATTGTCTTAGCTAAAAGAAATTATCAACCAATAATTTTTGAAAAAACAGATCATTTAGGAGGTAGTGTTTATATTGGAAATAGACCTCCATTAAAAGAAAAACTTAAATGGTTTATTGACAACATGGAAAATGAACTTAAATCATTGAATGTAGAAATTAGATTTAATACTGAAGGTAATGTAGAAGAATTGAAAAAAATAGATCCTTATTACATATTCGTTGCAGCAGGTGCTAGTTCTTTAATTCCTCCTATAGAAGGAGTAGATGCGGAACATGTTTATACCGCAACTCAAGTATTAGATGAAGAGTTAGATGTAAAAGACAAAAAAATAGTAGTAGTTGGTTCTGGTATGACAGGTCTTGAGACAGCTGAATACCTAATGGAAAAAGGAAATGATTTAACAGTTGTTGAAATGCAAAAAGAAATTGGAGCGGGAAGTTATTTACCTAATTTGATGGATGTATTAACAAGAATCAAAAAAGGTGGTATAAAGTTATTAACTTCGAAAAAATTGTCAAAAATTAATGATGATTCAATTGAAACTATAAACTTAAAAACAAAACAAATAGAAAAAATAGATGCGGATATAGTTGTACTTTCTTTAGGAGTTAGACCAAATACAAAAATAGCTGAAGAAATAAAAAACAATTTTGAAAATGTAAAAGTAATCGGAGATGTAGAAAATCCAGGTAGAATTTATGATGCAATGAAATCAGCATTCGACAAAACGTTCGTATTATAAGGAGGCTAATAAAATGAAAGAATTTAAAAATAAAGTATCTGTTATAACTGGTGCAGCGAATGGAATAGGGTTAGAGTTATCTAAAGAGTCTGCAAGAAGAGGTATGAAAGTTGTAATGGCAGATATAGCAGAAGATGATCTAGAAAAAGCTTTTAATGAAGTAAAAGAAATTACTTCTGAGGTTATAAAGGTAGTAATGGATTGTACAATTTTTGAAGAAGTTGAACAATTAGCTAAAAAAACACTAGATGAATTTGGTCAAGTTGATGTATTTTTCAATAATGCTGGTGTTGTAGTACCAGGACCTATTTGGGAATTACCTAATGTTGATATAGATTATATAATGAAATCAAATGTTTATAACATTGTATATGGTTTGAAAGTTTTTGTTCCAATTATGACTAAACAGGGAACAGATGCTCATATTGTTAATACTGCTAGTGTTGCTGGTTTATTGAGCACTCCAGGAATGCCAACATACCATATGACAAAATTCGCTAATGTTGGTTTAACCGAATCAGTTAATTATCAGTTAAGAGCAGCGAATTCAAATATAAAAATGTCATTGTACTGCCCAGGATTTATCCAAACAGATTTACATCATTGTGATGAAAGAAGACCAGAAAGATTTGCAATAGACAAAAACAATCCTTACTATTCAAGTAAAAGTTATAAAGATGGCCTCGAAAGAGCCCATCAAGTTATAACAACTGGAATTCCAATAGATAGTGTTGGAATGATGGTTTTCCAAGCAATAGAAGATGAACAATTTTATATCACAACACATCCACAATATCAACCTATAATTGGTTTAAGAGTTAAAAACATTTTGGATGGAAAAAATCCAGATGTTTCAATATTTAATAAATAATTCTACAAACAAAAAAGTGCCTGCGAAAGCAGGCACTTATAATTTATAGAAAAATTACTCAGGGGATTAGGGGTAAATTAGTATCTCATTAA
>JBNJGY010000100.1:0-4622 GCA_051748045.1 Thermotogota bacterium
CAATATGTTCTTTGTGATTTGATAAGTGATCAATTTTAACCATTAGAATACTCTCCCCTCAATAAATTTAATATATTTTCTATTTATTAACTTGCCTATACTAAATCTAAATAATAGGCGTCTATTTCAGATAGCGTTTCTGGTATTTTCGAAGTTGCCGTCCAGCCAGGGTTAACATGATTTTTGCAGTTAATCTCCTCTTACCCTATTGCAAAAAACATGACAAAGGCAAAGTCCTGAAGGGTAGGCTTGTTCTTTAGCCTAAATGCAATCCCATGTTATCTGATCGTTTGCTTCTTTTGACTTTCTCTTTATATAATTATTTATTCTTTTTCTTTTACCTGATTTCTTTTTAGTAATACAAATGTTATAATATAGTTGAGGTGATAAACTATGAAAACTATAAAATTAAGAAAAGTTGGTAACAGCTATGGCTTTACTATTCCTAAAGTGCTTAAAGAAAAATATAATCTTAAAGAAGGGGAGGAACTTCATATCATTGAAAATGAAGATGGTTTTACAGTAACCCCTTTTAATCCAGAATTTGAAGAATGGGCTAAGGCTTTTGATAAGACTAACCAAAAATATAAAAACACTCTTAAGGAATTAGCTAAATGAATAATATTAAATTTATACCTAAAGACATAATTCTTTTTTTCCATGAACAACTTGTTAAAATTTATGGTGGTAGTTTTGGTATTAGAGATGAAAATTTATTAGATCCAGCTTTTGAACAGCCTAAAGCAACTTACCAGGGTGAATATTTGCACGATTCATTGTTAGAAATGGCAGCAGCCTATGGCTATCATCTTTGTAATAACCATCCATTTATTGATGGAAATAAACTAATTGCTTTTGTAGCTATGGATACTTTTTTACAAAAAAATGATCTAGAAATTACAGCTTCCGAGAAAGATGCATATAAAATGATGATCCAGGTAGCCTCTGGCCAGTTATCGAAAAAAGAACTAATGTTATGGCTTGAAAATAATACAAATTCAATAGAATGATAAACCTTCTGAGTTCATTAATCAGGAGGTTTTTTGTTCTATTAAAGCACCCAGAGATTTGACTATTATTTCAGCTTGCATAAAATCTATATGTACATCCTTTAATTTTACATTTTTAAAATCAATACCGTCAATCTTAGCCCCCCGAAGATTGGCGCCACTAATTTTTGCTTCTGTAAAGACAGCACCACTTAAATTAGATTCACCAAAATTAGTTTCTTTTAAATTGCAGCCATAAAAATCTGCACCAGAAAACTTTATCCCTCTTAAATCAAATCCTGATAAATTATTATGTCTAAATATAACATATGACCAGTCTCCACCAATTATTCTTAGAGCATTCAAATCAGCACTAATTAAGTTTGCACCAACCATTCTACAGTCTAAAAAGTTTGCATTAAAAAACTTTGCTCCCTCAAAATTACAATTTAAAAAAGTTGAGTTTTCATGAACTGATGCATTTAAATAAGAATTGGTAAAATCACATTCGACAAAATTACATTCTTTTGTCATTATTTCTTTTAATTGAGTATTTCGAAAACTACATTTATTAAATTTACTTCCATTAATTGTTACATCATTTATAGATCTATCATCAAATGACTCTTTTTGATATTCCATTTTATCTTTTAATTTCATTATCTTGTACTCCTTCATTTTTTCAAAGTATTAAATAATAATAACCTAAAAGTAGCATTTCATCTAATGTCCCTGGGATTTGTGCTCGCGCCTGGTTCCACAGGAACTGGCGTAAAGCTTGCTTTTTCATGTTCGTGATTGGTTAACCTGCAAGCTTTATGACAGGAGGCATGACCCAATCCGATGTTAGGTGATCGTTGAGCAATTATTTTTCTTATCTTAAAAAAGTTATTATAATAGATTTAAAGCTAAAGAAAATAATTCCTGCAACTTATTATTTTTTTATTGATTTATCATTATATTATATATTTATTATCATAATTATGATATAATATTGATATCAAACAAGAAAGGTGATGATTTTATGCCAACTATTAGACCTGTTTCGGATTTAAGAAATAACTTTAAAGAAATATCTGAAGTCTGTCATGAAAATGGTGAACCTGTTTTTTTAACGAAAAATGGTCGTGGAGATATGGTTGTTATGAGTATTGCTCAATTTGAAAAACAGCAGGCACTTTTAGAACTTTATAAAAAATTAGGAGAAGCTGAAAAAGAAAGTGAGAATAATGCCCCTACTACTTCCCATGATGATTTAATGAAACAAATGAGGAAGAAATTAAATGAGTAGTTCACAAAAATATGAAGTTATTTATCTTCCAGCTGCCAAAAAGGATCTTAATGAAATTATTTCATATATACAAATAGAAGCTCCTGAGGCAGCATTAAATTTTTTGGACAAGCTTGATGAAAATATATTACAGCTAAAAGATTTTCCTTACAAAGGTAAAAAGCCAGACGATGAGAATTTAAATTCTAAAGGATATCAGATACTTGTTATAGGAAGTTATCTTGTGTTTTATGTAGTATTTGAAAAAGAAAAAATTGTTGAAATCAGAAGAATCATACATGGTAAACGAAAATATAAATTTTTATTATAAAATAATATTTTCAGTTAGCTCAATGTCACATAACGTTACTGGGATTTAAGAAGTTCTTGAGGTTTAGGGCGACTGTCTTTGCCAAATAAATTTGCAATGGAGCGTAGCGGAATCTTCAATCCCATGTTATCTGATGATAAATTTGGTTAGTTATCCAAGTAAAATTGATATATACTCTAATAGATCATTTTTTAAAGCTCTCTTAAAATTTCTTCTACTTGGATATCAATAAATTTGAATTCATAACTTCCAATTTTTTGTTTTACTATTTTCAAAGGTATCTCTTCTACTTTTACATATTCTAAAAACGAATGTATCAAATTAACTTCTTGCCCCTTTTTCTTATTTCTTTTAGCCTGCTTAATATTATTAATGAATTCTCTACTTTAAAATCACGAAATTCCTGTATCAATTCTTTAATTTTTTTACATTTTTTTAAAGTTAAACTACTCATGTTTTATTCCTCCATAAAGCACTAAGTTATAGCCGAATTTCAAATAACGTTACTGGAATTTGCGCTCGTGCCTGGTTCCGCAGGAACTGGCGTAAAGCTTGCCGTAATATTTCTTGTTACTTAATATTGCAAGCTTTATGACAGAAGGCATGACCCAATCCCATATTATGTGACGTATCATGGTTTTTATCTTAATAAATCAAGTAAATTATAATAATAATATTTTCTATTTCTCATTTTATTATCTGAAAATATTAGCTTCTCCTCTTCAAGAGTGGAAAGATATCTTCTACATGTCGAATCATGTATTCCTGTTAAGGAACTTATTGTTTTTACATTAAATATTGGCTTTTGAAACATTGCTTTAATTAAATCTACTACATTAGTACTATTTATTAAATTCATTGCATTTTCTAAGTCTCTTTCATATAGATTATCAATTTCTTCAATTAGATCAATATTTTTGAGTACTTGTTTGTTTACACTTTGCAGGAAGAATTTAATCCATTCATTCCAACCATTATTCTCTTTTCTTGTTCCATTCAGCAATCTATAGTATTTATGCTTATCTTTTTCTAATACTTCACTTATAAACAAATTAGGAGAATTTATAAGATCTACATCATATAAATACAGTGGGATTAATATACGACCAATTCTACCATTACCATCTAAAAACGGATGAATAGTTTCAAATTGAGCATGTATTATTGCTATCCTGACTAAAGATTGTAGATTATCATTGGGATTATTGATATATTTTTCTAGATTAGACATATAGGAATCAACTAATTGAGGCTGTGGTGGTACAAAAGTAGCTGTTTCTAAAGTACATCCTTCTGGGCCTATGAAATTTTGAATAGAACGATATTCTCCAGGAGCTCTATTTTGTCCTCGAACTCCATTACTCATCAAAATTTCATGTAATTTTTTGAAGAGACGTGTTGATATAGGATATTTTTCTAAAGCTTTTTCTCCATAATTTAAAGCATCATAATAATTTAAAACTTCCTGAGCATCATTATTTTTCTTATTTTTATCAATATCAAACTCTAAAACTTCATCAAAAGTTACTTGTGTACCTTCAATTTTGCTGGACTGTACAGCTTCCTGTAAACTAAAGGGAGTAATAAGAAAATACTCATTAACTTTAGATTTTTTTAACATAACCTGATATTTACCTACATTTGTACTTGCATTAATTAGTTCATTATAAAATTCCATGGGGTTGATTTGTTCTTCTATTGGTAATTCAAATGGTTTAAAAGATTTCATTTAAATCATCCTCTCTTTTATTTTCATTTTATACATTTTATTATAATATATTCAAATATATATTGCAATTATTTTCATATTTTTAATTTATGAAAATAAAGAGAGGTTATTTATTTTATGATATGTCACATAACTCACTTTTATATGAAGTTAGTCCGCTACTTTATACTTACTCTTCAGGTGTTGTAAAGTTTGAAATTAATGTTCTTACAGAATTTGAAAAGTTAAAACTTAAATACGTACCGATATTCTGGATTTGATCAATATTAAAACCATTTTTATGTGCTTCAATTAATAATTGCT
>JBNJGY010000101.1:0-4607 GCA_051748045.1 Thermotogota bacterium
GAATATTCTAAATTCATATCAAAAAAATTAAATCAGGATAGTTTTTTTACAAGCAATATTTATTATTATTCACCTTTACATGACTTGGGCAAACTTATGATAGATAAAAAAATATTAAATAAAGAAGGAAGACTAACTGTAGCTGAATATGATGAAATGAAAAAACATACTTTATATGCTGCAGAAATATTAGACGAAGATGAAGAATTTTCATTTGCAAAGAACATTGCACTTTATCATCACGAACGATACGATGGCTCAGGATACCCTTATGGTCTATCTGGTGAAGAAATACCTTTAGAAGCAAGAATAGTTGCTATAGCGGATGTATATGACTCTCTAAGGAGTAAAAGAACATACAAGCCCGCTCTATCTCATGAAGATGCTTACAACATTATTATAAATGGAGATATTAAAACCAATCCTACTCATTTTGATCCTAAAATATTGACAATTTTTAAAGAAAATCATTTAGAATTCAAAAAAATATATGAAAAAAATCAAAGATAAAAATGTAGACGATGAATTTGGCATAGGTCAGTTCAACTCGTCTACATTTTTTTTATGAAAAATATTAAACAATATTATAATTGTGGTAGAATTATTAATGAAAAGACTACAAAAGGGGATAGAATATGCCACAAGAAAATTTAAAAAGAACTCTGGTGTTTTCTGATTCTGATCAGGAAGTAAGAGTTGCATTATTAGAAGGAGAAGAATTATCTGAAATATTTTTTGAGGATATGGAAGCAGATAGAAATTCAGGAAAAATATTTGCAGGTAGAATAGAAAATGAAGTTAAAAGCCTTGAGGCTTTTTTTGTAAATATTGGTATGAAAAAAAATGGGTTTTTAAGATTTAAAGACCTTGTTGGACTTCCAAATGAATTTAGAAAAGGTGATATGATTTTAGTCCAAGTTAGAAAAGATGGAACCAATAGAAAAGGACCTCAACTATCTATGCAAATTAACCTTCCGGGAAGGTATGTTGTTTATATGCCTTATGGAGAAGGAAGTATTGGTATATCAAGAAGGATAACAGATCAAGAAGAAAGAGATAGAATTAGAGAGTTAGCAGAAGATATAATATATGAAACTGAAGGTTTGATTTTCAGAACAAACTGTCAAAATGTTGATAGACAAACTATGGAAGAAGAAATTATAGAATTAAGGAATTTAATGAGAGATATAGTTATAGATTTTAACAAATCAAATAAACCAGATTTATTATATTCTGAAGAAGATTTTGTGGAATATGTTATAAGAGAAAGGATAGATAATAAAACAAATAAAATTGTTGTTGACTCAAAAAATTTGTATAACAAAATCAAAAACCTTTTAAAAGAATTTGAACATACCCCTTCAATAGAGCTTTATAAAAGAGATTCGTTTAATTACAAAAATATATACGAACAATTAGACGACATTTTCGCAAGAAAGATTTCTCTTAAATCAGGAGGTTTTATCACAATTGATAAAGCAGAGGCGATGACTGTAATAGACGTTGATTCTGCGAGCAATATTAAAGGGAAAAATGTTGAGGAAACTTCATTTTATACAAACAGAGAAGCAGCATACGAGATAACAAGACAAATGAGACTCAGAAATCTCGCTGGAATAATAATAGTTGATTTTATAGATATGAATATACCAAAACACAGAGAAGAAATAATAAACATAATACATGATGAAAGTAAAAAAGATAAAGCCAGGGTTACAATTGTCGGTTTTACTCATTTAGGTCTTCTCGAGATAACTAGAAAAAGAACTAGCGCTGCTATTGAATCTTTAGTTTTTACTCCATGTCCAATTTGTCATGGAACCGGAAGAGTAGCTGCCCCAGCAGTTGTTTACAATAGAATGATAAAGGACATAGAAGATTCATTAAACGATTTGAAAGATCATGAAATAAGGGAATTAACAATAAGTGTCTACCATAACTTATCTGGTTATATAACCCCAGAAATAAGAAAAGAATTAGAAACCAAAAATAAAATTAAAATCAACTTTGAGTTTAATTGGAATGATCCAAATTCATATAACATAAGATTTAAAAAATAGGTGATAAAAATGAAATCTATAATAAAATATATTTTTTTTATAAGCGGCATATCAGTAATTTTAGTTTTTATTATAAATATTGTGTTCAGCTTAACTAATCCTGATTTTAGTGCAGAATATTTAGTTAGTAGTGGTCAACCAAATGAAAAATCATTCACTGAATATATTAACCAAGAAGGTAAAATTATTATAAAGAGTCAATACTCGTATTTTAAAGAAATCGAGGATGCTGGAATTGTATTTACTAAAATAAAACATTTCAAAGAAGATAAGTTTTTAGTTTTGGGTTATAATTCAGGACAAAATAAACTTTTTGAATTTGATATATCTGGAAATCTTCTAACCCAAAAAACTATAGAAAGAGGTAATACTAGATTTTATGATTTGATATATTTGAATAATGTAATTTATTTAGTAGGCCAAAAAGATGAAAAGCCTTACATTCTTTCTATAAACGAGTCAGGTACAAAGCTTTGGTCAGAAGTTTACAATTTTGGAGGTAATTTTTCTTTCATTAAACCTGTATCTACTGGTTTTCTTCTTGGAGGTCATAAATATGACGAAAATAACAAGCAAACCTATATAACAGAAATAAATGATGTTGGAGATAAAATTTGGGAAGATAGTTATGGAAGATCAGATGATGAAGAATTAGTTGATGCTTATGTTTTTGGAAGCCAAATATATACAGTTGGTACAACTAACTCTAATCCAAGAAAACAAAAAGATTTGCTTTTTTTGAGATATAGCACAGATGGTATAAGAAATTTTGAAGGGGAATATGGTGACCAATTTTTTGATGAATTTCCCTCTTCGATGATTATAGACGAAGAAGGTTATGTGTTTGTAGGAGGATATTCTATTCCTTCAGGTAAAACTACATGGCAAAATTTCTTTTTCAAATCCGTTCAAAACTTAGAAGAATCTGGAAAGATAAAAACAGAAAAATTTGATAATCATAGCATTCAAAATCTCTCAAGAATAACTTCTATGAAAATAGATGAAGATAAACTATATTTTGGAGGATTTTCAGTTGAGAAGTGGCCTGATTATAATGGGTATATAAGAGTTAATAATAAAAATGGTGTACTTTTAGATCAAAAGATTTATGGAAAAGATTCAGAAGAAAGATTTTATGACTTTATTGTTGCTGAAGACAAAAGTGTTATAGCAGTTGGTTACCTAAAAAGAAATGATATAGTTTATCCTTTAATTATGAAAACAGATGGTGATTTAAGGATACCAGAATACGAAAAATAGTGAATGATTGATTAATTTAGAATTTTAAGAAACTCGTTACAACTTGTAACTTGACAAATTTCCAGTGAGCAGTTATAATTATTTACGGTTATCGAATGAACATAGATACCAAATCACATTCATGTGACCCGCTAGCTCAGATGGCAGAGCATTTGACTTTTAATCAAAGGGCCCTGGGTTCGAATCCCAGGCGGGTCACCATTTTTTTATGTATTTCGGATTGCGCGAGTGGCGGAATTGGCAGACGCGCTGGACTTAGAATCCAGTGGAGTGATCCGTGTGGGTTCAAGTCCCACCTCGCGCACCATGGAAATGCGAATGTAGCTCAGTGGTAGAGCACTTGCTTGCCAAGCAAGGGGTCGCGGGTTCGAATCCCGTCTTTCGCTCCAGAAGCTCCAGACTTTTTTAAGTCTGGAGTTTTTTATTATTTACTACCGTTATCACATAATTTCCCACAAATTTTTGATTATTCTTTTATACTTCAAAACTATAATACTAGTGTAATCAAATATAAGAGGAGGTAGTAAAAATGAAAAAGATTTTATTAGTAGCTGCGGTAGGTTTATTGTCATTAAGTATTTTTGCTTTTGGAGGTAGTGGATACAACACAAAAGGGAATACTGACACAAGAGGTGGTTTTTATCAAGAAGATAACTACAATCAACCTCAGGGCAGATATAACAACAGAATGCCAGGAAATAAAAATCAGATGCCAATGAAAAGACAGACGCCAGCACAAAGAAATATGGGAAAATTTGAAATGGATTTCAGAAATGCAGGAGAAAACAGCATCGTTACATTAGAACTCTTGATAGATAAATATTCTCCAGAGTTAGCTGAAGAATTCCAATCAATTCATGAAGAATTACTACAATTAAGAGAAGAACAACAAAAACAACTAAGAACGAGAGATTTTTCAAATGAAGGTCCTATTCAAATTAGAGATAGAATTAATAACAGTTTAGAACTAAGAGGGATGTACTCTGAGTTGATTTCTGAATATCAAGAAAATGATGAAGAAGAAATAAGAGAAATTTTAGAAAGAATTGTTGATACAATGAAAGAAACAATTGAAAATTTTGAAACAGAAGAAATTGAATAAAAATGTTATATAATAAATATATAAGCCACTTGAAAAAGTGGCTTTTTTACAAAAATTTCTAATTAATAAAAATAATAAATAGCGCTCTTCACAAGATCGAATTATAGAAAAAATAATATCTTCAATCACTTGGAAATGCTAAAAATTGCAAACTCACAAAAAGCAGTTCAAACATACAATTTTTT
>JBNJGY010000102.1:0-4507 GCA_051748045.1 Thermotogota bacterium
GACAGAAGAAGAAAATGAAAGAGTAAAAAAACATGTGAATAATGGTTATGAATTGCTATCAAAAATTCCAACAATACCAGAAGATGTTAAAAAAATAGTTCTATATCATCACGAAAGATGGGATGGACAAGGCTTCCCGAAAGGCATTTCTAAAGATGAAATACCTTTAACTGCACAAATAGTAGGTATACTAGACAAATATTTTACATTGGTTGAAGACAAACCAAACAGAGCTAAATATTCAAAAACAAAGGCGATAGAAATTATAGAGAACTTAAGAGAGAAAAATTTTAATCCAGAATTAGTCGATATATTTAAAGAGGTGATAGTAAATGATTGAAAAAATATTTTTTTACTTTTTTCTATCACATCTTATTGGAGATTATGTATTTCAAACCAGCTACATTGCTCGATACAAAGTTTCTAAAATACCAATATTATTTTTACATAGTTTTATAATATTTTTATCAATGTTAGTTGTTTTATTACCCTCATCATTAGATCTATATAATTTATTTCTTTTGGTAATATTAACCATAATACACCTTTTCATTGATACTTTAAAATTCAAAAACAGAAAAAAAGAAATGTTTAATACAGACACTTATTATGTTATAGATCAAGTTATGCATTTATCTTCACTCATGATCGTTAGCCTTTTTTATAACAATACAGATTTTTTTATAGATTTTAATTATGCAAAATTAATAGCTATCGGATTATTTAATGCTTATTTCATAGGTCTTTTTTTCTATGTATTTAGCAAACCAACAAAACCATATAAAAGAGATTATTTAGGCTATATATTTAGATTTTCTCTTCCTTTTATAAAATTTTATAGTAATTCCATGTTTTTAATAATATCTATTGTTTTTATAATTTTTTCATTATTTTTAGTCAATAAAGAGAAAAAAATGGTTAGATCAGAGTTAGGCCCACTTGCTTTAAGTATAATCGTTACTTATTTATCTATTTGGAGGTGATACAATGATTAAAAAATGGGGAGTTTTACTAATTTTACTAATGAGTTTTTCAATAGTTTTCGGGCTAACTATTGAGGCAGAGAAATATACAGCTTTAGTTGGAGATAGTGTTAAATTAAATATAACTACAGAAAAATCTACTATAACACATCTTTATGTTGACTTAAACAGTGGAGGTTTTGATGATCCCTTAATTCTTTTTGATGGACTTAATATCGAAAATGGTAGTGCAGATTTAATTTTTCTAGCACCGTTGATTCCAGGGAAATCAGAAATAACTTTCTATAATGAAAACAGAACAGTAGAAAAAACAATTATTATAGATATTGTAGAAGAACAAATAGATATTGCAGAAACAAAGTTACAGATAGTTGAGAAAAAAGGAAATGTACTATATAGGCAGCAAGAAACTGAAATTTGGGATACATTGAGCATAGATAATGTTATTGAAGAAGACTCAGAATTGATGACTCTTAAAGATGGTTTTATTGTATTGAAAGAACCTACTTTAGATATTGTAATAAATGTATCCTCTGAAACACAGCTTTTTATCAAAAAATTGAGATCATCAGAAAATGGAGATATAGATATAGAATACGATTTAAAAAAAGGTTCAACAGTAAACAAAATAAATGAAATTTTAGCACCTGGTTCAAAATATATAGTAAGTTCAGGGTCTGTTGTTGCAGGAGTTAGAGGTACTCAATTTGGTTTTGAAAAAATTGGGGACAAAACTACTGTAAGAACTTTTGAAGGAACTGTTTTCACAAGTATAAACGGGAGATTATTCCCCGTGAAAGAAAACAGTATGCTTTCATTTAATGAAGGTAAAGAAAATCCAGAAATAAATACAATAGATAGTACAATAGAAGATTACGAAGGTGATGTAGAACCAGAAGAAACCGAGATGCCAGAAGAAAATCAAGATGTTAAAGATCCAGAAACAAGAGAACCCGCTACAACAACACAGCCAATCCAAAGTCCAAGTGCCAATATAGGAAACATATCTTTTGGGAAACAACAAAAAGGAACTGATAGTTACTTAGTATATTCTTTTGCACCTCAGTTTGATTTTGGGAAATTTGGTATTGGAATAGGGTTCAATGCTTATCAAAACGCAATAGATAGCCCATTATATTATGGGATTCCAACTCCTTCAGCTTCACCTACTGATGACATATGGAGTGCTTTTTCAATAAATTATTTAAAACTAGATTTCAACTCATTTTATGCAAGGTATGGTATTAGTCCAGCATACACCAAAGGACTTGGATTGTTTATGAATAACTATTATATACCTGATTCAAGAGTCTTCGATACAGAAATCAGATTAGAAAATATAAAAATTGGAGCTCATATACCTTATGAATTAAACTCTGTAGTTCCATTTAATTATAGTCAAACATCAAATGTGTTTTTTGGTTATTTAGATGTTGATTTATCTCTTTTCAACACAGAAATAACAGCTATTATGAATCTCAACGAAGATAAACCTAGTAATGAATTTAGTCAAGCTTATCTAACTACATTCTATAGAGATATACTATTTTTCAGACTGGGTGTTGAAGGTGATATTGTTTTCACTAATGACGGTAGTATGACATATGGCGCTTTAGCTGGACCTTTAATTAATTTCCCTCCATATTTCCAATTTATGTTTGGTGTGAACTATTTATCTGATGGATTCAATCCAGAATATCTTAATCCATATTATGAAAACAATTCAGCATATGGTAATTATATGGATTTAGATACAGAAAAATCTTTTGGACTTATGGGAAAAACAATATTTAATCTTGACCCATATTTAAAGGTATCACTAAAATACAACAAACTATTCAATGAGACAAGAGATGGGTTGTTAAATGGAGAAATGACAGTAAACATTCCATCGCTAGGTAGTGTACCTCCTCTTATGGCAGGGTTCAATTATATGCAATATAAATTCTTAGAAGATGAGACAGTTGACAATGTATTTTTAAATGAAAACACAAATCTTAGAGGATATATTTACTATCCAGTTTTAGAAAGTTCTGGAATAATTTATTCAGTGAATTATAATATGCAAGAACAAAAATTTGTTTATTCTTTGAGTTTTGAAACAAGGGAGTTTTAAAAATGTTAAATACAGTTTTTTTTGATCTAAAAATAACCGGTATTGAAGACCAAAAAGAACTTTATGGAAAGAAAGGTAATTTCAAGATAAAAATAAAAGATAGCATAATATATTCAGAAAAAGAACTAAATGAAATAGAAAAATTAACAGTGAAAAATCTATTACATAAAAAAGATAAAAAAGATTTTAATTACTATGAATCAAAATCTAATATACTTGATTTATTGACGTTAATTGGCAGCAATTTTAAACTTGAAACTGTTTTGAAAAAAACAGAAAAAGCTTTATGTGAATTGTTGTCTTCAGATGGTGCTTCGATATTATTGTTTGATGAGGACAAAAAGGTATTGAATTTTTATATCACATCAGGAGGAGCTAGTGGAGATATTGAAACAATAGATGTTCCAATAGAAGGATCTATCGCTGGAGAATGTTTTAAAAAGAAAGAAACAATAATGATTAATGATGCTGAAAAAAATCCAAAACATTTCAAAAAAACTGATAAAAAAGCAAAATATACAACTAAAAATTTGATTGCAACTCCACTGTTCTTAGATAAAGAACCAATAGGAGTTTTAGAAGCTGTAAATAAAAATACTGACTACAACGATCGAGATAAATTTATAATAGAACTTTTTTCTTCTTTAATTTCAAACAAAATCATGAATTCAAAAATCTATGAAGATGTAAGTAGTACAGTTAAAGGCATTATTCTCGCTGTGGCAACTGCTATTGACTTGAGAGACACATACACACATACTCATTCAAACAATGTATCAAAAGTTGCTTTAAAAATAGGGAAAACTCTTTCTTTTAACGATTCATTTTTAGAAGAATTAGAAATATCCGCATTACTACATGATGTCGGGAAGATAGGAATACCTGATGAAATACTCAATAAACCAGGTAAATTGACTGACGAAGAATATAAAACAATACAATCTCACACTGTAATTGGTGGAAATTTATTGTCGGAGATAGATTTTTTATCTAAAAATATTCCTTTAGGGGCTCTAGAACATCATGAAAAACTAGACGGTTCAGGTTACCCATATAACAAAAAAGGCGATGAAATTTCTTTGTTTGGAAAATTGTTGGCTGTAGCAGATATATACGACGCCCTCACCGCTAAAAGAGTATATAAGGATCCTTGGCCAGAAGAAAAAGTATTGAATATGCTTAAAAATGATTGTCCAGAAAAATTTGATTGTAAAATAGTAAATGCACTAGAAAAAACAGTTATAAATTAAAATAAAAGGATACCTTTTTAAAAAGGTATCCTTTTTTAGATGAATTTATTTAATTGGGGTTAGTATCTCATTAACTCTAAAACTACATTAGAATGGTTATTATATAAATCTTGTCTAGCGTTATCATAATTTTTATCAATTCTTTTATTATTTCTAAA
>JBNJGY010000103.1:0-4492 GCA_051748045.1 Thermotogota bacterium
GCGTGAATGATGGGTATACCCTGCAGAATTATTTGCTGAATACTTCTATTGGGTTCATCTACAAATTTTAAGTAACCACAATACAAAAAGAGCCGGAGCGTTAGATCGTTCCGGCTTTCTATTTGTATGGAGTTAAATTTGGGCTATACGTTCATCGGTAATCGCAGGATAAGAGCCGAAGTAGGCGTTGTTTTCATCATCTTGTTTTTTTTGGTTTGTCCTTATGATGCAAGAGTAGGAAAATGTTATAGGTGGGGAGGTGGATTTTTTGAGAAGGCTACAATTTCAGGAAAAATATTCCTTGAGTATTAAAAGAATTTCATAAGAACAGTTAATTCAGGAGATGGAAGGTTGGTATAATAATTAGTAACTATATCACTTTTTAGATCATGGTTGTTAGGTTGTTGTATTGTTTGAAAATTTACATTAACTTAGATGTTAACTAAAAGCATAAAACATTTTTTTAGCTATAGTCAATTTATAATTCTTTTGTATTACCAAATGGCATTATTATGAATTGTTCTGAATGTGGCCAAATTTTGGATGATGATTCTAAATTCTGTATTCAATGTGGTGCAAAACAATTACAGAATGAAATTCCTAGCACTGTTGATGATAAAGATTCAAAGCGAAATGCTTATTCTGAAGATGCATCACCAAATGATGAAGAACGACTCGCTGCTGAAGAGATAAAAAAGAATAATTTATTTCATTCAATAGATGAATATTTTGTGGACGCTTTAGGCAGTAGTTTTATTTACTCTGTTCTAACGAGTAAGGCCTTGGATAAATCTATATTAATTTGCTCAAATAGAAGAATATATCAAAAAGGGAAATTGTATAATCTAAGTAGTTATGGTAAAGTAACAACTAGTTATGGGATTAAAAGTGTAGATATTCCGGAAGTTACTGGAGTGGGATATGAGGTGGAAAGTAAAACCTCGAAGCTTGTTTTATCATTATTTTTAATTGTATTTGGTTTTGTCTTGACAGGAATTCCTGGTGCAGATAGGGAATTATTAGTTCTAGCCCAAGTTTTAAGAGTAATTTTTATATTAGGAGGGCTTTTTACGCTAATTATATATTTTCTAAAAAAAGGTAAGTGGTTTTATATTGAATATGCAGGAGGACGTATATGTGCATCATGTAGTTGGTATAGTGATAAGAGCATAAACAGGTTTATGAAGAACATATCACTTCAGAAAGATAAACTATGTAATCAGCATTAATTTTATGTATTGTAAACATTGTGGAAAATTATTAGCAAATTCATCCAATTATTGTAAATTCTGCGGGAAGAAGCAAAAAAAACCTATCATAATAGAAAGAGATGAAAAAAAGATGCCTGTAACTAATGTGGTTATTGGTGCCTTTGTTATTATAGGTGTTCTAATTTCCGTGCATATCCTGGATAGAAGATACATTGAGCAGCAGAAAGAGAAAATATATTATAATAATGAGAGCGTAGGGAACCGTCATCAAAATAAAAACATAACTGCTTCTGGCGAATCTCAAAGAGATGTTTATGTAAATGAAAAGGTCAATGAAAATAGAAGAACAAGAAAGAAGGTTAATTCAAAAGCTCTATTAGATGTTAGGAATGTAAAAGGCAATAGTCGAAACGAAAAGAATCTCGACAGCAAAGAATCCATTAGTAGTTATGATAGTCTTAAAAGCAAAAGAATTAATTATACTCTGGCAGGGCGCAAAGCTATATCACTACCTAAACCTGTATATAACTATCAAGAAGAGGGTAAGGTGGTTGTAGGAATAACAGTGGATAGATTTGGCCGAATAACAAAAGCAATACCAAGCGTTAAAAAGAGTACAACTCGTAATAAAAATCTTTTACAGGCCGCTAAAATGGCTGCGTTACGAGCAAAGTTCGACAAAAATTCAGATGCCCCAGCATACCAGAGTGGAGCAATTACCTATCATTTTTTAACAAACCAGTAGAATCAATTATTTATAAATATGACTTCCTTGGTTTATAACTTTTACCAATAATCGATCAAGCTAGGTCTCATTTGCTATAGAAAAGTATTTCCAGATAAAGACAGAACAGTCGTGAAATAATAATATTGGATTTTAATTTGACACTTTCTTTTTTGCAGAAAAATTAAAAGCTGGCAGTATAATTGGTTCAAGCCCAATATTTGTTGAAAGTGTATTTAAGAAACTTCTTATGAATGGGAATGCAATTGCTGGGGAATTTTGCTGAACAAAAGGTGACTCCATAAATTGCGCGGTGATTTCTTGCTCCGATTTAAAAAAAGCAATCGCAGTTGAATGAATACTAAATGAATGCTTTTCAGATAACATATCTACTTTAAATTCTATCAAGTAATGATTGGGCTCATCGTCTTTAAACTTTGGTGTAAATTTTAAATTAACTTCTAAATCCTCTGGGAGCTTTCTATTGAAAAAATCCTGAGTCTCAAAGTTTACCTTAATGAATTTAACATTTAATAACTGGATTGCATTTTGTTGAGCAGGCTGTGTCATTATGCGGCGTTCTTATGGTTATCATTATCTGGGAAAAAATCAGATTCTATATTGTTCCTTTCTTTTTCAAGGTATACATTATTTAAAGAAGTGTAATTATCAGTAAGATAATCTGTATAACTATCGAAACTTGACTCATGAAAGCTCTTTAATGGTAAAGAATCTTCAAATATTAACTCACTTGAAATAAAAGACTTTATGTCAGGCTCAGATACCATCTCAAATTGTGAGCAATACTCTTCAATTGAAATGTTATCTTCTATATCCAAGCTATTAACCTCTTCGGCTAGTTTTTTTAGAATATGTTCAGGGGTTTCGTCAAAGAATTTATTAATATATTCTAGTTTTTCTTCAAATCTTTCCATGATTCTTTTTTTTGTTCAGGTTCTAGAACATCTGTTTTCTTAATATACTTTAAAGTGTCAGGCCGCATTAAACAGTAAAAAAATAAAGGGTCTAAATCAAGAACACCACTTGTTCTGTGAACGAATTTTATAGAAGTTTGTTCTCTAGACTTTTTTACTTCTTTTGCTTTTATTACCTTATATTCAAAAAACTTTTCAATGTAATCAAGTTTATAATGCCGTCCCAGCTTAAAATACTCAATAAATTGTGCAAGCCCCCAATTCTCTGCCTCTTTAAGTCTTCTCTTGGTTATTGCTGCAAGTTCTTGAATAAAGTTTAAATCTTCTCTACTACCAGCTAAATCCAAAACAAATTTTTGTGGAAAAGCTAATTCTGCAACTAAAATGTAGTATTTTCCTTGGTAATGTTTTTGACCCCACCAATGGGCTTGTTTTTCATTATTATCCCAAAAATAATACCCACTACCGAGATAAGGCAACCTCTTACCTACTTTTGATGGGAAAGGAGCTTCCTCAAACACATGTTCTTTTCCTCCATCCTGCTTACAGGTATGATGACCAATTGTCTTTGGTAAAATAGTTTGCAAATGTAGATAAAATTAAATATTTTAAACAAAGTTCAAATCTAGCATTTTCCTTCTGCCCCTCCAAATTGCAATCTATCACCACGTCATTACAATGAATATCTTTTACTTAGGTGTCCTATTCATCAATAATAAGCTCGATGATTTTATCTGCTTTTTTTGCCTTTCTATTATTTATTTCCGATTCTACATAGCCATCCGTGGTATAAATTCTTATTTTTGCTATGCTTGAATTAATGATGTTTCGGAGTTGTTTCTCAGTTACTTTACAAGACAGGTAAACTCCATGAGTTCCACTTCCCATTATACCAGTTGCTCCTGCTCCAGTTGAACTTACGATGTGTTCTGGATTAATAATCTCTATTACTTCGTCATTATCTAAAAGAAGCATAATGCTTTCACCGTCGGGCACAGCAAAAACACCTCCCATGCCCATCATAATTTTAAAATCTAGGTAATAGCTTTCATTAATTATTGCACCTCTTATTGAGCAGGTGAATTTTAAATCAGCATTTATTGTTTCCCAAGATGTCCTAACAACTTTGTTTTTAGTGAATTCATCTACTTCTCGCTGTTTTATTTTCTGCGCAAATAAGCCTGTACTAAAGATCGTAAGTAAGAAAGCAAGTTGAATATATTTCTTCATAATGAGCTTTTCTTTTAAAAATACTCAAAATTATTGGGATTGCAATAGTTTAATGCATCTGAAGAAATAGGCTTTAGGGTTAGAAAGTTCTTATATTTTTGCTCTGAAAGTCAGCTTTTGTTCCAGGACTTCCTCTTGCTGCAGAAAACCGTAAAGCTTTTAATGGTGACTTCGTCAGCGTTTTTTAGATGATGATGTATGTGCTCTTTTTTGTCTTGTAGTTTCGTGACGTTGCTTTTTTTACTGAATGCTGAGTGCCTGGTCATGTTGCCAAATGATTGGCTAAATTTTCTAATTTCCCCAGCTTTTCCTATCCAAGCTTCGATACTGAATGGCTTCGGCCAGGTGGAAGGACTGAATGGTTTCGCTACCCTCCAAATCGGCAACGGTAC
>JBNJGY010000104.1:0-4485 GCA_051748045.1 Thermotogota bacterium
AAATAAAGTGTTTTTGAAGATTTCTTTCATTACATATAAAAAAGCTAAATCTTTTATATTTTCAGGCATACTTTCAGTAGCATATCCTGAACTATATATGACTTTATATTCTACATTAGGTCTAGGAAATTTAATTTTGATTTTGCCACGAATAGCATTTTCTATTCTGAATTCATCAGATTCTATTTCATGGTCTGTGAAGTTTCTGTCGAAAGTTTCGTCACTTCTGTATATATTAGAAATATCTGTAATTGGTTTATAACTAACAAGCAAACCATCATGTAAACATTTTACAATTTCTTCTATGTCTGTTTGTTCTGTGAAAATTCCAACCTCTGTTTCAAAGTTATTTTCACCTACTTCTATCCATTTAGATAGCTGTGTATCTGTTGGTGAAGTTGAACTGGAAAATGTTTTATTTAACCTATTTTCGATATAGGTTTGGTCTATATAGTTGCTCATTTTGATTTTGGATTATGAAAGCAGGAGAAGGGATTTGAACCCTTAAACTTCTCCTTACAAGGGAGACATTTGACCAGATTAAACTACACCTGCAAAAAGTAAAAAATAAAATTTATTTTTTGGTTGTTTTTTTTGTTGTTTTATTTTTACTTAATTTATCTGTAGTTAAAGCATTATCTGATAATCTCTTTTTTATTGCCATCTCAACTTGTTCATCAATTTTCTTTTGAATTGCTTCGTTTTTACCATCTAAAAATTGTATATATTCAGGAAATACTTTATAGAGTTTCTCTGCTAAAATACCTGAAACAAGTTTAATTTCTCCCTTTTCAAAGGATAATATTGAATTGAAAGTAAAAGGCTTTACAGCTTTAATTCTGTATTTTACATCAGCTCTAAATTTCTTTTTAGATAATTGATGTAAATTTTTATAACCTTCATCCACGAATTTTAATTTATCTTTTTCTACCATTCTTCTTTATATATTATATATTATTTAAATTTAAAATAAAAAAAATAAAAAAATTAAAAACTAATTAAAAAATTATATTGTACCTACAGATTTAAGAGGTATAATTCCTTCATCTCTTTTAACCTTAACACCGAAAGCTTCATGATATCTGAAAGCTTTACCTAAGATTAAAAAGTTTCTCTCTCCAATAGCATATCTAGGAGCAACCTTTTTACCTACATAGAAAGGTTTCTCAGATAAACCTAAAGCAATATAAACTGTTTTAGAGTTTTCTGTTGCTGTTTGGATAGAGTTGTGGAATACGATTTGTACACCGTCAATAGTTTTTAATTCTCCTCTCTCCATAACATTTTTGTTATAGGATTCATTGTTTGTAATTCTGGAATCTTGAATTAAACCAAATTTCTGATATGGGTGTGCAACCACATATTTCATTTTCAGTTTATTTACATTCATTGTAATTCCAGCAGCTACAATTTGTTCATATTGTAATATAGCATTCTTGTCTACATCTGCTGAACTATAATGACTTCCATCAGTTTTGTATGGATAAATTGCACTAGAGCTTGTATTATATAATTCAGTTAAAATAACATCTGTTCTATTCTCTCCAATAGCACCAGCTGCGTTTGCTCTCATTCTATTAAGAACGAAAGGGAAAACTGAAACTTCGGATTGTTCACTCCATTCTTTAGCATCTCCGTACCATTTAATTGACATAGTATCGTTACTAAAGTCTAAAGCCGAAATAGAAATTTCTTCTCCTTCTGTTAATTCATTAACTCCGTAGTGTGTTTCTTCTGCATAAAATTGCATTTGGTTACCAGAACCTGATAAAAGGTTTGTAACATCGTCACCTAAAGGCATTAAAATATCCTTATCGTATAGCTCTTCTACAACATTTTCATTATAGATAAGAGGTATTGTTCCATCAGCACTTGCTTCTGTTGTGTCATATGCGTTAGCATCTAAAGTTACCATTTTTCATATATTTATTTTATTTCCTGCGTTTCTTTCTATTTCCAGCCACGAACACCGAAAAACTTCAAAGCCCACTCATCATTAATTTTCTGTGGTTTATTTTGATTTCCAGATTCGTTGTCTGTATTAATATCATTAAAAGCGTTATTTTCTACTGGTTTACTACCAGCTTTACTGCCATTTTGTATATTATTGATTTTTTCTTGCATCTCTTCAAATTTCTTTTGCTGTTCTTGAATTTTTTTGTTGAATTCTTCTTCCATTTTTTTCTTTTCTCTAAGTTGGTCTTTTAAAGCTTCTCTATATTTGCCATTGTTGTTGTTGAATTTCTTCTCTAACTCTTCTTTTTTTTGTTTCTCTTCCTCTTCAATTTCTTTCATTAAATCTTCTACATTAAAACTAGAGCTTTTGTCGTTATTACTTTCTTGATTGTTATTATCTTGATTATTATTTTGATTGTTATCTTGATTTTCTTGACTCTCTTCGTCGGTATTATTTTTTGCCATTTTTATACCTCTCTTCTATTTTCTTTTGTTCTTTTTTCTTCTCTAACCCATTCTTTTTAGCTATATTTTTACATTCATCCGAATCTAAAAAAGACTTTTTACCTTTTTGTAAATAAAAATTCATCTTATCTTTAAACAACTCATTCTCCAATTTCAAAACCTGTACTTTAGCTTTTGTATTTATAACTTCTGGTTGTTCTTGATATTCAAATTCATATTCTTTCTTTTTAGGGTTTTTACTGAAATGTTTTATTACTGCTTCTAAATATTTTATATGTGAATCTATTTGATTTATCTCTTTATCAATTAACTCTTTTTGTATCTCTAAATCATCTAAATCCCATTTATATTCCATAAAAGATTTTCTACTCTGAAACCTTCCATCCTTTTCGTACTTTTCTTTTATATCCATTTTCTAATTGGCTTTTATTACAGACGCTAAATTACTATCAAAATCAGCAGGGGTTGGAGTTATAGTCCAATCTATAGCATCTGCGTTATATATTAATTTATTATAAATCTGTGGATTTAAAAACTCTGCTGAAAGATGAAAATAATCTTTATTTTTAGCTTTCTTTATAAACTCTTTATATTTATCATGAAGTTTATTTATAGCAATTCTAAGATATATTTTACCATCTTTATAATATTCTTTGACTTTTTTAAATAAACCTTTATATTCTGAATTACCACTTGCATTTAAATGATGAATGTCACCTTCTTCATTTATCATTTTATTTGTTATAGCTTCTCTCAAAAGTTTCTTTGAAACTCTATATCCATCGTAATGTCTGTTATTACCAGATAAAACTATATCGAAATAATAGCTAGAGTTCCAAAACATACCTTCTCTTGTGAAATTTGTCTTTATAGAAATCTCTCTCTTTAAAACCCATTTAGAGTCTTTTTTCTTATATTTTTCCTTTACAGCTCTCCAAGCTATTCTAAAAGATTCTTTCTCTGTATATTCTTTAATCGCTTTGTTAAAAACCTTTAGAAATATTTTTTTAGCTTTTAAAGGTAAAGATTTAACCTGCTTTGGTAAATCAGATGTTTTTTCGTAAGGCATATTTATTATAATATATATTATACAATCTAATTAATACGATATACTCATATATAAATGTTTTGATAAAATATTAAAAAAATAGATAAAAAAATAAATTTATTTACCAAAATTATCTTGTGGTTTTCTACTATCTTGTAAATTACTGTTTTTATCTAACTTAATTTTGTTGTTGCCATCAGCATTATCAACGTTATCAGAATCTTCACTGCCATCTGTATTAGTATTTCCTTCTTTTTCATCTTTATCGAATATCTCCAATGGAATATCATAACCTTTGTTTCTTATCCATTTTATGATTTTATCTTTATAAGCACCTGCGTTCATTAACAAAATACCTATATCTATATATTCTCTCAATTCCTTTGTATCTATTCCGTTGAATTTAATCTCTAAACCATCATATCCCATTTTAGGAAATAACTCATATTCACAATCCTCTTCTAAAACCTCATGTATAGCTTTTATTCTGTTCATAAAAGCAAATCTAGCTTGAATATCAGAGTTACTTCTGTTAGAGTTATCTACTGTACCAGCTATAATAGGTGGAACTCTTAAAAGAGTTAGCATTTTGTTTCTCAATACATTCAGAAGCTGTATAAGAGGTATAACGAAATCTTCTTTCATATATCTATATCCTTCCATTTTATCCTCTCCTACAGTCACCATAGGCTTTTCCTTTAGAACATATCCTGTATAAACCATATCTAAAAAACTCTCTATATCTTTATCTGATACATTTATACCATGAAAATGTGTTTTCAATAGGTTTTTATCGAAAACCATAGTTATATATTCCATAACAAGTTTCTTCAACTTTATGATATCTTTAAGTGTATAAATATCAGTTTTGCCCCAGAAACTATATGTTATATTGTCAATTTCAAAATGTGCAATTTCATCTGGTTTCCATAACAACTTCTCTTCGCCTGTGTCAGGATATTTATAATACCATCCTAAAATCTTGTTTTTTTCATCTAACTTCGGTCTAACTCTGC
>JBNJGY010000105.1:0-4466 GCA_051748045.1 Thermotogota bacterium
AAAGATGTTTGTAAATATAGCTATTTTACTGAATACCGTCTTAGGCGGGATGATAATAGGGTTGAACATTGTAGAAGAAAAATCTGATAACACTATATCTGCTATTAATATAACGCCAGTTTCAAAATTTCAATTTATCTTGGGTAAAAGTTTGATTGGATTGATCATGCCCTTATTCGGGAGTTTGGTAATTCTTTTTATGACTGGATATACAGATATTAACTTTGGACAGGTTGTCTTGACTGTTATTGCAGCTTCTTTTATAAGTATGTTGATAGGGTTTATACAGGGGCTTACCAGTGATGATGTCATGAGTGCAGCAGCTGGGATAAAAGTTTTGTTTCTCCCTATGATTGCTGGTGTTGCAGCGAAAGAATTTTTGAGTGAAGCTTGGCAAAGGCTTTTTTATTGGATTCCTTTTTACTGGACTTATACAGCAAATGATGAAATTTTATCTTATAGCTCTACATGGTTAAACATAGTTTTGTATTCTATAATAGTTGTTTCTATAAGTTTTATTGTTTATCTTATATTAGCTCCAAAAATAAGAAAAGGTCTAAGTTAAATAAAAGTCAGCGAAAGCTGACTTTTTTATAATCTTGGTAACCATATTAAATTTTTAAGGTTTTCAAAATTTACCTCAGTTACTGAGTTTGCTGTTAGTGTGAAATCGACTCTAAATTTTAATTTACCCAATAAGTTTTCATTTAAGTGCTTATTTTCTGGGACAAAAATATTTATTAAATAGTATTTTTGCTTATAACAATAACTGTTTACAGCTTTTAGCAATTTTTTTAAGTCTTTTTCATCTTTATAATCAAATTTCATTATATGGAAAGTTTTCATCTTTTTATTCAATACTGGTGCATTTATATATGGGATCATTTTTGAGGAGTAAAACAGTATTTTTTGTAATATTTTTAAACGTTTAGATATCTTAGTAATTCCTATGTCTGCTATATCAGTTGTATCCCAAGCGTATGCTGTAGCTGATTTATAACTGAATTTCACCAATCTTTTTTCCTTTTTTATGATTTTTAAAAAGTTGTCTTTCAAATCAATTGGTAAAAAATCTATATCTGTGTTTTTTTCGCTGTAAAAATCTTCTAATTCTGATATGTTAAAATCGTGTTCTATTTTCGCTCCTTTAGGTTTGAATTTATTGAAAACAGGTATTGAATATGTGTTGTAATTGTATATTGGGTCTAGGTCAAAATGTTTTAAAATTTTTATAGAAGGTTTGTTATCTGATTTTACAGAAGCAAAATAAAAATCTATTCCCATTTTTCTTAGTCTGCTGGCGGCTTCTTCTATTATTGTTTTCAGCCATCTAGCAACTCTTCTTCTATATTTTGAATTCGTTCTTAAATCATAGAAATATGCCCCTTTATATGATTTGCCTTTTACTTTAAACTGACCAATTCCAACACCCATGAAGCCTATTATGTCTGAAGTTTTTTCGTCTTCAGCTACTAAAAAAAATCCATCGCTAAAAAAATTAGACTTACTTTTAAAATCAGATTTTAAAAGTGTAATTTCAAATTCTCCAACTTGCGCTGCTGATTTTTGTATATCGAGCATTTTTAAATTGTCTGATTCTTTTGCGTCTCTTATAATCATTTAAACCAACCTTTTGTTTCTGGTAAAAATTTTCTGTAATCAAACAACGTTCTTTTGTAATAATAATTTTGTTGGGAACCAGATATTTTTGGACCTAATGTAGATGATAGTAATAAATGTGTGAAAAATACAAAAAATGGTTTGGTATCTTTCCAATCCCAAACATCTTCTATTTTGTTTTTTCTTCTTTTAGAAAATCCCTTTAACATTTTGAAATTACCTGAAAAAACAACTTGTAATAACCATCCTACTCTTAGAGCTCCTGTGTAAGTACCTCTTCCGCCTTTTGAAAAATATTTATCATATTTTTCGTTTTTAATTGCTTTCAAATAAATATTTGGTAAATCGATACCTTCTGAATAAGCTATCATAAGTCCTGGGCTCATTCTTGGGTTTATATCTGTGATTTTGTATACTTCTTTTTCTGGATCTTTTAAAAAATCCATACAAATAAAGCCTGAATACTTCTTTTTTTCTACGATTTTTTTTACATGATGATTTATTATTCTGATATCTAAAGATTCTCTAACTATTCCAAATCCACCTTTGTAAGGATATTCCTCAAGATTATGATAAATTGTGTTTGATATTAATTTCCCGTTTTTAGCCAAACCAATTGTGCAGTATTGGTCTTGATTAACAAATTCTTGTACTATATAGTCATCTAAATTATGATTATTTTTATATTCTTCTAATTCTTGAATGTTGTGAACAACTTTTATTCCTACTGCACCTCTTTCCCTTCTTGGTTTTAAAACGAAAGGAAAATCCATTTTAGAAGGTTCAAATTCATCTATCAAAATAGATTTTGGTGTTGGGATTTTTAGTTGTTCTGCAAGTTTAAATAGAGAGTATTTATCATGCAGTTCCCAAATAGTTTCAAAGTTTGGAACCATGATTTTTACTTTTCCTTTTAATCTATCTTTGAAATAAGATAAAACATAAGTTTCTTCGAATACTGGTAATATGTATTCTATATTGTATTCTTCAATAATGTTTGATATTTTTTCAATAAATTCTTCTGAGTTTTTACTTATATCTGGATAAATGAAACTCTTTTCTATATATTTGCTGTATAAGCCCATACTTAACTTTGAGCTTTCTGCAACATATATTTCATGTCCTGCTTTTGAAAGTATTCTAACGCTGTTATATGCATACCACATTCTAACCCCGGTAATTAATATTCTAGACATATAAATTCCCCCATCTTGACATTTATAATCTAATTATAAACCAATATTAATAAAATAATCAAGTGATATATTAATTAAGAAAAAGGTATCAGCAAGAGCTGATACCTTTTAATGGTTTTTTTGTATTATTTTAGCTTATTATAATGAATTTTGGTCCACTGAATTTATATATTCTTCTATTTTTCCTACAACACTTTTTAGTGTTCCGTCTTTAAATGGAATTTCTATGTTTGCTATTTTTGCTAATTCTGTAAATGGATATTCTCCACCTGCTTTACATAGAGTTACATAGTCCTCCCATGCTTTTTCGTGATCATCTTGGTCTTTTTTCCAGAATTGAAGGGCACAAACTTGTGCTAATGTATAATCTATATAATAGAATGGCATTGCATAAATATGTGTTTGTCTTTGCCAGAATCCACCATTTTCTAAGTAATCGTGTCCATCATAGTCTCTATGAGGTAAATATTTTTTTTCTAATTCTTTCCATTTTTTTCTTCTGTCTTCTGGAGTTACTTCTGGGTTTTCGTATACAAAATGTTGAAATTCGTCTACAGCTACACCATATGGAATGAATTTTAAAGCACCTACCATGTGAATATATCTCGCTTTGTTCGCTTGATCTTCATAGAAAGATTCCCACCATGGCCAAGTGAAAAATTCCATACTCATTGAATGTATTTCTGCTGATTCCATTGTTGGTATCCAGTAATCTGGCACTTCTTTATCTAATGATGAATACATTTGAAAACCATGGCCAGCTTCGTGAGTTAATACTTTTACGTCTCCTGCAGTTCCGTTGAAGTTACTGAATATGAAAGGAGATTCGTATTTTGGTAAAATAGTACAGAATCCACCAGGTCTTTTACCTTCTTTACTTTCTAGGTCTAATAGATGATTATCTATCATGAAATTAAAGAATTTTCCTGTTTCCTCTGATAACTCTTCGTACATTTTTCTTGCATTATCTACTAATTCATCTGACGTACCTACTGGGTCTGGATTCCCACCTTTGAAAGCGTATGGTTCATCATAAAATTTGAAGTCGTCTATTCCAACTCTTTCTTGTTGTTCTTTGTATAGTTTTTGAGATAAAGGAACTAAATGTTCTTTTACTTGGTCTCTGTAATTTTTAACCATTTTATGATCATAATCTGTTCTTCTCATTCTGTCATAACCAAGCTGTACAAAGTTTTCGTATCCTAATTTTTTTGCTATTCTATCCCTTACTTTTACTAAGTTATCATAGATTTCGTCTAATTGGTCAACTTTTGATGCGAGCCAATCATATTTAGCTTTTGAAGCACTTTTTCTAACTTCTCTGTCTTCTGATTTTTCAAAAGGAGTTAATTGAGATAAAGTTCTTTCTTTTCCTTCGAATTTAACTTTTCCAGATGAAATCAATTGAGTGTATTGCATTTTTAATTTGTTTTCTTCTTTTAAGTCTTCGATTATTTCTGGTTTGAATGTTTTTAGATTCAATTCTATAAGATTGAAATAATGTTCTCCGAGTTCTTTTTCTAATTCATCTTTGAAATCAGAATTAAAAACTAATTTTTTGAAAGCATTTTCTAAACCATCAATTGTTGGTTCGTTTTCGTTTATGAATTCAATTTCTTTTTTATAGAATTCATCGTTTGTGTTTATAGC
>JBNJGY010000106.1:0-4465 GCA_051748045.1 Thermotogota bacterium
TAAATCAGCAACTTAGTAAGGGAATTCGAAGTTGTTTTAATGGATATAGAAACAATGTGGTTATGGGGACGTTATAGCCAATGCTAGGTTAAAACAAAGCCCTATTTTTAAGATAAGAGAGCAAATTTTATTATTTTTGAAATCAAAAGAAGGGATAAATGAACAGAACTAAATATTACGAATACATTGATGATAAACTTCATACCCTTGCCTATAGAATTGATACAGGCGGAAAGCTCAATATGCTCAATAAGCATTTACATTCTGAAAATTTTTATCTCTTTTTGTTTAATTTGCTTTACAATTTTAAGCTTGAAAATTTAAATAAAAACCAACAAAATGTAGAGGCAATTGATTTAATTGACCATGAAAATAATCTATTGATACAAGTTTCTGCAACCTGCGATAAACAGAAAATAGAAGAAGCCTTAGATAAAGATATAATTAGAGATTACTCAAATTATAACTTTAAATTTATTTCTATTTCAAAAGATGCCTCAAAATTAAGAAACAAAAAAATTAATAATCCCCAATCGATAGAGTTTGATCCCCAAAAAGATATTTATGATATCAGAACTATTTTAAATGAGGTTCTTAATTCCAGTATTGAAAAACAAAAAAATGTTTATGAATTAATTAAACATGAATTGGGTAATGAAGTAGATAAAGTTCAGCTAGATACAAATCTTGCTAAAGTTATTAATATATTATCAAAAGAGAATTTGGCATTTGATTATCAAAATCCAAACTTAAAATCTTTTGATATTAATGAGAAGATTAATTATAACGAGCTAGATTCCACTCGTAATGTCATTGAAGATTATGCTAATCATTCGGTATTATTGGAAGAAAAATACAAAGAATTTGATTCTTATGGAATTAATAAGAGTTTTGTTGTGCTTCAAACGATTCGTAAACAATACATTGAATTGACAACTAATAATATTTTAACACCAGATGAGATATTTAAGCAAATAACAGAGAGATTAATGCAACAAGTAATTGATAGTGCAAATTTTGTAAAGATTCCATTAGACGTTTTGGAAGTATGCATAGATATCATTGTTGTTGATGCTTTTATAAGGTGTAAGATATTTGAAAATCCTGAAAACTATAACTATGTTACTACCAGATAACATACACCCTGAAAACAGCATATACTATAATGGTGCAATGGTACTTCAGGTTTTGCAGTCTAATGATGAGCTCAGTCTAATAGAATTATATCAAAACGTTAGAGAAATTCAAAATATGTCATTCCCAATTTTTGTTTTATGTCTGGATTGGCTTTATTTAATCAACGTTGCAGAATTAAATGAAGGAAAGGTAAAATTATGTTCCTAAAATCATTAACCATCTCTAGTGGTTCGAAGGTAATAAGGGAAATTGAATTCCGAAAAGGAATTAATCTTATTATTGATGAAAGTGAAGGGGAAATAACGGGAAATAATGTAGGTAAAACTACTGTCCTTAAGCTAGTGGATTATTGTCTTGGAGCAGAAAAAAAGATAATTTGGGAAGATCCAGAAAATAAAAAACAAATATATCGTTTAGTCAAAGATTATTTAATTGATAATGAAGTTTTAATTACACTTGTTCTTACTGAAAATCTTGACGATGATGAAGCCCCAGAAATAGTAATTGAGCGAAATTTCTTATATAGAAATAAAATTATACGCCGTATTAATGGTGAAAATTATACAGAAGATGAATTCGAGCCCAAGTTAAGGGAGTTAATATTTCCTGAGCATACAGCATCAAAACCATCATTTAGGCAAATTATTTCTCATAATATTCGTTATAAGGAACAGAGTATCACTAATACACTTAAAACCCTTGATAAATATACCTCAGATGCTGAATATGAAACGCTTTATTTATTTCTTTTAGGATGTGAATTCACAAAAGGGAATAGTAAGCAAGAGATTCTTGAAAGAATAAGACAGGAAGATAATTTCAGAAAGAGATTAGAAAAGGTACAGACTAAATCAGCCTATGAAGCCGCATTATCAATAATAGAAAACGAAATTAAAAAGTTAGAAAAGAAGAAGTCTAATTTAAATATTAATGAGAATCTAGAGAAAGAATTAGGACATCTAAATAACGTTAAATATAAAATTAATAAATTAAGTTCTGAAATAAGTAAATTAAATATAAGAAAAGATTTAATAAATGAATCCAAACAAGAGCTTACTTCCAATACTTCAGATATAGACTTACAACAGTTAGAGTTAATTTATGAGCAAGCAACAAATAATATAGGTTCAATTCAAAAATCTTTTGAGGATTTGGTTCAATATCATAACCAAATGATTGAAGAGAAAGCTAAGTTTATTACAAAAGAATTACCAAAACTTGAGGAAAAAATTGAGGACAGAAATAGGCAATTTAAAGATCTATTAAAACAGGAAAATGAACTTTCGGCTTCAATTTCAAAGAGTGATTCTTACGAAGAGCTTGAATCATTAATTACAGAATTAAATGAAAAATATAGAAGTAAGGGTGAGTATGAAAGTGTCATTCAACAATTAGATGAAGTAGAGACAAATCTGACAAAATATAATGAAGAATTAAAAGAAATTGATGAAGAACTTTTTTCTGATGAATTTGAAAAGACCGTAAAGAGGCAAATAAATAAATTTAATGAGCATTTTTCTTCAGTTTCGGAGTTTTTGTACGGTGAAAAATATGCATTAAAATATGATATTATAAAAAATAGAAAAGGACAAAAATTATATAAATTTAGTGCTTTTAATATGAACTTTAGTTCTGGAAAAAAACAAGGTGAAATTACATGCTTTGATATAGCTTACACCTTTTTTGCAGATGACGAAAATATACCTTGCTTGCATTTTCTTCTTAACGATAAAAAAGAATTAATGCACGATAATCAGCTAGAGAAAATTGCCGAGCTAGTGAACAGAAATGAGATACAGTTTGTAGCTTCCATTTTAAAAGATAAATTACCGGAAGCGTTAAATTACGAAGATTATTTTATAGTAAAACTTTCCCAAAATGATAAGTTATTTAGGATCCCAGAATAATAGAACGCACAGGCTATAACATGCTATATACAAAATGCGGGTATTCGGCTTGATATCTGAGTTTGGTGGGTTTAGCCAAGTTTTATATCGGGGGATAAGAACGCGTCTCAGTTAATCCCGCACTTTGCATATAGCTATCCGTTGTAGCGCATTTAAATAAAAAAGACAATTTCATATAACTAAATTATACATTATTGACAACTTTCATTATCTTTACTAAGAGAAAACCGAATAAATGATTTACATATTAGACGTAAAAAAAGACCAATTAGTAAAGGCCGAAATTGTTGTCCCTGAACCAAATGAAATACCATTAAAAAAAGATGGATGGAATTTCAACTGGAGAGAATTAAGCAAAGAAAAAAATTCCAGAATGTTAATCTTAAGAACAATTGGACTAAATCCAAGCGTTGAAGGTGCGGTACAACTAAAAACAGAAAATGAAATGCTCATTATGAATGCTTTAGAAATAGCACCGCATAATATCGGACGAAAAAATAAGAAATATGATTATGTCGCCGGCTGTTTGATTGCTTTTGCATGTAGAGAAAGTTTCAAATTGAAAAGTACTTACAAAGGATTTTTACCCTTTATGGCGAAAACAAGCCTAATAAAATGGTATTCGAAAAAATATGGTGCGTCAGTAGGACTAGGACAGAGAATGTATATTGATAGTGAGAACGGACTGAATTTGATTAATGAATACCTTGAAAAAAATAAAACAATGAAACGAAATAATAGCGCAGAGCCAACAAACGGAATGTTAACCAATCCAATGGATACTGGAACAGATGAATTTAAAGATTTCCAGGCCATAATGTTGAATAAGGTAAAAAGTCGGTCAGAAGCACAACAAAGGGAGATTGAATTGTTGGCAATCAAATTTCAAATGCAAGATTATCTGGAATCTGACGAAACCGAACTTAAGCTTCCGGGGGATTTTTTAAAGGAATACTTGAAAACACTGGAAATCCCTCAAAAGAAATTTGCTCATTACATTGAAATAAATCCTTCTAACTTGAGCAAATTAATAAACGGAGAGAGACCGATAAATTATGAATTAGCAATCATCTTGGGAAAAATTTTTAATAATGACCCAATGCTTTGGATTGAAATTCAGGCAAAAAACGAACTCAAAAAAATCAGAAAAACCAAAACGAGAAGATTTAATAATTACTCACTGAAAGACTTAATAACCTGATATAAAACGCGCTACAATCGAGCAGGCGGCTGACGGACCAAAAGTCCGCCAGTGCACCTCTCACATTCACCTTGTAAAATCGGCTTATTTCCCAGGGTAAACCATGGGAAACAAAAGGTTTATTTCCGTATTTTTGGTAATCCCTTCAAACATTGTTGATAGAGGAATGTATCCCGTTTATCAGAAGGACTTTAGTGATGGTGGCCCCCGGTACCGGGCT
>JBNJGY010000107.1:0-2338 GCA_051748045.1 Thermotogota bacterium
AACCACCTTTTTCTGGATAATGTATAAAATTACCTCTATGATCAAACATAGATTGAGCATAAAATAATGAATCTTTTATCAATTCTTCTTGTTTTTTATTTACGACATTAAAATTAACTTTATTGGAATTAAAAGTGGCTGAAATTAATCCTTCTAAGGTAGATCTATTAATTGAAGTTATCTCTCTGTAGTTTTCTTCTGCTTTGTTTATAATTGATTCAATAATAAAAGGCTTGAGTTTACTGATATTAGAAAAATTTAATTCTTTTTCTAAAGTCCAATCTTGTAAAAGGACATTCAGTATCTCAAGCCTATTTTTATTCTGTTCTTTATATTTTATTGTTTGAAGAGTATATTCTTTGAATATGAATACTTCTCCATCATACTCCAGCAACATCTTGATTTATTCCATATTCATCAAGAATTTTTATCCATATTTTTTCAATGAATAATGCATTAACCTTTGTTTTTAAAGTTTCTACAGAGATTTTTTCATCTTCACTCCAATTAACAATTATTTTAGCTAAAAGATTTAAGTTTATTTTCCCAAGTTTTTCGGTGTCTAGCTCAACCTGATAAGTCTTTGCATTCATTGTCATGTGTTTTGGTTTTGTTTCATTTTTCAATTCATCAATAAGATAAAAACTAGGCTGTTCTTTTATCTCAACCCAGTTATCTGTTTTCTTCTCTGATATATTCATTTTATTATCAAAATATATTTTTTTAGTTTTTTCTGTATCAATAAAAAATCCCATTAATTAACCTCCTCAATAACCTACTACTGTATGATCTTCTACTGTTATAATATTTCCAGAAGAATTAATAAGAGCTTCCCAATCAGCACTTACTGTTATTTTTCCTGGTCCTCCAATATCGTGTGTCATATTAGTAAATTTTATTCTTGGCAAGAATATAGTTAACTTTTCACCTGATGTTTTTTCTAGTTTTATACCTAGAGCTGCATCAGTAAAATTAACAAATTCATTATATTGATTTGTAACTAAATCTGAGTCAAAAATAAAGGAAGATGATCCAGTTATGGATAAATTACCTGCATCAATTGTTTTTCTTTTTCCTGTTCCATCAAGTCTGTAATCATCATCAGCTAGATTGTTTTCTATTGTTAGACTCACTTCACTCATAGTATCTGTTGTTGTTGTAAAATCGTCTGTGTATATAGTTAATTCTTTAAAATAATATGGATCATTATCTATTTCAACCATAGTACTATCTTCAGTAGCTGAACCTGTGGATGCTTCTATTCCTACAAAATCTACTGAAAGATTTGCTATATTGTCTACATTTCCAGTAAAACTTAAACTATTAACTTTTTGTCCTAAATATTTAAAAGCTTCTCCTGAATGGTTAATTTCAAGAGTTGCACTTGGTAATTCTTCTGTTACTCCAATAGGCGTGATAACTGAATATTCATCTCCGCTATCTGACGTTGTATCTGGATCTTGTTGAGTAACTTTTCCTAAAGCTAAATAAAAAAGCACCCCGATTGAACTAGGATAAGCTTCAACATCTAAACTTCCAGCTGCACCAGTTTTCCCTGGAGCGATACTTTTTGTACCTCTTAGTCCTAATAAAGCTTCTGATCTTACTGTTTCTAATGTATGATTTAACCCCTCACTTGTAAAAGGTATTTTGTATTTTACATTTGCTTCTGTTCCGAATGTACTTTCTATTCCAAGTTTCACACTTGATTTAGCTCCTATGTATCCCATTTTATTCACCTCACGAATTCTTTGTTATTTTCATTTCTACAAATAACAATTTCTGTTGATTTACATAAGCAAATTTGATTGAACTAATAAAAAAATCATCAAATGTCGTGTCTAAAACATTGATGATTTCTTCTATTTTTTTATCTGCTAAATTATAAGCAGTTTCGTTATTTTCTTTTACGTTGAATATGATTGCTATAGTTTCTGATTTGTTTCTTCTGTGGAATGTCTCTCTTTCTAATGACACTTCTTCAAGATATAAAGTTGCTGTGTTTTTTTGTTTTAAAACTGTGTCATCATTTATTGATACTGCATCAAAATGTGTTATTAAATTATTTTTTAATGTGTTTAAATCAGTTATCATCTAACCATCCCTTTTGAACTCTATCTAAAAGTTTTTTAAAATCATAACTTTCATAAGAGTCTTTAAAATAGTTTCTTGCTTTAGTTCCTCTTCGGGATATTTTATGAATAATGCTCCAAGCTACATTCTCAGCACTTTCATCTGTAAAACCTAATTTTCTTCTTACCCAACTTAAAATTGGTTGTAAAGGAGGTGTGTGAGGTTTAGTGCCAAACTCTAAAAAAGGAGCATAATTAACATCTGT
>JBNJGY010000107.1:2438-4464 GCA_051748045.1 Thermotogota bacterium
GTTTTGAGTTCAATTTCTAATTCTTTCGCTACTTCTCTAAGCTCTGGAACTGTTTTTTCTTCTAGTTCTTTTGCAATATTTTCATCTTGTTTATTAGCTTCTTCTTGATTATCTCTAGCGTTTTCATCTGGCTTAGGATCACTCTTTTTAAATTTGTTTACTTCCTTTGCAACTCCATTTTCAATAATATATTTAGGCATATTATTTCCTCCTTTTAAAATAAAAAAAGGGGAGAAAACTCCCCTCTAATTTAAGATAATGTCATAACTCCAGCTAATTCAGGATTTCTAAATTCCATGGTATATTCACCAAGTATTTGTCCTCTATCTGCATCTCCAAGTTTTGCTAATGGTTCATATGCAAATTGTCTATTATTTAATGGTTTAACTTTTATGTTTCCTGAATCAACAACGTAAATCTTGTTTGCTGGAATGTCAGGTGAAACATTAAGCATTGTTTGTCCATATTGTGAAACGAAAGTAGTAATATTTCTTCCAACTTGATTAGCTGATTGATCTGTTCTTATAGAACTAGAGTTTAATGACATAAAGTTATCCAATGTTTTTGCATTTAACCAAGCTTCATTTGTAGATCCTCTCTTGTCGTAGATAAGCTTTAAGAAAGCTTTGAAATTGTCTTCTGAGAATGTTGTGGTTGATTCTATACCGTTATAATTCTTAATCATCCAATCAATTCCACCCATCAACCTAGGAGAATTATTATCAGATGGTTTAACTTTTATACCCATCCACAAAGCTCTTTCAAGTTGTATTCTTAATTTTTTAAGTTTAGCTTCTACTTCTTCAGCTGTTAAATCACCATTTATTTTTCTTGCAACAACTGATTGTGTTCCTGATATTTTTACATATTCTTTGAATATTTGTGTAATATTTTCTCTGGTAAGGGAAGGTGAATAACTTGAGTCTTGATAATCTTCAGCTTCTTTCGCTGAACTTGAAACAATAGTTACTTCATCATTCTCTGCATGATTAGCATCTGAACCAGAAATAACAGTTACAGCTAATTCTGTATTACTATTTATCGAAGTAACTCTATAAATAACGTCATTAACTTTTATAATTGAGTTTGGTAAAATTCCAATAGTTGAAGCAACGGTTAAAGTTCCTCCACCACTTGTATGAGCAGCTGTTAAACTTGTAGCCAATATTGGTTGTGGTTCGTCATACCATTCGTATGTTGTAGAGCCTATTGCTTGTGTAGATATCCCTATTTTGTTTAAAAGTGCAGTTGTAGGGGTTAATATCCTCCCAAATTCTGGACTTACATCAATTCTATTTTCGTTTACATCATAACTAGTTACTGGTGTTTTAGTAGCCATTTATCTCACTCCTCTTAACTGAATTTGTTCTTCAAGCTGTCCATCACACTTGAAGATTCTTTATTTTTTTGTGTAGAAGTATAAGAACCTTTTTCCATTTCTTTTATCTTTTCGTTAACTCTTTCTTCTACAGTTTTACTTACATATTCTGATAAATTAGATACAGTAGTGTTTATTTTTTCTTTTGCATCTGACTTATCTTCATCTAACAGTTTTGAAACATCAATAAATCCTCTTAGCTCTTTTAAATTACTAGATTCAAGTTTAGCTTCAAGGTAATCTTCTAAATATTCTTGTCTTTCTTGTTTTAATAATTGTTCGTACTCACCTTTTTGTTTCATCTCTTGTTCTTTTTGTTTCTTCTTTTCTTTTTCTTCTCTGGTTTTTATAGCTTGTTGAACTCTTTTATCTTCAATCATTTGAAGAAGCTGTTCTTCATCTGCTTTCTGAATTTTTAAAGGATCAATTTCAAGCTTTTTAGCTCTTTCTTTCAATTTGTCTATAACTTGATTTGTTTCCTCCAATTCTTCCGTTTGCTCTTCTTGAGTTTCTTGTTGTTCAGTTGTTTCTTCCTTTGCTTCTTCTGGTTCATTATCTTGCCCCTCTTCTGCGAATAGTTGCAAGTCCATGCCCCAATCTAAATCTTTCATACTATTTCCTCCTCTTGAGTTTTCTTGTCCACCTATG
>JBNJGY010000108.1:0-4201 GCA_051748045.1 Thermotogota bacterium
GATTATTATTTAATGAATTTATCAGATTTAGAAAAGTTTATTATAGAGAATAATCATCTGCCTGAAATTTCCCCTGCTGTAGAAATGGAAACAGAAAAAGGATACCCTGTCGGAAAATTAAGCTCACAACTCTTGCAAAAAATCGAAGAAATTATCCTATATACAATTCAGCAAGAACACCTACTTAAAGAACAAGGCGAATTACTTAAAGAACAAGGCGAGTTAATTAAAGAAATGAAAGAGGAAATTGAAAAACTTAAAGGCTTAAAATAAGGGAGGCTGAATAATGAAAACAATAATAATTGTAATCACACTTGTAATTGGTACAGCTACTATTAGTTGTGAAAAAGACACTACAACAATTTGCGAAAATCTTTTGGAGCAAGGTAGTGCAGATACAACTTTGCTTAAAGGTGAATGGGATTTTGAATTTTTTGCTTATACACCTAATGGGAATAAAATAAAAAATAATAAGGAAATTATGGATAGCTGGATGTATATAGAAGATATTTGCAACCAAAACAGTAATGACACTTGTTATATGTACGTTTATAGTGATAATTCGATTAGATATATTTATACATTGGAAAATAACAATGGAATATCTTTTAATATGCATGGTTCAACTTATGTTAACCCTTCAGAAGAAGAAGTGAAAATCACAAATGCTTTATCGAGTGCTTTTTGCTATGTAATAAAGGATAATGAACTATTATTTCATTATGAAGAAGACGATTATGAAAACAATATCCTTATTCTAAAAAGAAAATAATATTATGAAACATTTAATCATTATCAGTACACTTCTCGTGACAACAAATGTTTTAGGACAAATTCAGGAACCAGGTATACCTGAAAGTTTTAATTTTACACTTAAAAGCAAGGAAACAATATCAGAACTATCTTACAGCCTTTCATCAAAAGACATAAAGGCAATTAATGACACTGCATATGATGTGGGTGTAGCAGAGCAAGTAAATATTGATTTTTTTAGTTCTGCTCACAAAACCATTTCAGAGAATAACGTTGAAATTTATCAGCTTAAAATTCAAGTAAAAAACACACTTGGTATTGGACTGAATTTTGATAAATTTTATTTGCCTGAAAACGGAAAACTATTCGTATTTAATGAAGATAAGACAATATTATTAGGTGCTTTTACATCAAAGAACAATCAATCAGACAATAAATTTTCAATTCAGCCTATCAAAGGAGAATTAATTATTTTGGAATATAATCAGCCTATTTCTACCAAATCGGTTGCTAACATAAACATTAACAGAATTGCAAAAATTTACAGACCAATTTTTGGAACAAAAAACTCTGCTCAACTTAAAAGTTCAAGTTGCTATACTGACGTTCATTGCGTTTCAGGACTTAAAGTTGAAAGGTCTGTGCTTAAATGGCTTTTCTATGATGAGAATGATGAATCTTATTATGTATGCTCTTGTGCTTTGATAAATCAAGATGTGCCTGCTAATGATGTGAAACCCTATATCCTTACCGCAAATCATTGTGGGAAAAATGCTGATTTATCTACAGCCACATTTTATTTTAATTATCAGAATTCCGATTGCGGAAATAATGATGCTAATCAGTATAATTATACTATGACAGGTGGAAGTAAAAGAGCCAAAAGGTGGTTATATGATATGTTCCTTTTGGAACTTAATAAATTTCCTCCTCCTGACTATAATGTACATTTGGCAGGTTGGGACAGAGATAAAAAAGGAAATTTGCCTGATGATATGTTGGGAATTCATCATCCACATGGAGACGAAAAAAATGTTTCTCTGGGAACAATGAAATCTAATACTAATCCATATTTCTGGAGAGTAGTATTTGACAGAAATGACACACCCACTCATCCCGGTTCATCAGGTTCACCACTTTTTGAAGACATTAATGATAGAGTAATTGGATGGGATTCATATTCAACATCTGATTGTGATAATTTGGATGGTATTACAAGATATGGTAAATTCAGAAAAGCATGGACAGGTCCTTCATCTGCAAAAAGATTAAAAAATTGGTTGGATCCTAATGACAACGATAATAACCAAATTGATGGCAAGGACCCTTGTTTTACTAATCTGCTAGTTGACAGTAGAACTTTTTACTCTGCCCAACAACGGTATCAACCTGAAAATAAAGTAACTGTTCAAGCAGGAAACAAAATTGAAACATCTGGTAATGTTGTAATCAAGAACGGTTCAGAGTACAAATTTACTGCAGGGCAGCAAATTGTTTTAAAGCCTGGTTTCCATGCTGAAGCTGGTTCCAATTTTACGGCAACAATTGAGCCTTGCGAACAAATTGCAAAGAAGATGGCAGGTAATTCTTCTGAACCAAACTCCCCAACGACATCTCAAACGTTAGAAGAAAATAATGTATATAAAGTCAACACTGAAAAACTTGATTTACGGATAAACGGAACGGAGGTTAACATTTTCCCTAATCCAACCAACGGACTTACAGTCATAGAATATTCGCTAAAAACACCAGATGTAGTTACAGTGGAAATATACTTGGTTAGTGGAACAAAGATAAATAGCCTTCTTACGCAAACCCCACATGATTCTGGTATTTATCAGGTAGATTTTGATGCAAGTGAGTTACCTAAAGGAATATATGCTTGTATTTTAAAAACCTCAGATTCTGTATTTACTAAAAAAATCATAATTCAATAACTATGAAATCTATGAAATCATTAACATTAATTTTTTTATTGTTTTGCCTATTTAGTTCTTGCTGTAAAGATGCACCATATCCTGTGGCAGCGTTAAAAGTAAAATATCCAAACCTATCAGGCAGTAGTCAATTACAAGCAGTTCGAACCGAACGAAGCAACTTATCAATAGTAATTGATACTATATCTATAGGTGAATTAAATACCTCAAATTCATTTTCAGTTATAATTGAATTTGAAGAAAATTCACCAAATTATGTCTTATTCATTGAGGGAACATCATATATTGATACAATCTCTGATATTACTTTTGAAAGGGAAGGCTGTAAGAATGAGATTGAAAACTTTGAATACAAATTTAACGGAGATCTGAGAACTGATAATGAGCTGACTATAAATTAATTATTGTTATTGGTGGTAGCAAAACTAGTAATACAGATTTAACAGATATGACAAACAAAAACGATTCAATTATACAAAATGTCGTATCAGAACATGATATTAAGGAGTTTAATTTTGATATATATCCCAATCCAAATGATGGTAGCTTCACTTTAAAAGTCAAAAAGTCAAATTCTGCTATATATCAATTTGAAATAATTAATTCAGAAGGGATTGTCATTTACCATATACCACAACTTAGTGTAAATGAAATTAAAATAAATAAATTAGGTTTACCGTCAGGTATTTATTATATAAGATTAGATGATAGCAAAAGTGTTATTACCAAAAAAATTGTAATTAACTAACGAAAAATTATAATTATGAAAAAATTTAATAGCCTTATTTTAATTATAATGTTTTTCATTATTTTCCCTTTAAGCATAGTAAAAGGTCAGCAAAACAATTATATAGATATAAACATATCTCCTCAATTGTCAGGAATTACCGGCGTAAGGAATTTCCCTAATATTGAAAGAGGCAAACCTCAACTTGGATTTCAAGCAGGATTTAATTTTGGTGTTCAACTTTCAAATAATTTTTTTACTGAATTTGGCATATCATATCAAAATGTAAAACAAAATTTTGTATATTTTGAAGAACAAGACAGAATAAGAAAAATTCAATTAAAATATTTAACCCTACCTGTATTATTAAAATATAATTTGCTTAATAAAAAATATTCTTTATCCCCTGTATTAGGTATTTCATTGGACTATAGAGTATATGTGTCAGATAATATTAATGAAGTTAGTCCGTTACAGTGTCTTTATAATCCTGATAAAATGTATACTAAATTTCATTCCTCAGTGCTTACAGGAATAGAGATTAGAAGACAAATTTTTGAAAATATTTCATTAAAATGTGACTATACTTTTTCTTATGGCTTAACAAAATTAATGGAATGGGATGCTTTAGTTAATTTAAAAAACCAAAATTTATTTTCCCATGGGCTTAATATAGGCATTGAATATAGGTTAAATTAAAGTAACAACACAACTAACCACATATTTTTTGCTCAAACAAAACTGTGAATCTCGGCCAAAAATGAGATATGGATTTACAGGAAAA
>JBNJGY010000109.1:0-4114 GCA_051748045.1 Thermotogota bacterium
AAAAGAATAATATTAAGCAAAATTACCTGATAATACCGAGCATTCTGGATTATATATTCATTTTTACCTAAAAAATGATGATATTAATCATATTGTATGATTTACAAACTAATAATCGTGATGAATTATGAAAAATTTCCGTATCGATAAGTTGTTTATTAAATATATTTCTCCAAAAATTGAATTAGATATTACAATGAATTCTTTTACCTTTAGAAAAAAAGGGAAAAATAAAACATTTAATACATATATTTACATTTCTAAGGAAGAAAGGCCACGTGTGATATCAGTTGGCGAGGAACCCTTTAGATCATTTGAAGCAACAAAAGTCGAACTATTCACTGTTGGAAATGTTGAAACTCAAAATGATAAATATGATTGCCTGGAGGCTTTCTTGATGCATTGTATATCTGAGATGTCTTCAAAATTTCCAACGATAAGACCTACTATAATTGTAAGTGGAATCAATGAACTTAACCCTGTTCTAAATGGATATCAACGCAAACTTATGATGAATATTTTAACAAAAGCTGGCGCTATCCTTGTAACATTCAAAAATTAAAGGGTTATTTATAACCACACAGCTCAAACGTTGTGTCACAGATTATGAACAAAGATGCTCAAATATCAGCTCTTACTGATTTTATTGCAGAAGTCGAGTACCTCAATGCTGCAACACGACAAGCTGAAAACCGGCAGATCTATGATATGTTTTTGTCCAGAGTTGCCATTATTCTCGACAAAGTAATTCGGGATAACTAATTGGTGATTACATCGCCTCAATGGAGAGACTCTTTGTCAATACATGGCTGAAGGATGTAAACACTTGTTTATTGAAAAAAATATTGTTAATTCTCAGTAAGAATTAAATCATTAACAAAAACAAATTAAGGATATGAATCAAGAACATGAATCAAGAATTTAAGCCAAATAAAATTTCGTTTACTTTTTTTAACATTTTTCCTGCTATTGCTCTGGGGGTTATGTTTCTTTTTTATACGCTCTTTTCTATTATAATGCATTTATCTGTTTATTTTTGGGGACTTTTCTTGTTTGTATTTTTATTGGTTTTTACTTTTTATTCTTTAGAAGCTTTTTTTCGCTATAAAAAAAGCCGCTATATTTTCCAGGATGATCGTATTATTCAATATTCAGGAGGGATATTTTCAGACAGTCAAACCGAGCTCATTATTAAAAATATAACTCATATTAAAAGATCTTATCCTTTTATAGAGTATGCTATTTTTAAGACTGGGCATATTTGCATAGAGGCAGCTGGTTCTTTGGAATCAGAAGTGCACATAAATTCAGTAGATAATGTAGAAGATATTTTGGAATTGCTTGAAAAGAGTATGTCTAATAATGGTTTTAATTTAAATAGGGATAATTTGAAATATACTGAAAATCCTGACCCTCTAGGGGTTTTCTTTGAAGTTTTTAAAAGTTTTTTGTTTATATTTGTTGTTATTATAGCTTATTTTGTTTCAAGTTTTGTTTTAGATTTTCTTGATGATGGTTTTGGAGTGGACGATAGGACTTTTTCGTTTTCTGGTTTGGTAGTTGCTCTTGTTTTTTTATCGATTGTCTGCTGGCTTTCTTTGTTGTTTTTAGATCTTTTGCGTAGGAAATATAATATTTATGAGAATATTATTACTTATACTGAAGGATTTTTGAGTAAACATTATGCTTTTATCCCTTTTAAAAATTTAAGTGATTCAGCTAGTTCACAAACATTCATAGATAGGATATTTGGGCTTTATGATGTAAAATTAAGCTCTCAAGGGAGTGGGCATGAAATACTTTTTAAGAATTTAAAAAGAGGGAAAGAAATAAGCGATACTTTGGATTATTTGATAGATGAATACAAAGAAGAATCTGACTCGGTAAAAAATCTTCACTCTCAAGTTAAATCGGAGATGAGTCACAAAAAAGAAGAAAAAAATAAAGATACTACTTCCCATTCTTCCAAATCATCTTCCTTGGAATTTGAAACTGATTTTACTGATGAATTTCAGATGAATATAAATCGTCATTTGTTTGGGATTGTTTTTTTTGTGCCTCTTTTTTTGCCAACTATTTTTTTTTCGTCAACATTATTTTTTACTTTGCCGATTTTTATTTTTCTTTCTGTTAATTTGATAATTCAAGCTAATTTTACTACTTTTTATATTAAGAAAAAAAGAATGTTAAAGCGTTTTAAGTTTATTAATGCTGTTGATGTTGAGTTTTCTAATGAAAAAATAACTGGTGTGGTGATTAATAGGAATTTAATAGATTATTGGTTTAATACGGTTAGTTTTAAGTTTTTTTCTATAGGCTCTGGCAGTAATTTGGTATTTACCCATATAAATTATGACCAATATTTAGTTAATAAGATATTGGCTAAATTAGCGCTTACTCCTCAAAAAGAAGTGTTTAATATTGATTCTAAGTTTAGTTTTTTTGAGTCTCTTAAATCTGCATTTTTTATGATTATTGGAATAATTTTATTCTCTTTGTTTTATCTTATCTGGATTGGTAATTTTATTATTTCCCAAAAGCATAATTTTTTATGGGGTATATTTCCATTAATTATAATTGCTTTTGTTTGGAGTGTTATTTATATTTACCAAATATTTTTTTATCGGCGTTCTAAGTTGATCTTTTACAAGGGGATGGTTTATTTCCAAAAAGGGATATTTTTAAAAAGTTATTTTTTTGTTCGTTGTGATAATATTAAAGATATAACCACTATTAAATATCCATTTTCTCAAGAAGGCGATATTAGGTTTAATATAGCTGGTGAGACAGTAATTAATACTAAACAAGGAGAATCTTTTAGATCTCATAATTTTACTATTAAATATGTGCCGAACATATTTATACAAGATGAATTAATAGATTTTATTCTTTTAAATAATCCCGAAATGAAAGAGGTTAAAGAATATTTAAATAATTCTTCAAGGCACAAAAGCAAAGTTTTAATAGAAGAAAAACCTTCTTTATATAACTCTCTTTTTGAGGTTGGATTAATTCTTCTTGCTAACAATTTAATTTTTTTATTCTTAGCTTATTTAAAGTTTTCCAACAGTATTTTTATTCTCTTATTTGCGTTGCTTATTTTTGTAGATGGGCTGATTTTGGGAATAGTGAGTGTTTATACACTTTTAAAAAAATATGTGATTGAAGATAATAGAGTGCTTGCTCGTTGGGGGATATTTTACAAAAAACAAACTTCAGTTATTTTTGAAAAGATTGATTTTTTAAATATAAAACAAGGCTTTGTTAATAAAATGTTTGGCAATGGAAATATTACAGTAAATACCACCGGGAGTAGTAAGGCAGAACTTAACATAAACAATATAAAAAATTATTTAAACTTTTATCAAAAAATTAAAATATATAAAAAAAAATAGGTGGGTAAGCGCTTAATAAGCACCATCCAAGCCTATAAATTTATTAGGTAGGAGGAGAAAGGAGACAGGCACAATAATCATGTCAATGATATGTAGAAGTTGTGGTTGTAAGACCAAAATAAATTGGGGGAACTCTGATTTCATATTATGCAAAAAACATTCTGGGTCCTTGGACTATATAAAAGGTGCTATCACAATTCCTAATAGAAAAAAGAAATCAGATAAAGAACAACTAAAAGGTTATTTATTTTTCATTAGCTTCCTATTATTCTTTTCTGGGATTACATTGTTTTTCCCTTCATTAATGTCAGTTATGGCGTATGGTAGCGTTAGCTCAGAAGACAGCTTCCTTTCTCTACTTCCAACTCACTTAATAGTATTTAGTTTCATTTCATTTTCTCCAATGTGTTTTATCTCGATCATCATTTCATGGATTGTCTACTTCACAGCAAATTACAAAAAGGCCTATATAACATCAATATTACCATTATTTAATGTTGCAATTATTGTTACTACATTCTCAATCGTGATCTTTTACGAATGGCTTTTTAATTAGTTTTGGTAGCCTAAAATTGACACACTAAAGCATACTCCACAAAGATAAAAGAAAACGGAAAAGTGAATATAAAAAATTAATGTCTGAAGATACAACAGATAAAGTTATAAATATTTTTGAATCAAAAAAACTCCCTTCTGTTATTGGATCTGAAAATTTTGTT
>JBNJGY010000110.1:0-4079 GCA_051748045.1 Thermotogota bacterium
AAATTACCAAATTGCTTAAACGTTAAATGCTTGATTGTTAATAAATTTTGTAAAATTGTTAATAAAGAGGTTTTTAGACAGTCTGACGGTTCCGTGTTAAAATTTGGCGGGGATTTTCCGCCGTGGCTACCGGTCACCCGCTAATAAAATTTAAAGATAGCATTTTTTAGTCAAATCCGCAAACCCTCGCCCCGCTTGATTTTAAAGCCGTGTTAGCGTTTGGCTTGCCGATTATTCATCTTTATAAATTGCAGTCCAGTCATTACAGGAATATCTGATTTTTTGAAGTCTTTCAAATTCCTTGTGATGATAATATTAATGTTAGATTCCATTGCTGCATAATACTGAATTGCATCTTCAAAGTCTTTAAAATCTGAGTTTAGTGCTAAGTCCAAAACTTTTGAATTTAAACTTATCACATTTACCAAAACTTTCAGTTTGCGTAAGATTTCTCTTACTTTACTTTCAGGTAAATGTCTGTTTAGAATGTAGTGTGCATTCGCAAAAGAAAGTGAACAAACATACAATTTAACTTTATTCTGGTCAGCAAGTGAAAAAAGCTGCGCTGCAGGCTCATAAAATTCTTCTCTTTTGGCTAATAAGTCAATTATGATATTGGTGTCAACAAGTAGCTTTTTCATTTATACTTTTCATTTAAATAGTCAGAGTAGTCTTTTTTGTAGTCGCTATCAGGAAGATGTATCACCCCGGATAAACTTTCAACAAAAGGCGTAATATCAACCTTTTCTTCACTTTCTTTTGTGATTGATTTAAGATAAGATTCAATCATTTTTGAAAGACTAATCTTCTTTTCTTTAGCATACTTTTTTGCACTTTCAATAATATGCTTATCTAATTTTAATGTCAATTTAGTATCCATAATGCAATTTATTTACGTACAAATATACAAAATATGTACGTATTTGTCAATTTAATTCTTAATTTTTTTAGAAATTCCAGAGGCAAGCTTGACGCTAACGTTTGATAATATATATTTATGAAAAAAAAGCACAACTTTAATTGAACGCGCTTGTTTTTCAATTCCTAAATTTAATGAACTTTATTTAAAACTCAAGCGGCACATTGAAATTTTCGGTAAAAGCCATGAGCAAAGTTTTACGTGCACAGTTTGTAGAATCGGCCGCTTAATAACAATTTTCACCTTCAATTCTCGTGGGTCTCCATCCGACATTGCTCTTGTGCTTAAACTTACAGCTTGTAAAATGTAACACCTGGCAGGTGAATGGAAGAGTTATGTCTATAAACAAAAATCACCCTAAAGGAGATAAAAAATATTGATCCCAAATAACAAAAATTTTAACATATATTCGTAAAAAGTAAAACCTCATTAAAAATAGTAAAGTATAAAAGGTTTTTAATCCTATATTAAAATCATATCATTACCCATAGTAACGGTTCGTTCAACACGGAATTCAGATTTGGTGCTGCGCACCCTGTCTGCCGGATTTACACGCTAGAGGGGGGTGCTTGCAGCAGGAGGACAGGCAGGCATCCGAATCCTTAGTTGTTATGGGGCGTAAATTATTCTATTTATCATAATGGTATCTACATGCATAGATTCTAATTTCATTTTCATCGGTTTGATAAACCAATCTATGCTCTCTGTCAATTCTACGTGACCAATATCCAGCTAAATCATATTTCAAGGGTTCAGGTTTTCCTTTCCCGTCAAATGGATTTCTTTGGATGTCTTTAATTAAGTTGTTAATCTTCTTTAGCATTTTCTTGTCTTCGTGCAACCATGAAGTATAATCTTCCCAAGAATTCTTCGTAAAAGTAATCTTCATTATTATTCTTCGATTAGTTCTTTATTAAAAGTATTCCCATTTTTCATTTGTCTTATAGATTCATACAGTCTATCTGCATTTGATTTTGAACTTAACAAATGAACGGTCTCCATAATTGAATTATACTCATCCAAGGAAATCATGACTGTTCCTTTACCTGAACCACGTTTAATGATTAAAGTTTCATTATCTGACTCAACCGTGTCCAGGAATTTTTTCAGTCTTGTTCTAAATTCTGTATAATTAGCAGCTATCATATCAATATTCATTTAAGTTATTATTCAAGTACAAATATACGTACATTTTTAGAAAAAGTCAATTATTTTACGAAGAATTTATGCGCCATAACGGGGAGCTATAAAACCAGTAGCCGCTTCCACTGTCGCCCGATAAAGGTACAAAATTTTCATTCATCTGCTTCCCTATCAATAGAGCTACGGCGGCTATTGGATTTATAGCGTGTTATATAAAGTGGTGGTTCATTAAAGTAAACCCCATATAACATGCCATATAATATCAGCCCAAAAATGTATACTGACAGGGGCAAAGAAACCATATTCCCGAAAAAAATAGGCTGCAAAAAGTGATAAGATACCGTTGAGAAGAATAATTTCATATAGAAGTAAATTCGGTATTTCGCTAAATGTAGTTAAATCAAAGAGAATCATTACTGATGGAACATGACCTGCAGCAAATGCAAAAGCGGAAAAAACAGCAACAATCCAAAATATCAGACTTTGATATTTCTTTTTTAATATTACATAAGAGATAAGCCATACCCAAAATGATATAAAAAAAAGCCTAAATATTATTTCTTCTCCAATACCTGCAACTGCTGATGCTACAAGAGAAGTAGGAAATGGGGGGTGGGGGAGCGATCCGAAGGAATGAAATTGACTGAAAAATGAATCAATTAGAATAAAAAGCAAACCAAGTCCTATTCCAATTAATGCAGGAATTAAAAATCTTTTTTTGTTAGAAACTCTCTTATCCCAAATGTTAGCAAAACCAAGTTTCTGAGAAAGTTTAAGCCCCAAAAAACCTAAGCCTCCGTATAAAATAAGCATAGTAGCAGCATTTATAAGCGCAAGGACTGGTTTTGACGCTGGAAGTTCTTGGGTTTGCAAAAAGCTACCTTGAGGCAAAAAAACATTGATTGCTCCTAGCATAGCAAGAAGAAATACAAGTCCAATATAACTTTTAATTGATAATGTTATTTTTTTCATAATGTATTTTTTAATACTTTACCATTTTATATAACGGTCCCGTGTTAGGTTTAGTGCGGGTTTCCCCCGCCTTACTTTCCAGCCTGCCTGCCGGCAGGCAGGTCCCCCCGTTAATAATGTTTACTAAGATAATATTTAGTCAGCAAACCACCAACTTAGCGAAGCGCTCTCACGAACGTAGTGAGTAAACCCCCGCATTGAACCTGAACACGTGTTAGCGGTTGACAATAATTTATGATTTCATTAGTTTTTCTACCTGATCTTTTAGCTTTGGAAGATGATTAGTTAAAATTCCCCAAATAATTACATCATCAACTTTGTCATAACCATGAATTACCCAATTTCTTAAATCAACAATCTTTCGAGCATTATCAATTGGAAAATCATCATCAAGTTTCAATATTCTGTTTGCGGCTTCCCCAATAATTTCTAATTCTCTCTCAACCGCTCTTCTTAACAGTTTATTTTCTTGATAAATATTAAAATCTCTTTCTTCACCAAGATAATCATAAATTGAATTAATAGATGTAATTATGTCGTAAAGGTATTTCTTTATATTAAGCTCCATACAATAACTGTTTATTCTGTTCTATCGATTGGATTAAGTAAGGATTAGATAGGGAATTTTGAGTAACCAAATCAATCTCTCTTTTGAGCAGTTCTCTCAATTTATACTGTAGAATAAAATAGTTTTCTGTATATTCTTCTATACTTAAACTTTCTTTGAATTCAATAAGAAAATCTATGTCGCTATTCTTTTTAAATTTATCAGTATTTGCAGAACCAAAAATATACAAAGATTTTACTCCATGATTTTCACAGAGTCTCTCAATGTCATTTAACCTTTCTTTTATAATTCTATTCATATTCTGCATATTAATTATCATCAAATATACAGCAAAATTAGAACTGCTCAAAATTCCGTGGAAAAATTATTGTTTACCGCTAACGGCAGTCTGTCTAATAACTGTTTTAATTTCCAATATTAACTCAAATATAGTCAATTTTAGGTTAATTAAAGGCAGCTCTATACCGGAGTAAAAAA
>JBNJGY010000111.1:0-4068 GCA_051748045.1 Thermotogota bacterium
AAAAAAATAAATGATTTTTTTGAAAAAAAGAACGCTGAAAAATATAGACTTAACAATAAAAAAATATTTGAAGATAAAAAGAAAAATTCTAGTGAAGAATGGTTTAAAAATGATGATGGAGAAAAAAGATTGCTTAAAATAACCAAAAATCCAAAGCTAAACCAAAAAGGAGAAGTAGAATATGTAGTATGTTTTGCTGAAGATATTACTGAAAATAAAGGGACCGAAAAGATAATTAAAGATTTACATCAAATAGCTTTAGATTTTAAAGAATTAGAAACTGAAAAAGAAATTTTGGAGATGACTCTTAAAGCAGCTGAAAACCTTTTGGATTTTAACTTATGTAATATTCTTTTTGTTAAAGAAGAAAAATTTGTTTCTATGGCTTCTTCCAGTGATTTTAAACATGAAATAAGATCAATATCAGATAAGAGTATAGCAGCTAAAACCTATAATAAACAAAGAAGCTTTATCATTGATGATTTACAGAACAATCCAGAGGCTGTATCAGTTAAAAGCATATACAAATCCGCCCTAAGTATTCCGATTGACAAGTACGGGGTTTTTCAGGCAGCAGCACCAGAAAAAGCTTTCTTTACAGAAAATGATTTAGAGCTGGCTGAAATTTTAATTTCACATTTTATAGCTGCTCTGGATAGAGTATATTCTCAACATAAAATAACTGAACAAAAAGAATATTTAAGTACAATTTTAAAATCAATCCCTGAAATAATAATTATACTGGATGAAGAGGGTAATTACTTAAATATCCTTACTTCAGATTCTGATGATTTAGTTGATGCCAAAGATAAGCTTATTGGTAAAAATGTTAAAGATGTTTTGCCTAAAAATATAGCAGATAAATATTTAAGATACTGCAAAAAGGTTTATCAGGATGAAAAACAGAAAGGATTTGATTACAGTCTTAATATTGATGGGAAAGAAAAATATTTTGATGTAATTTTTTCGCCTGTAACTTCAAAAGGTGAAAATGGTAAGGGTATAGTATCAACTATCAGAAATATTACTGAATTAAAAATGAATGAAAGCCAGCTTAAAGAACAAAAAATATATTTTGAACAACTTTTTAATAATTCTACCGAAGCAATTGTGCTTTTAGATAATAATTTTCGAGTCTTGAAAATTAATAAAAAATTTGAGTCATTGTTTGGATTTAAAGAGGCTGAGCTTTTAAATAAAAATCTAGATGATTTTATTCTTCCAGATGATCTTATCACAAAAGGAAAGGAATACACAAAAAAAGTAAAGAATGGTGAAAATATTGAAGCTGAAAGTATTAGAAAAACTAAAAGTGGTGAAAAAATAGATACATATTTACAGGGCTTTCCTATTAAACTGGTAGATGGGCAGATAGGTATTTACGCGTTATATAAAGATATAACTGAAAGAAAAAAGAAAGAAAACAAGATAGAATATCTTTCCTTTCACGATGAGATGACTGGCTTATACAATAGAAGATATTTTGAAAATGAACTAAAAAGGCTGGAGTTTTCAAGAAAATATCCAATTACGATTGTAATTGGAGATCTTGATAGATTAAAGACGGTAAATGATAATTATGGTCATAAAAAAGGTGATGAGTATATAATTAATGCTGCAGATATTTTAAAGTCAACAGCTAGAACTGAAGATATAGTCTCCCGCATAGGGGGAGATGAATTTGCTGTAGTTTTACCGACTACTAATCAAAAAGAGGCAGAAATATTCTGTCAGAGAATACAAAAAAATATTGAAGAATTTAATAAGAATAAGGATCTTATAAAGCCCTTATCTATTTCTTTAGGTTTTGAAGTAATGGAAGACAGCAGCCAGAGTTTAAATAAAACCTTCAATAAAGCTGATCAGAAGATGTATATTAATAAAGGAAGAAAATAAATTGTGATATTATATAAGATTATTCCCTAAAAAATATTATTACAATTAATGAAAGGATGATTTCATGCCTCAGTCAGTTTTAGCCAGACAGCCAATTTTAGATCGAAAAAAGAAAACTTTTGCTTATGAATTACTTTTTAGATCAATTGAAACCAAAAAATGGGATGGTGAAAAAGCAACAGCTGAAGTGATTACAAATAGTATAGAATCTATTGGATTAAATAATATAACAGGTAATAAACCAGCGTTTATCAATTTCACAGCCAAATTAATAAAAGATGGAATACCTGATTTATTGCCTTCTAAAACGGTTTATCTTGAAATTTTAGAAAACCAAAAAATTGATCAAATATTATTAGAAAAGATTAGAGAATATAAGAAATTAAAATACAAAATTGTTCTTGACGATTTTATTTTTAAAAAAGATTTAATTGAATTAGTTGAACTAGCTGATATTATTAAAATTGATTTCTTAACTACCAAAAACAATGAAAGAAAACAAATAATGAAAAAAATAAGAAAATATAATTCTGATGTTAAATTTTTAGCTGAAAAAGTTGAAACTCATGAAGACTTTCAAGAAGCATGGGAGCTTGATTACCAATATTTCCAAGGATATTTTTTTACTAAACCAGAAATAATTAAAGGTAAAAAAATTGCTTCATATAAATTTACTTATTTAAAATTATTAGATGAACTAAATAAAAAAGAACCCAATTTCAAATTGGTAGAGAAAGTTATTAAACAGGATGTTTCGATGTCTTACAGTTTATTAAGCATAATTAATTCTGCAGCTTATGGCTATGATGTTAAGTCAATTCGGCAGGCTATTGTTTTATTAGGAATAGATAGGCTTAGAAAATGGTGTACCTTATATTTTCTTAAAGGTTTAAGTCAGGATAAACCAGACATTTTATTTAAAACCACACTTATAAGAGGTTATTTTGCAGAACTTTTAGCAGAAGATTTTATTGATGAGGATAAAGAATTATTTATGTTAGGAGCTTTTTCTTTGATTGATGTATATTTAGATCGGAATATTGAAGATATTTTAAACGAGGTTTCTATTCCATCAGATTTTAGATCAGCATTAATAGACCGTGAAGGTAAATTAGGTGATTTATTAACATTTATTGAAGCTTTTAATAGATTTGATTCAGAGAAATTAGATTATTATTTAAATAAGTATTCTCTTGATTTGAACCAAATCTCAGAAAAACATCTGGAGAGTTTACAAATAGCTGATAAAATCTTAAGTGATTTTGAATAATGATAATTAGAAGGGAGGTTAAAATTAATGGTAAAAAAGATTTTAGATGAACTAAGCAAAAAAAGTTATGAGAAAGAAGAACATATAACGAGTATGGTAGAGTATGCTGATTTGTTGGGAAGAAAAATTGGTCTAGATCCTGACCAGCTTATGGAGCTATGGTTACTTGCTAATGTACATGACATAGGGAAAATAACAATTCCAAAAAATATTTTGATTAAAAACAAGAAGCTAACAGATAAAGAATGGGAAAAGATAAAAGAGCATTCCAAGGAAGGTTATAATATAATAAAATCAATGGATTCTTTTTCATTTGCAGCAGACAAAGTTTTATATCACCATGAACACTGGGATGGTAATGGCTATCCAAAAGGGCTTGAAGGTGAAAAAATACCACTTCTTTCAAGAATAATTTTAATTGTTGATGCATATGATGTTATGACCAATGAGAGACCCTATAGTTCTGCAAAGTCAAAACAAGAAGCCTTAAATGAATTAAAAAAACATGCAGGCAGTCAGTTTGATCCTTATCTAGTTGCAGAATTTATTAAAGTTATGAAAGTTAATTGATTAGTTTAATATCTATAAAGAGATGAATTAAATTTCTGAAAATTAACGATATATATTTGAAAAAATACAAATATATGGTATAATTTAGATATAAACTAATAAATGTAAGGATTAAGCCGAGATCCCTACATACAAAGTTTATTTATTATTCCCAATTCTATCTATTAGATAGAATATGTGATAAGAGCTCTCATTTATTTGTGGGAGCTTTTGTCATTTTATAATAAGTCAATTTTAATTTCTTTAGTCTTTTTATATTTTCTTTTTAAGATATTAAACCTTTAATGAAAACTTTTAGCTAAAATTAGAAAGGTGCATTAACACAACACAAT
>JBNJGY010000112.1:0-4064 GCA_051748045.1 Thermotogota bacterium
GTTTTTAAAAAATGATAATAATGATTTAATTGCTCATCATCATGAAAAAGATTTTTGACTTCGGTTAGATGTATTGGAATATTTACAACATATTTTTCTTTAAACTTTTTTGAATAAAAAGTATTTCTTTTTTCTTTATATAAAGCTAACTCTTCTTGATCTCTCAAGTCAACAATTTTAGTTATTTCATTTTCTCTCATGAATATTTCTATGTCCTCTTCATCATACCTTTCCAGAGAAGCAGATCTATAAACTAAGCCTTCGTTTAAAATTACTTTTTCTGAATCCATATTAGGTATTCTTGAAATATCTCTTAAATTGAAAAAATATGGGTATTTTTTTTCTATAGAATCTAAAATATCAATTATTTTATTTTGATCAAAATCTTCTTTAGTAATAATATCCTTAAATAATTTTTTTATTTTTTTTATTTTTTTTATCATTGTATTTGGATTTAATTCACTTGAAGCTTTTACAAAATCGTCTAAATCTTTTTTAGATTCATGATTTTTTGCATACCATATTCTACTTTGTTCAGTTGAATTATAAATGCCTTTTAAATCAAATAAAATATATAAAAGATTATTAAAGTGTTTATATGCTTTTATAAAATCGCCAAGAAAATAATTGGTAAAGAAGTCATCAAAATTCTTAATGAAATTATTTATATTATCTTTATTAAATTCTTTTTTGATGTAATTTCTTCTGACTAAAACTGATTCATCCCAATTAATTCCTTTTTTTTCTAGAAGTTCTTTATCATTTTCAATTGAAAATGATTTTTTTATTTTAAAATTAATTTTTAGATCTTCTCTAGTATAAAATATAGCTTGTTGTTCTTCCAAAATTTCGTATTTTAAATCAAAAAATTCTTTTGTTATTTTCTTGAACTGTTCTATTTTTTTTATATGATCATTATCTTCAGAATATAATATAATAAAAAGATTTGAAAATAAATCAGGTTTATAATTATAGTCACCATAAGCAACAAGCATAACCATATCCTCATAAATTTTCATTTCTTTTTTTACTCTATCTATAAATTCAGTATTTTTGAACATATAAACACCTCCAAAAGAAAAACTAAAGAATATCTTCAAATATGGACTAAGTATATTATATCATTTAAAAAATGGATTCTCTTAATGAGAATCCATTTGAAATATTATGTGCTAAATTCTTTTTTGAGTTCGAAAATTTTATCGACATTTAAATAAACTATCAACCTGTTATCTATTTGAATAATTCCATGAGACATTGAAGCAAATTTTTCATTACCTCCATAGTTTTCTAAATTTTCAGTATCAATATTAACTACATCATTAACGACATTAACCAAAACACCAATTTCTTCATCATCTATTTTTAAAATCAATATTTTCTCAAAATTGTGATCTGACTCTACATTCATTTCTAATATTTTTGTTAAATCTACAATAGGAACAATTCTTCCTCTAAGATTAATAAGCCCTTCAATAAAATGTTTTGAGTTAGGGACTTCTGTAGAATTTCTGTATTCTTCAACCATTTCTATAACATCAACTTCTAAAGCAAATTCTTGTTTATTGATTATAAAAGATAATAAATCTTTTTGCATTCCCATCCCTCCTTAAAGTTCTGATAAATTCTTGAGATCTAAAATGAGAGCAATTTCACCGTTTCCTAAAATAGATGCCCCGTTGAATTCTTTCACATCACTTAAGAGTTTTCCCATACTTTTTATAACAATGTCTTCTTGACCTACTAATTCGTCTACAAAAAGACCATATTTTTTACCAGATTCATTTACTATTACAATATTACCTGCTTCTTTTTTTTCTTTTTTAAACAATTCTCTTAGTCTCAAAAGAGGAATGGTTTCTCCTCTTAATAAAAATACTTCTTTATCTTGAACCTCTTTCAAATCACCATCTGCTGACTTTTGTGTTGATTCAATATTAGCAACCGGTATTGCATAGTTCTTGTTATCTACTTTTACCAATAATGCTTGAATTATAGATAAAGTCATAGGAAGCTTAATTTTTATTAGGTCTTTATCTCCTACTTTTTCTACATCTACTTCACCTTTTGCATCGTAAATTCCTTTTTTTATTTCATCAGTTAGATATATTTCTCTTTTCCCATCAGTTAAAAGATCTATTCTTGCTTTATTTCCTTCATATAGCGTGTTTATTTCTATTACTTGGCTTTTATCTTTTCCAGCGGAAATTCTTTCTTCTTCAGTGTCTGTATTATCATGTAAAATAGTTATTAGATCTTTTATTATTTTTCTAACTTTTTCTGAAATCGTTTTATCAATTTCTATTTTTTCTCCATCAATTTTCAAAGAAACGTGTTTTTCTGATTCTTTATTTAGTTCATCTATTACTTCTTCTAAACCAGAGAAAATGTTGTCTATAGAAATCATCCTCATTTTCATGATGAGTCCTTGCAAATCAGAAGTTATTCTGTTAAGCTGATTCAAGCCTTCTTCTACCCCATGAACTTCAACATCTTTCATAGTTTGATTTAGTCCACTTTTGGATATTACTAGTTCAGCCACTAGATCCATTAATTCTTCTACATGACTTTGATTTACTCTAATGGTGTTTTCAGCCATATTTACACCTCCATTTATTTGAAAATCTTTTTAAGTAACCATAAACCTTTATACGGAGGATATCTTAGTTTTAAATCAGGCCAAAATGTTTTTTTCAAAATACTCTTTTTATTTGAAAAGGTTTCAAAAGAATATTTTCCATGATAATGACCAATTCCTGAGTCCCCTACACCCCCAAAAGGTAATTCTAGATTACCTATATGCATAATAGTGTCATTAAAGGTACCACCACCATAACTAATTTCATCAGTGATCTTATTTTGTAATTCTTTGTTCTTTGAAAAAAAATATAATGCAAGTGGTTTTGGACGTTTTTTAATAAAAGTGATAACTTCTTCCAAATTATTATATTCAAAAATAGGAAGAATTGGTCCAAAAATTTCTTCTTGCATAACGTCTGATTCAAAATCTGGTGTTTCCAAAAGCGTTGGTTGGATGTATTTTTCTTTTCTATCATGTTCTCCACCATAAATAATGGTTTGTTCTTTCATCAATTTTATCAATCTATCAAAATGTTTTTCAGAAATTATAGATGGATAATATTGAGATTTTTTTGAATCATTATTATAAAATGAGTTGATCGTTTCAATAATTTTTTCAATGAATTGTTCTTTTATATTCTTGTGCACAAATAAATAATCTGGTGCGATACAAGTTTGTCCAGCGTTTATAAACTTACCCCAGGTTAGTCTTTTTGCAGCTGTTTCAAGGTTTATATCTTCATCTACAATGCAAGGGCTTTTCCCACCTAATTCTAATGTCACAGGAGTAAGATTTTTTGCAGCAGCTTGCATTACTTTTTGGCCTATTTCAGTACTACCTGTAAAAAATATATAGTCAAATTTGTTTTCTAATAGTTCTTTTGCGACTTCAGCTTCACCTTGAAAAACATAAAGGAAATTTTCATCAAAGTTTTCATTAATTATTTTTGCCAATGCTTCAGAAGTATTTGGAGAAAACTCTGATACTTTTACAGCTGTGCAATTTCCAGCGGCTATAGATCCAATAATCGGTGAAATTGTTAATTGGAAAGGATAATTCCATGGAGAAATAACCAAAGATACACCAAAAGGTTCATGATGAATATAACTTTTTCCATAGAAATTAATTAAAGATGTTTTTACTTTTTTTGGTTTAGACCATTTTTTCAAATTTTTTATAATATAAGATAGTTCTTTTATAGTATATCCAATTTCAGTTTCAAAAGATTCAAAAAAAGATTTATTCAAATCTCTTTTCAAAGCTGTCATTAAAAATTCTTCATTTTCTAAAATAATTTGTTTTAATTTTTTTAATTGTTCTATTCTGAAATCAATGTCTTTTGTAGTGTTGGAGTCAAAATAATTTTTCATTTTGTTTATTTTTTCGGAGATCATAAGAATCCCTCCAGTTTATTTTTCGATACTGTCCAAAAAATTAGCGACAATTTCTCTATATTTTCTAGGGTTTTCTGTATAAGATTTTG
>JBNJGY010000113.1:0-4042 GCA_051748045.1 Thermotogota bacterium
CCTACTTTGGTTTTTTATATTTCGGAATTGTTTAAAAAATCAATAAATTTACAAATTAAATTGAAGAGAATTAGAACAAAAAAATTACCTATTGTTAAATTTAGAAATAAATTCATTTTTATGATATTATATAAATATAGTAAACACGACAAATAAAATCACAAATGGGAGGGATTGGAATGAAAAAAACACTAATTGTACTAACGTTAGTTATGGTTATATTCAGCTCTTTTGCTTTTGCTAAAAGTGTTGTAGTTGGCTCAAAAATGTTCACAGAAGGCTATATAGTTTCAAACATGATATCTCAATTACTAGAAGAAAATGGTTTTGATGTTCAAAAAAGATTTGGACTATCATCACTTCCAATAAGAAAAGGTATGGAAACAGGACAGATAGACATATACCCAGAATACACGGGAACTGCTTGGGCTGCTTATTTCAAAAAAGAAACTCAAATATACGACCCAGTAGAATTATTCAACAAAGTAAACGAAATAGATAAAGAAGAATATGACATAGTTTGGCTAGATATGATTAATTTTAACAATACATATGGTCTAGCAGTTAGACAAGAATTTGCAGAAGAAAACAACATAAATTCTTTATCTGATCTATCAGAATATATAAATAATGGAAATGAAGTGATTTTTGGTGTAAACCCAGAATATTATAAAAGAAGCGATGGGATATTCGCAGTAATAGATACATACAACATGAATGTAGATAAAAATGATGTAAAAACCATGGAAGCTGGACTAACTTATACAGCTGTAGAATCTGGGAACATAGATGTTGCTATGGTTTATTCAACAGATGCCTTAATATTAAAACATGATTTAAAAGTATTAAATGATGACAAAAACTTCTTCCCACTTTATTATCCATCAGCATTGGTAAGACAGGAAACTTTAGAAAAATACCCAGAAATCAAAGAAATCTTAAAACCTTTAACACTATATTTAAACGAAAGTATAATTATAAGATTAAATTATCTAGTTGATGTTGAAGGATTAGAACCAGCAATAGTATCAGAAAGATATTTAGAAGCTTTAGGTTTAATAAAATAAGTTATTATAAAATCAAACCTCTCGTTCATTCGAGAGGTTTTTTTCATGATATAATTTAATAAATATCACTTCAAAAAGGAAGGAATTCCCATGATTGACATAGTAACCGTTTCAGACGTTGAAAAAAACCTTACCAACAAAGAAAAACATACATATGATTTATTGATAGGTTGCGGAGACCTTTCTCCTGGTTATATGGATTATATGGCAAGCGAATTCAAAGCAAGGTTTAGTGTTTTGGTCCACGGTAACCACGATGAAAAATACTTCAAGAAACCCTACAAAGATGAAAACGAAAAATATTCAAGTATATATCGAGGGTTTTTTATTCTTAATCATGGAATGATAAATGTCAAAAAATATATAAAAAAAGATTTACTAGTCGCTGGATTTTCTGGAGCTTTATCATATGGAAAAAGACCCTTTCATTTTAGAGAATCTGATGTTACTAAACTCAAAAGAGAATTAAGCATAAAAATGCTTTTAAAAAGGCAAAACAGGATAGATATAATGGTTTCTCATACACCACCACTTATAGAAAAAACACTAGAAAAATACGATAGATATCATCAACCTTCAAAGAAATTAGCTGAAATTTTTGAAAAATACTCTCCTAATCTATGGCTTTATGGGCATTTACATAGAAATTATTCTTTTCAAGATTTCGATTTTCTACTTAAAAAAGACGAAAAAGAAACATATTTAATAAATTCAGAACCTGTGAAATTCATTACATATGATGAAAAAAATAAAAAAATAGTTTCGATAAAAAATAAAAGTGAAATAAAAACAAAAAAAGTTATATTTAAGTGAGGGGATAATTATGTTCAAAGGAAATAATTTTACAAAATTATCAGAAGAATACGCAAAAGCTAGAAAAGCTGGAAGAAGAGAACTAATGATAAACGCAGCAACAGGAAAAGAAAGTTACTTGCCTGCATTAGAAGATATTATAGAAAACGTTGAAATAGTTAAAGAAGAAGATTTAGGTATGATACAACTACCTCTTGAAAAAATACAAGGAACTTACTATCATTCAAGAGCTCTTTCTTTTTCAAGAAGTTTTAAACCTATATTTGATGAAAATACTGAATTTTCTCAAAAATGGATAAACCTATTAAAAATTCAATATGACGAAGGAATAAGAGATCCAATAGAAGTTTATGAATATCTAAATTGGTATTATGTAGTAGAAGGAAACAAAAGAGTATCTGTAATGAAATATTTAAATGCTTATTCGATAAGTGCTACAGTAACAAGACTAATACCAAAATGGGATCCAGATAATAAAGAAATAAGACTTTATTATGAATTCTTGGATTTCAACAAAAAAACAGGTCTAGTTGAAATATGGTTTACAGAAGAGGGGAAATTCAAAGAATTCTATGACATTATAAAACACCATGAAGTAGACGAAGAATTGGTTAACAACAAATACAAAGATTTTATAAATGAATTCTTTTTGCCATTTAAAAAACATTTTGACAATTTAAATGGTGATAAAATAGACATAACACCAGCTGATGCCTTTTTAAGATATCTAAAAAAATATGGAAAAACTCTTCCTCCGTCTGAAAAAGAACTAAAAAACAAAGTAAAAGAAATAATAAAAGAATTCTCAGAAGAACAAAGTTCAGATAGTTCTTCTGGTTGGGATATATCTAAAATATTTGTTCCATCTGGTAAAAAACTAAAAGTAGCATTTATATACAATACTGAGATAAAAGATTCAGCATGGACCTATTCTCATGAGCTTGGAAGAAGATATATTCAAGAAAAATTCGACGAAGAAATAGAAACAAAATACTTTCAAGGTGTCAGTTCAAAAGAAGAATACGAAAAAATAATTAAAAAATTAAATGAAGAAGAATACAAAATAGTATTCACAACAAGTTTTGACTTTTTAGATCAAAACAAAAAAAGTAAATTCCAGAACGTAAAATTTGTTCACTTCTCTGGATACGACACAAAAGAAAATATAAATTCATATTTTGGTAGACTTTATGAACCGAGGTATTTAGCAGGTATTTTAGCTGGAATAAAAACTAAAACAAATATTATTGGGTATGTCGCTCCATTTGGAATACCAGAAGTTATAATGGGGATTGACTCTTTTGCTTTAGGCGCAAAATCCGTTAACCCTAATGCTCAAATAGAGATTTCATGGACAAACACCTGGAGCAATAGAGAATACGAAAGAAAATCTGCAGAATATCTTATAAACAAAAAAAATGCTGATGTTCTTACTCACCATCAAGATACTTGCGAAGTAATAAAAACAGCCTCAGAAAATAATATTTATTCAATAGGATATCATTATGATATGAGTAAAACATACGACAAAGTACTAACCTCAGTAATCTGGAACTGGGGAAAATATTATTCCAGAATAATAGAAGATGTACTAAAAGGTTCCAATTTCTCATTTTTTGATCTATTCGGAGGTTCAAAAGAAATAGAAAAATTCTGGGGTGGCATGAAATCTGGTGTTGTAGATATTTCAGAAATAAGCGATGAACTCCCCCCACAAACAAAAACAATGATAACCTCAGTAAAAAAATCAATAATGGAGGGTCTTTATCATCCATTCACTGGACCTATAAAAGATTCAGAAGGAAAACTACGAATTGAAAAAGATACTCAAATAAGCGATGAAAATCTATACAACATAGAATGGTTCGTGGATAATATTCATTTTGAATGAGGAAGAAAAGCAGAAATATAAAAAGAAACGTATTGACTTTTAAATCAATAAAAACAATATTTATAAACTATTACAGCTGTCATGGCGAGCTTAGTCGAAATGACAGATGGCATAGCTTTTAATTAAAAGAAATCATTAGAATCTTCTACTATGTTCAGAGTGACAGGTGATTTCAGTTGGATGATGGATGTTGGAGGTTGGAAGTAAAAACAAGAGCTAAAAACCTTTACAGCTGTCATGTCGAGCTTGTCGAGACATCTCTTCAGTAAAT
>JBNJGY010000114.1:0-4039 GCA_051748045.1 Thermotogota bacterium
ATCGATTTGATCAAGAAGATTTAAAAAGAAATCTTCATAGTTGCTGTTTGATTCACAAAAATAATACAGCGTATCGATTCCCGGAACTGTTTTTATATTTGTTATGTTATTCTTACTCATAGTATTTTCCTTATAATACTTGACGTTTAGAGAGGGGTATTACTATTACCCCTCTCTGTGTAGAGCTTCTGCTTTTGTGCTGCGGCACGGCCGCACCCCAAAAGACAGCAGCCAACGCTTGCCAGGCTGCCTTATCCTTTCGCCCTTTGGTTGAAGGTTTTACGAAAAGTATTCAGACAGCTGATTTGCTAATAAACTTGATACAAGTTTCGTAAAACTGTTACAGTCCGTAAAACTTGTATGACTTAGCCATGATCCCAACTTGCACCGTGACTTCTTTACCGATCTTTGAGCGATACTCGGCTTCTTTACTATCAGGAACAGTAAGATCAATAAGCTCATGCTTATCCGATCCGTTTTTCATCTTCACGACTTGAAGCAGTTGCAGTTTCACCTTGCCCGGGGTGACTTTCCCGGTTTCGTAGTCTGTGTAATTGTTCGTCTTGTAGACGTTCATAAGTTTTGCTGTGAGTTGCAGCATTGTGTCTCCTTTTTTAGGAGATGATCATCTCGTTTGTTTTTTGGTTTTTATCAGCTGATGGAGAAATTGTAGTTATTTTTGTGAGGTAAACGAATAATTATTTTTCGGAAAATTTCCGAAGTTTTTAAAGTAAGAAATATCAAGATAAATTTTTACGGTATCTAATGAAACAGCTTTAATGATTTTTTCATCATTCAATAAATCTTTAAACTTTTGTTCTAGGGGGTTTGATTCGTTAATAATTATTGCTAACTTCTTTTGTAAAAACTTTTCATGTTTTAGGTGCTTATTATAATCGCATCCAAATATTGGAAAATCTAAAATATGTGATTCTAAGAAGAAATATTTTTTTTCAAAGTCTTTGAAGTTAGAATATGGCTTCTTGGTTTCAAAAAATAAATCAATCAATTCGCCAATATGTTCTTTAAGATGTTTCTTAGTGGAATGATAGTTGTTGAAATATTGATATAAAACAATTGCAACACTTTTGATAATTTTCTTAGAAGTTGTATGTCTGATAGCATAAAAAGACAGATAATTTTTTAGTTTTTCTAAGCCATCAAATTCATTTCTTAACTCTGGCGATTCAAGATTTGCCATACATATTACAAGTCCTAAATATCTAGTAGGCAAATCTTCATGTTCAAAAGTTTCTATAATATTTAAATTAGCCTCAAAACCACTTTTCAACATTGGATGTTGTTCCATGCCTACTGACTGTTGTTCTTTGAGTTCGTGTATTTTACCATCTTTATTGGATTCGTAATAAGCAAATACGTTTTTTGCCTTTAATAATGATATTGATTTTTCAGCAGTCACCATTAAATTAATTATTAAAAAAAGTTCATTGAACATTAAATCTTTTACTTCACAATTGAATAGTTCAGTTAACTTAACTCGCACGTCATCACTCAGTGGTTTACCTATTTGACTGGATATATCATCAAAGATACAAACTTTGGAATAGTTACGTTTTTTGGTATCTACGATATATATTTTTTTTAAAAAATTATGTACTGTAGTATTCATGCTTTATTATAAAAATCCATTTTTAAGAGCATTTGACAAAAAGAGCAATACTCGTGGATAAGCTCATTAATAAAGAAGGCAGAGAAAAAGTATTTTTCTGTTTAAAATGAATTACTTTTTCCAATACTCTGGATGATTTAATTAACAAAAATAATACAATTAATATAATTGTAGGTATTGTTCCAAAAACAATCCATGGAATTGAAATACTTAAGAATATATACAAAACTGTTAATAAAAAAGTACCAATACCAATATAAAATGATATATGTTGATATGTGTTCAAAATGACAATACTGTAAAAGATCAATCCTAAACTAATAAGAAAACATAATTTTATTAAGCTTTTATTGTCGTTTAATGTTTTCACTGTATGTTCTTTAGGTTGCTGTATAAAAGTAAAAGATGCTGCTGACAATAAGGAAATAGTAAAAATTAATGACATAGGTAACGTTAAAAAATGAAGAAATCTTATCTCTGCTGTCAAAATAGCAAACACTATTGATATTAATAAAATGATAACATTGGTTTTTTCTATTTCTTGAAATAGTTGAACAATAGTTGCTGTTTTTCCCCACCTGACGAAATTTATCATCTGTTTATTAAAATAAAAGTAAACTTGATTTAGTTTATTTTTATCTTGAATTTTAACAGTAGCAATGACATAAGCAATAATCATCAGAATAAAAGCTATGGAATTGCAAAGATTTATTTCTAATGTCACAATATTCCTTTTTGCACTAATTATAATAATATTTTCGTAGAATTATGATAACATAATTGTTTAAAATATAAGGATTTGTTATATGAAAAAAGAACATGAAATTGAGAAAAAGCTTGAAGAAATAAAATCTTTTTATACAAAAATACAAGCATATTATAGTGTTGATAGTGAATTAATAGAAAATCAAGACTCAGATAATTCGCTGAAACAATTATTAAACGATCATTTGGAAAAAAATCAAGAGAAATATAATAACCTACTTACAAATATGAAAAAAAATCAAGAAAAAGTTGATGAAACCTTACGGCGATCGCAAGAAATTGAGGATCTTTATGACAAAATTTTTTCATCAAGAAATAGTAGTAATACTCTATACCATAGAATCACTCAAGTAGTCAACGAGAGTAATATCAAAAACCTAGAGAATAAAGTTCAAATGATTAAGGAAAACTGGGAAGATATCACAAAAAAAGAGCATAATGGTTTAACACCTGTAGAAGATATTAAAGATTCACATCAGCATATTATACAGTTGTACAATGATTTATTCGATGATGATTTAAACAGTACTGATAAAACCTCAAAGGCACGCAAAATAGAGAACGAGTATGAAAAAATCAAAGAATTTCATACTAGGCTTTTTGAAAAAAATCATGTGGGCGAGCTGTCAAAAGCAGAAGAAATTGACCAATTATTTGAGGAATTCACTAAGCAACAAGAAGAAATAACTAGTTTTCACAAAAGATTATTTACTAATGAAGAAAATACTCCTAGCATTGATGCGGCTTTGAAGTCTAGAATCGAAAAACTAGAGAAAATTGAGATAAAAGCAAAAAGAGTAATTAATTTATCAAGTGATGCAGGCTTAGCTGGTGGCTTTTATCAAAATGCTAGAAAAGCAAGAAAGAATAAACAAAGTAGCCAAAAAGTTTTTTATTGGAGTTTGGGTGTATTAGCTGCGTTTAATTTATTGATGTTTTTTTTAAGTAATTGGAGTTTAGACTTTGAAACAACAATTGTTAAAGGAATATATAGTGTCCCACTAATTTGGATTGCGGTGGTAGCTAATATGAATATTAACAAATATTCAAGGTTAGAAGCAGAATATTCCCATAAAGAATCATTAGCTAAGTCTTATGAAAGGTATAAAACAGAAATTGAAAAACTTGAACCTAAACGGGTAAAAGATTCTGAAGAGTTACTTGTAAAATTATTAAATGTTAATTTAAATGCATTGGAGATAAATCCGGCATTAACAATGGATAAAGCAAAAAATGACTTAGAGCAAGTTTCAAAGATAGATAGACCTTCTTAAGTTCATATAATTTTCCTACTTCTTATTAAATAGCGGTATGTTCTAAAATAGCTACTCAGTAGCTAAACAGGGGTCTTTTTTTAGCTACCATTGCAAGTCAGAAGTCTCAGAACCGGCTAAAATAGGGCTTTTGAGTTTAATTTACTAATTCCCTGTCTCCCGGCCATACCTTCAGAAAGTCCGAAATCTAGAGATTTAACTAATTTATTTTTTTAAGGTAGCTTATTTGTAAAAAGGGGTCTGACCCTTTGCACTGGATAAGGCAAAAGTACGGCGCAGAGTATGTGCCACCACTCTTTAAACGCGGATAAAAACTGCTTCTTTCAAACTTTTAAAAGCTTTTAATACGCAGTAAACAACTCCTGAATCT
>JBNJGY010000115.1:0-3983 GCA_051748045.1 Thermotogota bacterium
AAAGGGGATGGTAAAAAATGGTATTTTTGAAAGAAATCAACGATGAGAATTTTTACAAACTAGTAAAAATGCAAAAACAAGAGCATGTTGCTCCAAATGTATTTTCCATTGCTCAAGCTTATTTATTTCCAGAAGTAAAACCAAGAGCAATATACAATGAAGAAAATGAACTAGTTGGTTTTGTAATGTACGGTCCTGAACCAGATCTAAACGATCAAATTTGGATTTGGAGATTGTCAATAGACGTTCCTTTTCAAAGAAAAGGGTACGGAAGAGATACTGTTAAAAAAGTCATGGAAAATGTTTTAGAAGAATATCCAGAAGAAAAACAGCTTTGGCTTAGTACAGGCCCAGATAATGATAGAGCAATTAATCTCTATACCAGTTTAGGCTTTAAAGATACAGGAAAAATTGAATATGATGAAAAAGTATACGTTCTAGATTTAAAATAGTAAGAAAAAATTCTTTTATAAGGGGTTGGGATAAAATGGTGTTCTTAGAAGAAATAAATGAAGATAATTTCTATAAATTGGTAAAAATGAAAAAACAGGATCATGTTGCACCAAATGTTTATTCTATCGCACAAGCATACGTATCTCCAAAAGGAAAACCAAAAGCGATTTTAAACGAAGAGAAAGAAGTAGTTGGTTTTGTTATGTATGGATTAGATGGAGACGATGAACTATGGATTTGGAGGTTGTCTATTGATACTCCATATCAGGGGAAAGGCTATGGAAAAGCAGCTGTTAAAAAAGTCATAGAAATTGTTTTAGAAGAATATCCAGAAGAAAAAGAGCTTTGGCTTGGTACCAACCCTGAAAACGAAAGAGCTATAAAACTCTATACTAATATAGGTTTCAAAGATAGTGGAAAAACAGCTTACGACAATGAAAAAGTATTTGTATATAACTTAAAATAGCTGAGTCTTTGACTCAGCTATTTTTTTCATCATGTCTTACGCCCATGCTTATTGTAAATAAACCTATTAAAAATATTAATGTTTCTCCATATCCTCCCAAATTACTATTTTCATCAACCAATATAAATCCGCCTATCAGAATTATCCCCAGTCCCAACAAACATAATTTTAAACCTTTCATAAAATCACCTCCAAGAAAATCATACTATACAAATCTATTATTTTTACTGTACTAAAGTCATTATTAATAATAAAATAAACATATTTTATATTCTATTAAGAAAAATATTATATAAATCTTTTATAATGTTATACAAATAAAGACGAAGAAGGCGATAATGTTGAAAATGGTAGATTTTTTGAAAAAACAAATAATATTAAAAATATTTCTTTTTGTTTTTATTTCTTTTATAATTATGATTGGGTTCAATATTTACCAAACAATTCATCAGGAAAGAATAAGAGTTGAAGCAATAACCAACGTTTTCGAACAATCTATAAAGACTTTTGAAGAAAATCTTGAATATTTGAATAATGATTTCAATGATATAATAAAAGATTTCCATGAAAATAACGAACAATATTTTTTTCAAAATAAAGAAGAGATAAACAATATAGCCCCAAGAATAAATACTTTCAATATAGATTATTATGTTGTTAACAAAAATAACAGAATTATAGACTCAAGCAATAATAGCTATATAGACTCTTTTTTTAAAAACGATCCCCTTTTAAATTCTTTGTCTTTTTCAGAAAATGATTTATTCATAACAGATTTTTTACTAGACAATGAATCAGATCAACTGATTAAATATCTTGTATCTAAAAAAAATAATGGTAATATATCTATTATCGAACTAAAAATATCTGACAACATAATAAAACAGTTATTTTCAAGACTATCAAGCTCAGTTCTAGAAGATAGATTTGATATCAGCAACAGCAGTACCTTTATTATAGATAAAAATAAACAAATAACAAATATATTCAGAGAACCTCAATTGAAAGATAAAGAAATAATAAATGAAATATTGTCAACGAAAGACAGTTTTATACAAAAACAGAATATTTTACAAAAAAACATATATTATATATATGAAATGAAAAACAGCTATTATCAACCAATAAGATTTGTTATTGAATTTAATATCAATAACATACTGACTTTAATTAGTATAATAACTTCTATAATACTGTTTATTTTATTCTTTGTTTTTTTCTTGTTGTTTATAAAGTCTATAGCAAAAAAATCTGAAAAAATGTTTATAAAACCTGTCCAAGAAATAATAGACAATACAAATAATTTTGATCTCCAGAATCCAGATAATTCAAATTTAATAGAAAATATTTCAAATTCTCGAATAAAAGAAATTAAAACCTTAGAATACAGTACACTTAAATTTCAAAAAACAATAAAAGACTATTTTCAACAGCTAAAGACTTCTTATTCCGATTTAGAAGATGCTTATGCAACAATTGAAGAAAAAAATCATGATATGAAAAACGCTTATTTGAATTTCGCTCAAAAATTATCACTAATTGCAGAAGGACACGATGAAATAACCGGGAAACATATATACAGAGTTGGAGAAATGTCAGCATTAATTGCAGAAAAATTGGGGAAAGATGAAGATTATGTGGAAAATATAAAAAACTTCGCTCCATTACACGATATAGGGAAGATATTCATCCCTGTTTCAATATTAAAAAAAGAAACAAAACTAACAGACCAAGAATGGGAACTAATGAAAAAACATACCACCTTATCAGAACAATTGTTAGATGATGAATATTTCAACATGGCTAAGAATATAGCTTTATATCATCACGAAAGAAACGATGGCACTGGTTATCCTTTCGGTTTAAAAGGAGAAGAAATACCTATCGAAGCGCAAATAGTACAACTTGCAGATATATTTGATGCCCTAAGATCTGAAAGAACTTACAAAAAAAGTTTTTCACTAGAAAAAACATATGAAATAATAACTAAAGGAGACGGTAGAGTAGAAAAAAGCCATTTTTCTCCAGAAGTTATAAAAATTTTCGAAAAATATCATAAAGAAATAGATGAAATCTTTTTATCCATGCAAGATTAAAAAACCTCCAAGCGGAAGCTTGGAGGTTTTTTATTTGATTGATGATATAATTCTACAACTCAAAATCAATATCTGAAAATTTATCAATAATCCAATCTGGATTTTCTTTTTCCAATTTTTCTCTTGAATGTGATCCTGTAGTTATTGATATTACTTTTGCACCTAAATGTCTTGCTGTTTTAATATCCAAAACAGTATCCCCAATAACATACATCTCTGCAAATTCTGTATTTCTCTCTTCCTTTGCTTTTTCGAAAGCAGAATCAGCGATTTCAAATCTTTTCAGTCCATCTTCTCCAAAACCACCAGTTATAAAATATTTCCATAAACCTAATTTTTCTAGTTTATACTTTGCTCCAATAGACAGCTCACCAGAAATTAGGCACAAAGTATACCCCTCATAATACAATTTCTTAATATATTCATCAGCATCTTCATTCAATCTCCAAACATCTGTATCCTTAAATTTTTCAAGTTTACTTTCATAAACTTTCAAAAAATCATTCCACAGATCTTCAGAAAATTCTTTGTTATTGTTTTCTAAAACTTCCATAAAAACATCTTTATCTGATCTTGCAGAAGTATCGACTCCTTCCATTCCATCTTCAATATTCAAAAATTCATCCACAGCTTCAGCAAAAGGTATGTCAGTTCTAGAATCTCTTTTAATAATCGTTCCGTTTATATCAAAAAATACTGCTACATTCTTCAACATCTCCACCTCCATCAATATTTATTTTATTATAACATTAAAAAACGTCTGGTTACCCAGACGCTTAAATATTTAATTCTTGTTTTGGTTCATTTCTTCTTCAATTTTTTTAATTTGGTCAATAGAAATTCCCATGGCTTTTGAAATTACTTTTTTGTCAACTTTTTCTTTCAATAAATCTTTAGCAGCTTCTAATTTACCTTTTTGAATTCCTTGTTGAATTCCCTGTTGAATACCTTGTTGAATTCCTTGCCTT
>JBNJGY010000116.1:0-3909 GCA_051748045.1 Thermotogota bacterium
AATTTTTAGACGAGTGGGTCCAAGGAGTAAACGAATATGGTGGGTTTGGAACTTGGACATGGGCGGTATCGAAAGATCCAAGTGATGTGGAAGATATTATCAAGTCAATTCATTAACGGCTGAGCTCAGCGGTAGCTGAAAGGGCCGCTTGAAAAGAGGTGCTTTCAGCTATCCGCTACAGCTCATTGTTATGCCTCCACTACCATATCCTCTAGAACGCTGTACTTGTAAGATTGGAAATGCTTTTGGCGATGGGCTCTATTAACATACATCGGATGATAAAACGAATTTTCGGAGAATTGTTTTTGGTACGGCCTACGCACCCTTTCCGATGATTGAGTAAAGATGTGCTCCGCTACTTTACGCAAATCTTGATTGTTCAAGACTTCATTACTAAAACCAAAATATGTTGACTTATCGTGAAAGTACTTATGCACATTATAAGAAAATAAAAGCTCAGTGTTTATTCCTATTTTATCAATAGCCTGTGACAGTTTTTGGTCTCTAACGTTGAACGTATTGAATAGCTGAATTACTCCATTAAGATCTACATGCTTCCCGACGTACCACCCATTAAAAATTTTCTCGATAAAGCGCATCGTCGAGTCTGGTGAGAATTCAAACCAATTCTCCGACAGAAAAGTGTTTGACTCACGGTAGGTTTCATAGAACTCCGAAAGTGACCCCAAAACCTCGTTGGGGGGGTTACCTATGGGCTCCGCACTACCAGGATTGGCCAGGACTGCGTTCCCAACCAGCTTCCAGCCGCCCCCAAACTGAAGGAGCGTGTTTTTCCTGAATGTCAATCCGTCTTCTTCGAAATATTCGGCATATACTCTCATCGGCTGAGTCTCCCAATCCTGGGCATAACAAATTGTAAAAATGAGTAAGCTAATATAAGTTTGCAATTTATATTATAATACGTGGTTAATTAAAAAATAAAAAATATAATAAGGACCAGCGTGTTTTATGTGTGGTTACTGTGTAGAAGAAGCGGTCATAAGCATCATTGAGCAAGAAATTTTCCTTAAAAAAAAGATGGATGAAGAGCAGAAGTATATTTTATTGCAAGAATCCTATGCTCAAGAAACAATGTTTTTAGACAACGCTTTACATCTTGCTAAAGCAGTTTGCGCTGAAAAGGATTTTTTTTACGTTCTACACTCTAGAGCCCTCGGGGAAATAGCTGCTCAACAAAATCCATATTTGAAAAGTTCTTTAAACATCGATTTTAATGGTATTTTTACTGATTGTCAAGATTTTATATCTTCACGGTTTAATTTACCGGAAATAACAAATATTTTACCTCACCCTTCATGGTCGGTTATATACACACCAGACTTTATATTTTCTAAAGAAAAAAATAACTATTTTTTTCGAAACAAAATGCTAAAAGAGCAATGCTTATATTTATTAGAATATTACAATGAATGGTGGCTAAAAAATGGAAAAAATGAAACTGTTCAGTCAAAAAAATCAGAAGATGAGGATGAAGTTGAAGACCATATGGGAGGGAGGCCAAAAGAAGAATGGCAAAAGTTCTATATTTTATTCCCAGCAATTTATTTAGCATTAAATTATATTATAAAAAATGGCCACAATTTTGATATAATAAGAAAATTAGCCTTTAATGATGTAAGTGCCGTGCCTGATTTTCCAGGGTACGATTTATGGTTGCAAAGAAAATCTTTTTTGAACTTAGTCCGCTTAAATGAAGCGCCTTACTTAATAAATTCCATATCTCAAGGAATTCGCCCTGTTCTTATTTTTTATGTCTTTATAAAGTTAAAAGAAATAAGGTTTTATAAAAATCAAATAGTACGATGCATGCACTCTATTATAGAGAATGAACATATAAATTATGAAATTTCCTTACAAATGTCTGAATTCGCAGGAAGAATGGAAAAATACTGAAAATTATAAATACATCTAATTTTCACTGCTTTTGATTATAAAAAAAAATATTAATGGAGGTAAGCATGATTTCAAATGAATTTAAAGAGTGGGCTTGCTCTTTTTCAGGATGTGAAGGGGCTATTAATGCAGATACATGGCTCTGTGGAATCGAGCCCGGTGGAGGCACATCTGGTGACGGGAACTATTATGAAAAGGAGTTAAAAGATGAAATTCAAGGAAGAGCAGTAAATCTCGCCAATGACGATGGCTTTGATTGGCAGGAAAGTTTAAGTTATAGGTACGGTATAAGCTTTGCTAAATTGTATTCAGCAATAAGGGGAAAAAATGTCGAGTATTATAAAGAGAATGCAAAAACATTTTCAAGTGAAGAATTACTGAAATTAAATCTTTATCCTATTGCATTTGATAACACCTCAAACGATCTATGGCGTAAGTATGAATTAGATAAGTTAACTGGATTTGATGAAAAACATTTATTTCAAACTTGGTGCTTTTTCCATCGCTTCCCTGTTTTTACAAAGATGAGGCAGGATAAAAAGCCTGAGCTTATTATATGTACAGGTACAGGCTACTTCCGTGATTTCATGTGTTGCTTTGCTGGAGATGTAGCTAACCTTCATAATGTCCAGCATGAAGATATTATGCCTGAACCTAAGCATAAAGTTCAAAACCCTAGGAGATGTTATTGGGTGAAACTTGATAATCCATATTCAGAAAAAAAGACTACATTAGTAATTATCCCTTTTTTTTCTGGAAAATATGGATTAAATAGCAATTTTCTTTTAGATAAGGTCGGTAAAAAAATAGGCAGCATAATCTAGTGATTCATTAAACGATAATAATATATTTTTTTGTTAATATAAAATATAACTTCTATGCAGGTGCAAGAGATGGTTGATCTAAGTAGAAAATCTAAATCTAAATCTACATATAAAAAATATTTTTACGATGATGAATTTTGGGATATTATATCCATCGCTGGGGAAAAAAAGCCTTTTCAACCTACTGAGCGAACATATTTAAAAATCGTTTCTGAAGGTTGTCTTATGCGCCATGCGTTTATTAAGGGGAAAATGTTTTCGTGTTCAGATATTTTGTTCTTTCCTGATAGCAGGAAAAATTTTAGTGAATGTGATATTGATATCAATTGGGAGCATCTAAATACAAAAAATACGGTAAACTATAATTTTATAATGCATAGAATGAAAACTTCTTTAGGCTGGGTAGTTAAAGAATTTTTTACTACGAGGTCATATTCTTCGTCAGAAGGTGTGTCTAAAATTAAATTAGTTTATGTACCTGACTACAACCATTGTTGGAAAATATAAAAATATTAACTTGCACTGCCCGCCTTCTATTGTTTATGAAAGGAGATTCAATGGTGATTGAAAAAAATGTTATGGATGTTATCTACGAGGACATAGACAGAATTAATAAAATTAATTCCATGGGCGTTCCTGAAATCACAGGTCACATTAACCGCCAAATGATTGAAGAGCATATTGACCAAAGTGATCTAGGTTTTGATGTTGAAATTTACCTTAACCAGCCTTCTGACGTATTGCTTGAGCCAAAACAGTGGAATAATCATTGTTTACTCGGTTCATATACTAAGATGAGTAGTCCTGGCATCCTAGCATTATACCAAAAAAATATAAGAAGTTTTTTTTGGGGTGTCGTTCGATATGTTTTATTTCATAATCAAGGGTTTTGGATAACAAAAAATGATTTGAAGTACATGGCTGAAGGAATTGTTTTAACTGTTATGTGGCACGAACAATTTCATTTTTGCTGTGATGTTATACGTCAAACTGTAGGGAGCACACCTGACTTCATGACTGAAGAAGCTTTAGCGGTTGCATATTCCAGGAAAAAGCTTTTTAATGTTAGGTCAGATGGAAAATCTCGAATTTCTAGGGTCCAAGCACCATTTTTTTCAAAAATTACACAAAAAGCATTCTCTTACAGTTCACCGGGGTATAGGGATTGGGT
>JBNJGY010000117.1:0-3908 GCA_051748045.1 Thermotogota bacterium
CAATGGCCATACTTGGCTGTGCGGGTTCAAGTCCCGCCCTGGGTACTTAAGAAACAGATAGCTTGCTGATTTTCAGTGAGCTTTTTTTGTTTATGGGGGACAAATAAGGGGCAAATTTATGTTTCTTTGGTATCATTTATAAATTTGGATAAGTTTAATCCAAAAAACTATGAAACCTACCGATTATAACAAACTAGTAGAAAAATTCCTCAATAATCTAAAGAAAAGAGAGAAACAAAAGAGTAAACAAGGATATACAATAAAAGGCATTATTAAAATAGCATTTAGGGATACATTTATAAACTAATACACTATAATAGGCTCTCTTATACTGTATTATATTCTTTTATTATATTTAATTTTAACCAATCTTAATTATGATCCACTTACATTTTATAAAGGTATTGTAAATGTTATTATAATTGCTTTTTTAGTTTTTGCACCAATATTTTTTTTTAAAATATTCGGATCAATGCCAAGGTTCGATTTAAAAACACAATTAGAAAGCTATATCGAAGATTTACCACAAAACATTTACAATTCTAATGACATTGACTATGATTACCTTAGAGAATGTTTAACAACTAATGAATCACAAAAAACTTGGAAAACAAATACTTATTGAAAACCTATTTTAAAAATAATATTAATTCATACATACAAGAGAATAATAATTCAATTTCAAACAGCTCGAGCATAGGTACGTTTTCCCGTTTGCTTTTATTATTTTATGTTTTAAATAAGCAGTTAAAGCTACCAACCAAAGATGATGAATTAGCTTATTTACTTGGGAGTCTTATATATGCAGGAAAGCCAAAGATAAAAAAAACATACATCTCAATGTTAAGGCATTATAATAGACTTAAAGAGTTGGATGAAAATGCTGATTATGAATCGATGAAAAAAGAGTTAATAAAAGTAAAATCAGTTTTAAGTGAAACACAAAATTTAGTGGATACGGATTTAAATAATATAAAAGGTAAAATTAACAAGCTCAAGAAGCCATAAACCACTATATATTTTAGATATTATTAACTTCCCTTCTTCCCTCTTGGTTAACCTTAAAATATTTATTATTTATTGATTGTTTTAATCACCCCGTGATTAAGCGTGTTCTCCCCCTGCAAATTCCTGGCCAAGATTAAAAAATAAATCTAAAATTGATTCAATTATTATCTCACAACATTAGCGGGCAATTAAAAGCCACTGATTCTTAATCGTTTAAAATTTTGCCAAAATTAAGTCAGAAAACTTGTTTCTTATAAAATAATAAACTGGCTGTCATTTCCTTATTGTTTGTACATACAAGATACTGACAACCAGTCTATTATTTTTAAATTTCACTTACGCTAGCCTGAAGATCCAATTTTATTTTAACAAATTATCTCTAATTTTTGAATAATTATAAATGATCAATAATATTATAGACACCGGCTCTAATATCGTGCCTGTCATTAATAAATATTCAGCATTAGGATTTCCATTAAGTTTTAAAATCGCCCCAATAAATACCGCCAAAGCTCCTAATAATAACAGAAGTAAAAACAGTTTATTCTTTCTTTTCATAAAATTGCCTCCTTTTATTTTTTAGTTAGGCACAATGTATAGCAACTGCTGTTGCCACCGCTGCAGAACTTATGGGTAAAACATCTCGTGCAATACAACTTGCTGCACCATCACAGAAATCTTCCCATTCTCTTTCAAAACACTCATCAAATGATTCTTTTTCCTTTAAGAATGAACCATGAACAGACTTCATAAACTCTTGCTTAGAAACTTGAGCCGAAAAATTTTTGTTGTCATAAAAATGAACTCTTTGTGTAATTTTTTCCTCACCTTCTTCAACCTCAATTCCAAAAGTTTGATTATTTATTTTTGAACCGGTTAGAACATATCTATTATCTTCAGATTTTATTATTACTTTTTTACCATCCTCATAATTAAGGTGAACGTTACCATTTTCCATAAAAGTGGTATTGATTCCATATTTATTTTTTAAAGAATCGGACAATGCTCTCTGATCAGTAGTTAACTGTTCTTCTGTTTGATTTTTGGGCTTCATTTCGGTGTTATTCTCAGTACAAGACACTAAAACACCAACACTTACACTAATAAGTATTACAATTATACTATAATTAATCTTTTCATAAATTTAAAAATTTTTGATTTAACAATTTATTTGGTTATCTACAAAGGTACCTTTGTTTGAACCGTTCAGTACAAAATAAATAAAAAATTTAAAATAATGCAAATTTATAGAATCAAAATTGTGTAAGTTAATTTTCTAGGAGGAGCTAAAGAAAAAATTTCAAGAAAGATTCTTACCCAAGATAAAAAAATAAATCTAAAAGTTTACAAGTATTTTCTCATTTTTCCTTCATTTCAATTCCACTAGTTAGAATTAAAATTAATCTTTTATTCTAAACCTTCTTATATTTGCGGAATGCCTGGATGGTCTGGTAATAACCATAGCCTATAAATACCCTGCCAAAAGCATCTACTATATAAGCACTATCCAGGGGACAGAAATATTTTAAAAATTTATAACTGTGAGCTGGATTCAAAAATCTGAAATATGCTTCAAATGACCAATCAGGGGCATTTGATAACTCTAAAAAAGCCCAGTAAAATATAAATGCTATCCCTATAGTAACTCCAACTCCTTGAATCCAATTTGTTCCATAATAGGTTGAAATAAGATTTAAAAATAAGATGCATTTTTCCCCAATATTTTTGTGCCATTTTTCTTTACATAACTCGCTCCAATATGCTTTCATCTCCCTTTTATGATATTCAAGGGCATCAATTCGGTTGTTAGTCTTTAAAAATTCATGTTTGATAATTCGGAATGTTTCTCGATCTGCGGTTTCAATAGAAGCTTCTTTAAATAGGCCATATTGTTTGAAAATAACTCCAACTAAACCTAAATTATTAAATTGTGCTCCCATAAAATTTGCATAACCTGAAAACGTGGAGCTCCCAAAGTAACTATCTTCTATAAACATAGCATATAAAAAGCTAGTATCTGTTGAAAACTTAGTTCCCGAAAATACAGCATCTTCTGAAAACGTAGCTGCTAAAAAATAAACACTTATATTTGAAAATTCAGTATCTATAAAGTAAGCTTCTCCTGAAAACTCAGTTTCTATAAATTCAGCACTTCCACCTGAAAACTTAGCTCCTGAAAAGTAAGCATCTGCCAAAAACTTAGTTTTTAAAAAATCAACCTTTCCATATGAAAACTCAGCTCCTAAAAATATAGCATCTCCTAAAAATTGAGTATTCCTAAAGGAAACCTTTCTCTCAAAAACAGCCCTTTCAAAAGATGTGCCTTCTTCAAATTTATTCTCCTGGTTATATCTAGAAAAATAATCAGGAAAGTCCACTTCACATATAAAAGTCACTCCGGTAAAATCAAAACTGTATTCACCCTTTTCTTTGCGGAATTTTTCAATATCCTCAGGCTTATAAACCACTCTATCATTATTGGCCATAATTCTCGTATTTTGCTTTCAATTTCAATAAAACAAATTTTCAATGCAAAATCAAATTACATTTCTTCAAAGCAATCAAAAGATTTTCCAATAAAGGCTATTTTCAGGTCAATTTTTGAAGTCATTTTTATGGCAGTGGATAGCAGCAAACGCAATAATGAAGTCAAATAAGTGGTAATTATAATGAAGGTATGATTATAATAAAAATCCAAATTTACTGATTCCTGAACACTTCCTTATATAATTTGTAAAACCGTCATCTTATTATTTTCCTCTTCTAGCTTATTGTTTTAAAATTTTAAAATCCTATTACTTCACCCAAAATGCCTAATTCTTTTTTCCTTTTTTCTGCATCATATTCTGATCCCTTTGGCACTACAATATTAAATTTTGTACTATTATCAAAAGCATGTG
>JBNJGY010000118.1:0-3889 GCA_051748045.1 Thermotogota bacterium
ATTCACAGAGCAGGGCGTATCGATGCTCAGCGCTGTTTTGCGAAGTGACAGAGCTATAAAAACAAGCATACAGATAATCAACAGCTTTGTGAAGATGCGACAGTTTTTATCTTTAAACGGTGATCTTTTTATAATTAACTTAAATTATTTTATACGAGGAGGCAACAATGAATAATGATAATAGAGGTTCTAAATGGAATAAATGGGATTTGCACTTTCATACACAATCATCATATGATTATAAGGATAAAAGTATCACAGATGAAGAATTAATCGAAACTTTAATTTCTAATGATATTAAAGTTGTTGCAATAACAGATCATCACATTATTGACATTAGCAGAATTAACAATCTTAAGAATATTGCAAATAATAGATTAACTATCTTGCCTGGTATTGAATTTTTATCTGATTCCCGTGGTAGACAACCAATACATTTCATTGGTATTTTCTCTGAAACTTCTGATTTAAATTATATATGGGGACAAATAGAACATAGGACAGAAATTAAAAAAATTAGAGGTGAAGGTAAAAAACAAAATGAAGTATATTGTAATTTACAATCAACAATAGAGTTAATCCATGAATTAGGAGGAATTGTTTCAATACATGCTGGAGATAAACATAGCAGTATAGAAAATATAACACATTCTTTACCTCATGGGGAAGCTCAAAAAACAGATATAGCTCATATGGTAGATATTTATGAACTAGGAAAAGAAACTGACCAAGAAGGTTACATAAAACATGTGTTTCCAGCTATTAAAAAAAACATTCCTATGATAATTTGTTCTGATAACCATAATGTAAAAGATTATAAAATCAAACAAAACTGTTGGATAAAAGCAAATCCAACTTTTGAAGGACTAAAACAAATTACCTATGAGCCATCAAGAGTATATATCGGGGAGAATAAACCACAAGAAGCATTACATAAAATTGATAGCTTAGAGTTGAAATTTGAGCATAACACTAGATGGGAAAATGAAAAATTTTGTTTTTCAGGTTTTCAGGAAACTATATATTTTAGCCCTTATTTAACATGTGTTATAGGGGGTAGAGGTAGTGGAAAGAGCACTTTACTCAATTTAATTGCAGAGAAAATAGATAAAGCAGAAAAAAACTTTTTTAGTGAATTAAATCCTAAAGAAGTCAAATCCAAAGTTTTATTTTTCCCTGAAGAAATAGAAAATATAGAGTTTCTCGCTCAAAACAAAGTTGAAGAATTTGCAAAAGATTCAAAAAAATTTACAGAGGCAATCTTTAAACGATTGGATAAAAATATTGGTGGAACACTGTTAGAAAAAGAAAATAATATAACTAATGGTCTTAAAACCTTTGATAATCAAATAGATCTTTTAATCAAAAGAGCCACTCTACATTCTCAGTTACAAGAAAAGCAAAAAGAATTAAAGCAATTTGAGAATATTGTTAAAACCTTAAATGATAAAAGTTATTTGGAGAATAAAGAAAAACTCCAATTGGTGCAAAAAAAGCTTTTAGAATTACAAAACTCACGAAATCAGATAAAAGAGTTGTATGAAAAACTAATAAGTATTCAAAATGAATATAAAGATATAAGTGACCCTAAAAATAATTATGATCATCACTACAATGAACTATATCATGACATTAGTACTTTGATTACAAAATTTAAGACTAAAGACTACAGTGAAGATAAACAAGAGATAGAAAGCTTAGAAAAAGAAAAACAACAGTATATATCAGCAATTGAAGATTATTTGAAAAACAAAGGTATGAATGAGGAAAATATTAGAGATGCACAGTATGCAAGCTCTAACATAGAACATATAAAAAATGAAATAGATAAACTAAAAAAAGAGATAAAAAGTGTAAAACAAGTAAAAAATACTTTTTCACACGATAATCTTGACTCTCAAATTGATGATTTTGAAAAGATAATTGTAGAACAATTGAGTCATATTAATGATAAATTTGATCAAATAGCAGTTAAGAATAGTGATAATGTGAAAAATATAAAAATTGAATATCAAGTAGATAAAAATGTTTTTGAAGCAGTTTTTGATCAATTTTTACATTTATTATATGATTATGCAAAAATTAACATAAGAGAAAGGGCAACATTTAAAAATTATCTTAGAGAAATTTCTTTAGATGATGTAATTTCTTATAATAAATACACCGATTTTAAAAATACTCTTGAGAGTACAATCAGTAATAAAAAATCCCAAACCTACCAAATAATGAGTGATATTTTTAGCCAAAAGCTTTATTTTCAAATTTATCAACTAATTATTTTTAAAAATATTAAAAACATTAAAACAAATAAACTTTTGAAAGTATTTTATGATGATAGAGCGCTTGATAATACATCATTTGGGCAGAGATGTACAGCCGCTATTGTAATTTTAATTTCACTAGGAAATAATCCAATAATTATAGATGAGCCAGAAGCTCATTTAGACAGTTCATTAATTGCAAATTATTTAGTAGATTTAATAAAAGATAAAAAACAGCACAGGCAAATAATATTTGCCACACACAATGCAAACTTTGTATTAAATGCTGACGCAGAGTTGATTGTTAAATTGGAAAATAATAATGGTGATACAAAAGCAAATTCTTTTGCTATTGAGAATCTTGACTTTAGGTCAGATTTATTTAAGCTGGAAGGTGGCAAAGAAGCATTCCAAAAAAGGGAAAAGAAGTATGGAGTACATAGTTGAATGTACTAATAACAATAAGAGAACAAATACAAGTTGTATGTGAAACAGCAAATATAAACTAGGAGAATAACATGGTAGATGATAATTCAAACATCATCATCTATTCAAGCGACGACGGCAAGACAAAGCTAGAAGTCAAGCTTGAAAATGAAACTTTGTGGCTTTCTCAAAAGCAGCTTTGTGAACTTTTTGGAAAGTCAAAGTCCACTATTAGCGAGCATCTAAAAGCTATTTTTGAGGATGAAGAGTTGGATAGAAATTCAGTTGTTCGGTTTTACCGAACAACTGCCAGTGATGGTAAAAACTATGATGTTGAGCACTACAACCTTGATGTGATCATAGCGCTTGGTTTTAAAGTTCGCAGCAGAACCGGTGTGCAGTTTAGAAAATGGGCAAATCAGATACTTAAAGAGTATATCGTAAAAGGTTTTGCGATGGATGATGAGAGGCTCAAAAACCCTCCTGTCGGGGACTCTAAAGTGCCTGATTACTTTGAACAGATGATCGAGCGCATCAGGGATATACGAGCAAGTGAGCGGCGAGTCTATTTAAGGGTCAAAGAGATATTTGCCCTTGCAAGTGATTATGACCCCTCATGGAGTGAAACGACATGGTTTTTTCAACATATACAAAACAAACTCCATTTTGCCGTTACCAAACTCACGGCAGCTGAGATCATTTTTCAAAGAGCTGATGCAAATACGGCAAATATGGGCATCACAACCCTTGATCAAAACAGCATCAAAAGTACAGATGTCACAGTGGCTAAAAATTACCTCAATGAGCAAGAGGTTGATGAGCTTAACCGTATTGTAGTGATGTGGCTAGATTATGCTGAAGATCAAGCCAAAAGAAAACAGAAAGTATTTTTAAAAGACTGGGAACGTAAGCTAGACGCGTTTTTAGAGTTTAACGAAAGAGATGTTTTGCAAAACCATGGGCAAATTTCTAAAAAAGAAGCCGACAAAAAAGCTAAAACCGAGTATGAAAAATTCTCTGCCCAAAGAAGAATCCAAAAAGAAAAGCAGGGGCAAAAAGAAACTATAAAGGCCCTGGAAGATGCGGCAAAAATGATACAAAAGAGAAAGTGATACCAAAACCATGAACCTCTCCAAATCCCTCTACACCCGCGGTATCCAGTGCCCCAAATCCCTTTGGCTCAAAAAGTACCGTCCCGAGGT
>JBNJGY010000119.1:0-3784 GCA_051748045.1 Thermotogota bacterium
TTTTTCTATATTCGCCATCGCCATCCACCTTTCATTAAATTCCCCAAAAGTTATTATATAGTTATTAAGTTAATATTTTTTTACTTTTATATTCACTTTGTTATTTTTTTATTTATTATTCTTGAATAATGAAAAATAAGTTTAAATTATTGATCTAATAAAAAACACTCAATTCTTTTAGAATTGAGTGTTTAAAAAATATAATTAGTTCAGTTTTATTTTAAATTTTAAATTGGTTTATAATTTTTTGTAAATTCTGGGATAATCCTGCTAATTCATCAGCACTATGGCTTATTGTTTCTGCTGTTTTGGACTGGTTGTCTATTGAATCAGAAGAATTTCTTATTTGTTCAGTGATATCTGAGATTTTTTGTGCTATATCTGTTACGCTTGAGCTGATTTCTTCTAAGCCAGCATTTTGTTCTTCTGAAGTTGAGGTCAATTCATCTGTTGATGTATCTAGTGAATTTATTTTAGTTTGGATGTTTTCAAATTCTTTTGTAATATCCATTATAACCCCGTTAATTTCTTTGATACTATCATTGTTATCTTTGACTGAATCTTTAACATTTATAGACTCATTTTTGATTTCAGATAATATTTTACCTATTTTTCCTGTCGCGTTTGAACTGTCTTCCGCTAATTTCCTAATTTCATCTGCGACAACAGCAAATCCTTTTCCGGCTTCTCCTGCTCTAGCAGCTTCAATGGCTGCATTTAAAGCTAGTAAACTTGTTTGTTCTGTTATTGAATTTATTGTGTCTATAATTCCTGCGATATCTTCAGTTTTTTTGGATAAATTTTCAGCATCAGTTTGGGTTTTTTCAGATTTTGATTGTGTTTCCTCTATATTTTTAGTTATATTCTTAAGTGAGGACATACCTTTTTCAGATGATTTTTGAGTATCTTTGGAAAATTCAGATAATTTTTGTGCTAGATCAGACAACATTTGTGCACTTGAAGATAATTCTTCTATTGAAGAAGTTATTTCTTCTGTATTTGCAGCAACATTTTCTGCATATCTATTCATCTCTTTTGATTGAGAACTTAATTCTTCATTTGAAGCAGTGTTTTCTTCTGATATACTTGCTAACTCTTGGCTAGAATTATCAACATTTTCTGCAGAATTTTTAATATCATTTATCATTTTTCTAAGATTTTGGATTAATTTATCTATAGACTTACCTAGTGTACCTACTTCATCTTTTTTATTAACAATTTTTTTGTCGATGTCTTGTGTTAAATCATTCTTAGCTATTAGTTCAATAAACTCAGCTGCTTTTTTAATAGGTTTTATGTTGTAATCTATTATAAAATACAATATTATTGCACCTATTACTAAAGATATTAATAAAATTATATACATTGTGGTTTGTAGAGCTGAAACTCCTTCAAGTATTTCATCTTGTGGAGCTTCAACAATGATATCCCATCCGTTGATTAGCCTTGAAAAACCTACTAACATTTCTAGTCCATCTACTTCATGTTCTAAATAACCTGATTCATTATTTTTGACTTCATTAGCTAATTTAGTCATACCCACTTCTTTAAGAGAAATAATTTCATCATAATCATTATGAATAATAATTTCTCCTTGTTGGTTTATCATAAAAGCATTTCCAGTATTGTAAATTTTTACTTTGTTTAATTCATTAAATATTTTTTGTACACTCATATCTGCTCCAACAACACCAATAAAAGTGTCTTCTACAATTATCGGTAAAACATGAGAGACAATATTTTTATCGTTTTTTATATAGGGGTCAGTCCAAACTGGTTGCTCTTTTAATTTTGGTTCATAGAACCAATGCATTTCAGGATTATCCTCATAAAAATGACTTTCGCCCAGTATTGTTATTTTTTCATATTCTCCATCAACTCTGTTAAAACCTGTATTATATGTCATTTCAAAGTGCTCTGGGTTCATATATGTATATACATTTTCTAGCTCTGGAAAAGCATTTAAGGTAGACCTAAAAGAGTCCTCTATATAATTTTTAAAACTGTTGAATCTATAAGCACTTTGCCCTCTATTACTAACGATATCTTGTTCTTCAACTGCATAAATAATATCTTCTTGTAAACTCGTTAAAATAGTTTCATAAGCTTTAATGTCCATAGAGATTTCTTCAAAAGAACCAGCTAGGTTTTCTAATCTTGGATAAGCTTCATTTCTAATATTTTTTCTAGCATTATCAATACTAACAATAGTTAATAACCCCATTGCAACTATAAAAATTATAATTACTGGAATAAGAAGCTTTTGTTTTAATGATTTCATTATTATCACCCCTAAATTTAATTATATATTTACATTATAATACAAAATATTGTTATTTGAAAATTAAAGTGAAACAAAATTAAACTAATTTACAATGAATATAAGTATCTAAATGAATATAATCAAATTTAGCAAGTTATTTATTTTTTTGTTTTGCTATTATTGCTACAGCTAAAACAACTAAAGAAGTTCCAAAAATTTTTTGAGCATTAGGAATTTCAGATAAGAATATATAAGATAAAATCATTGATATACCTGGTTTTAATAAAAATGAGAAGGCCCCTTTTGAAGCATCTAGATATTCGTAAGCCTTAAAAAATGATATATAAGCTATTCCTGTAACGAATAAACTCACATAAATAAGCAGCCATATAACATTCACGCTTTCTATTTCGAAGGTAAATGTAGGAATATTTATTATTTTTAGAAAAATAAAAAAGAAAACAGATGATACTAAAAAAGAAAAAGTTACAAAGATATTGGAAGGAATTTTTTTAACAAATTTTTTGACCAATACTGTATATAAACCAAAACTTAAAGCTGACAAACTTCCAAAGAAAAACCCCCAAAAAGTATCACCGTTATTATTTGCATATATTATTAAAATAATTCCAACTAGCCCAATTATTCCAGAAAATATTTTTATAAAATTTAACTTTTCTTTTAATATTAACCAAGCTAAAAAAACAACGGGTATTGGATGTGAAGCGATTAAAATAGCTGCAGTCGAGGCACTAGAATATTTAACAGAGAGTTGCAAAAAAGACATAGCCATCATTGAATTCAAAGATCCTATTAATCCCATAATTAAAAGATTTTTAGGAGTTATTTTATAGTTTTTGAGTTTTCCTGTGACCAGTATATAAATCAATAATACTAGTCCTCCGATTAAAAACCTTAAAAAAGTTAATTGTAAAGGATGAAAAATATCAGAATATGGTTTTGTGACTACTTCTATAGTACTGAAAAAGAAAACTGTTGTTAGTATATATAGCCAGCCTTTTAAGTTATTACTCAATTTTTTCAACTCCAAAATAAAATATAGATATTATCATTATATTTTACTAAAATAACCAAATAAAAAAAAGCCCTTATTTTTAATAAGGGCTAGTTTATATAATTTCTATTTTGTTTTGAATTTCTTGACTAATTCATTTAAACTTTCAGCAGTTGCAGATAATTCTTCTGAATTAGCACTTGTTTGTTGTGCCCCTTCTGCTTGATTATTTATGGATTCTGTTGCTTGAGTTATTTGTTCACTTATATCAGTTACTGTTTTTGCAACTCTATCCATAGCGGCACTCATTTCTTCTGCAGAAGCACTTTGTTCTTGTGATGTTGCTGTCATGTTTTCTATTCCACCGTTTATTTCGTTTATTTGTTTTAATATTGTTTCAAATTCATTTGCTATTTCATCCATCTCACTGTCTATCTCATTCATGTAAGTCACTGTATCTGAGGATGATGTTGATACATCTTGTGTGCTTTTTTTGATTTCTTGTA
>JBNJGY010000120.1:0-3768 GCA_051748045.1 Thermotogota bacterium
TTTTAATTTTCCTTTCCCAGCTTTAATAACCTCTTCATCTATTTTATCGCTAAGCAAAGTAATCATTGCATCTGATTCAGAAGCAACTTTTTTAAGCTCTTCTTTAGTTAAATTCCTCTCTTCAGGATTCACCCAAACATCATGATTTTTCTTTAAAAACTCAATTCCTTTTTCAGGTATTTTATAAGTAACTGAAACCTTCATCGTATCCCTCCTTAATTTCTACAATTTTTATCATTTTATTATAACATGAACATACACCTATTTATCCCTGTTAATCTAAATACAATTTAAAACTTACTATATTTTAAAAAGTGATTTTGCTAAAAAAAAATGAACACCAAAAGGTGTTCATTTTTAAACAAAATATATAAATTATTTCGCCATTTCTAAAGCTATTTTCATCATATTTGTAAAAGATTTCATTCTTTCATCACTTGTTGTAGCTTCTTTGGTAACAAGTGAATCAGAAACAGTTAGAAGACAAGCTGCATTTTTACCAGTAACTTGAGCATTTGCAAAAAGCGCAAAAGATTCCATTTCAACTGCTAATGCGTTATGCTCAGCATGAATTTTCTTATAATCGTCAAAATTAACCCTGTAAAAAACATCAGAACTATGAATAGTGCCTTTTACTATATCTATATTCAATGATTTTGCTGCTTTTTCTAATTGTTTGTTTAATTCAGAAGAAGGCTTAAGATTATCTTCTTTTATTCCAGCCATAGTTTCAGCAAAAGAGGATTCACTGTAAGCAGCCTCAGCTAAAATAACATCGTATAACTTAACTTCATCAGTATATGCTCCACAAGAACCAACTCTTATAATATTTTCAACATCATAAAATTTATAAAGTTCGTAAGAATAAATACCAATACTTGGCATTCCCATTCCGCTTCCCATTACACTTATTTTTTTACCCTTATAAGTTCCTGTATATCCAAACATATTTCTAACTTTATTAAATAATTTTGGATCTTCTAAAAAATTCTCTGCTATAAATTTTGCTCTCAACGGATCACCTGGCATAATTACTGTATCGGCAATTACCCCTTTTTTATCTACTTCAATATGTGGTGTAGGTATCATAAAACTGCCTCCTTTAAATCTTTTAAAAAAATACTCTTATTCTATATTATAATACTTATTTGAATATTAAAAAAACTATTTATTAAAATTACTTTCCTTAATAGAATTAACATTTAATAATAACTCCTATTTAATTATATTCTCTTATTATAGTTATATTGAAAATACTTTTATGAGGAGGCTAACCTTGAAATTTAATACTATAAAATCTTATTTTTTGATTACCGTTGGAATAATCGTTAACTCTTTGGGTTGGACTGCTTTTCTAATACCTTCTAAAATAGTTGGTGGAGGTTTTAGTGGGATAGGTACTATTCTATACTTTTCTTTAGGAATTCCCGTTGGTGTAACTCTGGCAGTTTCAAACACTTTTTTAATATTAATTGCTATGAAATTAATAGGTGCACATTTTGGTATTAAAACCATTTATGGAATTTTTCTTTCATCTGGTACTATTTTATTTTTCCAATCTATAATAACAGAACCCCTTGTAAACGATGCTTTTATGGCAACTGTACTCGGTGGTTTTTTAGCAGGTGCTGGTGTTGGTATTTTCTTTTATCAAGGAGCTAGTTCAGGTGGAACAGATTTAATCGCTCTTATAATCACTAAATATAGAGATATAGCACCAGGTAGAATACTTTTTATGCTAGATGTTGTCATTATTGGTAGTTCTTACATAGTTTTTCAATCAATGGAAACTATGATATATGGTTTTGTGGCTATGGCTGTCGCAGCATATTCAATAGATATGGTTATAGAAGGTAGAAAACAATCAGCACAAGTATTCATTATCTCAGAAGAATATGATAAAATATCAGAAAGACTCGGAAAAGAATTAAGACGTGGGGTTACCATCTTAAATGGAAAAGGATGGTATACAAACAAAGATAAAAATATAGTTATGGTTATAGTTAGAAAAAATGAAATACCTTGGGTACTCGGAATAGTTCATGAAATAGATGAAAGAGCTTTTACCTCTATTTCTAACTCCATGGGTGTTTACGGAGAAGGTTTTGAAACTATGAAGAGAAAGAGAAAGAGGAGGAAAAATTAATTGTTCAAATTATTTTTTATATTTTTTAGAATATCTGCATTGACTCTTGGCGGAGGTTATGCAATGGTTCCAGTGATGATGAAAAATCTATCAGCTTCAAATCTTCTGACTAAAGAACAATTTGAAAAAATATTAGTATTGGCCCAATCTTTACCTGGGCCAATTGCTTTTAATTTGGCTTGGCTTTCTGGAAAACAAATATATGGATTAAAAGGATCAATAATATCTTCTGTTGCAGTTTTAACTCCTCCATTTTTTAGTATAGTGCTTATTTCTTCTATTCTAAAACAATATTCAGAAAATCCTTATGTTTCTGGTTTTATAAAAGGAGCTTATGCTTCTTTAATCGGTATGATAGCTGGTCTTTTAATCCAAATAATAAAAGGTGTGAAATTTAGATTATACAATTTTATTGTAATAATTATTGCAATAGTTTCTATAACCCTATTTTCAGACTTCACAATTATAGTATTCTTTTTATCAGTACTATTCTTTTATTTAACTAACAAAGGTTTTGATAAAAATGTTTAATATGGTTTTTATATTTTTTAAAATTGGTTTTATCGCATTTGGTGGAGGCTGGGCTTCTCTTGGGATAATAAAACAGCAAATATTAGATAATGGGTTATTAACTGAAAAAGCACTCCAAGAAGCAATATCAATATCTCAAATGACCCCAGGCCCGGTAGCTGTGAATGTTGCAACATATGTTGGCTATCTTAAATATGGCTTTTTTGGTGCTTTATTAAATAATTTGTTCTTAATAATTCCACCAATACTTTTATTCTTTTTAGCAAGATATATAATACATAAATTAAAAATAGATAAAAAAAGAGTTACTCAGGCACTCAAGATGGGAACTATAATACTAATTTCTGTGACATTCATATCGGTTTTATCACCTGTGGTATCAGAAAAAGACATTTTTAGTGGAATTATAGCATCTATAGCTCTTTATCTTTTCATGAAAACAAGAATAGATCCTATATACATAATACTTGGCTCTGCAGTTTTAGGAATGTTCATTTTTTCTTAATTATTAGTCAATATATATTTGTTACATTTATATTTAGTTGGTTATTTTATAAATATAAATGGAGGTTATAATGAAAAGCAAACTAGCATATTATGCAATTTTTACTTCTTTATTAGTAATTTTTTCTTGGATAAGCATCCCATTGCCAATTGGAGTTCCAATAACACTACAAACATTTGGAATATTTTTAATTTCATTGATTTTTCAAAAAGATTCTTGGAAAGTTTTATTGTTATATCTGGTTTTAGGTGCAATTGGATTACCAGTTTTTTCAAATTTTACTGGTGGAATTGGAATAATACTTGGTCCAACAGGAGGTTTCCTTATTGGTTTTTTAGCAGCTTCACTGGTTATGTATATGAAAAAAGTACCAAATATAATCCTTATTCTTTTAGAACTGATAATAATATATTCAATTGGTATAACTTGGTTCATGATTTCAACAGGTAATACATTCGTTAAATCATTTACTATATTAGTTCCAACATTTATATGGTTTGATATAGCAAAATTGATTCTAGCTTTTATTACATTCAAAATTTTGAATAGATATATAAACTTAACTCAGGCTAATTAAGCCTGAGTT
>JBNJGY010000121.1:0-3768 GCA_051748045.1 Thermotogota bacterium
CATCTGGTTTCCATAACAACTTCTCTTCGCCTGTGTCAGGATATTTATAATACCATCCTAAAATCTTGTTTTTTTCATCTAACTTCGGTCTAACTCTGCTAATCTCAGGAAAATATAAACCTACAGCTTTCGATGAAGCTTTGTTTTTATCGACTTCAACTAACGAATGTAAATATATAATTAGCTGTGGTACGATTTTCCTTAAAGCTTTTTTGAACCTTAGTTTCTTCAAAGATTTCTCAGCTTTACCTAGTTCCTTTTTATTTGTATGGTCTAAAATGAAGCCACCTCTTAAAACTGAATCTGTAATTATACTGATAAATCCACGAATTTCATCGTCATCTATTACAGTTTTCAATGTTGCGTCATAATTCTCCCCTGAAATTACCTGACCTTTATTAGATTTAATTTGGTTATAATCTCCTGTAGGTGCAGTTGATTTCTTTTCCCTAAGAATTCTATTCTCAGGCTTTACCTTAGCTTCTTTTGCTTCACTCATATCAACTTCTGATAGCTTTGTATCAACATAATTATTGATTTTATCTACTATCTTAGTGTATGACGAGGAAGTTTCTCTTTTTGCCATGATTCATCACTCTCTTAAAATTATTTATTTTGTTGAAAGATTTATATGTGTTATTATGCTTTTCCAACGGAAGCCATGTTCTTATACTCATTACGAAACTATCTAACATATCATCTGTAAAACCTTTTTCTGGTCTTAAATCGTTTGTAAATCCTTTGAACTCTTTATATAACTCTTTGTCGTAATATGAATATATTCTTTTCTGATACATAGCGATTTTGAATAATCTATACATCATCTGTTTATCTCTTTTAAAACTCACTTCATCTAATCTGTTTCTACCGAATTTATTTCTTATCCACGCATAGAAACTTGTACCACCACCTTGATTATCTATATGATATAAAACTATATTGAATTTATTTGATAACTCTAACAAATCATCTTTTAAAGTCATATCCTCTGCGATAGGATATTTTTTATGATATATTCTCTCTAAATGTCCTGTTTCTGGATTTTTCCTTGAAATTGTTATAACTGTATGTGAATTTCTACTTCCACCAAAATCCAACCCTAGATGACATTCTTCTTTATAATCTGTATATAACCCTAACTTATCCTTTTTACTGAAAATTAAATTCACAAGTTCGTCAGGGAAAAAAGAATCTGAAACATCTATCAACTCCGATAAATACTCTTGTCTGAATTTCTTAGATTTACCCTGAGCTTCATATTCCTCTTCAATTTCCTTTATACTTTTAATGTATTCTTCTTCATCTCTAACCCAATATGGAAACCATATAAGCTCATATATAGTTTTATGTCCATCTAAAGGCAATAGATTATATCCTAACCCTTTCTCTCCTTTTGGTGTAGTTGCACAAAATATCTTAGCTTCTGGAAAATCTGTAGGAATAGGTCTAACAACATCATAATATATCTCATCGTCATCAGGCACAAAGTTTTTCCATGCTGCAATTTCATCTAACTGTACTATACTAGCAGGTTCTCCTCTTGCTCTATTTGTAGGTGGAAATGTTTTGATTGTATTCCAACCTCTATCTCTATTGAGTGGTAAAGGCTTCAATGGGTTATATATCCTTCTCATAGATAACTCAGAACCATTGAGCTTAGCATTATCTCTCTTTGTAGCAAAGTTTTTAGTGAAGAATCTCTTCATTTTACCTTTTGTCAAAGCTTCAACTCTTTTATCGCCCATCTCAAACATAGTTCTATTAACTGTAATATAATCATCAGCTGCATCTTGGGTATGTGCCATAACAAGAACTTTAGTTGTATTTTCTAACCCCTGAGGATATTTATTCCATGAAATCGCCCAATTACTAAAGGCTTTAAATATAGTAGATTTACCTAACCTTCTCGACCACATATAATATAAATATTTGTTTTTGAACATCATATCAAGACCATATATCTGATAGTCTCTTGGTTTCATACCTATAAGAAAAGCTAGATGATATATAGGATGTGCCTTTGCAGCTTCAAAAACATCGCCATGTTCTTTTAGAACTCTATTTAAGTCTAGCCACCATGCAACTTCACCTTTATATTCTTTAGGTACTTCTGTATATTTAGGTTTACTCATCTTTATCTATAATAGAATAATCTATAACAAATTTATCTTTGTCTTTGTTTTCAGCTTTATTTTGCTCTTTCTTTCTGTTTATTATATTTTTCATAAGTTTATTCTGTAATTCTTTAGTTTGATTTATCAATCTATTAAATTTCAGTATTTGTTCCTCTCTTTCATCTATCTGCTCTAATATATCTGGATTTTGTGTCTGCATATATTGTTCCTTTAAATCTTTTAAAACCTTTTTATGGAATTGTACATTTTTCTCTAACTCTGAAACTTTAGATTTTAAATCTAATAAATCTCCTTCTTCTTTTAAAACATCTAACCCTACACTTCTGGCTATCTCAACAAGCTCTTTTTTATTCTGTAAATCTAACAAAAAACTTATATTTCTAGCTGTAGTTTGCTCTATAATATTCTTGAACTCTAGGTTATCTACTTTCTCTAGACTTGAAAGACCATATTTCTTCATTAGTCTTTGAACATAATCATCTGAATATTGTTTAAGTTGATTTCCAGTTTGACTTCCGATTTTTCTACCATCTTCTTTCTTTTTCGCCATTTTTCTACATTTCTTCTATTTTTTCTAAAAAAATCTGATATATTCTATAATATGTTTATTCATTTATAAATTTTACTATAAAATATTATATATTAGATATATTCATTCATAATATTCACATTAATTTCTATTTTCAGATTTAAAAGACGAAAAACATACAACAAAAATAAACAATATTGTTTACCTTTATAGTATAATTTCATATTCAAAATGTAAGAAATATGTTACATTTTTTGTCGGGATTATACCTTACTAGTGTGGAAAAATGTATATTATGTTAAAATATTATAGAAACATTTATAAACCACCTTATCTTCTAATAATATTAACTCGAATGTAAATGAGAGTTGATATCTGAGTGAGATGTTCTGAATATCTGTGATATTCTGAAATAATCGAACACTCGAATTAGATATGGATGTGCAAAGCATCTTTAATTCTAAATAAATAATCATATTCGTGATTCAGATGAATGAGTGATAGAATGAGAAGTAAATAAAAATTCTGAATATGTTTATGATTCTGACTAGATACCTACAGACATCTGGTTTGAAACTAATTCTGAAAAATAGTATAATAGAGTGTACAATAGAGTGTAAGATAATATAGAATAGAGTGTAAGATAATAACAAAATAGAGTATAGAATAGAGTACAGAATAGAGTACAGAATATAGTGCTGGTATATTTTTCTCTATACTAATATAGTGTGCGTAATTTTGAGTAAACATTTTTAAAAAATAATAAACTATATAAGAATATAATATATATATAAGAATATATATGAATATATAAAATATATAAGAATATATAAAATATATAAGAATATGTATGAATATAAAATATATAAGAATAAGAATAAGAAAATGTAAAATATACGTTTGATCTATAACAATAATATTTTAAATAATAAAGAATTAGCTTAATAAGGATAAGAACTAGAATAAATAAAGAAATAAGAATAAAGAAATAAATAGAAATAAAGAAAAAATTAGTTTTTTGTTACTGCATAGTTATAAGCATCTTGTAATTTTTCAAAATGCTTATATTCACTTTTTTTATTATCTAATACTTTATAATGAAAA
>JBNJGY010000122.1:0-3747 GCA_051748045.1 Thermotogota bacterium
AGCGGAATAATGGCGAATATTTTCTGAGAGTGGAGCGTTCTTACCTTGTAAATCTGCACCAAATAAAAAAGATTTATTAAATAAGTGCCTAATTCAAAAGATTTATTTATTTTTATTGTTAATTACAGTGACGTTCTATACTGTTAAAAAAATTACCAAACGCCTTTAAGTGTAAATGTTTAAAGATTATTTGATTTATTGATATTATTCCCATAAATTATTTATTATGAAAATTTTATACCCACTTAAAATGTTAGATAAAATATTGTTATTATTGCCGCTGCTTTTTCTTGTATGTTGTTCAAAAACCGGTGATGAGAAAAAACATACGGAATCAAATAGTCAGCTTACAAGAGTTGATTTTGAAGATTTATCAGAGTTTGAAAAAACGATTTCACTTTCCGATATTGCAAAAGATGTATCTTATATCAAATTAGAAACCAATGAAAATGTACTCGTTAATAAGATCAATAATATCAAGCTCACAAAAGATTTTATTTTCATCAGTGATCTGGACAATGTTTATCAATTCAGTAAAACGGGTGACTATATCAGGAAAATTGGAAGAAAAGGCCGTGGCCCCGGGGAGTATGTCCATATTGCTTCACTGGAAATTAATGAGAGCCGGGAAGAAATCTATGTTCACTGTAGCACCAGGAAGAAATTATTTGTATATAATTTCAGGGGTAAATTCTGCCATCAATTTAATTTGCCCGAAATGAATGAACTGGCCTTTGTCAGAGATTCCTTATTTCTTGCTCATGTCAATGTTCTTGTTGGAAACGAAGAACATATTTTTTACCTGACAAATCCGTCTTCCGATACGATACCAGTGGTAGAAAATCATTTCAATTGGGAACGTAAATCTGACCGTGTTATGGGTATTTTTGGCTATAATAGTCCATATTACAGGTTTCAGCAAAACCTTTATTTTAAAGATACTTATAATGATACGATTTATAAATTTGATACTGATTCGGTGTCACATACTCCGGTTTATTATATTGACCTGGGTAAATACGATATGCCAGATAAAAAGCGGTTGTCTTATACAGTTGATTCCGACAAATTCAAAAAATATTGTGATGACTATTATCAAGTTAATGTAAGAGAGAGCAACGATTATTTATGGATTCAATATTATACTTATAATTTTTTTACCCAGAGTGAACCTGCTTATGGTCTTTATAATAAAAATCGGGAAAAAGGTTATACAATTGTTGACAGTGAAGGAGAAAGAAGTCCTGTTGTTAATGATTTTACCGGTGGTGAAGACTTTTGGCCTTTACTCATTCAGGAAAATAAGATGATTGATTATATACAACCGTTTGATTTAAAAGACTCATTTGATGATGATGCAGAAAATGAGTCCTTAGTGAAATTGCCCGGACGGAGGGATTCTCTGCGAAAGATTGTCTCACAATCTCAAAAGAATGATAACCCTATTATACGAATTGTAACCTTAAAATAAACTATGATGAATACTACAATGAATTTTGATGAAAATAGCAATAACCAAACACGTGTAATAACAACTACAAGAAATAAGTTGGGAATTCCATCAGATTTGCCAAAAAAAGTTTCTATGGCTGCTTATTTAATTTATATCTCTGTGCTTTTGGAAGTGTTTCATTTATTCTTTTTTGATTCAGGTAAAATTATGGTTTCTTCAATATCAGGTGATAATATGCTGGTAGACCTTATTCTTGTATTGATGCCCGGGATTTTAGGATATATAATTCATTCAGGCAAACAATGGGCCCGGGATGTATTTGTTGTCATTGTAATCTTTGCTATGATACAATTGCCTTTCGTGTTGATATTTGATTCTACCTATAGTTTTCCAACCATTTTAATTTACGGAGTTGCAGCTGGATTACAATTATTTGCCGCCGTTTTGTTGCTTCAAAAAGAGATAAGAGCATGGTATAATTCAAAAAAATGATTTATTGCGAATTTATTATAGAGCTATGAAATATGGTTTTTATTTACCTATTGTATTTTTCGTTTTTATGCTAAGTTGTCAAAGCAACAATGAAACGCCTGAAATCAATCTTCAAAAAGATCCAAATATATCTATAACCCTTAATAGTAAAAAAATATTCGGGAATTTTGAATTGATTCAGCTTGAGTCAAAAGATGAATGTTTAATTGGTGGATATTACAAAGTTATTCCAACAGACAATAATATTATTATTTACACCAGAGAAAGAATATTGCAATTTGATTATTCCGGAAGGTTTCTTGGGATTTTGGCAAATAAAGGCAATGGTCCGGGAGAGTTAAGTTCTATTATTAACTGCATTGTTGATGAAAAACACGATAAGCTCTATTGTATACAACAATCTGACCAAAAAAATATTCATATTTATGATTTAAAATCAAATAAATTTGAAAAAAATATTCCCAGAGCAATTAACGGGGCGTTAGGCTATGTTCAATTATTGAATGATTCTATTCTGGCTTGTTTTCCAAAGATGGATCTTAATGGAAAATATTTAGTCTATTATCAGGATTTAAAGGGGAATTTTATTGATGGAATCCCATATTCTATTAACCAAAGAAAAGGTACGGTTTTAAGAAAAGCGCCGGAAATAATTAAGGACATGGAAGAAAAGAAATTTTTATATTTCAATCAAAAGATTGATACGCTTTTTGAAATAGATTCTTTAAAAAAGAATGCAGTAGTTTCTTTTAAAAAAGATGCCTCAAACCAGAAAAATTCAGAAATGAATGTAGTAGATCTTATCGTTGATACGGAGGATTTTTTAGTTTTATGTAATGAAGAGTTTAAGCTGGTGAATTCAAATGATGGTAGTATAATTATGAAATCAGATAATAAACGCTATCTTACTTTAAAATTGCCCTCACTGGAATTATCAGAAATTGACAATATACATTTCGATTTATTTGGGGAATATTATAAAGTTGAAAATAAAAGTGTTCTTAATAACATAAATACTATAAGAAATAAAAACATTGTTTTATCATATTCCTATTCTGAATTTATAGATATAGCTGAAAGCATGGAGGAAAATAATACTAAAGATCCATTGGGAATTGTTGATTTAAGCGATGAATTAAATGAAAATGATAATCCGGTTTTGTTAATAGGAAAATTAAGATAATAAATTATGAATTATAAAATAATATTTATTGGCATTTTAATTGTTTTAAGCTTTAATTATTGTAGTAAAAAAGCAATTAATTCAGAGAATAATATAGGAGATATAGTAATTATCTTTAATAATGCTCCAGATCATAATATGTATACATTCCCTTCGGGTATGAAAACAGGAAAGTTACCTAAAAGCTTAATTTGTTATATTGATGAGAATAATATACAAAGAGAGTATAGTCCAACAAAAGAGATTGATACACTTATAATTCATAATAGTAAAAACGAATACAGGGAGATACTTCATAAATTTCAAGGTATAGAAGATATTTTTTATTTATTCAAAAATGGAGATACCATTGAGTTTAATTATGATTCTAATTTATATCCAGTAGCAAAAAGTTACATTTCTGATAATTTAAGTAATCAATATAATTTCCAGTCAAACATTAAAAATCGACAAGTGAACTTTGGATTTGAAAGTCACACCTTGCTTAATAAAGAATACATTAGAAAGCTTAATGAATTGAAAAATGAGAAGCCCGATATTTATAATACTGTATTTAAAGACCACCATGTTGATTTTATAGATATTGATACGTTAAAGCATCATTTTAAAACATATAAGC
>JBNJGY010000123.1:0-3732 GCA_051748045.1 Thermotogota bacterium
TCAACATATTCCTGTTGTTTTCTAAGAAGAAACTTAATCAAATTAGAATCAACTACATCTAATTTATCCCAATATTCACGCATTTTCCTCACCTGTTGTTATTCTTCCTATTTCCTGTGTTGTTTCTTGTTCTATAAGCTTTTCCTCCTCTTTGTAGTTATAACCTAGTTCATTAACTAGTGTTTGTAGACTTATACCACCTAGGCTATGAAGTGTCATAAGCTTTTTCATGAGTTCTTCTTCATTAACAGGAATAGGTAAATCAGAAGTGTATTCAATTTCTATGTCTTGATTAGGATTTGTTTGCATTTTGTATATTAATTTGAAAAAGTCTTTAAATGAGCTGAAATACGTTGATCTTAATTTATGTATTTTCTTTTCAAGTTTTTGCATTTTAAGTCTTAAAGCATAACCAGATATATTCCCTAAATCGTTAAGCATAAGTTCTGGAGCTTTATCTCTAAGACTTTGTTCTAAATGTTCAATCTTACTTAAAATAGAGTCCATTACATTTCCTTGATACTCAAGTATTTTAATATCACCGTTTTCATTAGGATTAGCCCATACTTTATGTTCTTTCTTTATATCTATATTTGTTGATCCAGATACTAAATAATGTGGATCAGCGTATATATCTTCTATTCTCGAAATTCTTGAATAAGAGCTGTTTATTTCATCTACAGTGTTTCTGTAATTTTCCCATTCACCTTTTCCGTAAATAGAATTGTCAATTGTTTGTTTATTTTGTACCCAAAAAAGCCATGGAATATCGTATTTATTTGGAATATCCATTATTAAATCATCATCAACCCATTTTTTATAAGCATCTTTCCCAAAATATTCAATAACTTTTTTATCCGTTATCTTGTCTCCTTCACCTTCTTGTATGGTGTATTTTAATTTCCATGCTACTATTTCATCAGCTTCATATATAGGAATGATTTTATTTTTTAATAGTGAAACTATTCCTATTTTTATATTTCCTTTTTCATCTCTACCTACTTTCCACGCAGTAGCTCCAAGAATTAAACCCTGAAGTATAACAAGCGATTGAATTTTTGATCTCCATTTGTTTTCATTCAAAACATTTTCTATTTTTTCTACATCTTTATTTTCCGATGTAAGTTCTTGATATTCACCAAGAATGAAGTTTAAATCTGTTTCGATAATATCTTCATGATAACTAACAATCTGTCTTGTTTTGTGTTCAAGAATTCCTTTGTCATCATAGGCTAAGAAAAGACCGTTATTTTTACAATAATCTTCTGTGTAATTCCCTACAAATGAATCCATTAAATTTTGAAGTGTCATAATAATTCTCCTTTACATAGAGATTGATCTTATTGTATTTAATTTCATGTCATCCTCGAGTGCGTATCTTGTAGCATCAATAACATGATTGTCTTTGTCTGGATATTTGTTTTTTACTTCACCGTTTCTATCTGTTTCTAAAGCATAGTTAACAAATTCTTTTGCTGCTCTTGGGCATCTGATAGGATCAATAATTATCTCTTCAATTTCTTCTGATAAGAATTTCATTCCATAATCAATAGAATCTGGTCCTTTTTTAGCTCCCTTTATCCTCATTCCATAATCTCTTAATTCAGCTATGGATTTAGGCTCAGCTGAATCAGCTATTGTATAAACTTTGGATAAATGGGCTTGTATTTCTTTATATAATCTTCTGTTGCTTATCTGTATTCCAGTAAACTCATAAAACATAAACAATTTTTTTCTTGTTTTATCGTAATGCATTTTAATAAAAGCAACTGGATCAACTGCATAACCAAAATCAAGACCTTGACGAATATTATCAAAGCTCGCTATCTCTTGATCTGTCACTTCAATGAGAGATACATTTCTGAATACTTCTAAACCTGTACCAACCTCTTCACCGAGATATTCATGCCTATAAGCTTCATAATTTACCTTCATAAGATGTTCAGCTTGAGCTATAAATACTTTACCTAGCCATTCAACTGGTACTGATCTATAATCTGATGAATGAACTTTTTTACTTTCTTTAGGAATTTTTGATTCTTGGTTTACCCAACTTCTTGAACTCTTAGGAGGGTTATATGTATAAAATATAAGAAAATCGTCCCCACCTCTCATAAGAGATTGGTTAATTGTTCTTATTTCAGCTGGACCATAAAATTCGTCTAACTCTTCATACCAAATAAATTTGATATATCCTTTTTTTACTTTTGCTGATTTTATCTTCTTTGGTTTGTCTGCTCCGCGAAATAATATCTTTTGTCCTGTTGGAATATAAGTTATCTCTAGTTTTGTTTTAGGTATATCCCAGAGGTGATCTACTTCTAATTTTTCAATAGCCCACGCTAATTGTTCAAATACTGAATCATGAAGCGTATCTTTTACTTTTCTTAGAGCAATAGCATTAGAAAAGATGCCATTATCGGCATCCTTCATCATATTTAATATGATTTCTACACTTGCAAATGTAGATTTTGTTGAACCTCTTCCACCTTTAAGCCAGTATTCAGTATATTTATTCTCTTTTATCTCTTTGTGTAAATCATGAAAACTTGGAGCTATTACATTTGTTAGCTTCATTTTATATCATCAATTATTTTAATTATTTGATTTTGCTCTTCAGAAGCACCTGAATGTTTTAGCTTTAATTCAATTCCTTTCAAAAGAGAATTATATACTTGCAATCTTTGAGATTTTTTTATATTAGTATCTTTAAACCATTTCAATAATTCTTCGTTCATATTATCAAGATTTTCTAAATCACTCGGCATTGTTTTTTGTATATGTTCTTGAACAATTCTTTTACTAGACTCTGCTCTTTCTTCTCTTGTCTCTTGTAAAAATTTATTAACAGCGACATAAGAAATGTTTTTGTTTTCTGTTTTTTTGATTTCTTTCGAAATGTCTCTTGATGACATACCTTGTGATGCTAAACTTAACACCTTGCTTTCCAACTCAAACTGCACTATTTTAGATACTCTTGGCATGCCATCACCTCCTTATATTTTATCGTTATGGTACGTTATATTTAACAGCGTTAAGGAATAACTTAACAGTTTCTTACCAATTATTATCTTGCTGATCTTCAACAATTTCTATCTTAACCTTGAGTATTTTTCCTCTTCCAAAAGCACTTAACTTATGATAAGCTGCACTTTCGCTTTCTGGTATATCTAACTTTATTCTTGCTCCATCTAAACCAATGCTTATACCTGTTTGTATTGGAGCTATGATTGCTGAAAACTCAATATTGTTTTTATCCATATCGCACCTCCCTCTCAGAGGCTCATATTTCAATCGTTATTATTATGTGGTTGATTTATCGTAAAAGGACAAAAAGTTCCATACGCTTTGACTATTTAGCCAATTTGCTTTTGTTTTTCTCTAAGCAGTCATGTAATTTCTCTGGTGTCTTAACCCAATTAGCTCTTTGTCTTGAAACTTCGATTTCTTTCGCTTTATCGTAAACAATATTTCCGTTATGAACTCTGAAATGATGTTTTGAACATAAAAGAATTAAATTATCTGGGTGGTTGTTGCTGATTGTCATAGGTATTTTTAAATGTGCTGGGATTTGAGCATGTCTTGAATAAATATGGTGAACATGTTCTCCCTCCGATCCACAAAAACGACAACGACCTCCATCTCTCAGCCATATATAATCATGTATTGGTTTTGGTATTGGTTTCATATCTATCCCCCTAATAAAAAAAGCCCTGCTCGAAAGCAAGGCTT
>JBNJGY010000124.1:0-3687 GCA_051748045.1 Thermotogota bacterium
TTTTTATTTTTTCTCCTGCAACCATACAATGTACCTCTTTTGGGATAAAAATAGTCAAACCTTTTAATTAATGTACGTCATAATGGTGCCTATATCAAATTATTGCGCAATTATATCAACTACAAATTCCGGGGAATAATACTGTTTTTTCTTGTATGTTATTTCTATGCATTCCCAATTAAAAATTGGGAACGAGCCAACAAAAGCATCAAAAATTGCATGGAGTGAAACAGAGAGCATTTCCTGCACGCACTGATTAGTCTAAAATTATTAAAGGGGCTTATAATCTGGTAGTCTTACACTATACTTAGCAGCCAAAGATTTCAAATTTTTGTCAAGTAAATAAAAATCTTCGGCATTTTGCACTTGATAAAAATTTGCCATTTTTAAATGGTACTCTTGTTCTCCAATGTGAGGCCGAAGGATGTCAAGGGATCGGACTACATAGGTCACTGTTTGATTTACCTCTTCATGCCTTTTTATAGCAAATAAAACTGTAAAGCTTAGTGCTATGCAAATTATAGTCATAAGCAAAAAAGGTTTAAATCTTTTTTCATAGCCCTCTTCATTTTTTGGTTTTATTTGGAGAACTTGCATCTGGTATATTTTTACTGCTACTATGAGAGTTAATAAAAATAAAAGTATTATCATAACAAACGCTTTGAAGGAATAGATTTCGTGAAAACCCAAAGCCGCGCCTTTATAAATACTGTCTTTGTAGTTTAGAGAAATTGTGCTAATTATCGAAACAATAGTACGAAAAAACCAATCAAGGCTAGGGGAAAGGAGACGTTCCCATATACCGCTACCAATTGCACCAAGAATTATGGTACCAATGATTCCCAAAATAAATGTAAATATTGTTTTAATGCTCATATGTTTTGTAAGCCCAAGAATGATTATAGGTGGCAAATTTTCATATATCGCAATTATAACATGGAAATTCCCCACTATATTAAATTTTAAAGAGTATAAAAGAAAGCACCTATTATTCACATATCATTTTTTCAGTATTGCCTCTATTTGATAATAATCAAATTTTAATAAAATTATTTAACAGAAATAAATTTAATTACAAAGAAAAAATATATTAACAAAATGACTCAAGATAAAACTTTTATAATATTAGGTACATTAAATTCTATTAAAGAGAGAAAGAGAATACAGGGTGCATTATGCACCTTTTTTGCTTTACTTAAATGAGGCAAGTTTACTTATACATTTTTTATACTTTTCCATATACCATACCATCCCTGTAGTAAATATTGTATTGACGACACCTAACAAATGTACGCCTGGAAACTTCAACACGTTCAAGATCAGACCAGGTTGTAAATCCCATATGTATAATCTCCGTTTTTTATTCTACGGATATTATACACCCGTTTTTTGGGGGGTTTTGATAGATTAGCGCAGATTCTCGTATTTTTTGATAAATTCGCTTGACGGGGGTTTTGGTTTGGGTGGGACGAACATTGGTAATGTGCTTTTTGGACATAAAAAAAGCCCGGCTAAAAGCCAGGCTAATATTAAATAACTAATTTTCAGCTGTTATCTGTAAAAAGGTAACGTTAGAGGGGGAATATTTAAACGTTGAGTCATATTTTGAACCAACTCTCGAAAATAGGGCCACGTATTAACAGATAAATTAACTTTATAAAAAATATCCCAAAACTCATCAGGGAACTTCTCTTCAAGCGTAAATACCAATTCATAAACAGCTTCTATTTTAACGAGGTACTCTGTTTTATTTGTATAATAAGCAGTTAAATCATACTCATGAAATATGCAGGCTTTATCCGAGTTCTCTCCATCTGATCTAGTAGAATCTCCAATATCTATACTTAAACCTTTTTGAGAGCCTAATTTTTTTTTGTCTGATAACACAGAGCATGAAGATAGAGAAATTGAATCCAACTCTATTTTTTCAAGGTAAGCTCTGTAATCCTTTGGAGATAACTTATTAACAGGTTCATTTTTTGAAACCATACTTTAATATCCTTTTCAGGCAGCCATACCATAACTAGAAAGATTTTTTTTCGTTTCCTCTAAAGACATATACATTCCCTTATATTCGTCCACTTCTTCAGAAGAAGGCAAATCTGCTCTCTGAAAATTTCTTGATGAAAAATTACACTGCGAGCTAATTAAATCTTTATGGAACTCTTTATACTGTTTTTTCACTTCTTCCCTAGCTAAAGCACCGGCTATAAGATTATTTACATAAGAATTAAGACTTACTTTATTCTCTTTTGCTGCTTCAGCAAGCTTCCTGTGAACATATACAGGCAGTCTTAACAAAAATTTGCCACTATACTTATCAGAAGAGTCGCTTTGCGGCTCAGGAATTTTTTTACCTTGAGAAAGATAACGTTCAAAGGTTTCTCTTTTATATTCTTCTAAATTTTCAAGAGCTTTTTCCATAGTATCACCATCACCAATTACACCAAGCTCTCCAAATTGAGGAAGCCTTGCAAAAAAACCTCCGCCTTCAGATTCTGGAATCGAGACAATCTCAATTTTGTAACCTAAACCCATGTAATAATTTAGATCTTTCTTCATTTTACTTCCTCCTTTTCAACAATAATGTTGACAGCTTTTATGAGAAACTTCACATATATACCTTTTACAATATTCTTTTTTACCGGTATAGAAATTTCACCTTCAGGATTACTGACATCTTCTCCTTTAAGCAACTCTGACCATGCAACAATATGTGAAGATTTATGGTGCCTCCAGTTATTTCCAAAGAACTCCTTTATCAACAATTCAACATCATTTCGATTAGCTTCTCTAGGATTCTTTGCACACCATTTATTGTACAATTTAAATGCTTTCTTCATAAAAGCCCATTACCTTGATACCATATTCGGTATTATATAAAAGTTAACCTTTTAAAACACGATTGTCAAAAAAACAAGACTTTTTATTTAAAAAAACATTTATAAATTAATTTTAAAAAAAACAAAACCGTTCCTTTTCTAAAAAATTAAAGAAAAAATTATTCTCTAAAGAACTGCCCTTTCCGCCAATCAAGAATAAGCTCAGTATCAGATTCCCAAACTCCATTGATCTTTTTCATAGGAAAACCTCTTTCTTTTTTCCATTTTAAAAGCGTTGGTGCACTTCTGTTTACAAATCCGCATATTTCATCCATGCCCGAAAGCCATGTATCTTTACTTTTTTTATATCTTTTGTTTCTACCATGCTTTCCTCCGTCTCTGAGGTCTTGTTGTTTCAGCTGTTGCTGCAGTTTCTTCATCTTCAGACGCTTCATCTTTTTCCCAAAAACGCATATTAAGCACGTCATGTGCTATTAAAGCTTATACTTCACAGTCCCAGCCGTGGTTTGCCTTCCCTGAAGGACACTGCCACAGGCCGTGTTCATCCTGATACTGTGCAGTAAGCATTTTCAGCCATTCTTCTGTTGTTTCCATATGGAACCTGAATTCTCCCGGATCTTCAGGCAGTATGTTCATGTGCCTTACAAGCATATTTTTAAAAAGGGGGCACCCTTTAAAGAACTTGTCAATAAAAAAAATACCTCACCCGGACTAATTTTTATTAAGTCAGTAAACGGGTCCGATTTACTCTTGACTCTTCCCCACTCCCTACTTTTTTATAAGAAACTAAAAATATTATTAAATATCAACCTCTTTTTATTCTCTCCTCAAGATCAGAAGGAGA
>JBNJGY010000125.1:0-3670 GCA_051748045.1 Thermotogota bacterium
ACACCTCTTTGGACAATATGATGAGGATAACCTGGAATTACTATTCTTTTGATTCGTGCCATAAAGTCTTTTATAGCCTTATTTATAATAAGATTCAATAAAAAATGGTATTGTGTCCCCGGAATTTTGGGAATTTGCGGAATTTGGTGTCCCCGGAATTTGAGGCTACCAAAACTAAGTATTTACATTTTCATGAATAAATCATATTCCCAAAATAAAAAAATAAACTTTAGGTTATCTTTTTTTTACAAACGCCTTTAAAACTTAATAGTTATAAAAAAATGTAATAGCACTTATATACCAACACGTTAAATCTATTATTGATTAATAAATTTTAAAATTGTGAGAGTGGTAATGAAAAAATATCTTTTAGTTGTTGTATTATTTTTGGTTTTGACTTCATGCGGAGATAGTCTTGATAACAGCAAAGCTTCATTATCTTCCTCCAAAGATAAAAATAAATCTATTGAGTCTTTAAAAAAGTTCATAGCGGATGGTAAAAAACAAGGTTATTTCCCTTCTCGCATACTCAAAAAAAGTTTGTCAGGCGCCATCAAATTACAGGATGTTAATATTAATTTCAGAAATGTAATTGATTGGGTTGATGATTTAAGGTGTCCACAACACGAGGATCAGATAATTTTTGCACTTTATCCGGAAAATCAGTCTGTAGAATGCGGTTTCGGAGACACGGTCACTCTCTTAGGCCCTGGAAATGACTGGTTAGATGATGGTTGGGGAAATGATATTGTCTACCCTGGTGCCGGTGATGACACCATAGATCTTGGACATGGAAATGATATTGTCATTTTTGATAAAAACTGGGGCCACGACACCTTGGAAATACAATCTAAAAAAGTAGATAAATCAAAACTGCTTAATTATAAAGGTGATTACCCCTGGGAATTTACTTCTTTTATCATTTTTGGCAAAGGAATATCCCGTGAGGAAATTGTCTGGAAAGGTAATCAATTAGTTAACATCAAGACAGGTGATACAATAACACTTAATACAAAAGATATTAACATTTTGTTTGCATCAGCCCCGGTATCATTTAAAAAAGATCAAATGTATGTTCCCAAATATCAGGAACCCGAATTGGTGAAGCTTGAAGAGTTAAATGCTGAAAGTGTTTTTGTAAAAAATAATACAGCTTATTATGCTAAGGGAGATTATGGCTTATACATAGTTGATCTTACCCGGCTGAAAAAACCGACTATTCTATCTAAAACCGTCCTTCAAGGACGAGCGATGTCTGTACAAATCAATAATGATATTGCATATGTTTCACAAAATGACAGCGGCATGTCAGGAAAGCATGGCTTTGTAAGTATAATTGACATAAAAATTTTACGGGAACCAAAAATTCTCTCGACTATTTCTTTTGGCGGTGGTGTCAATAATGTCGCTGTAACAGATAAATATCTTTATATTCCTGAATCAAACGTAAGATTAGAAGACTCAAAACTACATATTTACAATATAAAAAATCCATCCAAGCCCAAACATATTTCAACTACAAAGATGAAACATTATACAAGATATATCGCATATAAAGATGAAACTCTATATTTATCCAGAAGAGCAAGAGGTATTCAGGTTTATGATGTAAGAAACCCTAAGAAACCAAAAATGACTTCTGAATATGGTTTTGGCGGTAAATGGGTTCGGTCTATAAAGGTACATGATAATAAAATTATTGTTAATCAACACGACAACAAATTTGATGTTTTAGAGCCTGCAAAAGGCAAAAAACTTTACTATTGGTGTGAGGTAACAACTCCCACAATCAGTAAGGACAGCATATCTATTGGTGTCGATTCGATATGGATCAGAGATAACTATGTATTCAGAGCAGAAGGAAGTGATGGTGTTACAATCACTGATATAAGTAAAAGGGACAACAGCAAAACAATTGCAACAATACCTTTTAAAAATAAATGGATTAGTTCTGTATTTGTAATTAAAAATACTCTTGTAGCCTTTAATGAACGTGATGGAAGCAGTCTTTATAACCTGGATACAATTTTTCCTGAACATAAAGTTGAAGAACCAAGCCCTGTAATTATAAAAAAAATTAAGATGGATGCCCAAAGAAAAAAAAATCAATATCAGTCACTAAGTGAAGATCAGCTTCAAACACTCCTATACGATGCTGCCAGCAATGACAACGCTGAACATGTTGCAGATCTTTGTACAAAAGGTGCCAGGCCAAATATGAAAGGACACCTGACACATACTCCTATTGAAATAAGTGCAATGGGCGGAAGTCTCAATTCTCTGAAAGCTCTACTAAGGTGCTCTAAAACACCACCAACAACAAAAAGTATGATAAGGGCTGCACTAAACGGTGAGTTTGAAGCAATGAAACTTCTAGAGCAGTATGGAGGGAACATTGGCCAGACAGACGAAGATGGCTGTACAACTCTTCACTATTTAGCACAGGATGGCACACTTGATATGGTAAAATATCTTATTGAAAAAGGTGTGCCAGTTAATGCGAAGTGTCGAGGCGGAGAAACTGCTTTAAAATGGGCACAATATGGTAAAAATGAAGCAGTAATAGAGTATTTAAAAGGTCTATAAAAGTATTACTTTAACGGTGGTAAGACTAAAAACAATTAAACAGAGCAATTTATGGTAAACCAATTTTCAAAGTTTGACAGATTTTTAATTTTTTTGGGAATTACAATAGTGGTATATCTTCTATGCCCCTTTTATTCTGTTTTAAAAATAGTCAGTAATATAATATGCATGGGCAAAAGCTCCGACTGTTTTTTAAATGGATTCAATCGACTAGCTGTATATACTCTATGCATAATTACGGTTTGGATTCTCTTTAAAAAGCTAAATATTTTTGAAAGATTATCGGCAAAATACTACAATTTAGTATTATTATTGTCCAGCTCTGTTATCATGCTGATTATACTATCTCCGGTATACTGGAAATATTGTCCTTTCCTTAAAAACCTAAAAGGTTATACAACTTTTTTAAATTATTCGTCATATGTTGTAGAAACTTTCTTATATATTGCCTGTGCAAAAATTTTAATCGGTATAGAACCAATAAATAATTTAGAAGACAAAATCACAAAAAAGAAATTGTCCGATTTTGATAAAAATCTGATTTTTTTAGGATTTGCAATAGCCATATACAATATTGGACCTTTTTATTTTGTTTTAGGTAAAATCAATGATTTAATCTGCATGTTTATCAGCTGGGATGGCTTATCTCGGGAAATCCAAAAGTTTATCAGTTTTATTCTGAGTGTAACTACAGTTTGGATTCTTTTTGATAAAATCAAAGTTTTTAAAAGGCTCTCAATAAAATATCACAGCTTTTTATTATTCTATGTCAGCTTTGCTTTTTTTATAATTGACTTTCCAGCATCATTGTTGTCTGAATTATATTTATCTAAACTATATTTGTACAATGAAAATTTATATAAGATATATTACTATACAAGTATTATAACAAAAACCTGTTTATACATTGCATGTGCCAGAATTTTAATAGGCATAGAACCAATAAAAGATTAAGTTACTTATGAATTCCGTATGAATTCCGGGGACAATACTATTTTTTCTTAGGTCTGCCAGGTAATCCCGGCCGAATATTCCATCCTGTAAAATCTTCAATAATCGAATAGAACCTATCCGGACCAAACGG
>JBNJGY010000126.1:0-3633 GCA_051748045.1 Thermotogota bacterium
CTTTAAAACAATAATGGAAAATAATATATTTGGAGTAACAATTAATTTTCTAAAACTTGATTAGAATGAAAGTTGAAGAACCTTTTGAAGAAATAATTAACCAAGTTTACTCAACTGAGAATAAGTTGATATTAGGTGATACACTTAAAACGTTAAAAAATTTCCCAGACAATAAGTTTGACTTAATTATAACATCACCACCTTATAATGTTGGCAAAGAATATGAAACAAAGACTTCTATTGAAAATTACCTTGAACAACAGGAGGAGGTAATTGAAGAGTTAATTAGGGTAACTTCCGAACAAGGTAGTATCTGTTGGCAAGTGGGAAATTATGTGGATAAAGGTGAAATTTTTCCATTGGATATATTTTATTATCAGATATTTAAGAGACACGGATTAAAATTAAGAAATCGGATTATTTGGCATTTTGGACATGGTTTGCACGCTTCTAAGCGATTTTCTGGACGATACGAGACCATTCTATGGTTTACAAAATCTGATGAATATATTTTCAATCTGGATGATGTTCGTGTTCCTTCAAAATATCCAGGGAAAAGACACTTTAAAGGAACAAAAAAAGGACAATTGTCTGGTAATCCAAAAGGCAAAAATCCTTCAGATATTTGGGAAATCGTAATTAGAGATTGGGAACAAGAGTTATGGAATATACCAAATGTAAAATCTAATCATCCTGAGAAAACAGAACATCCTTGTCAATATCCAGTCGAGTTAGTTGAAAGATGTATCTTAGCCTTGACCAATAAAGATAGTTGGGTTTTAGATCCTTATGTTGGAGTTGGTTCAACCATCCTTGCAGCTATAAAAAATGAAAGAAACTCAATCGGCATCGAGAAAGAGAAAAAATATATCGATGTTGCTAACAAACGAGTCCAAGACCTTAAAGAAGGCAGACTTAAGCTAAGACCTATTAACAAACCAATTCACAAACCAAAATCAACGGATAAGCTTGCCCGGACACCGCAGGAATGGTCAAATTCGTTATTTGATGAAAACCAACAAAAATAATGAAAATTGCTCAAAAATACTCACATCTGAATGGTGAAGAATATTTGATTGTACACCATAATAACTTATATGAGGAAATCAAAAAAGTAATCGAAACCATTAACGCTAGTGATTATAAAACAAAAATAAGCAAAGAAAAGACTAAACCCGGAACAAGTCTATATAGTCCCGTTGATTTAAATAAAGCATTTGAACATCAATTTCATAAAACTGATTGGGCAGAAACCAGATATCGTTATTACATTACCCTTGATAGGGAATTAATGGAAAAAAGTATCTTGATGCCGACGGAAGACCAAAAAGAGTTTCTCCAACAGAACGGTGAAGATAATCCTATTTTTAGCTATAATCAAACTGATTTTGTAAAAGACAAAATAGCAGTAGAAGTACAGTTTGGGAAATATGCATTTGTAGCTTATGATTTATTTGTGAAACACATGCTTTTTTACTCAGGTGGTGTAATCAATTTGGGTATTGAGATTTTACCGACAAAAAGGATGCAGCAACAGATGTCTTCAGGAGTTGCTTATTATGAAGGTGAAGTTTATAAAGTAATGAGACAAGGACGAAATAGCCCACCAGTTCCACTATTAATTTTAGGAATAGAACCTGAAGATTTATAGATAATTTATTGACATACAGGAGGTTTCGAAGACGCACAAACACCCAACATGCTGTAATACACCATGCGGGCGGGCTTCCAGCGTTTTTTGTTGTCGGCTTTAGCAAAATTTGTAACGGGGGATGAGAACGCGTCTTCGAAAACCCCGCACGGTGCATACAGCTTTCCGTTGGGGCACCATTAAAAATAAAAACTTACAACTATGGAAATTTCAGATGAAAGGCTAGATTTATTAATACAAGAAATTGAAAAAGTAAGAAGAAGAAAAATAATCAATTTCACATCTAATGATAATATAGAATATCTAGACCCTTATAATAATTTAGGAAAGATAAAAATACCAAATAATCATTTAGTTCTTGGACGTAGGGGAAGTGGGAAAACCACCTTGCTTCTAACAACGATAAAAGAGGACAATACAAACTTTATATTTCCCATAGATTGTCAAATATATAGGGATACCAAAGGCAATGATGTAATAATTGATATGCTTTTAAGGACACTTACTCAGCTAATCGACTCATTAATAGAAAATGATAATTATTTGGCTGCGGAAGAAGAATTTAATAAAAAGCATAAGGGCTTTTTTAAAAAACTTATAAACGTGTTTTTACCCCAAAAAACAATATTTAAATATGATGAATTTTTATTTTTACTTAATTCTTTAAGGAAAACCAAATATTTAATAGAAACTTATAAAGAGCTTCCTGATAGCGATTTTGAAGTTACCGTAATCGAAGACGCAAATATTAAAACAAAAGTTAGCTATGTTTCAGATAATGAATTAAAATCAGTAGCAAAAATTAAATCAGCAGGAAAATTAAAAAGCTCTTTTGTCAGTCTTGAGTCAAATCTTGAACTAGCGGCATCAATAAATAGACAGCTTTCTAGAGAATCACACAGCGAAAAGAAAAAAGAAGAAAAATCATCCTATATAAAAACAATATCAAAAACAGATAAACTTGATGAGTTAAGATTGGTTTTCTCTGATATCTTTAGCGAGTATACAAGGTTAGTTGATAAAAAAATAATGTTATATCTAGATGATTTTTATTTAACAGATTTAAATGAGCAGCCAAGAGTAATACAATTTTTACATGATATTTATAAAAATACTAAATACAATTCTTTTTGTTTTAAAATGTGTTCTATTCCTAACAGAACAAGATTGAATGAGGAAGGTAAAGTAGATTTTTCAATCAAAGATGATTTTTCCCCAATTAGATTAGATAAAGAATTATATGATTTCATCAACTTGAAAGATTTTTTATTGCGCATTACTTCTAATTTAAATCCAGAATTATCAATAAGTTCAAACGATATTCAAAGTTTATTTAATAATGAAGATGTTCTCAATTACACAACCGTGGCAATAGGTGGTGTTCCAAGAGATTTTTTGGTTACTCTATCCGAATTGATTAGAATTGCAAGAACTGACCAATCAAATAGCATAAAAAAAGAGCATTTATATTCAGCAGTGGCAGACTTAAAACTAGATAAAGAACAAAATATTGAGGTGGAGTGTGATATTTCGCCAGAAGTGCTTAGAGAAGCATTATCAATAATAGAAAATGAAATTATTACTGATTTAAATACTAACGTTATATTATACCCCTCAAAACTAGTCAAGCAGCACGAAAGGCTTCTGAAGAATTTGGTGAATTTGAGATATTTTCATATTATTAGTGAAAATGTTACCTCTGAAAATGTTAAAAAGGAATCATTTACTGCGTATTTGGTTGATATGACATTTTATGCTAAAGGGAAGAAATTAAAACCAGGTTTTACATTTAGACCTTTCTGGTTACAAGATTCTAAATCAAGACTGCCACATTTAAGGTCGGCTCCAGTTTGGAATTTTGATGAAGATAAAATAACGGTGCCCAACAAATAAGTATCGTTTTTGGCGTTAGCCAAATATGTACTTTATGTTGAACTAAACCGGTTTTAAAACCCCGTACCTTATTATATTGTGGAATCGAT
>JBNJGY010000127.1:0-3472 GCA_051748045.1 Thermotogota bacterium
GGAAAACATAAAAAGTTACGATGCTTTCGATGCTGCCACAGAAATAGCCAATGAATCGGGCATCATGAAAGAGTTCAAAAATCCACAATCGCATGAGGAGCAAACCCGGCTGGAAAACCTCGAGGAACTGTTAAACGGTATAAAAGAGTATGTCGACAGTAACGACAATCCGGATGTTTTCCCTTCACTGGATAAATTTATGGAGAATGTAGCTTTATTAACCAACCAGGATAATGAAAAAGAAGAAGATTTTAATAAAGTTACGATAATGACGATTCACTCGGCGAAAGGACTTGAATTTAAACAGGTTTTTTTAGTCGGATTAGAAGAAGATCTGTTTCCTTCTCCGATGTCATCGGGCACACAGAAAGAGCTTGAAGAGGAGCGCAGATTATTTTATGTAGCATTAACCAGAGCTGAAGAATCGGCCATCATATCTTTTGCCCACGAAAGGTATAAATGGGGAACACCAACCTTTTGCCGGCCCAGCCGGTTTATCCGAGAGGTTGATGAACAATACCTGGAATTACCCGATTCGTTTTATGAAGAACAGCAAACCCCTTTTACCGGGGATGATGATATTTTTGAACACTCATCCAAACCACGATTTGAAAAAAGAAAACCCGGAATAAATGCTACAGTACCTCAAGCCAGTAAAAAATTACTAAAAATAAGCGAAGCCGGGAAAAAAGCTGCTGCCCAAACAGCAAATGATTTTACGCCTGATCATCCGGATTTAATAAAAGAGGGAATGATTGTACGCCACAGCAAGTTTGGGTTAGGCGAAATCCAAAAGATTGAAGGAAAAGAACCCAACAAAAAAGCAAAAGTACTGTTCGAGGTGGTTGGCGAAAAGCAACTCTTATTGAAATTTGCCAAATTAAAAATTATTGAGTCAGCCAATTAAACTAACTGCCAGGAATTTCTTTCTTGATATGAAATTCTTCTTATTGAAAAACAATTTTTATAGTAATAGATTTAATCTTATTAATTCATTAATGTTATGAATTAATTGGATAAAATCAGGCAATGTGTTTTATAACATACATCCGTTCGTCAAAAAATATGGTACGAAAAGTGTGAAATTTGATACGAAAAGTTCGAGATTTAGCACGGTTAGTTACAACTTATTCATTTTCAAGGCCTTTTGGTTTTTGTATATTTCAAAATACTGTTTTACTTTTAATTTTAGCTACAAATAAAGCTCTTAGGCGGAACCCGAAAAGCCTTGAAATGAGTAGGGATTAAAAATTAAAATAAAAGAAAAATGGAATCAATTAAATTAAAAACAGTTATTGGAGGATTATTTTTGTTCATGTTAATTATTTTAAGTTGTGAAAAAGAACATGATGAATTACAAGAATCAAATTTTAAAGAAAAAATTGTATTGAATAAAGAAAATCCTAAATTACATGACTTTGCCAAGTTAATTGCAAAATCTATGGAAGACGAAAAAGGAAGATTATTCATCAAAAATGAAGCATTAAAAGAATTTGACGGTGACTTTGATATCTTATTCTCAAAATTTAAAAATAAAAAATTAGATAATTCTTCTTTGAAAGCGACAAGTTTTAGAACTTATGAAAATTATTTAAAACGTTTTTATGAATTTAATAATGATATAAAATCTGAAGATGATTATGAATTATTTTTAAATTCATTAATAGAAAAATACCCTTTGCTTCAAATTTCTATTCCGGAAATTTACGAAGGGAGTACAGAAAAGTGGGAAACAACAAATTATATTCCATTAGTAGCGATATTGCCAGATAATTATAATGAAGAAACAACTAAAGTAATCTCAGCATACGATATAAATGGTAATGTAACTTATCTTAATATAAATAAAATTCCGGAAAAACCTGTTTTGGTAATTGGTCAAAATGAACGATTGGTTGCCATAAAAAAAGAGGATGTTAATCTAAAAAACAATAAAAAAATTATTCAAGACCCTTGTTTACAGTTTTATTATGAAACAAATAATTATGAATATTATATTCCTATTGATTGTGGAGGTGGTGGAAGTACAGGTGGTGGAGGCTCTGATGACCCTCCAACCTATGACAGAGACAACAATAACAATAAAGATCAATTATATAAAGCAAGATTTACAAGTAAAACTGCATTCAGACAAGTAGAACCCTGGCCTAAAGGAAGGCCGGAATTTAAAGTAATTATAACCTACATTGAAAAAATCGGTTCAAATTATGAAACAAAAACAATTACAAAAATTCTTTCAAAATCTGACTGGATCACAAGATATGTATTATGGACTGATCTTAAAACAAAACACATTAATCTTCCAATTATTACATGGGATAAAGAGAAAATTGGGAATAGCATGAAATATACCTGGATAGAACAAGATAATAGCAATTCAACAACAGAATTAAACATTGCTGCAAGTACTGACTTTGGGGAGGATGAGGATATTCCTGTCAATGGAAGTATCAAAGTTACAATTGGAACAGACGACACGGAAGCTGGTGAAGCTATTGTTGAATATAAAGATAATACAACAGGTGATGGGACAGAATATAATACGGGTATTATGAGATTCTGGGTTAATCAATTATAATATAAAACTTAAATAAGATGACACGAACAATTAGAATTATTGCACTATTGGGATTACTTTGCATAACAAGCATAAAAGGATACTCTCAAATAAGTATTTCTTATTATTCATCATCTCTTTCAAAGATTGGATTAGGATACAATTTTAGTGACAAATTTTGGAGTGAGTTTAGGCTATATAGCAACACGACTGTGGATGATATAACTCCTGAGTTAGTATTATGTTATAATATTGTTAATAAAGAAAATCATAATATCTATTTTGGATTAGGAGGAAATGCTAATTATTTCACAGGATTTGTATTGCCAGTTGGAGTTCAATTTACCCCGATTGAGAAATTTGACAGATTTTCATTGCATATAGAATTACAGCCAACACTTGACATTGAGGGTGATTTAATAATCCAAAGTTCTTGGGGATTAAGATATAAATTCGGAAAAAAAGATTAAAGACTACTTTGGATAATATAAAATTCAGGCCGGTAAAATAAAAGCCGGCTTTTTGTTTTATACATAAATCATCTTCTTGTATTTGTAACCACTGTTGTCCGATAAAAATATTGAATCCATTCTGAAATCTTGATTTTATTTACCATCTATCAATTTTCTATTTCAGAGACTTTCCCCCTGATCTGAAGCCTTGATTTTATTTATTTTTTTATCGGACAATAATGATTTGTAACATTATATTTTATGAATAATCAAATTAAATCTTTGAATACTAAATCAAAATAGATTATTTTTGCAAAAAATAAATTTAATTATGGAATATAATACAAGTAGAAAAAAGATGGTTTTACCCGAGTATGGAAGAAATATCCAAAAAATGATTGAGCTCACCATAGAAGAGCCCGACAAAGAGAAAAGAAACAAAATGGCGCAAGCAATTATAAAT
>JBNJGY010000128.1:0-3454 GCA_051748045.1 Thermotogota bacterium
AATAAGATAATTTTTTTCATAAATATCTCCCCCTTTATATTTTTGCCATGTAAAAATTATACTCTTTGTTTGTTTAATATTCATATATCATTAATTTCATTTTAATTATATAAAACTAAAAAATTAATAAATAGAGTTTTCATTAACTAAAACGAAATCTTTATATCACAACTTGATATATATATGTTTTTTGTATATAATATTAAGGATAGAAATTTTTTACAATTTATGTTGTTAGATGCTGGTTTTTTTGTTGTTTGTAATAACAAGTCCTTAAATCTTTACAGGTGTCATGTCAAGTAGGGTAGAGACATCTCTTCAATAAATTTGCATAGCAAATTAGTGTTCTTTTAATGATTTTAATTTCACTATGTGAAATTTACTGATTGGATTTCTCCATGCGCTATCGCTTAGTCGAAATGACAGCTGTGATTATTTTAGCTCTTGTTTTTTACCTCCAACTTCCCTCATCTATCTTCCAACAAACTAAACACAATATAACCGGAGGTGTAGTATGAAATTAGCGATACCAGTTTTGGACAATAACGGAAAAGATAGTAAAATTTCTGAGCATTTTGGTCATGCTCCTTTTTTTGCTTTTGTTGATGTTAAAGGAAATGATTATGATGTCTCAGTGGAGGAAAACCCTATGGCAGAAAGCCACGGACCTGGTCAAATACCGAATTATGTACATGAAAAAAATGTGGATGTTATGGTTGTAAGGGGAATTGGTGGAAGAGCTATTCAGTTTTTTCAACAATTAGGTATAGAGGTCTACAGAGGAGCTGCTGGTTCTGTTTCTGAAATTGCAGAAGAATATATTAAAGGAAATATAGAAGATAAGGATTATGAAGTTGCAGATAAACACCATCATCATGGTCATGAGTGATTTCAATGCCTAGAGGAAGAGGAAAAGGTTTTAGAGGGAAAGGATGGTTGATGAGTGCTTATATTTTATTAATCATCGCTGAAGAACCTTCTCATGGTTATAAAATTTCTGAAAAATTATTTGAATATGGTGTAGATTTACCAGGTCTTTCTAATAAGGGAAGAATTTATAGATTTCTTTCTGATTTAGAAGCAAATGATTTGGTTGAATTTGACTGGGATACGACATCTTCACCACCAAAAAAGATTTATAAGATTACTTCTTTTGGAGAAAAGTATCTTGAAAAGATTAAAAAAGAGATGTTGGATTTTAAATCAAATATTGATAAGTTTTTGGATAAAATGGATGAATTGTATGGATAGAAAGCAATGCTTTCTATCCATTTTTTATTTTTATGATTTTCTGCTCTAATCATAATTATTTTTTCATAATTATCTATAACCATATATATCGAATTATATTGACGCTTTATATATATACAAAAAGTATATATAATATTATTGAATATATACAAAATACATATAGGAGGTGTTAGTATGCCATTTGGAGACGGAAGAGGACCAGTTTGGGCAGAACACAATGAAGGAAGAGATTATGGTTATGGAAGAGGAAGATCTTTTGGTGGAAGAAGAGGTGCAGGTAGAAGACCTAGAGGAAGATGTTTTGAAGGTAGAGGCACAAGAGCTATTAGAAGAGGTTTTGATGAGTTAGATGTTGAAAGAGGATATGGCAGAGGCTTCGGAAGAGGTTTTGGCCCAGGATATAATTATGAAGCACCAATAACCGAAAAAGAAGCTTTAAAAAGAGAGAAAGATTTTTTAGAAAGAGAACTTAAAGATATTAACGATAGATTAGGTGAGTGAATTGAGAATAGCTGTTTTGAGCGGGAAAGGTGGAACAGGGAAAACCCTTGTTTCCACTAATCTTGCAAATATTTTGTCAAAAAAAATCGATGTAGAATTATTAGATTGTGATGTAGAAGAACCAAACAGCTCTTTGTTTTATAATGTTAATTTTGAAAAAGAAACATCCGTCACTATTGATTTACCTATAGTAGATAACGATGTTTGTACTAAATGCAGAAAATGTGCTGATGCTTGTCAATTTGGAGCTATTAATGTTTTTTCAACAGGAACTATGGTTTTTGAATCTTTGTGCCATGGTTGTGGGGTTTGTAGCGATATTTGTCCAGTAAATGCTATTTCTGAACAAAAGAAAGAAATCGGAACTATAAAATACGGGAAGTTTAATAAGATTAATTTTGGAGAAGGGTTACTAAACATTGGTGAGCCTTCTGGAGTAAAAGTTATCCGAGAACTAAAAGAATTTTCAAATAAAATAGACATACAAATCCTTGATGCGCCTCCAGGGGCTAGTTGTTCTGTTGTTGAAACTTTAAGAGATGTTGATTATGCTATTTTGGTTACTGAACCTACTCCTTTTGGTCTTCATGACTTGAAATCTGCACAAGAAATTGCAGAAAACATGGGTATAAAACACGGAGTTGTCATAAACAGGTTTGAAGAAGATTATGATGATATGAATAAATTTTTAGAAGAAAAAGGTGTCGAAATTTTAGAAAGAATTCCTTTTTCAAGAGAAATTGCTGAAATTTATTCGAGAGGTGAACTGATATCTGATAAAGAAGAATATAATTCATTTTTTGAAAATATCGCAGAGAAAGTAGGTGTTTTGAATGTTTAAACAAATTGCAGTAGTTTCCGGAAAAGGGGGAACTGGAAAAACAACACTCTCTTCTTCTTTGATTGATATTTTTGATAATGTTTTGGGAGCAGATTGTGATGTGGATGCTTCTAACTTATATCTTCTTTTTGATCCTAAAGTTCAAAAACAATATGATTATTATGGCGGTAAGAAGGCTGTAATTAATAATGATAAATGTACTAATTGTGGACTGTGTCAGAATTTGTGTAAGTTTGATGCGATTTATAATAATGAAGATGGATTTTTTGTAGATGAGTTTGCTTGTGAAGGCTGTAATAGATGTGTTATGAGATGTCCTGTTGGAGCTATAGAACTTTTAGATAACAGAGCAGGTGAATATTATAGATCACTTAAAGATGATACAACTTTTATTCATGCAAACCTTGAACCTGGGGAAGAAACTTCTGGAGGACTTGTTGCTGAAGTAAGAAAGATGGCTAATAAAGTGGCTGAAGAGAATAAGAATGATTATATTATTATAGATGGAGCTCCTGGAGTAGGATGTCCAGCCACTTCTTCTATAACAGGAGTTAACTACGTTGTTATAGTTACAGAACCTTCTAAATCTGGGATTCACGATTTAGAAAGGATTGTTGATACAGTAAAGCATTTTAAAAGAAAGTTTGATATTGTTATTAATAAATATGATATTAATCTTGAAAATACAGAATACATAGAAAATTATTGCAAAGATAATGGAATTGGATTGTTGGGGAAAGTTCCTTTTGATAAAACTATTGTTAATGCTACTAATGAAGGAAAACCAGTAACCCAGTATGATTGTGAAGCAACAAAAGAGATTAAATCTATTGCTAATGAAATTATTAATAAAATAGGATA
>JBNJGY010000129.1:0-3445 GCA_051748045.1 Thermotogota bacterium
GGGCACCTGTTGATTTGGCAGACAGTACCGGGATGGGTAAAACCGGTAAAAGATTTATACTTGACAGAGCGATCTATGTCTAAAGAATCTATCTCAAAGTAAGGGGTACGACCCCTTTTTAAGTATAAATTCAGTGCTCCATCGGCACCACCTATACTCTTGGCCGCTTTAATATCACGGGCAAACTGCTTTGGTACACCTTCTAATAATTATAAATCTGCCAAATAGAATGTCGAGGCTAAAGTAAACAAATTATAATCCAGTGAGGCGAACCTTAATGTTCAACACAATGACTTGTTAAAAGGACGTATTTGAGTACTCTAAAATCTCTTTTATTTGGTTTCTTTGATTTAATAGCTTTGTGTTTTTTGTACCATTATCTAAATATTTACAAAAACTTGAAAATACACCTTTGCTTCTTTTATAATTATCCAACATGGATTCAACGTAATCTTTATTATATTGATGATTAGTAATAGCTTTGTGAAACCAATCTATAGCTTGTATTATATTCTTATCATTGCTAAAATTTTCCAAATCACACAGTTTTCCATATAATAAGGCAATAGTAAACTCCGCATTGCTTACAGTTCTTTGTCTTTCTCCATCAAAGTATGCTTTTTTTGCATAATCAATTCCTTTCATAATGTTTTCTGTTTTGTGATTTTCTAATTTGTAAATAGCTTTTGCTTTTTGTAACCAATAATCTGGTATATTATTTAGTTCTTTTGATAAGTTTTCATAAATATACAATATAAGTTTCAAAGAACCCGTCTTTCCTTTTCCTGTAATTTCATTTAACGTATCAAACATCATAACTCGTCTTTGGATTATTTGATACTGTCCATGGTTTTGAAATGTGCTAATAATTTTTTTAATATTTGACAATAAATGATCGCGGCTGATACGTGCATGATAGTCTTTTACAATCTTTTTTAACCATACTTTTGAATTTACAGTTAGTTTAAACCTAGAGTGTTGTTCTTTTTCTAAATAATTTGCTTCCTCAATTTCAATGATAGGTGAATATTTGCTTATAAAGTCTTGCCATGTTTTTCCACTTATATTGAGAGCAATACATACAGGCATGTATACTTTATCAAATACAGTCAGTATAATAAGAAGTTGGGCTTCTTGTAATGTAATATTATCAATATCAAATAAATTGCTTGTGTAACTTGGATATGTTTCTTTTAGCATATAACAAAAATCTAAAAGTGATGAATTAGAATTATATTTTATTATCCCTTTGGGTGAAATATTATCATTGAACTCTTTTGCTTCTTTATCGGAAAAACTGTTGTTTAATTCAAAAAAGTATTTATTATACGGCAAAAAAGAAAAGGTATTTGAAACGTCATGCTCTAAGTTATTACAAGCTATTACAATTGAATTGTTATTGTTAGCAAACTCATCACTTCTCTTTTTTAGTTGAAAAGCAAGTTCTTGATCTAAAACATTAGAGTCAAAATATATTATTGAATTTGTCATTTTGTCAAGCTCATAAATAACGTTATAATCAAGTTTTATACTTGAAGGAATATAATAAAATTCTTTTTGTTTATTTCTTTCAAATAGGTTTAGAACGAGAGTACTTTTTCCGGAAAACCTTTTTCCTTTTATAATTGTAATCGGGTTGTCAATAATTGATTTAATTATAGAGTTAGATAGCTCCCTATTTATTATGAAATCCGGCTTAGTGAAAGAATCATGTTTAAAAAAACCATCTTCTGGAGTAAGGAAGTAGCGTAAAAGATTGTCTCTATTGTAGTCTCTTTCAGTTAATTCATTTATTTTAAAACCATCCAAAAGAGTTAACTTTTTTATTTTATCTTTTATTGAATATTTTATATCTGAAACACATTGATAAAAATCATCATAATTATCTACCATTAAAATAGTATTAATTCCATACTTTTCATAATCTAATTCCTCTAGTTTATTAGTTGGTCTGGTACTCGTTACTAAAATTCTTTTAGCACCTTCATTGTATTTTGTTTTGCCGGTTGACATTGCATGCATTAAATCAATCTCATTTTTAAGACTACACCCGATAAATATTAAATTATTTTCCATGTAGTCAGTTTGTAAAAGAGTAAGCATTGATTTATTTTTAGATAAACTTTCTACATATTGTGGTTCAGAAAAAATAAGATTACTTTCTTCTTTGTATGATACTTCATACCAAATATCACCGTGTACTTTATAAACACACCCTTTATTTCTCACGTTTTCATCAATTTCCTTATATGGAAGAATAGTTCTAAAATTTGAATTATTTTCAATAGCGTCATCAATATTAAATGTGTAAATATACGGCCACAGCATGGAGGATAAAAATTCTTTTTTATGTTTTAATAATTTTACGTCATGAAACCAAAGTAGTAATATTTCTTTTCTATCTTGTTCGGAAACAACAGAATCATTAAAAAAATAGTTTGAAACCTCATTGAACGTTTTTTCCTTTAACTCAGGTTTTAAACTAGAATAATTAGACCCTCGAATTATGCAATTAATCATTATGTTCTTGAAATCATCTGCATCTGGTACAAAATTTTCTTCACCTGTTTTTTCCCCTTTTGTAAATCCTGCTCCAATGATGGGTACCAAGTTTTTATACATGATAAGGTCTTTAAGAGTTTCTTGGAACTGGTTAAGTTCTACAACTTCCATATTTTCCCTTTAGTTAAGTTTTCTACCCATAATTATATTATTAACATAAAAAAGTACATTTATTCTCTCACTTTTATAACAACAAAGCAATAAATGTACATCAATTTTATCAGAAAAATATTTAAACTTAATGTAGGGTGGCACTCCTTCTAAAAACTTTTTAAAAGTAGAAAATTCTCATATAATACTGAAGAGATTTTTTATCAAAAGATCACGGTTTAACAACAGATTAAAAAAAAAGGCAGAAAGCAATATATCCCTAAAAAGACTAGCTTTATAGATGTAACTTATAAAATGGTTATAGACAATCAAGATAGATTAAATCATAGACCTAGATTCGCTTAAGGGTACGCCCCCCTTTTGTTTAAAGATGAATTTCCCAATTTCCCCAAACTCTCAACACGCACTCGCTTTACCTGCCAAACAGGTGCAGCAAAAAGCTCAACACTACCGAGATAATGAGCATTGAAACAACAGGCATGAAAAAGGTCGTGTTCTCACCTTCGTAACGGATATCGCCGGGCAGTTTGCCAAACCAGTTTAACAGCCACGGCGCAAAATGCCATAGAATGCCTATGAGAATAAAGACGATACCAAGGATAATAAATATTTTTGCCATAAGAACAGTATAGCAAAAACCTATATCTCTATCTCGATATTGCAGCCACCGCTTTTTTTAGCCGCGCGCACCAGCGCGTCATCAAGCTTTTCAAACAGGTCTGTAGCGTCATCGGTCGTTTCTGCGTCTGTGATACTGATATCTATCTGCCGG
>JBNJGY010000130.1:0-3437 GCA_051748045.1 Thermotogota bacterium
TCCCCCATGTTGTCCTTTAAGCTTTACTTCGAAAATATCTTTTTCATACCACCAAACTGTTTGGTTTTCATGTGGTAGTATAAGAATATTTCCCATTTTGTTTAGAAATTTTTCTCCAGGAGTTCCAAAAAGCCCTTTATTTATCATGTCTTCTATTTTAAATACTTCTGCTGTATTTTTTAGATTTTCTTTTAATATTTGGTATAGCTCTTCTTGTTTTTTTGGTAGGGCGTGAATAAAAAAGTCTCTTTCTGCTCCAGAAGGAATTATTGGGTTACCTTTTTTGTTTTTTTGAAGGTATTGTTCTATGTTTTCTATGTTTTTGTTTATATAGTATGTTGTTTTTTTGTCTATATCTGTTTGTCCATGGTCTGCAGAGATTATTATTTGTACGTTTTCTTTGTTTTTTATTTTGTTATAGAAAAAATGTTCGAAAGCATAGAAAAATAGTTCTATTTCATCTTTTGTTTGTTCTGCATGTGGCCCGTGTATATGGGCTGATGTGTCTATTGCAGAATGGTAGAAATAATGGTATTGTTTTTCGTTTTTTTCATTTATTATATTTTTTATTTTAACAAGACCTTCTACTAAAGTATTGTATCCATGTATTTGTGATCCTCTTGCTATATTTGTATTGTAGTCGCTATTTTTGAATTTGTCTGGTTGATGGACATGTGTTTTTATTCCATTTAACTTTAGTCTTGTATAAAAATTGTTTATTGGGTATAAGAGTTCTGAATCGAATCCTATTTTGTATAGGTCTTCATTTGTTCTGACTTTTTTGTTTATTAAAGGTGATATAACTTCGTCTACTATCGGTTCGTAATAGAACCATTCATAAACTCCATTTTCATAAACTGGTATATTTGTGTGTATTGTAGTTACGTGTGCTGAGGTTGTAGATGGAAACTGGGATGTTATTTTTGATATTATCCCGTTTTTTTCCATTTTTCTTAAAAAATCACTTTTTTCGAGTATTTCTTCTATGTAGTTCCAACCAAGTGCGTCAACAAAGAAAAAAACTACTTTATCTGGGTTTTTGCTTATGTCATATGATTTTTTTGGTAATGTTTTTTCTGGTTCCATTTCAAATATGTCTTTTATTGTATTTGGTATATTGGCAAAGTTGTATTTTTCATAATCGGGCATTTGGAAGCCTTTGAATTCTAAATCTTTTAATCTTTTTATTGAATCATGATTTATCATTTTCTTTCCTCCGTTTTTCGTTTTTTTCTTCATACATTTTTTCGTCTGCTTCTGTTATAAGCTCATCTACGTTTTTTATATGTTCTTCATTGTATTCAGCTATTCCGTGGCTTACTTCTATTGAATATACATCATTTTCTTGGTTGAATTTTTCAAAGTCATTAAGTATTCTTTGCCAAATTTCTTCTGCGTTTTGTTTATCACATTTTGGAAAAACTATTAAGAATTCATCTCCACCTATTCTTGCTATGTTGTCTATTTCTCTAATGTTGTTTTTTATTATTTTTGTAACGTTTAATAGTAATTTGTCTCCGATTTTGTGCCCTAGATGGTCGTTTATATATTTTAATTTGTCTACGTCTATAAAACAAACTGAAAGTGGTGATTTTTCTCTTTTTGCTATATTTATGTTTTGTCCTAGTATTTCTAATATTACTCTTCTGTTATAAGTATTTGTTAGACTGTCATATGTTGCTTTTCTAGTTAATTCCATCTGATAATTTTGTATTTTTAAAAATATATTTGATATTTTTCTGAAAGCTTCCATTATTTGCTTTGTGTTTTCATCAAATGATTTGTCGCTGTCTTCTGCTATATCTAGAGATATTCCAGCTACTTTTTTATCATCTAATGTTAGATTGAAAGTTATAGACTGTTTCATAGGTTTTGAACCTTTTCTAAATCTTTCTATTTGATCTTCTGTCATTCCTGGAAGATCAACTTTTTCTATGTGCTCAACTATTACCGATTGTGTTCTTTCAAATTGAGTAAAAGCCTCCGAAGGAATTCTTGTTCTATTTAAAAAATTAATATCGTGACCTTTTGTTTTTAGATATAATATTTCGTCTTTTTTGTATATAAAGACACTTCCATAATCTGCCTCTGGAATAACTTTTAATGCTGTATCGAATAAATCAGCCAAGAATTGTTCGAGTGATTTTGTCGCTGTTATGTCTATACTAGATATTAGTTTTATAATGTTTTCTAGTCTTGTAGTTAATACTTGATTTTTAGTGAATGATTGTTCAAGTGCCCATTTTTTGTCAAGTAGTTTTGTGTTTGTATTTTCTAATTTTTCATAAGCTTCTTGTAAGCTTAGATTTTTTTCTGTCAGTTGTTTTTGAGACTCATAATATTCTTCTGATTTCTGATTTGCTATATTTTCAAAATAATTTTTTAACTGTATAAGGTTTCTGTTTTTCAATCTATAAAATAGATAAATAAATAATAAGATTAATAAGGTTACTATTATATTGACTAATATTATATCTTCTGATACAACTTTTAATCTTTGGTTTATGTATTCTTTTGGGGTGCTTATAGTAAGTATCAATTTTCTGGAATCAATTGTAAAAGAATCCCAGGCTATTAAATAATCAATTTCTTCTCCGTCTTTGTCTATTTTGTATTCATCATGGCCTTCTTTTGTGGAGATAAATTGGTTGTATATTTCTAGAAGTCCACTTAGTTTTCTTTTTATTTCAAATATTGTTTTTCCATAATCTGAAGGATCGTTACTGTAAATGGTAGAACCATATCTGTCAACAACGAATATTTCACTGCTTTCTGGGATATCAACTAATTCAACAAATTCTCTGACTAAAGAGTTTAAGTCTGAAGTTACCAGAATAAATGATTGTAATTTTTCTTCTGTTTTAAAAGGAAGTATTATCCCCATATATTGACCATTTTTATCACTGTGTATCATAGGTATATATGAGTCCCTATGATTTTTTTCCATTATTGGTAAGTAGCTGTTTATCCACTCTTGGTTTACATATTTTATATTCTCCGTGTCTGAATTTTCTTTTTTGTAGTCATATAATAAATCCATCTCAGAAGTATAATATTCTAAAGAAATTAACTCAGTATGGCTTTGAAGTAGTGATGTGAAGATTTCACTGTAAATATTTTTATCTTTTTCAGTAAATATTCTTCCATGAAGTTTTTTTAAAGATTCCAAATGATTTTTTAAATCTTCAAGTGTCCTATCCATGCTTTTTATTATTGTTGTTGTTTGTAGTTTTTGGTGGGTTAGATAAGATTCTTGATTTTTTTCTTTTGATTTTTGGCTCAAAAGGTAATAACTATAATAATTTGCTATTAAAGTTATAGCAATTATTATTATGATTATTAAATTATATTTTTTATTACTAAAATTTGTCTGGTTTTCTTTATTATTCAATTAAATAAACACCGCCTTGCTTTTATTATATCAGAATTTGTGAAAA
>JBNJGY010000131.1:0-3352 GCA_051748045.1 Thermotogota bacterium
CCTCAATTAGAAATAAACGGAATTGATATAGACATAGATTTAAATACTGATACCATAAACGATGTTGTGGATAAAATAAATTCATCAAATACTGGAGTTTCCGCTTTTTTAACTCCAAACGGTAGATTTGTTTTAAAAGGTAGCCAAAGTATAGACATGGATTTGAGAAATTCTACTATAAAAGGTTCTGTTGGGTTCTTTAATTCTTTAGGATTGACAAATGACACTACTACACCAGAAAACACTCAGATGACTTTGATTTCAAGTGACATGAAAATTGATGATATCAATTCAACTTTGAAAAATGCTGATATTTTAAAACTTGATTCTGAAATTGGTATAGTTAATAAATTAGATGTTGTAGAAGGAATTAAAAATAATCCATCTAATATTGCAATAGATTTAGGTGATTTTAATTATTCATCAGGTGAGTTTGAATTTTCTGGACCGAATAATCCATCTGTTTGGGACGAATTAGCTAATATTAAAGATACTCCACTCTTAAACGATGGGAAAGATGGCTTTAATGGCTTTTTATCAAACCTAATTGCAGAAATGGGTATAAGAGGAGAAACAGCTAATAAAATGCACCTTAATTCAAAAGCACTCAACGATCAAATTGACGTTGAGAGAGAAAGAGTAAAAGGTGTTTCTATAGATGAAGAAATGTCCAATATGATTAAGTACCAGCAAGCCTTTAATGCTTCAGCAAGAGTTGTAACAGCAGTTGATGAAATGTTAAACAAGGTTGTTAATAATTTAGGAATTGTAGGTAGATAATAAGAGGTGATTTTTATGAGAGTTACAGGTAATATGATGAACACTCAAGCTTTAAATGATATCCAAAATGTATTGAGAAGATACGGAGAATTAAATGAACAATTAACTACTGGTAAAAAAGTTAAATACCCATCTGATAATGCTACTGTTGCAGCAAGGGTTTCAGATTTGGATTCTAGAATACGTGAAGTTCAAAGATATAAATCAAATATATCACTTGCAAGAAGTTTTACTGATATGTATGACTCTTCTTTGCAAGAAATGAGTTCTATCTATCAAAGGGTAAAGGAATTGTCTGTAAGAGGAGCAAATGACAGTTTAAGTGATGAAGATAGACAAGCAATTGTAACGGAAATAGATAAAATAAACGATCATATGAAATCTTTAGCAAACTCACAAGTTAGTGGTAAATATATTTTTGGAGGAGCTGAGTCTGACAAAGCTCCTGTTGATGAAAATGGAGAAATTCAAACATCTCCAAATGCTAATATTAAGAAAAAAGTTTCTGTTGGTGGTTATAAAGTTGAATATGGATTAACTGTATATGATACATTCACTACCAAATCAGGAACTTCTGTCTTCAAACATTTAGATAGAATGAAAAATGCTATTGCAAGTGGTAATAACGAATCAATAGATAGAGAAATGGGAGCTATTGAAGATATAGAAAGATCTGCTTTGAAAGGTCTTGCAACTGTTGGAGGAAATGATAGATTACTTGAACTTTCTGAAAATAGAATGGAAGATTTTGAGCAGTTCAATACTGAATTTTTATCAAAAGAATCTGACGCTGATTTAGCTAAAGTATTAACTGATTTATCTATGCAACAAGTTGTAATGCAAAGCGCTTTAAAAACAACAGCAAAAATAATCCCACCAACTTTGGTAGACTTTTTATAAAAATAAATAATCTGATATAATTGAAGGGAGGATAGTATCCTCCCTTTTAATTTATCAAGGAGGTAATTTTATGGCTAAATACAAAACAAAACTCGGAGAGATAGAAATAGATAATGATAAAATTCTGAAATTTGAATTTGGATTACCAGGTTTTGATGATTTAACAAAATATACTTTAGTAACCCCTGAAGAGACAAAACCTATAATGTGGTTGGTGTCTTTGGAAGATACTGGTGTAGCATTCCCAGTAATACACCCAGAAATGATAAGGTATGATTATCATATAGATGTTCCTTCTGATATTGTTGAATATTTACAAATCGAACAAAGTGATCAAGCAATTACATTGTCTATACTATCAATTCCTGAAGATCAAGATAAAATAACTGCTAATTTAGTTGCTCCAATAATAATTTCAACTATTAATAACAAAGGCATTCAATTTATGTCAGATACTGAAGAGTATTCTACAAGACATTATATAAAAGATGAGATGAAAAGAAATGAGAATATTCTAAAAAACAAAGAAGGCGATTGAAGTGCTTATACTTTCTAGAAAAATCGGTGAAGATATCATTATTAAACTGGACAATAAAACAGTAAAAATTAAATTATTAGAAGACCAAATGGGGCATATCAAATTAGGTTTTAATGCCCCAAAAGAAATAAAAATTTATAGAGGCGAATTATATGAAGAAATAGTAAAAGAAAATAAATCTTCTATTAATTCCTCTTTTGATGCTGTGAAACAAATTAAAGAATCTTTTTCAAGAGGTGAAAAAGATTGAGAATCAAGTATGAATATAAAGAGAAAACTCTATCTATTTTTTCACAAGATCATTCTCCAGATATAGCTGTTATAGACGGAATAGTTCTTGAACATATACATGAAAAAAAAGGTGATTATTATGATATTAGAACTGAAATTGGAGGTCGGGGTGGAAGATTATCTTTTTATTTAAAAAAATACAAGTTAACCCCTACTGCATTTTCTTTTCTTGCTGAAGATGAGTTTTTAAATTTTATATTATCTACTTATGATTCAAATAATATACCTCTGACTTGGAGTCCAAGTGGTAAAAAAAACAACAGAAAAATAAGAATTATAGATGAAAAAAAAGAATACTATACTAATTATCATGAATTTCTTGATCTAAATCCTTTGTACATAGAAGAATATATATGTAATGTTGATAATATTTTCTTTTCATATGAAAAATGGGCTGAAAATTTAATAGATGTTCTCTATTCAAAAGGTAAAAATACTTATGTTGATGTAGACACTTCCTGTTTATCTGGAAAAGAACAATTTACTTGTAATTATCTTTTTATTTCAAATTTTGACAATCTAGATCTTAAGTTGACAAATAGTTTAATTAGTGATCATAAAATTATTTTTATGAAAGATAAAATATTTTTAGATGATGTAGAATATAGTTTATATAATCAAGGGAATTATTATGAAGAAGCAATTTCAGCATATCAAACAGTATTTCTATATTATATATTAACCAAAAGAACTATTCAAAAATCTCATGAATTTGCTCTAGAAACATTCAATAAAGTTTTAAAAGAAGGAAAACTATAATTTGTAGGGGGTATAATATTATGAAGAAAGGTTTAATTTTTTTGTTTATCATTGTTTTAAGTTTAACTACTTTCTCAATGGATT
>JBNJGY010000132.1:0-3312 GCA_051748045.1 Thermotogota bacterium
CTGTTTTGATTTTATGCTGCTTGAGCGGCCTATTGTGTTCTTTGATTATGACAGGCGGGATTATGAGAGCAATATGGGCGGGTTTGTGTATGATTATGAGCAATTTGCGATTGGACAGAGGGTGAAGACGCAGAACGAACTAATTAAAGCACTGCAAAATGATATGGGTTTTAACTATGACGCGTTAAATGAAAAGTTAAATGATCATATCGATTGCAAAAGTACAACCAGGATATGTAAGGAAATTTGTGAGTAGTTTGAAAGTTCCTAAAAAAAGCAGAATTGTTATTGCTCCCTACTCACCCAATACGAGGGCTTTAAAACAGTATTTGGAAAAAAACTACGAAATAGAGTTTATCGGTTATGCGGACAAGGAAAAGAAAAATGAAAAAACATCTACATATGAAAGTTTGTCTTCGTTAAAGTATGATAAGGTTTTAGTTTATTCGCCAAACCACGGAATTGAGATATATAAAACTGTCAAAAAACAGACTCAACGCGTAGAGTTGGTGTATTTGGAATACAATCGATTTTGTGCCGGATACAGGAATGCCTTGATAAAAAGATATTATCAAAATTTACAAATGAGAGTTATAGAGTTCTGTAATCGTCGTATAAAAAGATTCATCGTGCAAAAAAATCTTTTTATGTGTATATCCGCAGATTTTATTGATAATAATATAAAAGATTTTTATGTATCCTGTGAGAAAGATAAATATTATAAGCTCTTGCTGGCAACGGACAATATGGAACATTATAAACTCTTTAAAAGTTTCGGTTTTAACGTTGTGCTTTTCCCTTCATGGAAATTTGTTTTTTTTAGTATCATTTCACAAGTAAAGATTTTAGATCATACGCCTACATCTAAGTATATTAAGAAATCACTCATTCATTCAAAAAAAATTCAATTATGGCATGGTATACCGCTGAAGGCTATCGGTCGTTTTGCTAATTATAAAGAGATCTGGTATGATATCGTTCTTTCAACTTCGCCTTTTGTAACAAAGTTTGCTTTCTCAAAAGTGTTCCGTGCCAAAAAAATTGTCGAGTTTAACTATCCTCGAAATGAAGTTCTTTTTGAAAAACCTGTTAATCCGAAAAGATTAGTATTAGTAGATGAAAAAGTGTATAATTTTTGTCAAAAAACAAATTTAGATGTTGTCATTTATATGCCTACATATCGAAACAGCAATGTGCAAATTCCAGTTGATTATGATGATTTGGAATTATTTGCCAAAGAAAACAATCTCTTTTTTATCATAAAACTACATCCTTTTGTTATGCAAAAAATGAGAGAAAAGCCCCATGGAGAGGTAGAAAAGTTTAAAAACATTTGTTTTTATCCAGACGGAAAAGATATTTACCCGATTTTGCCTTTATCAAAAATGTTAATTACCGATTACTCTTCAGTGTTTTTTGATTATCTGTTTTTAGATAAACCGATAATATTTTTTGTTTATGATTTAGAAACTTACGAAAAAGATCATGGGAGATTTATGATTGACTTTGAAGCATATACCCCTGGTGAAAAAGTGAAAACTTATAGTGAGTTGAAACAAGCGATTGAAAATAATTTAGGGGTGAAAAATTATCAGAACCAAAATGAAAAAATGAAAAATCTTTTTTTTATCAAGAGAAAAAAAAATACTACACTTTGTACAGAGATAAAAAATTTACAAGGGTTTTAATGCAGTTGTTTTTAACATATGATTTTCTTTCAACAAGAATAGATAGAGGGTGGGATAAACATTTAGAAAAATTTTCTTTTTTGATTCCCATTTTTCACAAACTTGGGGTTGTGGTTGTAAAAGATAACGGGGATTTTTCAAGAAGAAAATTGAAAAGAAGTATCGGACATCCAGAAACAAAAAATGTTTTTGACCCTATCAGTGTAAATGATTTAAATGATGAGGCTATACAATATATCAGAGAGCATATTGGCAATTATGATATTGTATTTGGTTATGAATTGTTACCGCAAACAAGAGAAATATTTGAAAGATTGGATGTTACATATATAGATATGTGGCTTTCACCGATACGTTTTTATAAAGATATAATGTTTGAGTTCTATTCAAATAATGAAAAAATCCAGAATATTTTAAATAAGCATGCTTTTGATGAGCAAAAACTGTTTAAAGAAGCAAACCGAATTAAAAATTATTTTAATGAATTTGAAACAAAGAATACGGCACTTGAGAATAATTCAGCACTGCTTGTAGGACAAGTGTTGGAAGACAAGTCTGTTTTAAAGAATAAAAGATATCTTGATCTTTTAGACTTTGAAAGTGAAATAAAAGATTTAGCTGACCAATATAATGTACTTTACTTTTTAAAACACCCCTTGATGAAAAATGATGAATTTCAAGCTTTTCATCAAAAGTTACAAAAGATTAACAATATTGAATATTTACAAAATGAGAACAGTTATTACCTTCTGGCGCAGCCTGAAATTAAGATGGTTGCCGGCATATCTTCATCAGTTCTATCGGAAAGTTTGTATTTTGGAAAAGAAATACGATATTTTTATAAACCTGTAATAGAAAAAAAATACAGCCGAATATATAAATCTATGTTTCGATTGTCGTTTTGGGCAAAAATTTTTGATGTTGCAACCGTTAAAGAGAAAGAACTTTTTATCTATGATAATTATTTGCGACTTCGGTATAGTCTTTTTTATGGTTATAAAGTGTTTATGGGTATAGATTTAGATAAAAAGTTATCCCAAAGATCAAGTTATAATAACTTGATCGCACTGTTTTATTTTCTGCAAGCGTTGGACAAAGAAAAAAAATATATCCTTTACGGATACGGTTCCGTGGGAAAATTGATTTATCCCCACATCAAAGAAAACCTGGTTGGAATAATCGATAAATCGCTTCAGGAAGAAGATACGGTTGATGGAATCAAAGTGCTCAACGAACAACAGCTCAACGGTTATAAAGACGCAACGATATTAGTCACTCCTTATATACACAAAGAGGTTATAAAACAGAGTTTGAAGCACTGCGAAAATGAAGTGATTTTTTTACAATGAGAGGGTAGAGAATGCAAAAAGAAAAAAATATCTATATAGGCTGCGGTCCCGATATAAGAGAAGGCTTTCTACATGCGGATGTGCGAAAATTTGAACATGTAGATATCGTCTGTAAAGCCTGGAAACTTTCAAAACATATGATAGAAGTGAATCACGTTTATTCAAGGTATTTGCTTCAATATTTGACAAATTTTGAAGCAGACAGGGCACTCAGAGATTGGTTCAAAGCCTTAAAAACAGACGGTACTGTCAGGATTATCGTGCCAAATATGGAT
>JBNJGY010000133.1:0-3275 GCA_051748045.1 Thermotogota bacterium
CTGCTGCCTGATGAAACGCGCATCCAGTTTTTTGAACGGGTGGACCGGGCATTGTACAAAGCTAAGGAAGCAGGCAGAAATATGGTGGTCAGCGCGCAGTAAAATATGGATTGACACAAAAACATAAATTAATGGTGAGTTAGAGTTTGAAATCACGGCCGAAGGCCTTTTGATTGCCCCTGTTAAAGTCCAGCCCAGAAAAAATGGCAAAAAAACATTGAGGAATTGCTAAATATAAGCAGTCTTGTTTTATTAGATTAGATAAAGGCCGTGGACAAATTAAGGCTTCTCAAACAAGAAGGACGTATTGATAAGCAAAAAGTCCGTAAAATAGTAGAGACGATTGTGGAGATGTTTCGGTATTGAAAATTAAATTAGTGATATTAATTTAGTAGTATTCAAATGTAACCTTTATAATGAAAGCTACTTATTGTTAGGACTAATAATAAGTTAATAAAAAACAAAAATATGATATATTAATTCATAAATTTAAATAAAAATATTTATTACGAGTGGAGTTTATAGAGGTGCAGACGAAAAAGTATGAATGGTTAGAAAAAAAATTTTTGCGATCAACAGATAATTTGAGGCTATGGAATGAAAATCCAAGGTTAGATTTTGAAGAAAAACCTTTAAGAATTTCTGAATATATAAATGATTTAATAAGCGATAATTCAGAGAAAGAGTCTTTTTTTAAATTGGTTGATTCTATATCAGAAGATGGTTTTATTCCTGCAGACCCCATTGTTGTTTGGCAAGGAGAGAATAATAAATATTACGTAGCAGAGGGGAATCGACGGGTTTTAGCACTAAAGATATTGAGAAATCCAGAAAAAGCACCCAAGCATATACGTGCATTTGTACGAAAAAAAGCAAAATATGTTAATCGAGATGAAATAGAAAAGATAAAAGTGTGTATAGCACCGTCATTTGATGAAACAGAATGGTATATTAATCAAAGACACTCAATGGAAAGTTTAACAAGGCCGTGGTCTAGGTTACAGCAACAAAGATGGATAGAACGATTATATGATAAATATGGTAGAGATGTTTCAAAAATAATGGAGATAACGAAGCGAACAAAATCATCCCTGGAAACAACATTAAGAATTTTACATATACGGGACCTTGCCATTAAAGCATTGGAGTTTGGTGATTTTACTGAAGATGAAAAGAAAAAAGTGACTTCACACAGAATTCCTATAACAATTTTTGAACGATGGTTTTTTAATGCAGAAATTAAAGAGAAATGGGGATTAGTATATAAAGAAGATGGGTATGAAATCATATCAAATAAAAGAAGCTTCTTAAAAGCTTATGCACACTGGTTGAAACTTGTTATTCATAGAAATGAACCTGATGTCGGTATCCGAATAAATACAAGAACTATTTCAGATTCATTTGACCAGATTATGGGACATATGCCTGAAGTGTCATTTGACAAAAGTAAGGATATTGATATTGACCTTGATAGAAGTATAAGTGGTGAAAAGGATGGACATACTGAGCAAGAAGTGAAAAATGGTGACAAAAAGGATAGTAATAACCAAACAACAAATAATACAAACTTACAAAATAATCCTGATAGAAATAGATTGATAATAGATAATATGTATGTATTACAAACAACAAATTATAAGCTGAATGCTTTGTTTAGTGAATTGGAAAAGCTTCCATTAGGGAGATACAATATGAGTATTGCTATAATTATGAGAGTTTTTGTAGATATTGCTGTTTCAGAATTTATTAAATCTGAAGGACAGGAATCAGGGATTTTGGAAAACAATAAATCATTAGAAATGATTCAATTAAAGAAAAGGATAAGTTATTTAAAACATAATAAGTTTTCCTTACCAGTAGGGACTGAAAAAGTTATCGATCAGCTTTTAAATCGCAAGAATGAATTTAGCTTAGATACACTAAATAATTATGTACATGGATCATCTGTACATCATATAGAAAAAAGTTTTCTAAATAGGTTTTGGGATTTTCTGTTTCCTCTACTAAAAACAATTTTAGATATTAAGGAAAAGTAATGTTTTACTCACCACTTAGATATCCAGGCGGGAAAACAAAATTAACTCCTTATATATTAGAAATACTAAGACTTAATAACTTGCAGGGAGGTACCTATGTAGAACCTTTTGCTGGTGGTGCAGGAATAGCATGGTATTTACTTCTTGAAGGCTATGTGAAAAAAGTTTTTATCAACGACTTAGATAGTGCAATCTTTTCGTTTTGGTATAGTGTTTTAAAGGAAACAGATCAATTGTGTAAGCTGATAGAAGATACACCTATTACAATAGAAGAGTGGCATAGACAAAAAAATATATATAATGCAAATGATGCTGCATTGTTGGAGAAAGGTTTTGCAACGTTATTTTTAAATAGAACTAATCGTTCAGGGATTTTAAAAGGAGGTGTGATAGGTGGATTAAGTCAAGAAAGTAACTATAAGCTTGATTGTAGGTTTAATAAAAAAAATATTATTAATAAAATTTGTAAAATTGCAAATAAAAGAGATAATATTTATTTAACAAATCTAAACGCACTTGATTTTATGCATGAAGTGTTACCAAGTATAAATCAAAAGAGTTTAATAAATATTGACCCACCATATTACAATAAAGGAAAAGGACTATACGAGAACTTTTTTATACATAGTGACCATTATGAACTGTATAAGCAAATTAAAAAGATAAAACAGCCATGGATCGTGACTTATGATGATACTCCTGAAATTAATGATTTGTACAATGAATTTTCTCCTCGTCATTTTAGTTTAAGTTATACAGCTCAAAAAAAGAGAAAAGGTTCAGAGATTATTATTCATGATCCAGCTTTGATTTTAAGTATAAATCAGCCTTCACTTACTCTAAAGAGTTTATACAAACAGATGAATAACGAAGAGAAGCTTTTTTATTTCAATAAAAAAAGCTCGCAAAAAACTGTATTTGCTTAACCAAGACAATAAATATTTACACTCACTTCTTCCACTAGAGTATACAATTATTTGGAGGGGTGCTTTGGCAAATATAAATTATATCAGTACTAAAAATCCTACAGTCCCTAACTTTTTTGATACAAAATGAGTTTTGCTATAATTGACCCAGTTTAAAAAAAGGAGCCTGCCTATGGACAGCGTTTTACTGGAGTTTTCAATGTTTCCCACCGATGTGGGCGAAAGCAAAAGTCAATACGTAAGCAAGGTGATCGATTTTATCCATAACAGTGGGGTAAAATATAAGCTTACGCCGATGTCAACGGTGATTGAG
>JBNJGY010000134.1:0-3237 GCA_051748045.1 Thermotogota bacterium
ATGATTTCTGTTGGATGATGGATGTTGGAAGCTGGAAGTAAAAACAAGAGCTAAAAACCTTTACAGCTGTCATGTCGAGCTTGTCGAAATAACAGCTGTGGCATTTTTATTTTTTGGCGAATTAGAGTTTTGGTATATGTTCTTACTAAAATGCAAATCTGCTATTATCCTCTAACAAAATAGTTCTTCTATTTCAACTTTCTCAATATAGTTGGTAAAACAGAAAGGCTCAAGAACACAGCTGTTATCATTGATACCCACATCAATGTAGAAACATATACATGAATTTGTAATGGAGATAGCAACATAGCAGATAACCCAATTGCTAATCCAAAGGCATTTGCGATTATAGGTCTAGAAGTGTATTTATATGCTTTGTCTGCAGATTCATTAGATGTAAAACCTTTTTCTTTGTAATTCTTCCATACTGAAGTGAAATGTACAGCATAATCTATACCTACCCCAAGTGTTATGGAGAATATAGTCGTTGTTATAAGGTTTAAAGATATTCCAGATATAGCCAAAAATCCAAAAAGTATAATAACTGTTGCTGCAATTGGTATTAAAGAAACTAATGCTGGAATTATTTTCTTTAATGAAATCCATAGCAATAGTATTATAAGTCCAAAAGCTATTATTAAGCTTCCTGTTTGGTTTTTTATCATACTTTGATTGAGATCATACATTAGATATTGCACACCAGTAACTTCGATGTTTATGTCATTGTCTCTTTGGATTTTATTTGTAATTTGTTGAATCGTTTTTAAATCATCATTTCTCAAAGAATTTGGAAAGATAATCATTCTCGAAACATTATCTTTATCAGCTAATAAATTGCTAACAGGGTTTGTAGATGATTGGTTTAAAATGTTGTTTATAAGCATAATTTGAAATTGATTATTAGGATATTCTGGTTTTTCTTTATCAAATAATCTTTGATTTAGTATTGAGTAAAGATCATAAACACTCATGGTTTTGCTAACTGCGTCTTTTTCTTCCAACTCTTTTTGATAATCTAGAATTATATTTGCATTTTCACTTGAGAGTATATTGTTTTCTGTTTTTATAAGTCCAAAAACAGGGACACTTCCGCTGTTTATTTCCATAAATTTATCAAAACTTTTATAAATATCTGTGTATTCTCTGTAAACCATAAGAAGATTAAATTCGTTTTTTAGATTTGGGATAAAAATAAAAGATATTATTATAAGCGCAATTAATATAATTATAGATTTTTTGCCCCATAATTTCTTAATTCCTGTAGAAAGACTCTTTTCTTTTTCTTTGTGGCTTTTTAGTTTTATCTTACCAGTTAATATCAGTGGGAGAATATACCATGTGGCAATCCCTGCAAAAGCTATACCAATTGATGCGAATACAGCTAAGTTGTTAATAGCTTCGGTATTCATGAACATTAATGACATGAATCCCGCTATAGATGTAATAGTTGTTACTATCATTGGTATGCCAACCATTTTTAATGTGTGAGTAATAGCAGATAATTTATCATGACCTTCACTTTTTGCTTCTTGAATATGAGATATAAAGTGAAGTCCATCTGCACTACCTATTACAATTGTAAATATGGGAGCTAGAACTGTGATGATTGAAACTTCTCCACCAAACCATCCTATTAAACCAAGTGTCCAGATGGCTCCTATTCCAGCTGGTAAAACAGCGAGTATTGTAGCTTTAATATTTCCCATTTTTATTCTAAAAACTAAAAATATCAAGAAGAATGCAGCGGGCGGTAGAAAGGATAGGATCATTTTGACATAATCACCTATTTTTTGCTGCATGTATAAATCTCCTGTTGCGTAATATTTATAATTATTTTTTATTAGAAAATCTTCAATTTTGTTTATTTCTTCTAACCCAAAGTTTTCTCCAGGAAATATATTGTATATTCCATAAAGTTTTTCTTCTTTTTGTACTAAAGGAGACATAGCAGAAAGAGTTTTGTAATATTCTTTTATTTGGGGAATGTTTTCTTCAGTTAAATCGGAAATATTTTTTAATGTTCCACCTATTGGAATTTTTTCTGGTGCTGGTCCATTTAAAGCATTAATTTTTTCAACATTTTCTATTTTATTTTGTATTTCAGCCATTTGATTGAAAATATCCATATTTAATGATTCTGTTTCAAATTCAACCATAAAAGAAATTTGCTCTGTAGTTGAAAAATACTTTTCCATTTCTTCCATAGTTTCTTCGTATCTAGAACCTTCAACTTTGAAAACATTGAAATCATTTCCTACTTCTATTTGCCTAATACCTAATAAAGCTAAAATAATAGTTATTATAAAAATAATTGTCAAAACTAGTCTGTTTTTATTCACGAATTCAACGTATTTATTCATTTTTATCACTCCTTAATCCTTTCATTACCGTTTCAATTATTTTTTCCATTTCTATTTCTATTGTTTCAGGCTTTACATTTTTTTCTAAAGTAGATTTTTCTATAACGGTGTATATCAAAACACCAAAAGTTAGTTTTCGAATTATATTGTTGTCTACGTTTTTAAATTCTCCAGTTTTTTTACCTAAATCAAAAATAAAATTACTAAATTTTTCCATTTCCTTCCATATATTGTCTAGGAAAAAAGTTTTTATTTCTTCGTTTATAAGCATTTCTTGAAGTATTATTTTTATAAGGGGAAAGTTTTTAGCTATAAAAATACTTCTTTCTTTCAAAACTTCTTTTAAAAGTTTTTCAATGCTTTCATCTTTATGTTTGTTTATCAAAGTAGGTAAAACTTCTTCAGTTGAATATTTTTTGAATTTTTTTATCACTGCTTTTAATATTGATTTGAGTAAATCTTTTTTTGATTTATAATATTTAAATATAGTTGCTTCTGATACTCCAGAACATTTAGCAATTGATTTAGTCGTGGTGTTATCAAACCCATTTTCGTAAATTAAATTAATAGTACAATCTATTATTTTTTGTTTTGTTAAATCGCTTTTTTTCATTTTATCACCTCAAAATAAAAAGTAAGTGAGTGTTCACTCACTATTATAATACACTTATTTTTGATAATTTTCAATAGGTTATTAAGTAAAAATCAGAGATTTCTGTTGGATGTTGGAGGTTGGAAGAGAAAAAGCTGCAGTTTAGCAGATTAGCAATTTTGCAAAATCAAAAACCAATACGCTAATTTGCCAAAAAGCAAAAATTCTACTATGTCATGTCGAGCTTGTCGAGACATCTCTTCAGTAAATTTGCATAGCAAATTG
>JBNJGY010000135.1:0-3232 GCA_051748045.1 Thermotogota bacterium
TTATGGTAAAATTTTAATAAAGCAATATAAATTATAACATTCAAAAATAATTATACCAGAAAAAGGGGATAAAAATGTTTTTATTAATACCATTAAGTTATTTAATAGGTTCTTTTCCATTCGCAGAAATATATGTTTACTGGACAAAAGGGATAAAATTATCTCAATCAGGAACAAAAAATGTCGGTGTAGCAAACGCTTTTCAAACCGGAGGAGTAATGGCTGGTTTATTAACAGTTATAGTAGAAGCGATGAAAGTTTTATTTCCTTTATATTTTGTTTTAATATACGGTGCAGAAGAAATATTATTATATTCATCATTTATAGCAGTTCTATTGGGAATAATGTTTCCCATAACAGTAAAATTTAAAGGCGGAAAAGGCCGAACAGCTGGCGGACTTATAATGTTTTTTATAGATCCAGTTCCAACATTAATTCTTTTTGTTACATGGACTATAATAATTCTCACAACAAAAAAGGCAATGTTATCATCCATCTTACCAACCTTTTTAATCCCAATACTTTTTTTAATTTTTTCAGACATGAATTCATTCTATTTTTCTATAATAATTTTTATTTTATACTTATTAACCGCAAAAAAAGAAAGAAACGATTTCATACATTATAAAATAACAAAAGAGTAGGTGGCGAAAAATGAATCATATAAAAAAATTGACTACTTCAAATATAAAAAAAGATAAAAAATATATAGGTAAAAAGATATACAACAATATCTTTTTTCTAAAAAACAATTTAGAAATACCAAATAGCTTTTATTTAGATTATAAAACCCAAGAGAAATATATAAAAGATAAAAAATATATATCAAAACAATTAAAAGAAGATTTGGTAAATTTACCAAAGAAAAAATTCTATGTAGTTAGGTCTTCTATAAACACTGAAGATTTAGAAGAATATTCTTTTGCTGGACAGTTCAAAACCTTTCTGAACCTAAAAAACAAAGAAGAAATATTTAAAGCTATTAAAAATATATATGAGGAAATAATAGATAATAAAAATGAAAAATATGTTGAAAAATTTTCCAAAAAAAGTTTAAAAGTATCAATATTAATACAAGAACAAATACAGTCAGAATATTCAGGTGTTATTTTCACCAAAAACCCTGTAAATTATTTAAATGAAACGATAATTGAATATGTAAAAGGTTATGGAGAAATGCTTGTAGACAAAGGGATCACCCCTGAAAGATGGAAATACAATTGGGATATGTGGATAGAAAAGCCTGAAAATCCAATGATAGATGAAAGTAAATTAAAATATATTAAAGACAAAATACTGGAAATAAAAAAAGAATATAAATCTGAAATAGATGCTGAATGGACAATATACAGAAACAAAATCTATTTTTTGCAACTTAGACCAATAACAACAATTAAAAATATAAATATATATTCAAATAACATTTCAAAGGGATTTCTACCAGGTTTAATAAAACCTCTTATATGGAGTATAAACATTCCTGTTGTGAACAATGCCTGGAAAAAACTTTTTGAAAATTTAATAAAAAAAGATTCCATAGATATCAACCAATTAGCCAAATCAATTCATTACAGAGCTTATTTTAATATGGGAGTTATAGGAGATATATTCAAAAAATTAGGAATGCCAAGAGATCTTTTAGAACTTTTAATGGGTATATACCCAAAACCCCCAAAAAACATGTTCAAACCATCTATAAAAACTATGAAATATCTCCCTAAAATGCTTGTTTTTATTATTAAAAATGTTAGGTTTAATACAAAAGCCAATAAATTTTATAATAAATACTTAGAAAAACTAGAAGCATACAAAAATATAGATTTTTCAGAATTAACAGAAAATGAAACTATAAAACATATTGACTCTTTAATAAAAGACAGTGAAAAAGTAGCTTATTACAACATAGTCACACCACTTGCTAACAGCTTTAGAAATATAGGACTTAAAAAATATATAGAAAAAAACAATTATTCTTTGGAAATATTAAAAGAAATATCTAATCAACTAGAAATCAAAGAAATAGATCCTTCTACAAACTTAAACTCCCTAAAGAAATACTATGACAAAAATGGAGATACTGAAAAATTTCAAGAAAAAATAGACGATTTTTTAAAAAAATTTGGTTTACTTTCAGATAGTGGCAATGATTTTTCACTTCCACAATGGAAAGAAGACAGAGAAAACATTATAAAAATGATAAAAAATCATCACAAATCAGAAAATAAAAAAATTCAAATACCTGAAGATAAAAAATTAGAAAAAAAATTAAAAAAATCTAAAGAAATCCATAGATTAAAAGAGCAGATCAGTTTTTTATACACAAACCTTTATCAAATATTTAGACCTTTATTTTTAAGACTGGCGGAAATATACAAACAACAAAATAAATTAGAAAAAAAAGAAGATATTTTTTATTTAACTTATACTGAAATAAAAAAACAAGAAATATCACAACAAAAAATAAATAAAGAAAAACAAAAAATGCAAGCAGCAAAAAAATTAAATCTTCCAGGAACTATAATAGGAGAAGATATTCCTAATCATTTTGTTGAGGAAAGTAATACGTCGCTAAAAGGAACACCTGTCTCAAACGGTTATTATTCTGGCAAAATATCAATTATAAAAGGACTCAGAGATTTCAACAAAGTTCAAAAAGGTGACATAATAGTAATTCCATATTCTGATATATCTTGGAACCCAATTTTTTATAAAGCTGGAGCTATAATATCAGAATCAGGAGGAATGCTTTCACACAGTGCAATAATAGCAAGAGAACTTGGCATACCTGCAATAACATCTGTAAACAACGCTATGAATAATTTCAAAGATGATCAAAAAGTATTTATAGATGCAACGCAAGGATTAATAGAAAAAATTTTGTAAAATACATAATTAAAGATATATACCCATTTAGACCTGAGCCTGCCGAAAGGCGTTAAAAAAATTTGCGAAGCAAATTGAAGATGAATGAAAATAATAAGTATTTACTTTTAATTCCATAAAAACATTTATTAGAAACTGTTGCGTATGTCACCCTGAGCATCGTCGAAGGGTCTAAAAAATATAAATTTTCGTAGAAAATTGAATGTTTTAAAAGCTTAATTTCACTTTGTGAAATTTACTGATGTGATTTCTCCATGCGATGCTACGCATCTTAGTCGAAATGACAGCTATGGCTATTTTTAACAATGTTTTTTACTTCCAACTTTCAACCATAAACCTTCAACAGAAA
>JBNJGY010000136.1:0-3171 GCA_051748045.1 Thermotogota bacterium
AATTGTTCTTGCTTATAAATTTTCGAAGAAAATTGAAAGTTTTTTAAAGGCTTAATTTCACTTTGTGAAATTTACTGATGAGATCCTTACGACTCACTTCGTTCGCTCAGGATGACATATACAAAGATTTTCAAGAATGTTTTTAACTTCCAACCTCCAACATCCAACCTCCATCTGAAATCTCTGATTTCTATATATCTTTTCTATAGTATAAATTCTGATTATCTAGATTTTCAAGTTGTGAATATATTTTTTCTCTTGTTTCTGACAAATTCTCTGCCTTTTCAACAACAGAAAAAATCCTTCCTCCACAAGATAATAATTTGTTTTCTTCTATTTTTGTTCCAGCGTGGAATATTTTTGATTCAAAATTATCTATGTTTATTTCTATATTTTTATTATATTTTTTTGGGTATCCTTTGGCTGCAACAACTACACATTGTGATATTTTGTCTTCAAGTTCTATATCTATTTTATCTAATGATTTGTTTAAAATATTTTCAAAAATATCTACAAGATCAGTTTCTAAAAGATACATTAAACTTTGTGTTTCAGGATCTCCAAATCTAACGTTATATTCAAGTAGATATGGTTCATCTTTTTCAAATTTGACTCCAAAAAATATTACTCCCTTATAATTCATCTTTTCTTTTTTAATTCCTTCTATTGTCGGATTTATTATTTTGTCAATGATGTTTTCTTTTTGTTTTTCTGTTATCAACGGATGAGGAGTTATAGAACCCATACCTCCTGTGTTTGGTCCTTTTTCTCCCTCGTACAATTTTTTATGGTCTTGGGAATAGGCAAATGTTTTCGCGTTTTCTCCATCAAAAAAGGTGAAAACTGAGCATTCAAAATCTGATATATAATCTTCTATTATTATTTTTTCTGAAGCTTTTCCAAAAATTTCTTCTTCAAATAAATCTTTTAAAACTTCTTTCGCATCACCTCTGTTTTCAGATATAAAAACACCTTTTCCAGCTGCCAACCCATCTGCTTTTATTACTCCAGGATAATTAATACTGTTTATAATCTCATCTATATCGTTGTTTTTGTTAAACTCTTTGTGTTTAGCTGTTTGAACATTATATTTGTTCATAAATTTTTTGGCAAAAGTTTTACTACTTTCAAGCTTTGAGGAATGTTTATCTGGTCCGATTATTTTTAACCCATTACTTTCAAACAAATCAACAATCCCCTCTGCCAAAGGTTGTTCTGGCCCTACAAAAGTAAAATCTATAGAGTTGTTTTTCGCAAACTCAAATAGTTCTTCATTGGTTTTAATATCAACATCCTCACATTTATTTTCTGAATGCGTTCCTCCATTTCCAGGAGCCACAAATATTTTTTCTACTTTTTTAGATAAAGATAGTTTATAAGCTATTGCGTGTTCTCTTGCTCCAGAACCGATTAATAGAATTTTCATATCATCACACCTCAATGTTTAAAATGTCTCATGCCTGTAAATACCATAATAATCCCATTTTCATCACAGGCTTTTATAGAGTCTTCATCTCTGATAGAACCACCTGGTTGAATTATTGCTTTTATATTGTATTTAGCAGCGAGTTTCACTACATCGTCAAATGGAAAAAATGCGTCAGATGCGAGAACTACACCTTTACCTTTTGCTCTTTCAAGAGCCTGTTCAGCAGCCCAAATTCTGTTCGCTTCTCCGTTTCCAACTCCAAGTAATTTTTTACCTGCAGTTACAGTTATTGCATTTGATTTTGAATATTTCACTATTTTATAGGCAAATCCCAACTCTTTTTTCATTTCTTCAGATATATCTTTATTTTTAGTTACTACTTCAAATTTATTTATAAAATCTTTATCGGTATTTTGAACTAATATTCCACCATCTATTGTTATGGATTCAAAATCATCGAAATTATTTTTTGTCATTTTTAATAATCTCAAATTTTTCTTTTTCTTCAACACTTCTAAAGCTTCATCATCAAAATCTGGAGCTATAACTATTTCAAGAAATATTTCTTTTAATTTTAAGGCTGTTGCTTTATCCACAGTTCTGTTAAAAGAAACTATACCCCCAAATATGGAAATAGAATCTCCATCATAAGCTTTTTGATAAGCTTCTTCAACTGTTTCAGCAACTCCAACTCCACAAGGTGTGTTATGTTTCAGTCCACAACAAGCAATTTCTTCAAACTCATTAACAACTTTCCAGGCTATGTCTGCATCTCTTAAATTATTGTAAGATAAATCTTTTCCGTGTAATTGCTCAAAGTCGTTATATGAGTATTTACCATTGTTTTTTACGTAGAAAGCTGCTTTTTGGTGAGGATTTTCTCCATATCTAAGATCAGAATATTTTTTATAAGAAACTGTATGATATTCTGGGAAATCTGTTCCCGTTTCTTTCGCAAGATATTCTGAAATAGAAGCATCATAAGCAGATGTTAGATTAAAAGCTTTTAAAGCTAATTTTTTTCTTGTTTCAAAATCTATATCCAACTTTTTCTCTTTTAATAGTTCAATGTCTTTATTATCCGTAAGTATGACAACGTCTTTAAGATTTTTAGCAGCTGATCTTATCATTGTTGGTCCACCAATGTCTATAAATTCAACTAGTTTTTCAAATTCTAATCCCTCATTAACTTTTTCAAAAAATGGGTATAGATTAACAAAAACTAGATCGATCTTTTCTATTTCGTTTGCTTTCATTTCTTCTTCGTCTTTTCCCTCTCTTGCAAGTATTCCACCGTGTATTTTAGGGTGTAATGTTTTTACTCTTCCGTTAAAAATTTCTGGAAATTTTGTCACATCTGAAACCTTTGTTACTTTTATTCCCTTTTCTGATAAAAGTTTTGCAGTTCCACCTGAAGAAATGATTTCTACATTATTTTCTTCTAAGTATTTCGCAAACTCAACAACACCAGTTTTGTCATAAGTACTTATTAATGCTCGTTTAATCATATACAAACCTCCAAAAAATTTTTAGCAGGTAATCATTTTACAATGGCTATACTAAAATTGTTAATCAAAAGAGATTTTTAGTGTTTAATTGCAAGTTATTATTGTGTTAATTCTAAAACAAGAGAGACCTTGAAAAGGTCTCTCTTGTTAGCAGTCATTGAATAAAATATGTATTTTTCCCTTTTTTCTTGGCTTTAATCATGGCTTGAGTTCCATTCTTTAAAACTGATTCTT
>JBNJGY010000137.1:0-3154 GCA_051748045.1 Thermotogota bacterium
ATTTATAGATATTCTGCTTTAAATCATAAATTAATACCTGTTAAAAAAGGTGATTTTGATGATGAAATGTTTGATGCCACACAAGAGCAAAGAATGACTGTAACTTCTGCAGTTACTTTTATATGGGCAGTAGTTCCTTATAGAACAGAATGGAGATATTCTTTTTTGTCTCATAAAGTAATTGCTTTAGATGCTGGACACGTTTGCCAAAACCTTTATTTATCTGCTGAGATTATTGACTACGGAACTTGTGCAATTGGTGCTTATGCTCAAGAGAAAATAGATAAATTATTAGGAATAGATGGAGAAGAAGAATTTGCTATTTATGTAGCTCCTGTTGGAAAAATAAAATCATAAATAAAAGCAGCTATTTTAAAATAGCTGCTTTTTATTAAACATATTCATATTTAAGCTGAAAGTTTCTTGGATATGCCATTACTTCATATTTCATATCTGATAACAATGCGTAATACCATCTACCGTTTACCTTTAAAACCATAGTATTTCCATGGACTTCTGTCCAATCCATATCATCTCTTTTTATTTCATATGAAAGATTTGCATATACTTCTTGCTCTATTTCATCAGGCGCATATTCTTCTTTACTTATAGTTCTTATATTTGATACTTTTAGATTCCTAATTCTAGGGTTTTTATTAAATCTATCTTTACTCAACCACCTTGTATAAGCATTAAAAGATTGTTCACAAACATTTTTAAAGAAATATTTATTTACAATTTCAGCTGAAGAGACACTCGGGTCATGAATCTCACTGTTATAACCAATAATCAATTCTTTTATTTCTCTTATTTCATTTGTATCCATAAAATAAACACCTCCATTAGAATATACTAAAAATAACCTTAAAATCTACATTGGCTATTTTAACGCTAACAAAAATAATAACAAAACCCACTCACCACTAATCCTAGATGATTATTAATAAATGTTTATTAATTTCTCTTTATATATGCTATTTTCACATGCTTGAGAAATATAGAACAAACAAAATTAAATAAAACCCCGATAAAAATGGGGTTTTATTTAATTCATGAGGGTCGATTCACTTGTCATCACTATAATTTAATAAACACTTAATTATATAATTACAATATTCATTAAATATTAAAATACGGATAGTTAAAAAGTCTCACTAGAGTATATTTTAAACGGGTGAATTTTTAATCATTTCATCGAATCTTTTCTTGAGAACAGGATCCTTTATCATGGGACCAACTTTTTTCATTCTTTCAATTGTTTCTTTCATTTTATCTTTTTCATTTTGTTTATTATAAAAAAGCATGAGTTTAAAATACGCATCAAAAAAGAAAGGATTTTCGTTTATAGCTGAGTTATAAAAATTTTCAGCTTTATTATAGTTCTTCTTTTCCTCATGAATAAACCCTAAAGATAACATAACCATATGATTAGCTGTTTCATTTTTTATAGCCTTCTCTGCTATTTCTTGAGCTTTATCATATTTTTCTTTTCTCAAATAGCCATTAATTAAGCAATATATAATTTTTGGATTTTTTGGATATCTTTCATACAAGTTAGAAAAAGTATCTATTATTTCCTGATAATTTTCTAAATATTTATCTAAAATATTATGGTACCTATAATACACTTCATCGTAATCGGGATATTTTTCAAGCAATTTTTTTAGAGTCTCTGCTGCTTTTTTATTTTGATTAGACATCAAGTAAACATTCGATAATTCTTCATATACTTTTTTTGAATTCTCTAATTTTTCTGTAGCAGATTTTAATATATCTATAGCTTTATTTATATATGGGTCATCTTTTGCTTTTTCTTGATCTAAATCTGATAATTTTATTAAAGAATCTACTATTTCAGAATAATAAATGGGTTCGATTTCATTTAATTTTATTGCTTTTTCTAGATTTTTAACAGCTTTTTCATGATCACATTCAAATCTATTTACTATAGCCATTTTATGGTATGATTCTGAATTTTCAGGATCTTTTTCAATTGATTTTTTCGCTTCTGTTAGTTTTTCATTATATAAATCTTGTGCTTTCTCTTTTTCATTATTCTCTTTATATAATTCTGTTAGAATACTCCAGAAACCATATTGGTCATACTCTATTTTTTCTAATAACTCTTCATAAGTTCTAATAGCTTCATTAATTCTTCCCATTGCCTGATAAGCATTACCCATAAAAAAATAAATCTGAGAATTATCTGGATTGGATTTTAAAGCTTTTTTATATGCTTTTATAGCTCCGTTATAATCTCTAATATTCATTCTCATAGTTCCTAACTTTGAGTTTATCTCAAAAGAAAGGTGGTCTTTTTTTAAGGCCTTTTCATAGTATTCTATAGCTTTTTCTATTCTTCCCTTTGAATATTCATAATCGCCCTTTTGTATAAGTTCTCCTTTTGTCATATAAATACCTCCATTTCATTTTTCTTTACCATTATAACATTAAAAAAAGAGGATATTTTTAATATCCTCTTTCAATTAAAATTCATTATACAATTTTTTTATTTCTTTTGAATAATTCTTAAATACTTCAATGATTTTAGGATTAAAGTCATTAGACTTAGTTCTTTGATCTCCATTTAAAATTATATCCATTGTTTTTTCATGCGAGAATTTTGGTTTATATGCTCTCTTTGACCTTAAAGCGTCATAAACATCAACTATACTAACAATTTGAGCCTCTAAAGGTATTTGGCTTCCTTTTAAATTAAAAGGATAACCTCCGCCGTTGTATTTTTCATGATGGTAAAGTGAAATATTCAAAGCCATTTTAAAGTATTCATCTTCACCCAAAAGTTTATAAGAAAAAGAGGTATGTTTTTTTATTATTTTCCATTCATTATGGCTAAGCTTTCCTGGTTTTTTAAGAATTTCTTTTGGTATAAATATTTTTCCAATATCGTGTAATGGTGCAAATTCTCTAATATCTTTAATATAGTTTTCATTTTTCCCAAGTTTTTCCGCAACAAAAGCTGATAATTCTCCAACTCTTTGAATATGTTCTCCAGTTTCGTCATCGAATTCTTCAGCAACCATAGACAATTTTTTTGCAAAATTTACATATGCATTTCTAACTGTGTTGAAATTAATTTTATTCGACATAAATGTTTTAGAAAGAGAAACTAAAGATTTGAAAATTATTTTAC
>JBNJGY010000138.1:0-3130 GCA_051748045.1 Thermotogota bacterium
CAAGCACAGTGAGCGTTAAAAAAAATCTGTTGTTCGAACCGAGCGTTTTGTGCGAGCTCGCCGAAGGCAACCACTGACCGGAGGGAAGTGCAAGTTTAGGCGATGACGCTTTCGGTCACGCCATGACAATAATCGTCATGGGTTAACCTGTACTATTCATAAATATTGGAAAATATAATATTTATGAATACGTCAGGTTAGATTTTTTAGCTCACATCGCGTAGTTTTTCGAGTGAGGCGGGCGCAGCCTTGAATTTCTTTGCGTACTTTCTTGTTTCAAGACAAGAAAGTATGTGGGGTCTGGGGCAAAGCCCCAGAAATAGGAAGTTGGTAAATAGTAAATAAAATCAAGGCTACAGAATATATTCAATATTTTTATCGGAGAACAGTGGTTATTATATTCGCTTTTTGCATTTTATCCGTTAAAGGGCAAAGGGTAACCGAAATCACCAACACAAACCAAACCCTATTATACAGGTCAAGAGGTGTCTTTTACCGTTTCCAGCTTATACAAATTCTTACCTAAAATAAACTTCGTATTAACATTTTCCGCCTTAAAAGAGCTAATTAAAAAATATAGTTCTTCGCTCATTTTTATCAAAGTAGAATCCTGAGTTTTATTAAAAATATGAGGATGATTTTCCAGATTATAATAATACTTATAAAAATATTTACCGTCATCAATTGATCTTGCCCAGTTATGTAACTTAACATGTTCTCCTAATGACATATTCCCCACTTTAACCTGCTCCGAAAGAATACCCAGCACCGGAATACTGTCATGTTTGTTGATTATAGAATCTTCTTTATACTCCCACGATAACAAACTTAAGTAAGGAAAAACTTTTCTGGCTTTATGTTGGTAAAAATGAATAATCATAATTCCTACACATGAATAGCTTGGTTCATAAGAGGTTCCTATTAATTTTCTGTTGGGATAACCACAAGAATCAATAATATTTTTAAGCCAAGTAATATTGTCATATTTAATGTTATGAAATATCCTCATACTTTCTGGTTTGCCATCGTTTATCCTTTTTTTATTAGCCCGTATGTCATTTTCAACTCTTACTTCGCATTCCTTTTGAAGATTTTTATCAACCCCTTTCTGGAAGTCTGCTTTTAATTGATTACAAATAGTATTAAATTCATTATCATTTAATTTTTCCAGCGTTGCTAATGATTCTGTTTCGATAAAATCAATAGCATATCCATAACTACATAATAATTTTAAAAATTTGTCTAAATTTTTGTAATCACCCGATTCTTCAGCACAAACAGCTGCATTGTACATATCATAATAAAATTCATTATTAAAATTCGTAAACGCTTTATTGTAATATAATATCGCACTATCCAACTGCTGATTACAAATATTTTTTTCGGCTTGATAAATATTTAAATAGTACGCATAAAAATCGGGAGATTTGCTTTGGGCTAATAATGTGCTGGTAAATAGTACCAGGATAACGGTAAAAAATAAGTGTTTGATTTTCATGACTGTAATATGTTAATTAGAAAAATTTATTTATGTTAGTAATAAAGTACTAAATTACTCACCTCGTTCATGAGAGGTATTGTTTTCGTTTTTAGAAACAGCAAATGCTTGATAGAACAAAAAATATTGTGATTTCATGATTTATCAAAAGATAACTTATTTTACTATATATGGTATCTAATATCGTTCAATTCATATGCTTCTGGTAATAAATATCCATTAATAAAGTAAGTAGGTAATTTCTTTATTCTTAAATTCTTATATACACCTAAATTTCTTTTGGTTAGTTGATGAATTATATTTGAATTATTTGTGGGATATTTTGATAACCACTTTTTATAATTCTTTTCACTATACCATTCTTTTATAGACTTAAGTAGTAACTCCTTTGATTCATGTTCTTTTATATGATATAAAGTATTAATTATTGGTAAGGGTTCTTTATTGCTAACTAAAAAATAAAAGTCAAATAATATATTCTTGTTTTCATCTAAAAGGTTCAATATGTTTTTAAATTCTTTTGCACAACTGGAACAGCTTAAGCTAATAAAACATGTTATTTTTATTTTACTATCAGGATTTCCTAATTGAAAACTTAATTTATCATTTTTTTGTGAAAAGTCTACTTTAGTTGAATTGAAAATAGAACTAAAGACATTTGGATTTCTAAGAAAATATTCAACTTTATACTTATAAAAATATTGATTTTGTATAAGTATTTTCTGATGTTTAATTAAATAAGCAACAAGACCAATAATAAAAAAAATATTGCCAAAAACTATTAGTTCTTTAATAATAAATTGCCCCGTTTTAAAATTAAAAATATGCAATATTAGTTCTAATAACAGAATCAATTGTATTAACAGACATAGTGGACACATTTTTTTAATTCTGTTTATTTGAACGTATAACATTATTGGAACCATTAAAACCGTTAAAGAACTAATTACATAAATCATTAAAGCAGAATTATAACTTTGTGAAGTTATTAGATAAGATAAACTTGCCAAAAAATAAATTAAACTAATATCAGCAACTGTAAGTATTCCAAAGACTTTAGCATAACTTGAACTTAACACAGATTTGCAACTAAATGCACTTGAAATGTTACAGAATCTTTTTAGTAGTTTATGCTCAAAACTCTGTTCTTCCAATACTATTAAAAAGGAAATAAATGCACCAATAATTTTAATAATAATTACAAATAACAAATAACTATTATCTAAGTTAGATTTGGAATATATAACATTTGTAATAAAATATAAAACGAACAAAAAAAATAAGGTTGTTTTAATTAAGAAGTTGTTTTGAAATTTTTCTTTATAATCTGGTTCAACAGATTCTTTACTTGGGCTCAGAATAATTATTACTCCTGTAAAACTCTCTTTAAATTCATTTAAATCTTGCTTAATTAATTTCTGGTTGTTGTTTCTAAAATAAATATTTTGTGTGTCAATTTTCTGAATAAAGAGTATTTCACTATTCCTTTTTGTGGTACTAGCTATAAAAGGATTATTAATTTCAATTAACTTTTCAAAAGGCAGTTTATAAATATCATAACTGATTTTATATTCTTCTAAAACATCACAAAGAGACTTTAACGATGGATATTGAAAATGTGTCTTTAAAGAA
>JBNJGY010000139.1:0-3120 GCA_051748045.1 Thermotogota bacterium
CAGTAAATTTCACGTAGTGAAATTAAGATTCTAAAACCTTCAATTTGCTTTGCAAATTTACTGAAGAGATGTCTCGACAAGCTCGACATGACAGCTGTAAAGGTTTTTAGAAAAGAAATCTAGATAAAATATATTTATTATTAAAATCATTATCAAAAAATAAATCAATTTTTTTTAGTTGACAAGTTAAAGTTATAGTGTTATAATTTATTAGAACACTATATAATAGATGGGGGTGTGACCATGAATCAAAAGTATCCATATATATTTAAAATACTTTTGGCAGCGGTTTTTGCGTTGTTAGCGTTTTTAATACCTGTGGTGAGTGTCAGGTTAGTTTTAGGGCTTGTAGCTGTTATTATTTTATCTTTTAATCTCAGAAAGTTTACAGCTTTTTTTATTACATTCACAATTTTGTTTTTTTTGATACCTTCTTTGTTAGCTATGTTTATAACTAATATTGAAAAACCAGAACATTTTTTTAATGATATTTTTGGAGGTACAGTCCAATGGGGATATAACATGGAAGATAGAGGGTATGAATATTCTTATGATGATGCTTTGAAAATATTGAGAGCTGATGAGGAAATTGAATTTCATGACAATGTTCTTATAAAAGGAAACAATTTCAATATACATTTTGATGAAGACTCAGATGTCATAGAAATTCCAGATGAACTGAGTTATGAGGTTGAAAACGGTGTTTTGAATATTTTTTATGAAGGAAATTGGAAAAATACAAAGGCAAATATAACTATAGGCACAGAAGAGTTGAGTTTTGAAAAGATTGAGATCAGATCTATTGTTTTGGACCTTAGAGGAGAATTGTTTGTAGATGAATTAAATATCAATTCAACAACTACAAAAGCTTATTTAGATATCACATCAGATTTTTTTGATTTTAGTTCTACAACAGCGAAATTAGAAGGTAATTATGACATTAAAAAATTTAAAGCAAGTAACACAACTTCTGATTACAAAATTGATTTTATTGGAGAAGAATTTGACTTGAATTCAACAAATGCTAATTTGAAAGGGGTTTATATAACAAATTCGCTGGAAATTGATGGAGTAAATGTTTCTTTTGTTGGAAGCGTTGAAGGAACTGAAAAAATTGTTATTGATTCTAATATGAGTAATTTAGATATTAAATATTTAGACTCATGGGAAGGTAATAGAACTGTTGATATTAACTCTAAAATAGGAAAAGCAAAAATAGGCAAATTAGCTAAGAATGATGGTGAATTGATTATAAATACTGATGGAAGGTACAGTTTAGAAAGATATACATTTTTAGGATTTTAGCCTTGTTTAATTATAAATTTAGGGAAGTGATTTTATGTTGATGAAAGTTGATAAGCATTCTGGTATTCCTGCTTACTTACAGATTATGAACCAGATTAAAAAAGAGATAATTTTGGGTAATTTGAAAAATGGTGATCAATTGCCTCCTGTAAGACAGATGCAGAAGATTTTTGGAGTGAATATCAATACAGTTACCCGAGCTTTGGAAAAACTTTCTTTTGAAGGTAAATTAGAAGCACAACATGGTGTGGGTTATTTTATTACGTCTGAAGAGAATATTGGGGATGAGGTTTTTTCGAATTTAAAGAATTGTATAAATAAATTGAAAGAAAGCGATCTTGATCTGAAGATGTCATTGTTGCTTTTTGAGGAGGTATGGAAGAATGAGTCAAACGATTAAAAAATTTGAAGCTTTTTTTATGAAAGAATTCACTGAAAAAGCAGGTAGAATAGCAGTATTTTCACTTTTGTTTATGATTCCTCAATTTGAGGCTAAATTATTTTTCTTGTTTTTGTTTGTTGTGTTTGGATTGGCTTCTGATATCCACAACAAGAAATTTTCAACTTTAATATCTTTACCTTTTTCTTATAAAGATGTTTATTTGATGTCTTATACATTTATAGTTACTGTTGTTACGTTGACTTCTTTAGCTGGAGCGGCAATATTTTCAGGGAGTATTGAATATGGATTGATGAATTTATTTAGTTCTCTGATCTTTGTCACAGCTTATTATGGGATCAGTATTTTGAGTGTTACTTTTGGTATGGATAATTTTGGTATTCCTTTTTTAGTTTTCATAATAGATATGATAGTTTCGAATATAGGAAACAGATATACAAATCCATTTTTTGCTTTTAGCCCAACAACACAAGGGGTTAAATGGCTTGCTTTATTAGTTGCAGTATTGATCTTTGCAACAGGGTTTTATGTTTTTGATAAGAAGGGGGTTCAAAAATGATAGTTGATATTAAAAATATGAGTAAGAGTTTTGGTTCCAAGTCTATTTTGAACAACATTTCTTTGGAAGTAGAGAAAGGTGAAATTTTTTCTCTTATAGGCCCTAACGGTGCTGGTAAAACAACAACTATGAGATGTATTTATGGTGATTTGAGACAAGATTCGGGAGATATAAATGTTTTTGAGAAGCCTTTTTCACCTAGTTTAAAAACAAATATAGCTGTTATGTCGGAAGATAGGCTGACTTTTGGTAGGTTTAATGGAGAAGACTATTTAAAAATGTGGTCTATGATTTATCCAAAATTTAGCAGAGAGACTTTTTCTGATTTTGCTATTCATTATAAGTTTGATTTGAAACAGAAGATAGATACATATTCTATGGGTATGAAGACATTGTTTTATATTGCTTTGACTGTTTCTTCTGGTGCAGACTTGTTGATTTTAGATGAACCAACTCAAAATCTTGATCCTGTTATAAGACATGAAGTTTTAGAAATGCTTAGAGATTTTGTTAATCAAGAGAATAAAACTGTTATTATTTCTTCTCATGAAATTTATGAGTTGGAAGAAATTTCTACATCTTTTGGGATAATAAAAGAAGGTAAACTTCTTTATTCTGATACTATTGATGATGCTAAAGATAATCACAGAATAGTTAATCAGGGAGAAAAGATACCAGAAGGTGAAGTTATTGCCAATATTGGTGATGAAGTATTGGTTAAAACTCAAGAAGATATTGGAAGATTTCCAACTTTTAGAGAGATTTCTTTGGCTTATTTGAGAGAAAATAAGGTTTTTAAACCGTTTAATAAAAAATAATTAAAACAGGAGTGATGATTTTTTATCACTCCTGTTTT
>JBNJGY010000140.1:0-3054 GCA_051748045.1 Thermotogota bacterium
TTATGTTTCCTGTTTAGATAAAAGGTTTGATTCTAATTATAGAAATAATATTCTAATTAGAACGGCAGAAAATATGAAGGATTTTACTGGTGGAAGAAACAGATTTATTGATTTGGATAAAATAACTAAAGAAAAAATTATTGATATGTTTGATAAATAAAATGGAAATACCAAAATATATAAAGGAACAATTTTCTAAATTAAAAAATAAAGAGGAAATTGATAAATTACATCAAAAACTTTTAGAAGATGTAAGAATTTTTGGAACTTGTAAAGATGGTTCAGGTAGTCAAGTAAAAAGTAATCTTTATTATTTTAAGGAGTATTTTAATAAATAGTAGGAGGGAGGTAATAAATGGATATACATAAATGGATAAATAAAAATAGAAAAGAAATTGATGCTTATACTAAAAGTCCATATAAAAATGATACAGAAAGATATATGTGGATTATAAATGATGAATTTTTATATAATGCTTGTAGGAACAGGGTGAAATTATAAAATGAATGAATTTGAAAAAATACAAAAAGATTTGTTGGAACATTTTAAGATAATATCTGATAAATCAGATTATTTATTTTCTCTATCATTAGAGAAAAATGAATTATGGGATATTTATCTTAATTCTTTTGAAGAAAAAGATAACCAAATTTTTAGAGAAAGAAGAGAACACGATTGTTCTGCTTGTAGACATTTTATAAATTCCATAGGTGATACAGTAGCTATTATTGATAATAAGATAGTTAGCCTTTGGGATTTTGAACCAAGTATAGACGAATATAAGAAACCAATAAATGCTTTATCTAAATATGTTAAAGAAAAATATATTAAAGATATAGCATTTATTAATGAAAAAAGAGTTGGTGTAGAGAAAAATTATGATGATAAAAGTGGTAAAGTATTAACTTGGCATCACTTTTATTTGGATATACCGAATAAATTTATATTCAATACAAATAACAGCGATAAAGCTTCTATCCAAAGTAAATATAGAGATATTAAAAATGTATTTCAAAGGTCAATAGAAGAAATATCAAATGAATCTGTTGAAACTATTTTAGAATTAATTAATCAAGGTTCTCTTTATAAAGGAGAAGAATGGAAAAAAGTTTTACAAGATTTTAAAAAATGTCAAGATGAATATGAAACTGTTAAAAATAAAGACAATTATCTTTGGGATAAATCTGTCCAAGTTGGTGCAGTGATAGGTAAAATCCGAAATCATAGTATGGGAACATTACTTGTCAATATTACTGAAGGAATGGAATTAGATACAGCAGTAAAGAAATATGAATCAATGGTTGCACCAACAAATTATAAAAGACCTAAACCAATATTTACTAAACAAATGCTTGAAGATGCTAAAAAGAAAATAGAAGATTTAGGCTTTAAAGAATCTTTACAGAGAAGGTTTGCTATTCTTGAAGATATATCTGTTAATAATATTTTGTTTGCCAATAGAAATATTAGCAAAAAATTACAGGCAAACGATGTATTTGAAGAAATGGAACAAGAAGCAGTAGTAAAACCAAAATCTTTTGATAAAGTAGAAGAAATAGATATAAAAGATTTTATCAATAATGTTTTACCAACTGCTAAAAATGTTGAAGTTTATTTTGAAAATAAACATTCAAATAATATGGTATCACTTATTGCACCATATAAAGCAGATAGCAAGTCGATGTTTAAGTGGAATAATAATTTTAGTTGGGCTTATACAGGTAATATAACAGATTCAGATATGAAAGAAAATGTTAAAAATGCTGGGGGTAAAGTTGATGGTGTTTTAAGATTTAGTATTCAATGGAATGATGGAAATAAATTTAATCAAAATGACTTTGATGCCCATTGCATAGAACCAAATAAAAATAGAATTTATTATTCAAAAAGGAATAATATAAAAACTACTGGTAGCCTTGATGTAGATATAATTAATCCAATTAAAAATAAACCTGCTGTTGAAAATATAACATGGACTGATAAAAATAAAATGTTAAAAGGCAAGTATAAATTTTTGGTTCATAATTATACTAATAGACATGGAACAGACGGGTTTAAAGCAGAAATAGAATTTAACGGAGAAATATATAAATTTGAATACAGGAAACCAGTAAGTTATAATGAATTTATTAATGTTGCTGATGTAGAATTTGATGGAAAAAATTTTACTATTAAAGAACATTTAGATTCAGAACATACTTCAAAAGAAGTATGGAACTTAAAAACAAATAACTTTGTTCCTGTTAGTGTAATGATGCTTTCACCAAATTATTGGGATAAACAAGGTGTAGGAAATAAACATTACTTTTTTATGTTGAAGGATTGTATTAATAAAGAAAATCCTAATGGATTTTTTAATGAATTTTTAAATAATGAATTAATACAACATAGAAAAGTTTTGGAGGCATTAGGTAGTAAACTTAAAGTTGATAATATGGAAAATCAACTTTCTGGTATAGGATTTTCTTCAACACAAAGAAATTCAGTAGTAATAAAAGTTGAAGGAAATACAAAAAGAATTTTGAGAATAAAAATATGAGGTAAATAAAAATGGAAGAAAAATTTGAAAAGGCAACAAGAAGTAAAGTAAGGTTTGAGTATAAAGGTCAGTTATCTGTTGAAGACCTTTGGGATTTGAGTAGAGAAGAATTGGATACAATTTATAGAGATTTAACTAAACAGAAAAATAAATTATCTGATGAAGATAGTTTACTAAATAAAAAAACAGAAGAAGACAAAGAAACAGCTTTAAAGATTAGTCTTGTTAAATATATCTTTGAAGTAAAAACAGAAGAAGCTAATGCAAAACTTCTTGAAAAAGAAAGAAAAGAAAAGAAACAAAAGATTATGGAAGTATTAGCTAATAAACAAGAAGCTGACTTGCATAATAAATCAACAGAAGAATTAGAAGAGATGTTAAATTCTCTTTAATTTTTCTTTTTTATTTCACCAGAGGTGGTTAAAATTAATATACCAAAAAATATAAAACAAATAATGCAAAAACTAATTGACAATGGTTATGAAGCATATATTATTGGTGGTGCAGTTAGAGA
>JBNJGY010000141.1:0-3044 GCA_051748045.1 Thermotogota bacterium
CTATATAAACATAGTAGGAGCTGCAGAAGACGGAGAAACAGCTGTAAAAATGATAAACACAAAAAAACCTGAGCTAATTTTTTTAGATATAAACATGCCAGGGAAAAATGGTTTTGAAGTACTACAAGAAATAGAATACGACCCTATGATTATTTTTGTCACTGCATATGAAAAATATGCATTAAAAGCCTTCGAAGAAAATGCAATAGATTATATACTAAAACCAACAGATAAAAATAGACTTGAAAAATCTTTAAATAGAGTAATAGAAAAAAAACAAAAACTAGATTCTAATATGTTGGATATGATAAAAGGCCTAGTAAAAAAAGACGAATACATGACAAGGTTCTCAATAAAAGGACACAGCGAAATAACAATAATTCCTGAAGATGAGGTATATTATTTCAAGGCTCAAGAAAAATATACATTTCTATGTACATATGACAAAGAACATTTTTACGATGCCTCGCTAAAAAAATTAGAAAACAATCTCAATCCAGAAAAATTTTTGAGGATACATAAAAGTTATATAGTAGCTATGGATAAAGTAGCAAAAATTCAAAAACAATTTTTAAGAGATTATATAGTAGAGCTGAGCGATAAACAAGGTACAATACTAAAAGTTGGTAGAAGCTATATACAAGACTTCAAATCAAAATTTGACCTCTAATACTCAAGACCATAAGATCTTTCAATTTTAAGCTGTTTACCAACCTCTCTGTAGACAAAAGAAATACTATCTATTTTGATATCATACTTAAATTTTTTGTCAGCTAAAAATTTTACTATTTCTCCTACATTTTCAGTTTCGATATCTTCAACTGCTAATGTGATATGAGGGAACCAGTTTTCGGGTGAATAATATTCATTTAATTGTGTGTCGTTTATATTGCTCAATTCCCAAACATATTTATGATATTCAAAGAGTTCTTTTGTTGGTTTGATTGGAATATATAAAACTTTTTTTGAGCCTGTGAAAAGGCCTATCCCAGAAGTTTTTATGACAAAAGAATCAATTTTTTTAAAGCTTTGTCTAAAATATTCAAGCTTATCTTTAATAAGATATTCTTCAGCTACATTCCAAGTAAAATGCGGAAAAGGGACACTATCTCGGATGAATTTAACACCGAATTTATTTTCAAGTTGATCCCAAATTTCATCAATTTCTGTGTAAAAAGGATCAGGTAAAATGCTTAATAAAGCTTGCAAAATGATCAACTCCTATATAATTAATTTCTAAGAAATTAATATTGTAAAACATCTTTAATTTGCTATGCAAATTTACTGAAGAGATGTCTCGAGCCTGATCGACATGACACACACAAAACCATATAGCAAAGAATTATAGATAACATATATCTTTAAGTAATTATACTTTTTAAAAGTAAAGCGTTCTGTCATTTCGACTAAGCGAAAGCGCATGGAGAAAACTCATCAGTAAATTTCACAAAGTGAAATTAATATTGTAAAACATCTTTAATTTGCTATGTGAATTCTAAAAACGTACTTCTATAAATAAAATTATAACATAAGAAAACAACGGATGGTGAAAGGGTAAAAAAAATAGAAGGGATGGTGATAAAAATGAAAAAGTATTTTGTATTGTTAGTGTTGGCGGTAATTTTTCTAACCTCTTGTACTATAACTATAGATGTAGACTCATTAGAAGAATTACAGTATTATAAGAAATATGATCAAATAATTAACAGAGGAGATTATAGGGCTTATGATCCATATGAAATAAATAGTACTTCTTATTTTGAATTGTCAATGGATATAGATAAGTTTGATCAAAATAATAATTATTATCTTGAGTTATTTTTCATGACAAAATATAACTTTGAAAGATTCAAAAAAGGATATTCTTTTAATGCTTATCAGAAAACAATAACTGAAAATTATGATAATTATTGGAGAGAAGACAATATTAAACCTGGCGATTATGTTTTAGTTGTTGATTATTCATCAAAAGGGGAAATAACTCCACCAATTTGGCATTGGAATTCGTATACTTATGATTTGAAACTAAAAATAAATAAAATGTATCATTAAAAAAGTGGGCTAAACTAATAGCCCACTTCCTTTTGGCGGTTAAGCCAAATCTCACAACAACATCTATTTGGGATTTTCAATTTTTTCTAAATCTTTTACCAAGTCCTCTTCCACTACTTTGTCTTCCTTTTTTCCCTCTTAAATCAGGGTTTTCAGAATTAGGTCTAATTGCATTCTGAGGACATTTTTCCATACAAATACCACACTTTGTGCAAATGCTTTGATCTATTACAGCTATTCCATTTTCCATAGAAATAGCATCAACAGGACATTCTTTAACACAAATTTGACACCCTATACACTTTTCTTCTTTTACCCATGGCATCTAATTCGCCTCCAAAAGATATATCTTAATCTCTTTTAATACATCATCAATATCATTTGATTTTACAATAATAGGCTTAAAACCAGTTTCTATAAGATTTAACCTAGATTGTTTTCCCATAGTTTTGGCAACCCAAATTTTGCAATCTCCTACAACTTCTTTTATATCCTCTACTTTGGCATGTTTATCTACTCCAAAATAGGGGTTATCTCTTTTTTCTAAAAAAGTTAATTTATCATAATCGTACTTAAAAATATTATAAAATTTTGATTGGCCAAAATGATCCTCATTAATACTTTTATCATCTTTCATCCCTATAGTAATATTCATAAAATCACTTCTCTAAATAATTATCTATATTATTCTTAACAGATGAATTTATTTGTTCTATAACTTTAACTCCAGCGCCCTCAGCAGCCATTTGAGCGTTTTTTCCAAGAGGTGGAGCAATAATAACAGAAACCCCTTCATCAGCTAAAAGTTGAATAGCCTTCGGGCCTGCCCCATGAGCATCATCAACACTGTTTTTTATAACTTCTACATTTTCTGTATCAGAATCAAAAATTATAAAATATTTTGCCCTTGCAAACCTTTCATCAACCATTGAATCTATATTTCCTTCTTTCGCACATAAAGCTATTTTCATATTCTTACCTCCGATTATATT
>JBNJGY010000142.1:0-3017 GCA_051748045.1 Thermotogota bacterium
ACCGGCAAAAGCGAAAGGTACGGCAGGAAACTTCTTAAAACGATCAAAGAAATGAATGACAAAGATAACCATCAATTTGTAAGCCTGGAGGAGTTTTCTGACTACACAGGGCTACCTGTAGAGCTTATTAAGGAGCATCTTATAGATTGAAATGAGTTATATGATATATCTTGTATTCAGATAACCAATTACTCATTATTCTGTATTCTAAGTTTAATAATGGATTTACAATTTTTTTGTCCCGAAAATAACAAATATTCGGGACGCTTTTTGTTTGTCAATGATTTTATCAAATAATCATTTTTCACGGAACTTGCCTAAATATAAACGTTTTTCATAGAAAATAATTCATTTTCATGTATTAACCATACAACAAGTAAAAAATATCTGGAGCAGAATCATCGGTTTAAAATTCAAAATGTCTTTTTTCTAAGGGAATTTTCTTCACCTTTTCCAGGTTTTTAAAGATTTTGTCTATGGTTTGATGAAATTCATCCATATCGGGCACCTCACCAAAAAAAGCATCAAGCAACTCTTCCGGTTTAGCCTTCTTAAAAGCATGTAGCATCTGCTCTGCTTTTTCTATAAATTCTTGTTCATTTTTACATTTAGAAGAAAGTAAACCAAAATGCAAGGTTAAATTATGGTCGAATCGCTCTGCTTCAACAAGGGTAGCCTGATAAGTCTCTGTGGATAATAAGTCTGTATCCATGTTATTTTTTGTATTGTTTTATTTATTCTTAGAAATCAACTGATGCGCTTTATACCAATAGAAGAATGCTTCGGGATTTGATTTTTTCAACCTGTTTAATCTGGGCCAAAGAGGATTGTCTATTTTCCATTCCTTCACCTGTAAAGGATTTTTATATTTTTCTATATCATTTTGATAATCATATCTAATTGCATTAGCAATGTATGCTGCTTTTGAAGCAAGAGTAATTGCTTTATCCAAGTGAAAGGCTTCAGAAAATATAAAATGTGAAACTCTTTGAATTCCTGTTTGTAATTCATTGAAATTTCCTGAGGTAGTAGCACCTCTGCTTACAATACACAATGAAGTCTGTATGATATCTTCTAATACGTTTTCATAGTTTAAGTCAGACTTATTCCTATAGTCCAACTCTTTTTTAGTAAGTGTTTTAAAAGTATTAATTACAGCCTCCATATTTTCTGATACATCAAATAAGCTCCCGATATCATATAACTGTTTCATTATCTCCATACTCATACTTGTACCACTTTTATAGTATGGAATGCCTGTTGTGTCTGGTGCAAAAGCAGTTAGTTTATCTCCAAGCAGATCTTCAGGTGATGGAATAGAAACATATATTTCTTTTCCCTCTGTTTTAATAAACTTTGATGAAACAGGTACATTAATAATATTTTGATATGTAGGCTTATCAAAAAGGATATCGAGTAATATATATTCTTCTTGAGAATGGGTTTGATGAATTGGTTTATAAAAGAATTTATAATGAGCCTTGTCAATAGTTGAATTAGCAAATCTTTCCTGAAGTTCAAATTTTGTAAAAAACTGTTGTTCTACAATTTCTTCGAATAACTTATCTAGTTCTTTATGTTCTTCTATAATGATGTCAATATCGATTGAAAGTCTTCTCGGTGAACCCAACAATAACATAAGGGCTGTACCACCTTTAAAAACAAAATTCAAATTAACCCTGGAAAGTCCTTCCAGTAGATACAACGCTCGTATTACTTTTTCGATAAGAATTTTGTCGACTTTTCTGTTTTTAGTCGATATTTCATTGATCCATTCTAAAGTAAGAGTATTTTTATCAATCATAAAAGCTATAAATTGGCATTTTTTCTATTTTGCTGCCGAAATATAGATATTTCGTTTAAATATTGGATGAGCTGCTTTTTTCTTCTTCTTCGATCAGCATATCTAAGCATTTTATTTTCATGGACTAAATATTTCTCAAATGCCCCTTTAAAAATCCTGTCTTTTTCAGCTCCTTGTTGAGCATCTAATATTACAGTATCACAGAACAGATCTACTAGCATTTTTTCAATAGTAGTGGTATATAAATTCGATACTTTTTGAATTGGAGCCTCAGTTATTAAGGGTTTTACAATCCACGACTCTTTCTCTTTTGTCATATATTTATTCAGAATCTCTTTTGATGGATCAAGAAAAACAGAATACTTTAACTCCTTCAATAGATAGAAAACCGAATCAACTGCCTCCTTATCAACTTCAACAATCAGAAAGAAATTCCCCGGCTGATGGAGCATAAATTCATTATAAACAGCTGTTGTCCACAAACATGTATTGAGATAGGGAACTTTTTTCTTTAGTTTATTATTTAAACTTTTCAATTTCGATGGTATATCCGGCACATAGGTAGTTTGATCTCCAAGAACGAATTTTCCCCGGCCTATTCTTTTTATAATTCCCAATTGAACTAACTTATAAATTCTCCAATTTACAGTGGATTTTTTTACATGAGGTTCAATGGTTTGATAAAACTCAAACACCTGTTGGTTATTAAAGAAGTTATAACCAGCAAACCATTTTTTTAATTCTTCAATATGGAGTTTTCGTTTAGTGATATTCTTATTTTTTACAAATATACAAAACTATATTTTGGCAGCAAATTTAAATTGCTGCCGTTTTTTAGTTTAATGTCTTTTTCTTATAATTCTGTTAATTTTGAGACCTGGCAAGATGTTTTTAGCTGCTCTATTCGATGGTAGGGCAACTTATTTACAAATCTTTGACTTCCTTATCAACATCTTTCTGGGTAATATAATTGCCTGATTTAACCCTTTCTGAAGCCTTTTTCACTCTTTTTTTGAGGTCTTCTTTTGTAATGGGTTCTCCATCGATACTAAATCCAATAATTTTAGTCTGCTCGTATTTTTTATTCATCTTCCATCTTACAAGCAAGTTAAGAAAAACATTTACTTTGCCGGTAACCTCAAAAGTTTTTTGCGCACGGTTTTATTCTATAAAAGATTGCACATTTTTATATTGCCTTGATAATCTTGAGGCT
>JBNJGY010000143.1:0-2885 GCA_051748045.1 Thermotogota bacterium
GAATACCACTGGTAATTTTTCTATTTGAAGAAACCTCAATTGAGGTTTCTTTTTTTTTGACTTTCATAACTTTAGTAACTTATTTTATTATATTTTTTATTTTATAATAATATTATATTTTATAAAGGGGTGATTGAGATAAAGAAATACATTTATTTGACGTTGTTAGTTATTATTAGTTTTATTTTTATTTCTTGTGAAAATATTAGTTTTAACGGAAGTAGAACAGGAAATAGTTCTCAGTTTATTGTTGATTTTGATGTACTGAATACCTCAAAGACACATAAAATGAGTCTTGAACAAGGAGAAAAAATTAATGTTTCAATAAAAAAAGAATTAGGTGATTTGAAAGTTTATGTTTATGACTCTGATAAAAATTATTCTTATAGGTCAGATAGTGCTTTTAGTTCAGACTTTATTCTAACTATTGATCATGACGATAATTATACTTTTGAAATCGTTGGTAGTAATAACGCCAAGGGAAGAGTTGAATTTAAAAAAATAGATTGAAAGTGATTCACTTTCAATCTATTTTTATCATATCTAAATATTTTTTAAGATTTTTTATGAACTCTTCTTTCATTTTTTGGGGATCATTTTTATTTTTATTTTCTATAATATAATTATCTAATACTCCTTTTATCACCCAATTGATTAGATTATATTTTTCTATCAGATTTATATTTATATATTTTTTTAATTCCTCAAAGAAATAATTATCTGATATTTTTAAGTAATTATTTAATATCTTTTTATCAATTTCTGTACTTTTTTGAAAAAATACTTTGTTAAATAATTCGTATTTAATAGGGTTATTTATATAAAAATCAAATTCTAATTCCCCATATTTTATCAATAAATCTTTTATGCCTTTGTGTTTATATTCTTTTATTTTTTCTACAGAATCCAAAACTTCTTTAACAGACTTATCCACAACATACTCGTATAAACTTTCTTTTGATTCAAAGTATTTATACATTCCACCTTTTGAAATATTACTTCTCTTTATTATTCTGTTTAAAGACGCTTTTTCGAAACCTTTCTGCGAAAATTCTTCTAAGGCTTTATTAATGATATGTTTTCTTTTCTCATCTGATATTTTTTTGAATGCTTTTTTTATTTTTATCACCTTCTTAGAAAATCTAAAACTAGTTTGTTAAACTTATTCTTTTTTTCTTCAAAAATAGCGTGACTTTGCCCTTCGAAAATCTCTAATTGGCTATTTTGAATTTTTTTGTTTAAAATATAACCACTGTTAGGACCACAAATTTTATCCATTTCTCCAGAAGCTATTAATGTTGGAGCCTTTATTATATTTAAAACATGTGTAGCATCGAAATTTATTATTGCCTCTGCTTGCCTTGTAAATCTTTCGTTTGAAATTTTTGTAAAAGCCATTGTTATTAAGGGCATTAAAAGTTTCATTTTTATTATTTTGTTTTCAGAATAGGTTTTTAATATTGTATCTTTCATTAATTTTTTGACTTCATTTTCTTCAGCGAATCTTTTCCATTTTTTCACTAAATTCGCTGTGTAATACTTACTAGTCGGTGTTGTCACTACTAATATAAGTTTTTTTATCATTTTGGAATATTTAGCAGCCAAGTATTGAGATATCATTCCACCTTGAGATACTCCCATTAAATTTATTTTATCAAAATCTAATAAATTGAATAGAGAAAAATAATCATCCGCCATATCTTCTATTGAAATACCTTTCTCTAAATTTCTTTTTCTTGAGATAACATAGATCTCATAATTATCTTCAAATGCATTATACATTTTGTACATTGATTTTTGAAAATTTTTTGAGGATAGTTTTGTTGGTTCTACCAATCCATCACTTAGTCCTGGTATAATTATTAATTTCTCAGAGTTATTGCCTATCTTTATAAAATCAAAAAAACCTCTTTCAGTTTCTACAAAATTATAATTATAATTTTTCATTTTATTACCCCCCTTTTAGAGACCACTTAGTCTCTATAATAACCCTTTATTTTTAATTTATTATTAATATTTTGTATATTTTCACTAAAATTTGTTATATAATTAATATATATCTAACTTTTTTGGGGATGATTTTTATGTATATTAAAAGCGAAATTATAGATTGGCTTTTAGCTGGTGATATCAGTGTTCAATATCAAATGCATAGAGACATTTTTTGTGAAGATAAATTAAAAATTAATAGATTACAATCACAAATACATGAGAAAGGTTGGGGTAATCTTTTAATGTCGAAAAGAGACCCAAAAACAAAATTGTGGGGAAATGGTTTATATTCTCCAAAATGGATTTCTACTCATTACACCCTTTTAGAACTTAAAAATATGGGAATAAAACCTGATAATGCAGAATATATTGAAAGTGCTATTTTATTATTAAATAATATGTGGTTTAATAAAGGAAAAGTATCTAAATATAAATTTCAGGATATGTGTGTGGCAGCCATGATTTTATCCATAACTACATATTCAAAAATAAAATCTGAAAAGATTTATGAAATTATTGATTATATTATGGAAAACAAATTAACCGATGGTGGTTGGAATTGTTTTTGGGAAAGAGGAAGTAAAAAAAGTTCTCTACACACGACAATTTCAGTTTTAGAAGCTATAAGAGATTATTTAAACAATAATTATGAATATAAAAAATATGAACTGAAGATACGAAAGAAAGAAGCAGAAGAATTATTGCTTAGAAGAAGAATTTTTAAAAAATTATCATCTGATGAAATAATTAAACCAGAATTTACTAGATTTCCTTATCCATCACGATGGAAATATAATTTTTTAAGAGCTCTAGATTATTTTCAAAGCGTAGACAAAAAATATGACCCAAGAATGAATGAAGCAATTAATTTATTATTAAAAAAAAGAAATAAA
>JBNJGY010000144.1:0-2833 GCA_051748045.1 Thermotogota bacterium
ATAATTTTTTCTAAATTATAATTACAAATAATTGAAATATCGTTAAACTGACCTACTGGATTTACTTCAAAGAAATAATACTTATTGTTTTTAGATTTTATAATATCTAATACTCCTGTTTGTAGATTCGAATTTTTCATAAAACGTAAAATTGATCTATGAAGTAATTTAGGAATACTATAAGCAACTTTTCTGTTTGGTTTTTCCATATTATATTTCTTTTGATCAATCATCGTTTTGGAATCTAGTTGAGAAAAAATAGCCATACTATATATCATTTCATTAAAATAGAATACACGAATTTCAAATTCTTTATTAATTTCTTCTTGAAATAAGCTAGGTGCAAAAAATGCAGGAAGTTTTTCTATGATTGTATCATCTAATATATTGGTGTAAGATACATATAAATCATTGTCCAAAATAATTTCTGACGAACTCTCAATTGGTTTGGTGATGATTCGTCCTTTATGTTTACAAAAATTTTGTAACTCAATTCGATTATTAGTAATTATAGTATCAGGAATATTTAATCCGCTTTTTTTAGCAATTGACAATTGGTCGACTTTTTTTATTTTAGTAAAATTAGGGTGATTGATCCATACTATGTTTTTAAGAGACTCGAAAAATATAGTACTAAAATGGTTTAATTCACTTACAATATGAACCTTTATATTGTTATTAATATTTTCATAATTGTCTATATTCCATCTCCTGCACCAAGCAATATTTATATTGCTGAAAAAACTATTGATTTCTAAATTATCAGAAACTTTAATATTCGTTGGAATATTATTATATAAATTTTTGGATTTTAATACTAAAAAATCTGATTTGTAATAATTCAACCAATCAACAACAATATCTGTTGTTTTATCACCATCTTCTGAAAGTAAGAGAATCATATAAATATCTTTAAAATGCAGGGATAAAATATCCCTGCTTATTACTATCCTATCACATAACCTTCAGCGCTTGAGCCATAGGTGTGTCCATCGTTTTTAACTAACCCGCTATATCCTTCGTGCTCTCCGGAATCAGAAATTCCCCTAATAGAAGAATATACTCCATCGTAGAATGAATTAACACACCAATAACTTCTACTTCCTGCAGCACCACCCATTACTAATTTTAGTTCATTTCTTTTCAATTTCTTAAACTTAGTTTCGTTTAAGCTTTCAAATTTTAGTTCATTCATCATAATAAAAGTTTAAAGTTTAACATTAAAAAAATAAGGAATATACCATACTCCGTAATCTATTACAGATACAATTATGTATTTTTCGGTAATTATTACATCTTGTAATAAATCATATTTATTAGGTATTGGAATTTTTGGAAGTTCAATTACATTTTTTTTATTAAAAACAATTCTATTTTTGTCGGATGAAATAAAGACTCCCTTACAACACAAAGGTTTTACAACAGAAACAAAACCAAATTCTTGATCTAAAAATAACTCCCACTTGAAATTATTGTTAAGCTTATAGATAAATTTATCGTCCTTAACTCCAAATAAATTATTATTATATGTATAAATATGCCTTGAATTAATATTTTCTATATTAGAAGAATTCCAATTTTTTCCAAAATCATTTGAATAATAGATATTTTTATTTTTATCCTTAGCAAAATATTTATTATTAATATTAACTAGATCAGAATGAATAGTTTCATTACCTATAATCTTTGTCGTTAATAAAATCCAGTTCTTACCCCAGTCATCTGTTTTAAATATGCCCTTTCCTGTTGATAATAGGATTGATCCGTGATCATAAAGAAGTGAATAAATATTTTGTGTATAATTTTCTAAAGTATCCGTATTTAATTGCTCCCATGAGCTACCAAGATCTTTTGAAAACACAACCTTCAAAGCGTTATACCCAAAAACACCAAAAATTATATTATCATAATTATATAATTCATTTATTGGAAAAGAAAATGCTATTAATTCATCCCAGATCACTCCATCATTTGATGTTATAATACCTTTATTTGTACTGGCAAACAATTTATTTCCTATTTCTCTAAACTCTTTGACTGACAAGTTACCATATTTTCCACCACACTTATCCCACTGAGAGAAGGCGAAACTATTATTTAGGACTATTAAACAAGCTAAAATTAACAAGCTTTTAAATTCACTGGTTAAGGACAAATTATTATCGTCTTTCATATAAGTATATCAATGTCGTTTAGTTAGTGAATTGTTGTAATCGCTAATAATATAAGCTGTTAAGTTTATTTGAAGGTGTTTTTGTTCATTTTTTCTGCCAGGTCTTATTATTTCTCTTGTATTATAAACTATATCATCAAAAGCCCTTAGTGCTTTTTTATACTGTTGTTTTATAAAGCAACAACAGGAATGTCTTTTGTCATTGAAATAGCATTTGTCCTGTTTATTTTTTGGTCATGCTTTCTGTTTTTATCAGCCTTAAATTCTTTCCTTACCCTTTCTTCAATAGGATGAGTATATGCAATTATTCAATTCCATAACTTGTTAAAATTTCACTTTACAGGTATAAAATTTTCCTATTTCTTCTGCGTCCAAATCAGCCTTTGTATCGTCATGAAAAATGGATGATAGAAATCCAGTGCATCTGACAATACAAAAATCGCCTCCTCTTGTCTTGTCCATCTCTCCTTTTGACAAACGACCTTCTTTTAAGGTTTTAACACTAAATTTTTCTTTTTCATAATAACAATAAGTTTGATTAAATACCTACACTCTTCCAGGCTTTTCGGCATCCGCCTGCTTCGAATTGTTGCTTGGCGCCTCCTGCAATAAACCCGAAGCATTACGAAGGTAAGCACAACCCCGTCCGGTAACCTCGGA
>JBNJGY010000145.1:0-2787 GCA_051748045.1 Thermotogota bacterium
TAAAGGAAACATTGAATGAATCTAGAAAAAACAATAGTTCTTTTTGGAGATAGTATCAGCAAAAGTGTACATCCTTTTTTTGAAAAACAATTACAGAAAAAATATCCAGAAAAAAATTATGAAGTTATCAATGCAAGTATCAACAGTGAGACATCAAGAGGTGGATTAAAAAGAATAGACTATATATTGTCTTTAAATCCAGATGTAGTAGTTATCGGCTTTGGGATGAATGACTGGAGACCTTCTGTTAATGAAAGATATGGAGTAAGTAAATTTGAATATAAAAATAATCTATTAAAGATGATTGATATCTTTGAGTCAAAAAACATTAGAGTTATACTCAACACACTGACACCATCATATGATTTTGAAAACAATAAGTACAATTTAGAAACTAAAGACTATAGCCATATTGTTCGCAAAGTAGCTCGAGAAAAAAAACTAAAAATAGTTGATTTAGAAGTTTTTTGGAAAAGAGAAATTCCAGATTTAAAAGAGGGCTTACGAGATTTCCTTCACCCTAATACAAAGGGTTATAAGCTTATGAGCAAATACCTTACAATGCTCGTTCCCAGAAAATATACAACTATTTTATGGCAATATAATGGAAGAGAAGCTAAATGTAACTACAAGTGCCCCTATTGTTATTATGTAGGATTGCACAATCCAGAAGATAGATTTACAGGGTATATACAACAGTGGCATGAGCGTTTTAAAGAAGCATTTGGGAATCAAAATTTAATCTTTTATTTGGCTTTTGGAGAACCTACTATTGGTAAAAATTTTCCAGAAATCTTCAAAATGGTTGAGTCAGAACCAAAATGGCAGCTTAGAATCACTAGTAATATCTCTTCTAACTTAGAGTTGTTAGCAAATAGTAAACTAGCAAATGAAGGTAGATTATTTATTAATGCCTCTTTTCACCCTGTAGAAGTGGATATCGATGAATTTTTAACTAATATAACTTATCTTAGAGATTCTGGAATCGAAATATCTGTCGTTTATGTCGCTTATCCTCCTTATTTAAGTAGACTCCAAAGTGATATAGAAAAGTTTTCTAAACATGGTTTTGTTGTACATTTAAGAAGATTTCAAGGTGAATACAAAAAAAAGATTTATCCTTGGGCCTACACAGATGAACAAAAACAATTTATTGCTAAATATATGGATGATAATTCCATTAAATATATGTTAAATCAACAGGAAAATTTAGGAGATATAGTCTTTTCAGGCTATGATTTTTTTATAGTTGATAATGCAGGCAATGTGGGATATGACTCAAATGCATTTGCTCCTTATACTCAAAATAGAGCAATATTTGGAAATATTCATACTGGAAATTTTAAACCAAATCTTTTCCCCACTCAATATCCAGGAAAACACCAAGGAACAACAGATGGAGTTGCAAATCTAATGAGTTCTGATTTGAAACAATTAGAGGGAAACAATACTTTAGATTTCTCAAAACAGGGTGGTGTATATAAAAACAAAGAGGGTACAGTAGTTTATTGTAATATAGATAAAGATTTTTCGGATCCTATAATCAGAAAAAAATATAACTTTCGAAGTTTAGATATTGATAATGAATAACGACTATAACATTTATAAAAAGGAACATGATAAATATGGAAAGTTAACGAGTTCTTTATGTTATTATCAAAAGTATAAAGATAATCCCTGGATAAATGGAGAGAACTTTGGAGATTACTTATCCAAGGTAGTGGTTGGTGAAATAGCTCTAAAAAACAGCCTGATCAAAATGAAACCAATAGCGCAAAAACTGTTAGCTATTGGCTCTATAATTCATTTTGCTGAAAACAATGATATTGTTTGGGGTGCTGGAATAAATGGTAAAATCAGCTTATCACGATTAGATTTTAATATTCTTGACGCCAGGGCAGTTAGAGGCCCTCTGACAAGAGAGATTCTACAGAAAAAAAAAGTTGGTCACCCTGAAATTTTTGGTGATCCAGCTTTATTGTTGCCAATCGTTTTTCCTGATTTAAATTATCAGCCAAGAAAAAACAAAATAACTTGCATACCGAACTTGAATGAATATAAAGAATGTACAAAAATAGTACCAAAACCTTTTAACCTCGTATCTCCTTTACTTCACTGGAGAAGAGTTATTGAGGAAATACTAACAAGCGAAATTGTTTTAACTTCTTCTTTGCATGGATTGATAGTCTCTGAATCATTTGGTGTTCCTGTAAGACTTTTTAAACCTTTTGGCGGCGAAACTCTTTTCAAATATGAAGATTATTTAGAAGGTACAGGGAGAAAGTTGAACAAAAAACCAAAATCTTTTCATGAATCTTTTCATGAAAAGGATGGAGTTGCATTTGATTTAATGAAATTTAACAATGAAGCACTTATAAAAGCTTTTCCGGTTGATATATTTGAATAATAAATAGCTATGAAAAAGGATAAAATTTGACTCTGCTACTGGTTGGTCCATACAAAAAATTTAACACCAATGAATATTTAGAACTTTTAGCGGATGCATATATAAAAGAAGATGTGGAGCTTCTTTTTAGTGAACAAAACTTTTTATTTTCAAACTTCATCCCTGATGCTGTTCATATACAGTGGCCGGAGTCAATGTATCGATGGCAAAAACTGTTTTCTATGGACGAGAAAGGTTTGAAGTTTTTAGAAGATCGACTTACATTTTACAAAAAGAACAACACAACTCTCATATACACCGTTCATAATCTTTTACCTCACGATGTGGCTAATGATTTTGACAAAGCGGTGTACAACCTTATCGTGAGTCATGCAGATATT
>JBNJGY010000146.1:0-2744 GCA_051748045.1 Thermotogota bacterium
ATTTTCAACAGTCACTTCAACTTCAGCACCCAGAAGGTCTTCAATAAAATACTCTCCAACATAAACTCCGTCATCTATTGTTTTTAGCTTCTCATCAAATTCAACTGTTTTAATCTCCAGTTCAATCATTTCTTCAGAAACTTTATCTAAATACTTAGATGCATAGTTAAAAACAACAATAGCTAAAATCACTAATACAATTACAACAGCTAGTGCTATGATTACACCTTTTTTCATTACCATCCCTCCCAACTTTACTTTTATATATTTTATTATATTGTTATTTTATTAACATAATGATTAATCTTAATATTATTTTTGTTAAAATGAATAAAGAGGTTTTATAAGTAGTATAATAGAATATAAGACATATTGGAGGGATTTAAGTGATTGACGTATATTTAAACAAATGTGATAAATATGAAAAATCTGTAGAAAAACTAATAAAAATGTTAGAACCATATAAAGATAAGTTTGAAAAAGGAGATAAAGTTCTTTTAAAACCAAACCTGCTTTCACCAAAAGAAGTTGAAAAAGCTGTTACCACACACCCAAAAATAGTAGAAGCTGTTATTTTATTTTTACTTGATTTAGACGTTGACATAACTTTGGGAGATAGCCCTGCTACTGGGACAGCTCTTCAAGCAGTTAAAGCCAATGGTATTTATGATGTTTGCGAAAAGTATCATGTACCTGTTGTGGAGTTAGATGAACCTGTAGAAGTAGATGGTGAAAATTTTAAAAAAATTAAAATTTCTAAAAAGGTTTTAGATGCAGATAAAATTATAAATATAGCAAAACTTAAAACACATTCTCAAATGATTTTAACAATGGCTATAAAAAATATTTTTGGTTGTGTTGTAGGAAAAGAAAAGTCAGCTTGGCATTTTAGAGCTAAAACAAACATTAATTTTGCTAAAGTGATTGTAGATATCCACAACATAGTTAAACCCACTATAAATATAGTAGATGGAATAGAAGGTATGGAAGGAAACGGCCCAGCAAACGGGAAACAAAAACACTTTGGAGTAATAGGAGTTTCTGAAAATGCTTATGCTTTAGACCATGCTTTAGCTCAAAAGCTAAATGTAAAAGAAAAATATGTATATATTTTAAAAGAATCTATGAAGCAAAAATTAATTCCCGAATACAAAATAAAAGGAGACTGGGAAGGCGAGGACATAAAACTTCCTATAACAGCCCCTATTTTTGAAACAGTTACAAATATATCCCGAGCATTACAAAGAGTACCTGAAATAAATGTTGAAAAATGTATTTCATGTAGAATTTGTGAAGAAAGCTGTCCAGCTGACGCTATTACAATAGATGATCACAGCATAGATTATGATAAATGTATAAGATGTTATGTATGTCATGAAGTATGTCCAGAAGACGCTATAGATCTAAAAAGAAAGATTTTTAAATGATTAAATAGTTATACAAATGAATTTGACTTGAAATAGAAAAAAGTGATATAATTAAAATTGAAGAGCGGTGTTTCTCCACCAACCTAAAGCGAGAATAAATACTTAGCGGTTTTTCCTTACCAAACCAAAAAAGGAATTAACATTAGCGGTGTATCTCTACCAATCTAAACGAGAATTAAAAGCAAAATTATTCAAATGGTGGCTTGTAAAAGCCACCTTTTTTATAAGGAGAAATACATGACAAAAAAGAAAATATACTTTTATAGAATAAATAAAAACTATATTGATTATCTAAGAAATTTTGATAAAAATGTAAGAAAAAAACCTAATAGGGTTTATATTGGAATAGTTTTATCCTTAGAAAATTATAATTATTTTGTACCTTTATCTTCACCAAAAACTAAACATCAAAAAATGAAAAATAATATAGATTTTTTAAAGATTGATAAGGGGAATTTAGGTGTTCTAAATTTTAATAATATGATTCCTGTGGACAAAAAAGACTTGCTTTATATAGACTTTTCAAATATTCAAGATATTAAATATAAAAATTTATTAATAAATCAATATAGGTGGATTGATTCAAACAAAATAAAAATATTCAAAAAAGCTGAAAAATTATACAATAAATTTATACAAAATGAGTTAATAAAAAATGTAAAAGAAAGATGTTGTAATTTTTTATTATTGGAAGATAAACTCGAACTTTGGAAATAATAATTAACAGGAGGATTTTTATGTTTTTTGATAAACATGCGGAGAAATGGGATAGCAAAAGAAGAATTGAAAGAGCTAAAATTATTTCAGAAGAAATCCTAAAAAATATAGAATATAATCTATTTATAATGACATCAAAAAAATAATCTGAGAGTAATCTCAGATTATTTTTATATTAAGTATAAAAAGATACACTACTTCAGATATAACAGCAGACGCACCTATTACATCCCCAGTTACTCCTTCTATCTTTTTGTTGGATATTGTATTCACAACTATCGCTGAGATCATAGAAGAGGCGATACCCATCATGAATAGTTTTATATTAAAAAAAGCAATAGGTAAAATAAATATCAAAGATAGTAAAAAATAGAATTTTGGATATGGGAAATACATTTTCCCAAGCCCATCTTCTCTTGCTGGTTTAGAAATAGTGAGTAATAAGTTCATTGTGTATCTGGAAAATACTGGAGCCAATAAAAATCCTTCTGGGGTATTACCCATAAGGTTAAAAAGAAACAAAATATATAAAACTCCTCCTAGTAATGCAAAAGCCCCTACTCTTGAATCTTTTAATATCTTCAGTCTTTCTTCTTTTGT
>JBNJGY010000147.1:0-2732 GCA_051748045.1 Thermotogota bacterium
TAGATGATGATGATTATCCAGAACCTGAATTACTAGAAGAATCCAATAAAATTTTGGACGAAAATCCTGAGGTGTTGGCAACATGGGTCGGACAAAAGAAAGTTGATGCAAAGAGAGCCAATCGTGTTAAAGAGATAAAGCCCATTTCAGTTGCTGAAATGCCCTATGATTTGCCTAATAGCATTTTAATGGGCGTCGGCCGGGTTATACCCAGCGGAGCTACTTTTAAGAAAAAAGTTTTTGAAGATGAAAATTGGTATAATGAAAAAATGCGCTCAGTGCAGGATGTAGAATTTTTCTTTCGTCTAAGCCTTCAGTATAAAATGATGCCGGTGAATGGGAATTACATAAATGTTTATCATAATTATGGGCAACAAATCAGCAAACCTTCTCAAAACAGAATTAATGGTTTTCTATTACTCTTAGAAAGTATTCGAGGGAGCAAAAAAGTTAAACATATATCTATGGCTCGCTTATATGTTCAGTTAAGCCGATTATACGCCTTAAGAAACGATAAGATAAAGTCGATAAAATATATGCTAAAATCCTTAATTACAAAACCAAACAGCTTGTATATTCTTAAAAAAAATGCACAGGTTTTAAAAAAACTATTAACATATCGCAATGGGAAATAAAAAATACATCTCCTTTTTTATTGGTTCGTTATGGATGAAAACTGAGCAATTGCTTTTGGAAAAGGATAATGCCATAAATGAACTATTGATATTCACAAACCGCGATTATTATGATAGAATTCAGGAAAAGTCCACTGCCAAGCGAAAATATCATCTGTATGAGTATTTGAATGAAATTTCATTTGATTCAGAAGTTAGTGAAAGCTTGTCTGATTATTACAGGTCAAATTATCCGATGATGTTTGCAATCATGGATCGCCAATATTGGGTTTATAAAAATTATAGCACATTTGATAAAGAATATGTCCTACAAAAAATACTACATAATCATATTCATTTTATTGAAAAAATCAAGCCTGATTTTATTCTTTTTTCGGAAGTGCCTCACGAAATAGTTTCATATGCATTATACCTTCTTGCAAGATATTATAATATAAAAACGGTTATGCTGCATAGTTTACCTTTTATTCCAAATGCAACATTATCTGTATGCTCCATTCATTTAATTAACGAAATAAAAACTCAAATAGAATCTAATAAAACAAATACAAGAGAAGTTTCACGTAATATAGATTTAGATAAATATAAAAGTAATAATTATAAAGATTTGGTAAGAAAGTCCTTTAAGGTTAAAATGGATGAGGGCATCGATTCTTTACTTACTAAAAAAGCACTAAAAAACAAATATAAGCTTAAAAACAATTTAATTTTAGAGTTATATAAGAAGATAATTTTAAAAAATTGGCATAAAAAAATAAGGAAGACCTATCATGCACTAAGCTCTGATTATAATTTGTCTCAAATAAATTACATCTATTTTCCACTTCATTATCAACCTGAACAAACCACTTTGCCCTTAGGTTTTAAATGGGCTAATCAATTAAGTCTAATTAAACGTTTGGTGTATTACTTACCTAAAGATTGGAAGTTATTAATAAAGGAAAATCCTTTTCAGTATAAAAAAAGAGTTCCTAGTAACATGTATTTTAGAAGTGCTTTCTTTTACGAGGAGTTAAGAAAAATTGAAAAAGTAAAAATAGTTAGTTTAAATACTCCTCAATTGGATTTAATTGATTTTTCAAAATTTATTGTTACCATAAATGGAACAACGGGTTGGGAAGCTATTAATAGAGGGAAACATGTTGTGTGTTTTGGGCCTTCAATTTTAGGTTTATTTGATGGTGTTACTAATTTAGTTAATGTTGAAAGTATGTCAATATATATTCAAACACGTAAATATTTAGAAGAAATAAAATTTGAAAAAAATAGAGAAATATTAGAAAAGATAAAAGCAATCAGTCTTGAAACCCCTAAAACTGAATTTAATTATTATTATGATTCTATAAAGCATTATGAATACGGAGAAAAGCATTATGCGTTATATAAACGATATATTTAGTGTGTTATAATGGGATTGTTGTCAAATATTTCTCCTTACCAAAAGGGAGTTAAATTCTTTTTGGTAATTCCTCTTATAAATGCTATTGCGTATTCTTTGGTTTATTCCGTTTCTATAGGTGGTTTATCATTAGGCGAAATTAGAGGAATTATTGTGGGCTCGTTTTTTATCTGGTTTTTCTTATCTAAAAATAACATTAAAAATACCTCCTATAAAATTATTGTAGTATTTTTTGTATACCTTTTTTTTGTCGGGCTTTTTTCTTCAAATATATTATTAACACTCGATCTTTATTTAAAGGTTTTCTTTTCTACTACCCTGTTTTTAGTTGGTCTGTATTATGTAAAGAGTATTAATATCTTAAAAAGACTAAATGAAGTAACTGTTTTGGTAATGCTTATTTTTGTATTATCTGCATTTTCAGGTATCCTTTTTGGTTTTGGAAGTGGCTACTCAGGTGCTACTGTATTAGGAGATAAAGGGCCTAATATTGCTAAAACAATTGCAAATTTGCTTCTAATTTTTCCAGTGATTTTTAAGTTTAATTACCCAGGTTATACGAAAGGAAAGCAACTATTTGTCAGCCTTGTCTTTCTGCTCGGTGCGTTTGTTATTCTTATTGCATTAAAACGCTCAGCCTTGTTGGCGCTCCTAATTGGGTTATTTTCATATTTTGTTGTATTAAAGAATAAAGTCAA
>JBNJGY010000148.1:0-2732 GCA_051748045.1 Thermotogota bacterium
TGTAGAGCAATATCATATCAATAGCAATTAAAAGCCCGGGATTATCCATACAACCTCCTTTTTAAGCATAAATAACTTTTCAGTCATAACAGAAAATTTATAAAACGCAAGAGCTTTATGGTTAATTATTTTCTTCTGGAAAAGACTCTACTGGGCATAAATTTCAAACCTTTTAATTGTATATTTACCAATGTCTGACACTAAATCTACTCTTAATTCATTATTGATATACTTTGAAGGAATAAGAAGATTAAATTTATTATTTCCTTCTTTAATATCTGCTCTATAAGAATATTGTTTATTATATTTAGCATTTTTTGATTCTTTATAAAAAAGTTGAAACGTCGTCTTTTTAATAGAATCAATTTCGTAAGACAAAATAACATCTGATTTTGATTTAGTTTGATTTAATATAATAATAGGGTCTCTTCCTGTAACATCTAATTGCATATTATTATTATTTAATACGGTAAATTGATTGTTTTTATGATATTTATTTTGAGATAAATTAAAAATCCTTTTATCCATGGTCGAATTATTAATACTTATATGTGATATATCAGGGCTAGGTTTTACAATAATATCATTGTAAAGGGCTCTTTCTGCAATTTGGTAAATAACGATATTGGGATTGATTTTTTGTATAAAGTTAGCTAGTTTTTTTCCTCTTATATGAGAATAGTGAAGCTTGTATATTGATTGAAAAGTTTCATTATAAAGTATTGTATTACCAATTTTAAAATCACTAGTGGCAGAAAAAGAGTCTGCAATGAATAATAGCTTTTTATTATTCATTGCAGATTTATTAAATATTACTTTTGGTGTTTTATTTGTATAAACATTATAATTATCCGTTTCTTTTATATCACCAATAGGTTTGAAATTCTTTTTATTTAATGTTTGTATATTTATTTTATTATAATGAGACTCTATTTTATAAATATTATCTTCACAATTCATTAATTCAGAGCTAACTTTCATCATTCTACCCAAAGGACTTTTGCCTCTATAGTTATTTAGAATTTTATATGAAGGGGTTTCCAACTTTATATTGTATTTTGAAATTAAGAATTTAATAGTTTCATAGTAAGCAATTGAAGCACTTTTATTGTTCCAATGTGTTTCATGTTTTGTATAAAGCAGTCCATCATCTTTTATACTCAACAACCTTGGTCTTAAATCTAATAAATGAATATTTTTATTAACAGAACTGTACACTATATCATCAGTAATAGTTTCCCCAGTATACTGCATCGAGTTTGGTAATTTGTCTTTATAAATTGAATGCTTATTTGGAGCAATTACGATTACAAACTTTATCCCTCTATCCTCATACCAATTCTGAAGTGTTTTTAATTTGTCTGTCCAGTCATCTATTTTAGCTTTATCAGGCCTAAATTTTCCAATAGTTTTATCCAAAACATTGTTAAATGCATTACCTAAAAATAAAAAATTATCCTTACCTGCCACAACTTTATCATCAACAAGTGAAACATTAAAAAATTTATAAACAATATAATTTCTGTATGACTCGAATTTATCAGTGCTGAAAAATTCTTTTTTGCTTGTTTTTAGAAGTTTTTTTTTATTTTCAAACAATATTGCAGCTGAATTAAATAATGGAAGGATATTTACAGCTGTTACTGAAATTAACAAAAAAATTATAACCGATTTTTTATAAGTCATTGTAAACCTTAAAAATTAAAATAAAGAAATACTTCTGAGCTTGTTACAAGCGAAGTCATCATTGCATAAACAAACACAGCCGAACTTAATGCAACAGCTGCAGGCGGTATCTTAAACTTAAAAGTCATCTCATATGAATTTTTAAAAAATGAACATAAAATAAGGCTGATTATTATCCATCCAATAGGTTCAGAACCGCTTTGAATATTTTTGGTTACCTTGCCGAATACAACCCCTGTCTCTTTTATAAAATGTAAATATTTTTCATATTTATCATCTATTATAATTTTATTTAAACCTGCCATGCCTTTTAACACTTTAACTGCATCTTTCCATTCTTCTGCTCTAAAAAAAACCCAGGCAATATTTACAAAATTAAAAGTTATAAACCAGCCTGAAAAAGAATTTAATTTCAATCCAGCCTGATTCCACAACCTGTGAATTACCAAAGCCAGACCGTGCAGAAAACCCCAGAATACAAATGTCCACCCTGCCCCGTGCCAAAGCCCTCCAAGAATAAATGTTGCCATTATATTTTTACAGGTTCTGAAATTTCCGTTTCTGTTTCCGCCCATAGGTATATAAACATAATCTCTTAAAAAACGGCTTAATGTCATATGCCATCTTCTCCAGAAATCCCGGATATTTAATGCTTTATAAGGAGAATTGAAATTTTGGGGAAGCTTAATATTAAATAAAAGCGCAGCTCCTATGGCCATATCTGTATACCCACTAAAATCAAAATAAAGCTGAAAAGTATATGAAAGTGATGCAGCCCAGGCTTCAAAAAATGTCAAAATTTCTGTTTTGTCAAATCCGGTAGTTGCCCAGACAGCAAAGGTGTCTGCAATAACCACTTTTTTAAATAACCCGACTGAAAAAACAAATAAACCAATTGCAATATTTTTATAGTTAATTATAGTATTTTGGTGATTTGTAAACTGTGGCATCATTTCCTTATGATGCACAATCGGGCCCGCAATAAGCTGAGGGAAAAAGGTGACAAAAACACCGTAATTTAAAAAATCATACTCTTTGGTTTCACC
>JBNJGY010000149.1:0-2724 GCA_051748045.1 Thermotogota bacterium
TATTGGTCTCCCAGAAGAGCCAATATTTGTTTAAAAGATAAAAGAGATGTTTTATTTACAAAATTGAACCTATTTGACCCAGTAAAAAACTGGGTCAAATTTAGATAAAATTAAAGGATGGTGGTAAAATGCCAATAATTCAAAATGAATTCAGCGATGTTAAGACATTGTGGGGCGGTATGAGACGTTGCCTCTTATTAGATGATGGTACAGTGAACTATTATTTAGACTCTAACGATTCGACACTAAAAGAAGATGGAACTGATGCAGTGTTAGATGGAAGTGACGGACAGGTAATGGTTGAGATACCAAAATTTTGGTACAAGAAGGAAATTGATGGTGATGATGTAGTTTTTAAGGTTTCTGACAAAAGTGAAGCAGACCTAGAACTCCATCCTGCATTCTACAGAGACCGTAATGGAGATGGAGTCGCAGAAGAAGTAGACTTTAGATATATGTCAGCATTTATGGGAAGTACAGCAAGTGTTACAGAAAGTTTACCTAATAAAACTCCAAGAGTACACATTACTATTGGGGATTCACGTACAGCATGTGAGAATCGTGGTACTGGTTGGGGGTTAGTAGATTACAACCTCATTTATGCTATTCAGATTCTTTATATTACTGAATTTGGCGACCCAGATAGCCAGACTGTTATTGGTAGAGGTTATGTTGATGGGAATTCATCAAGTACTCAAACAGGTTCAACATTACAATATGGTAATAATACATTTGGAGAGACAACTAACAAACAACAAATGTCATATAGAGGTATTGAAGATTTATGGGGAAATACTTTCTATTGGTTGGATGGGTTAAAGACTGATGATTATGATATTATGATTGGTAATGTTAACTTTAATGATGATGGTACTGGTTATGAGAGAATTGTGACAGGTATTAGTTCTAACGTTTCTGGTAATATAAGTGATGTGCATGATGATGCAGATGCAGGGTTTATTATTAAGGCGAGCAATGGCAATAGTAATTATGATGATAAGTTATATGATTATGGGAATCTCTATTCTTCCCGTATTGCTCGCTTTGGGGCTAGTTGGACGAATGACTCGAGTGGGGGGCTTTTTCTGCTTCAGCTGGTTGATTCGGCTTCTATTTCTTATGCGTTTATTTCGCTCCGTCTTTCTTTTTAAGGGGTTAAAATAAAAAAATAAAAAATATGTGTTGACAAATAAAATATTTTCAAATATAATTCCATTATAGGCAAAAAACAGGAATCTCAATTCTTCCCATTTCACTCACTTTGGGACTAATTGGTCGAATGACTCGAATGGAGGACTTTTTCAACTTCAACTGAATAATTCGACTTCTAATTCTAATGCGAATATTTCACTCCACCTACTTTGTGTATAAAAAAACAAAAAAGATGTTCTTTGCCTTGGCTCTTGCCAAAACAAAAGCTGTAAAAATCTTGTTAGTAGGTTAATTCTCGAAAGCTAGAGAGAGACACAAAGAAAAAACAAACAAAAAGGAATTGAAAAAAATGAAGAGATATGGAAATATATTTAAAAAAATAACAACTATAGAAAATTTAACAAATGCATATAATATGGCAAAACGAGATAAGATGCACTATGAGGAAGTCATCTATGTTGAGGCAAATTTAAATGAGTGTATCAAAAACATTAAGAAAATGTTAGAAGATAAAACATATACTATAAACATGGATGATTATAAAATGTTTCAAAAGAATGACAAAGGCAAAATTAGAGATATTTATAAGCTTGATTTTTATCCCCATAGAATTATACAGTGGGCTGTAATTTTGCAAACAAAAGACATTATAGAATCAACATTTATAAGTAATACATTTGCATCTATCCCAAAAAGAGGTATTCACAAAGCTTCTAAAAAATTATCAGAAAACATAGCAGATAGAGATTCAAACTACACTTTAAAGCTTGATATAAAAAAGTTTTACCCCAGTATTTATCAAAAAATATTAAGCAAAATGTTTAGATTAAAATTTAAAGATGAAGAGCTTCTTTGGCTTATTGACACATTCATATTTAGTATGTATGGAGAAAAAGGTATAGCAATTGGGTCTCTGTTTTCTCAGTGGGCAGGCAACTTCTACATGACATATTTTGACCATTGGATAAAAGAAATAATTAAAATCAAAAAATACTTCAGATATATGGATGATATAGTAATTGTCCACAAGAGCAAGAAGTTTTTACATTTTATTTTTTGTCTAATAAAAAAGTATTTAAAAGAGAAGCTTGATTTGGTTATAAAAGGAAATTATCAAATATTCCCAACAAAAGTTAGAGGGATAGATTTTGTTGGTTTTAGACATTTTCCAAAGTTTAAATTGTTAAGAAAAACAACGTATAAAAATCTCGTTAATAAATACAGAGAGATTTGCAAAAAAATTTCTAAAAACATAAAAATAAGCTTTAGAGATTGGTGTAGTATAAACTCTTTTAAGGGGTGGTTGAAGTGGTGCAACTCAAGACGATTATCAGAGAAGTATATCAAGCCATTAAAAGATGTTTTGACTGACTTTTATGTAAATAATATAAAAAGAAAGGTTGTGGTTTAATGTCTTATGCAATAGCAAGGTGGAGTAGAACTCCAGACACATGGACACATGAGTACAAACTTACGACAAATAAAACACTTATTTCATTCGCAAATGAAGGAGATTACAAAACGTACAATAATAGCTGGCAAACAGTTTCAACAACACTTCCAACACAAGCG
>JBNJGY010000150.1:0-2723 GCA_051748045.1 Thermotogota bacterium
TATATATATTCAAACCCATAATCGAAATAACCTTTGATTCCGGTGCTTTGTTCAGGTTTTAAAGGCTTAAACCATCTTATATAAGCTTTTTGCTGTGTGCCTTGTAAAATTTTATTATTACTATTCTTGCTCAAAAGCTTTATTACATATTTGTTTTTCGGATCAAAAGATGTATTTGCTCTGACATACATCCCTCCGCGACTGTAATTTAAAGAAACACAATAATCATAATCTTTTGGATTATTTTCATCATAAACAACCAGGTCATCATTGCAATCATAACGAATAAATTTTCTGTTTTCTGCTAATTTCATTGAATTTATCCTGCTTAATTTGATAATTAAAACAATTCTCAAATTAAGAAATTTTAAGTTTATTAAAAATGCATATTTTAAACACTCAAGCTATTATGATAAAGAACATAATCTCTTAATATAAAAGAATTAATACTTTTTTCCCTGGAGACAATTGCTTATATATATTTTTAACATAACCATATTAAAATCATAAAATCAATAACCTTCCGTTTTTTTTTACAGAAAAAGTTCAAACAAATCTGATTTTAAAAAATAGCTGCAAACATTAAGCTATAAATTTTACTCAATTCAAAAAGGATTAAAGAGTTAACAGCAAAAAAGTAGAGTATTGGTAGTATTAAAAGTTCTGTTTTACCGAAGAAGCAGTAAAAAGGGGCTTTTGTTAAGCAACTATATCATAATACAGCTTTAAAATATTTATAAAAAATGTTATCTACTTTTGATTGAATATTGAACAGAAAGCTGCTAGTTTTTTTCAAAAAACTGCCGATTGAAACTTTGAAAAGCATAAAATATGCAAAAAACAACTACTGTCACCTTACGATAGTATAACTATTTCGCAATAATCAGGTATTTTTTGATCTGATACAAATAAAATTTTAAAATTTAGAGATCTGGACACAGCATGAATTTTTTTCCTCTCAAAACGATGATAGCATGTATACTGCTGCCTGCGGTGCTTTATTTTATCACAACATACTCTATTGATAAATACGCTGACAATATGTACAGCTCTCAGGTAAAAAAAGCGGCTTTAGAAAACTCATCTCAACTATACGAAGGGTACACAACAGTAAAGGCCTCTGTAAAAAAAAACATAGAAAATTATTTAAAAACAAAAAAAGTTCTTAAATACAACCTTGTAGACCTTGACATACTTATTTCCACCAAAAAAGGAAATATTATTTACCCCACTTATCTCGATTCAGCAGAAGCTTTAAACAACGATTTCGCTGTTGATAATGAAAAAACTGCAAAACAGAATTTCAAAATACTAAGCTCAGGGCTTGAAATCAAGGTTGATTCGAATATAACTGCCTATTTGAAATTATTAATCATTTTATTTTTTACCTCGAGTTCATTGGCAATTTTTATTTCGCAATATTTGAAAGCCCATAAAAAAACAAAACTTTACGATACAGATATTCAACAGAAACTTCAGGAACTTCAAAATTATGAAAAAGATTATAAGGAACGTATGGATTCTCTGGACCGGGAAAAAAAGCAGCTCAGCTCTTCAATAAAGGAAATTCACAGCAAATACGACCAGGCTAAACAAAATGAAGAAGAAATGCTTGACGAAATGATAAACCTTGAACAAACACTGGAAGAATACAAAAATTTTGAAAAAGAAAAAGAAGATGAAATTAAAAGTTTACAAGAAAAGATTGAAGAGTTAAATAAAAAAAGAAATAATCTAAACAGAAAAAAAACCGGTGATTATCAAACCAAACGTTTTGAGACTCTTTATAAAAACATAATTATGACAAAAAAAGCCTATGACGGCTTTAATGAATTGAGCGAAGATCTTCAGATTAAAGCTGAAGAATGTATAAACCTTCTTAATAATGAACCTGATAAAATAATAATAAAGCGAAAAGTTTTTTCCGGTAAAAAACATAAAAAAACAGCTTTTGAAGTTATTTTTGGATACTCAGGCAGGCTGTATTTTACAAAAAATAAAAAAAACGAAACAGAAATTGTTCTTATAGGAACAAAAAAAACCCAGCATAAAGATATGGATTACCTTCATAACCTATAAAAGAAATGATTATGTATACAACTTTTTTTAAACTGAAGAAAAAACCTTTTGAAACATTTACAGACACTACATTTCTATGGCTTGGAGAAACACATAAAGAAGCTCTGGCAACGCTAAAGTACGGCATCATTAATAATATGGGTTTTCTTCTTTTAACCGGAAATGTAGGAACCGGAAAAACAACTTTAATAAAAGCCCTTATTAAAAGCCTGCCTAAAAATGTCGCTTATTCATATATATCTGATCCTAATTTTGAACCACTCGATTTTTTTAACTACATTGTTTACTCACTAAACCTTAAAGTTGAAATAACTTCAAAGTCGCAGTTTCATGTTCTTTTTAAAAAAATTCTTTTAAAAGCTGCCGAATCAGGAAGAAAAATACTTTTAATAATAGATGAGGCTCAATTATTATCAGAGGAGCTCCTTGATCAGATCAGACTTTTATCTAATATTGACAGAGATGAAACAAATATACTCAATATCTTTTTTATAGGACAGCCGGAATTTAACAAAACCCTTGTTAAAGAAAAAAATAAAGCTGTCAGACAAAGGCTTTCTCTTAATTACAACATCTCACCCCTAAATCTAAAGGAAACAACAGAATATATCAGTTACAGGCTAAAAATAGCCGGGGCTGAAAAT
>JBNJGY010000151.1:0-2607 GCA_051748045.1 Thermotogota bacterium
CTTTTTGACATTAAGATGACTATTATTATATAATTTAGAAACAGAAATAAACTAACCAGTCTATTATTTTATTTCATTGGAGGGGTTTTTATGATCAAAGTGAAGGGGTTACATCATTCTTATAATGGAAAAGATTTTGCAATTAAGGGGATAGATTTTGAGGTGGAAAAAGGAGAGGTTTTTGGTTTTTTAGGTCCTTCTGGGGCAGGGAAATCAACAACTCAAGGTATTCTAACAGGTCTTTTGCAACTGCAAAAAGGTGAAGTGGAAGTAGCTGGATACGATATGAAAAAAGTCAATAACAAGATGTTTAATAAAGTTGGGATGTCTTTTGAACAGTCCAACGTTTATAGTAAAATGACTGCTAAAGAGAATCTTGATTTTTATAGAAAGCTTTTTGATGTTCCAACAAGAGAACCAAGAGAACTTCTAAAATTAGTCGGGTTGGATGGAAAAGAGAATGTAAATGCAGGAGAGTTTTCAAAAGGGATGAAACATAGACTCACTTTTGCAAGGTCTATGATTAATAACCCTGAATTATGGTTTTTAGATGAACCAACAACTGGATTAGATCCTGCAATAGCTGCGGAGATAAAGGATATTATTAGAACAGAAAACAAGAAAGGGACGACTATCTTTTTAACTACCCATAATATGTGGATTGCAGATGAGCTTTGTGATAGAGTCGCTTTTATCATAGACGGGGAGATCAAATTAATAGATTCTCCAAAGAATTTGAAACTTCGATATGGAGAAAAACTTGTTGAGATAGAATATATGAAAAATGGTGAAGTTTTAAAAGAAAGCCTTTCTATTATAAATAAAGATGATATAAAAAAGATGGAAGAAATAGTTGAAAATTACGAAGTTCAAACTATGCATACTAAGGAAGCTACCCTTGAAGAAATATTTATAAAAGTTACAGGAAGGGAGCTTGTATAACATGAAATTATTTTATAGTTTTATAAAGGAGCTGAAGCTTTCTTCAAAGAGTTTTTATTTTTATATAGAGATTTTTATGGCTTTGATTTTTTTAATTTTGTTGCTTTTTATTATACCCAACAATTTTGATGCAAAAGCCACAAGCTATATTTATTTTGATGTTCCAAAGTTTTTTAGTGTTTTTGGTTTAGATGTTGAGTCATTAAAAAAAGAAGACATTGATGGAAAAGCTGAAATAGTGGAGTTCAATATTGATGATGAAATTATAAAAACAGAATTTTATGAAACTGAGGATTCGAAAATATACATAGCTAGTAGTGATGAAGATGTGAGGTTGTTAGCAGAGAATAAACAGAATTTGGGTATTGTTATTGACGGTAAAAATCTTATGAACCCAAAGATGACTTACTATATGCAAGGATATGAAAGTGAAAAGATGAAAAATTTGTATAAATTGTTGAATAATAGACAATCTACATTGGCTCAAAATAAAGCAGGAAATCAGAGAGTTGTTAATCTAATGGATGATGTTCAACATTTATCTGACAAAGAAAATTTGATACCAGTTTTTTTGACTTTTAACGGAGCATTGATGGGAATGTTCATTATTTCTGCATATATTTTTTTAGATAAAAAAGAAGGAATAATAAAAGCATACGCTGTTACAGCTTCTTCTGTTGCTACTTATTTGCTGAGTAAGGTGGGAGTTATAACAGTTACTACTATTGTCACTTCTTTTATTATCTTGTTTCCTGTGATGTTGTCGCAACCAAATTATATTTTGTTTTTTATTTTTCTAATAGCTACTGCTTTTTTCTCCTCGTCTTTAGGACTTTTATTTACCAGTTTTTTTGATGATATAATGCAATCATTTGGTGCTATTTTTGTTATTATAATAGGGCTGATGTTGCCAAACATAGCATATTTCATACCTTTTTGGGATCCGGTTTGGATAAAAATAATCCCTTCATATCCTATGATTCAAGGTTTTAAAGAGATTATTTCTCCTCAAGGAGATGCTGGTTATGTGCTTATGTATAGTGGGATATTTATTTTAGTTGGTTTGTTTTTGTTTATATATGCTAATTATAGATTCAAAAGAACATTAACCGTTTAGAAAGGGGGGAGAAAAATGAAAAGAATATTCACAATATTTTTCAGAGATTTAAAAGTCAATATGAGAGATTTTTTATCTATTTACATATATTTATTTCCGATAATTTTTTCTATTGTAATAAATTTGATATCCCCTAGTGTAAACGAGATATCCGTTAATTTTGTTTTTTTAGAAAATGAGAATACTGAGATGGTTCAATATTTTGAAGACTACGCTGGAATTGAAACTGTTGAAACCAAAGAAGATTTAATAGAAAGAGTTAATAAAAGAGATGATATATTTGGTATTCTTTCTGACGAAGATGGAAGTTATATTATGGCCCAGGGAAATGAACAACAAGGAACTGTGGAATTTGCGAAAATTCTTAAAACATATTATGAAATGGGAGTGGATATCGAAGATTCGAATGCGGAGATTATCGATTTTGGTAAAACAGTTTCTCCAATGAAAAAGATGTTTGTAAATATAGCTATTTTACTGAATACCGTCTTAGGCGGGATGATAATAGGGTTGAACATTGTAGAAGAAAAATCTGATAACACTATATC
>JBNJGY010000152.1:0-2592 GCA_051748045.1 Thermotogota bacterium
TTACTCGAAATCAAAATTTTGTCATTAAGTAATCATAGATTGGCCTAAAAACGACTGAAAAGTGCCGGAGGCACGAAATTATGGTAGATGAAGATAAATTATGAAAATGACACTAAAGAGCCGTAGGCTCGAAATTATACGAAATCGAGAGAATTCACGATGATGCACAATAATATCGCATCGATGGTGCTTTTGGAGTGTTTGTATTTTAACTATTGCTTTTAATATAATCCTATTGGAAGTACATAATCCAATTTCATTTGAGGTTTTATACAATATTGAATTCTTTTCAGTTACTTGTATTTTTATTCATTAATAACTACTCCAGGTGCTTTAAATATTCCTTTAGTTCTTTTTTGTTTTGATCTTTAATAATATCAACAATATTAATTATTTCCAGGTCTGAATTTAACACAAGAACTTTAGGACAACTAAACTGATAATCATCTTTGAATTGCCCATTATAAAACAAATCATAAGGTATTTTATGTGTCTTTTTAAAAGTTTTTATATCATCAATTACATTATCCCAAACATTAACACCAACAACCTTCACATCTGGAAATTGCCTATACAAATTTTTAATATATGGCAACACAGTTAAACACGGAGGACAACCCATATACCACAACTCTATCAGGAAATAATTATTATCAAAGGCTTGTAGTCTAACGGTATCACCTTCCAGGGAGACATACTCATAATCATGAATAACATCACCGATACTAAATGTTTTTTCCTTTTCACTCTTTTTTGAACGGTTGCCTTTGGAAAGCATTTTGGTTTTTACTTCTTGAAAACTCATTGATAAATCATTTTTCCTTTCGGATAAATAATCTATTTCCAAATATCTATTTAAATGAGGATATTCAGTAGATTTAACCTTTTTTTTAAGTTTAGTAATACTTGTATCCGTTAAATTCAACCACAACGTATCGTTAATTTCTGTTGAATAATCAGTTTTCTCAGTGTAATATAGTTTCAGAATATGTTGATTATTTTTATGTTCATTTGAAATAATTTTACTCTTGCTTATGTTTGGGAAAAAATTTATTTTACTAATAAATGGGTTAAACCTGTTCCATCTTTTCAATTGCCCTATAGTTCCCTGCTTAACAGGTAATGATGAAAGTCTCCCCGAGCTATGATGATAATAAATAGAATCAACCTTTGAGTCAATAATAGCTTCATAACTATCATTTATTTTATAATAGATAAAATAGTCTTTTTTTAGCTTATCAAATTTCTCTGACAGTAAATTTTTTAACTCTTTGAAAAATGAATTATCAAACATTTTTATAGTAAAAGATTTATATATTGTATCTCTCCCAAACTTATAGTCCTTTTTTACAAATTCAAGTTGTGCACTCTCTTTATATGTGTATTTCTCTATAAAATCACCCTCTATTTCTTCCAAGTCCGGATCTTTCTGGGCTAACATAAGTATAGGAAGCATAATTAATAAAAGAAAATATATCTTTCGATACATAAGAGATATTTTTGATAGTTTTATCTAAAATATAAAAAGCTGCAGCGATTCAAAAAAAATTAGAATTAAACTTTAGCTTTTTTACAATACTGCAATTATTTTCATTGAAAATAAATTAATTTCTATAAAATGAGCCCGATCTAATAACATAATTCTTTCATTCCGCTGAAAAATCAACTTTGTTATATCATTAAAAATAATTGATCACATGCATAATAACAACCGAAAGCTGAGCACAAAGTTGCTTAAAAATCTAAAATACTTTTCAGACCGGACTCATAAACCACTAATTGTTACCAAGGAAGAAGATCACCAATTATATCAATTATATCATCCCATCCAATACCTCCTGAAGTATTATGATTGCACCCGGAAGGTGCATCTTCATCAATCGGCTCTCCAACACAATTGCAACCTCCACTGTATGATCCTTCACAATGATTACAATTCTCTGCAATACATTCGTAATGTCCGGTAGGAACCATTCTTTTAATAAGATAATCTTCATTTTCTTCATCTTTCATCAAAGGAAGGCCTAAAACTCTTGATTCCTCAGTATTATCATTAATTCCGCTGATAACAAGATAAGCGTCAGCTGTTTCTTCATTGGAGTTCTCAACAATTTCAGCTTCATTCATGCTAACAATAGACTCATTCTTTTCGAAATAATATCTCTTATAAAGGCTATCTATTGCAGCCATTTCTATTGTAATTTCAGGTGACCCAGAAGAATAACTTCCAAATACTATTGGAAATTCTCCTTCCGAATTAGCCATAATGGATAAGTCAGCCTCATTTGATTCATTTGAAGGATTATCAGTTATTTTTTCGCATGCAACAATTACAAACATCAAAGCAATTATTGTTAAAGTTATTGATATAATATCTCGTTTCATAGCATTAATTTTTTTGATTTGGTAATTTATGTTTTTTGTATTTCGATTCATTATGTTTATTGAATATTACACAAAATCAGTCACTACGTAAACACAAAACAAAATTCTTTACCCATATATAATTTTAATGATATACGATTAGACAATAACCGATTAAGCCGGAATAGAAGTATCCGTAGAGAGAGAGAGAGAGAGAGAGAGAGAGAG
>JBNJGY010000153.1:0-2592 GCA_051748045.1 Thermotogota bacterium
TTATAAGCAGACTGTAAATTTTTATGGCATCAATATTTTTAACAACTTCTGCAGTTTTTGCCTTTAACTGATAATTCATATACTCTGGAATTGCTATGGTTGCAAGTATACCAATTATTGCTACAACAATCATTAATTTTATTAATGTAAAGCCTTTGTTTTTATTTAGTTGCTGATCGAAAACTGCCTTTTTTGCACGGTTCTGCGTTAGATTAAAAATTTAATCTTTTTCTTGCTTGCTTCAAAATTACGGCCTGGAAATGTAAAATATTGTAAATAATAAAATATATTTTTATAGACAGGAACCAGCAACCAAAATGCTTTTTTGCCATAAATGAAGCTGACTTACGCTAATAGGGCTTTTTTCAAAGCCCTGAAAAATTTAAAATCATTTAAATCCAAAATTATTATTAATACGCCGTCCTTTCAGGACTATGAAAACAAATAACCATACCGGTGGTTAAAACCACCGGCTATATGACTTTTCCCTTTCAGGGAAACCACAGACACAATATTAAAATATTAAGCTGCCGGGCGCTTTTTAAAAAAACGATTTTATTAGAGTTTATTCGCTTAATTTGCTGCAAAAATTATTTGCAGGATAATGCAAAACTGAAGCCTAAGCCTGGCAGCCGGTCTGAAAGACGCTATAAATAGAGACTCGATGAATAGAGACTCGATAAATCGCGTCTCTACGGTGTCTGGAACTCAGGATTTTGATAATAACATATTCTTATGTTTTTATTATAATTCAATAAAAAAAATAAGTCTTTATATAATTCGAAAAAAACATGATATTGACTTTTAAACACCTGATTTCTATACTCACATCAAATCAGATATTAAATTAAAGACAAAAAAACTTCCCCTTTTAATAAAAGGAAAAAATATCATGAAAAAAATTGCACTCAACACATCTTTTTTTGAAAAATTAAGAACCGGCAATTTAATATATGTAGATAAGACAAAATGGGTATTATAACTTTTAGATAATGATGAGGCATGTTTTTTATCAAGACCAAGAAGATTTGGAAAATCACTCACTGTTTCAACCCTTCATGAGCTTTTTTCAGGAAATAAGAATTTTTTCAAAGGTCTTTATATTAGGAATATGATAAAAAATGGAAAAATAAAAAAGGATCTTATTATAAATGCCTAATACATTTGTTTTTGATTTGGACAGCACTGTTGTTGAACCTGTAAGATCTTATGAGGAAAAAACACTTTTTGAACATATAGATAAAATTCTTGGTGAAGAGTTTAGAAAAACTATGACTATAAAAATTCTTGGGTACACACATATGGTTTATCCTGGATTTTATGCCTTATTTAATTGGATACATGACCGTGGAGACAGACTCTTGTTTTTCAGTACCGGAACAAAAGAAAGAAATACAGAACTTGTACCTGAATTAATGAAACGAACTTTCACGGCAAATCATGAAAAAATTTTATCAGAAGTAAAAATATTTTCATCTAAAAATTGTATTGATACAAGGTATGAAAAGGATGGAAAAAAATATCAGCCCCATTCATTTTATGTACAACTTAAAAAAAAATTAGAAAACATAATAGTATCCTCTGAGGAATTGAAAAATACTTTACTCATAGATGATGATCCAAGTTATATGACTAAGGGTGAAGAAAAAAACTTTTTGTATACTCCTTCAATTTACAGCTATTTCTCTTTGGATGCACCATTTTATGACGACTATTTTTATTCATTTCACAAAGCATTTTATATCAGGTGAATTCTTGAAAAAATACTTAAAACAGCTGAAGAAAACAAATTATCCCTGAGCGAGGCTTCATGGTCTTTGATCGATGATGAGCTAAAACCTGAATTTTTTCTAAAAAAGGAAATGCGCAAATCTGAGCGGCCAAGGTATATCCACAAAACAAATGATCCCCTGATTTATGATAATGGTCTTAAGTTATTAAAAGCATATGATCCCGATCTTGATTATTTATTTAAAATCTGAATTGAGGGGTTTCATATTTTTAAATTAACAAATTCTCAATGAATTAAGCTTATTATATTTAAAAACATTAAACCCTGCTGGCTTTCCAATTTTGCTGCATTCTACTTCGTTAAATTCATAGTTCCAGGCGCCTTACTCGAAATTATTATTAATACGCCGTCCTTTCAGGACTATTTAAAAAAATAAACTTACCGAAGGGGGATGGTTTCCCTGAAAGGGAAAAGTCATATAGCCGGTGGTTTTAACCACCGGTATGGTTATTTGTTTTCATAGTCCTGAAAGGACGGCGTATTCGATGTTTTCGGTCAACCATTACTTAAAAAACTTCAAAACTGCATCTTTTGTATCTGCAAAAAGAATTTCATCAAGAGCTTTATCAAGGATCTCAGGATTAAATTCATTTGATATAATATCATGTTCTTTTTTGGTCAGTTTGAATTTTTTGTTCATCTGTTTTAACAGAATTTCCTGCTTATCTGTTATCTGACCGTTTACAAACCCTCTTTCCTCACCTCTTTCCATGGCATCTTTTTCTAAATCTGTTATATAAGGCATTTTTTTATTTCCTCCCAAATCTTTTATTTCTTCATAATATATCTTATTAAGTTTT
>JBNJGY010000154.1:0-2588 GCA_051748045.1 Thermotogota bacterium
ATCCAGAATATATACTTCTTGCGAATTATAATTCAAAATGGAAATTCACAAAAATTTTTGAAGGTTTAGCATTTAAGCTGAAAAAAAACATGATGTTCAATAGAATTATAAAAAGAATTTTTGAGGTTTTGTATTACGTGTTTATATTTAGTTTTTTATTTTATTTTTTATTTGGTTTTTTGGAAAGAATAAATTTACTTGGTTGGTATTTTCTACTCAATCTAACTATATTCAGAAGTTTTGCATTTTTTGGATTTATAGGTTTTATTGTCGAGGTCTTTAGAAAAATAAACAAGAAATTTAGTCTAATAAAATTCAATAATTATGTCAACAACGACTCGGGAGTTATGACTCTATTGAATATCGCTTATGAAATAAAAGATAACCCTGAATTGAAAAATAAAATTAAATTTGTTTTTCTTAGCGATGAAATTTATGGGCCAAAAATACTAAAGAAAAGTTGGAAAGAAAAAAACTTTTCACTGGAAGGCCGAAAAGTCATAAATATAAAAAATCTGAACGATGGAGAAATAAAAGCGATTTTTTATTCTGATCAAAAAAACGATACTGTAGATAAAAGTTATAACTATTTAAAGAGAAATTATAAAAAGATTGAAATTAAGGAATACGATTTGGCTCACAAATATTTTAGTGAATATGATGCAATATCTTTAGTTTCTTTGAAACAGGGATTTTTGAAGTTACCTGTACTTGAGAAAAAAGAGAAAATAGATATAGAAGGAATAGATAAATTTTCAAAACTCTTTTTAGATATTATAAAATAAAATCAAAAAAATTAGGGGTGATTCTATGCCTGAAAACCTAAGCCTTAATGAAATAGAAAAAAATTTTCCATTATCTAAAAGAATTATTTTTAAATGGATAAAACAAGGAAGATTAAATACAAAAAAAGAAAACGGTGAAACTATTATTAAATTAAAAGATATAAATAGATTACTTGAGGAAAGATAAAAGGCTAAAGTATATTTTCCCTCTAGATGATATATTAAAAAAGCCTTTTAAAAGAAGAGATAATTATTTATCTCTTCTTTTTATGTTTTAAAAAAGAATCATGACATTGAGTATATTATCAATGATATTGTTATTAGATATAAAAAGCAAAAATATTATTTAGATGAATATGTAAAATTATTGTTTTAAAGATTATGATTATTGGATGGGGGAATAAAATGAAAAGTGAATTTTTTAATAAAACTAAAAAAGAAGTTCATATGATCTTATGGGTAATAAAAAATATTGAATTAAAAGAAAGAATTTTTTTGTTATTAATAACTTTTGGTGCTTTAATAATTCTTGGAATAAATCTTTATATTCCTTTTGTGTATAAAAACTTTATTGCCATGTCACAAGAAAAAATAGCAGTGAAATTAATAATTCTTTTTGCTATATTATATGCCATTAGTCTTTCTTTAAACTATATTTTTAATTATTTTTCATCTCTTATAACTTACAAAATAGAAAAATATTATAAAGAAAAATTATATAAAAAAATATATATAAACGATATTAACAAAATAATTGAAAATGGAAGTTCTTATTTTTCTGAAGTAATATCTTTCGACACAAAAAAAGCTTCTGAAGTTCTTGATATAGATACTATAAATAGTATGCTTTCTATTTTTGTTGCTTTAATAGCCATAACTATTTTAGGTTTTGTAAATTTAGGAGCTTCAATAATTTCAATAATATACTTTTCTTTGTATATTTATATTTTTTTAAGACCTTCAATGAAAAAAAATAAAGGTAAAATTCCAGGTTTTGAAGAATATAGTAAACTTATGGAAGATTCAAGGCAGTTAGTGAGTTATGTTAATGATTCTTTAGAAGGAAGAGAAGTTATAAAAGAATCAAATGTAATAAATCAAGAAGAGTCTCTTTTTAAGGAAAAATCAAAAGATCTTTATTTTGGGTTTAAAAATATTTGGACGCAAGAACTTAAGAATTTTCATTTTCCGTTTCGATTATTATCTTTTTTATATTATACTTTTATATTTTTATGGTTTTATACATCGAATCTACTAAATAGTGGAATTACTATTGGAAATATATTTTTTACTCTTACTTATATTAGTATTATTAGTGAGAATATAGAACCATTTATGAATTTTTTATTTAAAAACAGAAATTATTATGCTCCTTCTATTAATAAAATGAAAGAAATAATTGAAACAGAAGAAAAATCAGAGAAGAGGTATGAGATAGGAGAGATAAAAGAAATAGAAATAAAAGATTTAGAGTTTTCATATGGAGAAAAGGAAATATTCAATAAAGTAAATATAACAATAAAAAAAGGGGAAAAAGTAGCAATAATAGGAAAAAGTGGAGAAGGTAAAACCACATTTATAAAGTTAATAACAGGAAATGAAATGCCTGAAAAAGGAGAAGCGTTAATAAATGATAAACCAATAAATGAAATAAAAAATATATATGAAAAGATAGGTGTATTGAGTCAAAATAGCCATATATTCAATAGAAGTATAAAAGAAAACATAACAATGGGAAGAGAAATATCAGAAGAAAAGTTGAACAACATACTTCATATAACAGGAGTAGAAAAATTTATAAAT
>JBNJGY010000155.1:0-2579 GCA_051748045.1 Thermotogota bacterium
TGTGAATGTCAAATAATATTGGCAAAAAAATGTTCAATAATTTTACCTAATGTATTACCATTTTATTATAGATAGAAGAAAAGGGTCCTTCCCCTTTAATAAAGGGGAAGGAGGAAAATAACGGTAATTAATTATGCTATATCATTATCATTTTCTCTTCCCTTAATAATATTATCTTTACACTCTAATCTATAAGATTTACCCTTTAGATTAAATATTTCACTGTGATGCATTATTCTATCAAGAATAGCTGTAGTAATAACCTGATCACCCATTATTTCAGCCCATTTACCAAATCCTTTATTAGAAGTTATAATAATAGATGTTTGTTCATAAAGGGCAGTAATTAATTTAAAAAATTTATTTGCTTCATCTTTGGTTATGGGTAAATAACCAATTTCATCGATTATTAAAAGATCTGCTTTTTTAATTTTTTTTAATTCTAATCTGCTTTTTTTAACTACTTCATTTGTTTTAAGAACTTTTATTAATTGATCCATATCGATGAATTTTACTTTATATCCTTTGTTAACAGCTTTAAGTCCTATACCATTAGCTAAATGTGTTTTACCAACCCCAGGAGGGCCTAAAAATATTAAATTAAAGGCTTGTTCTAGCCATTCAAAATCAAGTAGTTGGTTTATCTCTTTTTCATTAATAGATTCTTGAAAATTAAAATTAAAAGCTTCAATAGTTTTATTAGGATTTAATTTAGATTGCTTAAATCTCCTTTTTCTGGCTCTTTTATTTTTAGCTTTTACTTCAATTTCAAGAATATCATGTATTACATTTTGATAAGACTTTTTTTCTTTTTCAGCATTAATTAAAACTTCATCAAGCATTTCTTTAACGGTGTTTAATTTTAATATACCAAGATTCTTTTTTATTTTATCTTTTTTATTCACATGTTCACCTCGTTAAATTTTCATATTCTGAAAGATTTCTAACTTGAGTTTCTATCTTGTAAATATTATCTATCTCTTTATAATTGTCTTTTTTTCTTATATCTTTTTTTGAACAAATATCATCTATAGTATCTACATTGTTAATAACTGAAACAAAACTACTGGCACTCCACAATTCATTTTCAACACAATAATTTATTGTTTTTAAAGTATCGTTTTTAGAATGCTTTTTTGCAGTTTTTAATATTACAGAATATTGATCTCTTATATATCTTGATTTATCTTTTTTAACTTCTTTTAAGAAAGTTTTTACAGGATCATTATCACCAAGTATATTAACTGCATTATCATATAATTTCTTTATTTTTTTACTATGGTCTCTTAGATGATTCCTGTTTTGTATTAATTTACCTCTTTGATGACAGATTTCATGTTCAGTTATAATTTCACCAGTTTTAATATCGATTATTTTTATTATTTTTTCATCAATAATTTCAATACCTACTTCTTTACCAGGCTTATAGGTTCCTAGTGGTACAGTATATCGATTAGCATTATATCTTATGGTATTGTCTTTTGTTACCTTTCTTGATATAATATTTTTAAGGGATTTAGGGACCCCTATGTCTGGTACCATTCTGAGGTGTTTTTGTTCTTTTTTAAATACCTCAGCTGGTACTTTTTTTGTTGTACCATGTACTTTTTCATTTCCAGTTCTTTTAAGCCAGGCTAAACATAGCTGATTAAATTCTTTTATATCAGTAAATACTCTATATTTAGCAAAATTATCTTTAACATATTTAACTACAGCTTCAACTCTACCTTTAGTTTCAGGATCTCTACTTCTACAAACATAAGTCTTAAATTTCTTTTGTTGACGATATGCCTCAAATTCAGCTGTATATATGATGTCTCCGAAGTTTTCATTTACAACAACTAATCTATCTTGATCATAGACAATTTCTTCTGGCATACCTTTAAAATATTGAAAAGCATTTTCATGAAATTTTAAAAGATCCTTAGTTTCAGGTGAATAATCAAGCCACTCTATATATTTATACCTTGAATTTGATAAAACCATTGCCATTGCACAAAGTTTAACTTCTTCACCTACAGGATTCTTTAGTGTTATATATCCTAAATCAACCTGGGCTTGATATCCCATAGGAGGATCCATGAAAGCTTGATACTGTCTTTTATTAGTTACCTTAGGGATATTATGTTTTTTTCTCAAAACTTTTATATATCGTCTTAGGGTACTATATTTAAATTCACTGCTTTTATCAGGATATTTTTCTTTCAATCTATCAAGTATTTGACTTGTTTTATAGTCATTATGTTTGTACAAAAAGGCTAATATATCATCTTTATATTTATCTAATTTCTTCCTCCTTGTCTTAGTTTTTTTATTGTAATTTTCATATTCTTCATAAGTCATATTCCAATATTTCCTTACTGTTTTGTAATTAATATTTAATTTTTTTGAAGCTTGTGACATATTTAGTCCATCTTCTTTCAATTGCTTGATTTTCGAATACATATACCATCCTTTCATTTTTTACCTCCAATTCTGATATGTTATCTTTTTATTTTATCAGAACTGGATTATATTTTGGAAATTAATTAGGTAATTTTATTGAACATTTTTTATCCATTTCATTATACCATTTACAA
>JBNJGY010000156.1:0-2573 GCA_051748045.1 Thermotogota bacterium
GCAATAATATTAGCAGGTGGTTCTGGAGAAAGGTTTTGGCCATTGAGTACTCCAGAAAAACCAAAACAGTTTTTGGAGATATTTTCAGATAAATCATTAATTAGAGAAACGTTTCTGTTAAACTAAAAGTGAACCAGAATATCATCCGAAAAGTGAACCAAACATGATAAAATCCTCATGACAAAGAAGTCGTGAGGGGGAAAGGGATGATAAAGTTGGAAAAGAAACAGCAAATAATAATAAAAAGACAAATGGGAAATTCAGAAAGAGCAATAAGTAGGGAGTTAGGGATATCAAGAACAACAGTTAGAAAATACATAAAAAAATATGAGAATAAAAAACAAGAGCTGTTAGAAAGAGGCGAAAAAATAGGATCCGAGGAATTAATAACAGAAATAGTTGAAAAACCTAAATACGATACGAGAAATAGGAAAAAAATAAAAATGACTCAAGAAATAATAAAAAAAATAAAAGAGTATTTAGAAGAAAACAAAATAAAAAAAAGAAATGGGTTACACAAACAAATAATGAAAATAAAAGATATACACGAAAACTTAGAAGAATCAGGATATGATATTGGATATACCAGTGTTAGAAACGCAGTTAGAGAAATTGAATCGAAAGAAAAAGAAGTATACATAAAACAGAATTATACCCCAGGAGAAATAGCTGAATTTGATTGGGGAGAGGTAAAACTAGAGATAGATGGTAAACTAAAAAAACTACAAATGTCAGCTTTTGTATTGGCATACAGTGGATATATATACATGAAGCTATATCCAAAACAAAATACAGAATGTTTTCTGAATTCACACGCTTCATTTTACGAACATATAGGAAGAGTAAATAGTAAAAATGTATATGACAACATGAAGGTTGCGATAAAAAGATTTGTTGGATCAGAAAAAGAACCAACAGAAGAATTTCTAAAGTTATCCATATACTATGGATTCGGATATAGGTTTTGTAATGTTAGAAAACCAAATGAAAAAGGACACGTAGAAAGAAACATTGAATATATTAGGAGAAAAGCTTTTTCAAAAAGAATTGCTTTCAAATCAATAGAAGAGGCCAACGAACACTTAGGAAAAACTTTGTCAAAAATAAACAGAAAAAAAAGAAAACACAAAAATGATAAAAGTTATATAGAATTACTGGAAGAAGAAAAACAACATATGAAAATAAAACCAGTAAAATACGAAACTGGAATAATGAAATACTCAAAACCAAACAAATATTCAACAATAAAAATAGATTCAAATTATTATTCCGTGCCAGAAAAATATAGAGATAAATTAATAGGGGTTAAGTTATACCCAAACAAGATAATACTATATTCTGACAATAAGAAGATAGGTTATCATAACAGGACATATGAATCACACAAATACAAACTGAAAATAGAACACTATACAAAAACGCTAACAAAAAAGCCTGGTGCATTAGCTGGGTCAACAGCATTACACCAAGCGCAAGACAAAATAAAGCACATTTACAAAAATTATTTTAGCACAAAACCAAAAGAATTCATAATGTTAATACAACTAATGAATGAAAATAAAATAAACTTAGAAGAAATAAACCAAGCGATAAAAACATTAGAAAAAATAAGTTCAAAAGATATAACGCTAGACAAGGTAAAAATATTAATAGACAAAAGCAATATAACAAACACTCGCAAAATAAAAGAAAACGATATAGAAAAAATATCCAGAAATCAGCTTTGTAGATTAAGTGAGATGATGGTATGAATACAATAGAGGAAATAACAAAATATTCAAAATATCTAAGGTTACCAGGAATAAAAGGTAACTTAAAAAAAATAGCAAACGAAGCCAGGGAATCTGAAATGAATTACGAAGAATTTTTAAGAACCCTACTAGAAGAAGAATACGAAATAAGAAAACAAAATGCAATACAGTCAAGAATAAGAACTGCTAAGTTCCCTCAGAGAAAATATTTAGAAGATTTGAAAGAAGAATATTTACCCAAAGATGCACAAAACAAGTTAGAAAAGTTAAAAACATTAGAATTTATTAAAACTGGTCAAAATATAATTTTGTCAGGAAATCCCGGAACAGGTAAGAGTCACATAGCTATTTCACTTGGGATAAAAGCTTGTGTGGAAGGATACAAGGTATTATTCTTTTCAGTTCCAACATTAATAACTAAACTAAAAGAGAGTAGGTCAGAAAAAATACTTAGAATGTTTCAATCTAGACTTGAAAAATATGACTTAATTATTGTAGATGAATTAGGGTATATTTCTTTTGACAAAGAAGGATCAGAATTATTATTTACCAGCTTATCTTTAAGAGCTAACAACAAATCTACAATAATAACCACTAATTTATCTTTTGATAGGTGGGAAGAAGTTTTTAAAGATCCAGTACTAACAGCTGCTATGGTAGACAGGCTTGCGCACAAAGCTTTTATGGTTAATATGAACGGTAGCAGCTTTAGAATAAAAGAAACTCAAGATTGGCTTGATTCTCAAGGCTTTTCTTAATTTTTTTACCTTAGTGGTACACTTTTCGAGTGTTATCTGGTACATTTTTCACTTGACATTAACA
>JBNJGY010000157.1:0-2570 GCA_051748045.1 Thermotogota bacterium
TCGTGCATAAGGGACTTACACCCTCTGGATAAAATTACATCCACACTCTATGGCTCCTTGAAAAAGATTTGTATTTTTAAACTTTTTCTGGAACTTCGAGGTGGGTGCACTGCTGCTCATGCAGGGCACACACATCGGCTATAGCAAATGCGGGTTTACTGCTTACAAATGAAGACATTACAACTAAATAACATTCGGTCCGGCGGACAAAGATTCGGTTTCAAAATCCCGCACTTGCCATAGCCAGGGCAGTTACCAGCCATTAAAAAAATAAACACATCTATGAAACTAAGGAAAATAATTTTACAGAATTTTAGAGGATATAATAAAAAGACCATTATTGATTTCGATAATCTAACCACTTTTGTAGGTCGTAATGACATTGGTAAATCAACAATATTAGAAGCTCTAGATATATTTTTTAATGACAAAAAAGCAAGCCCCTACGTTTCTAAAGAAGATTTTAATATAAACTCAACAGACAAGAATATTTTAATAGGGGTTGTTTTTGATGATGTACCTAAAAAAGTAAATATTGACTCAGATTTTGAAACAACTTTTGAAAATGAGTATTTATTAAATGAGGATGGTTTATTAGAAATAAATAAATATTATACAGGTTCAAGTTTATCTAAAGTTTGTTTAAATGCGAATCATCCAACACATAAAGATTTAAAGAATTTATTAAACTTAAAAATAGCAGATTTAAAAGAGAAAGCTGAAAAATTAAACATTACCGAAGAGCATAATGCGACTGTTTCATCTTCAATAAGACAAGCTATTCGCAATAGTGTGTTTGATGGCAAATTGAAGCAACAAGAAATTGTTATATACAAATCTAAAATTGAGGATAATGGAGCAAAAGCAATATGGGAAAAACTTCAAAACTACTTACCTACATATTCTTTATTTCAGTCAGATAGAAAAAATGAGGAAAAAGACAGCGAAGTTCAGAATCCAATGAAAGAAGCTATCAAACAAATAGTAAAACATGAGGGGTTACAAGAAAAACTTGATGAAATCAAAGAAACAGTAAGAAAAGCTTCACAAGAAATAGCTGATTTAACTATCAGTAAGTTAAAAGAAATAAACGAAGAGATTGCAGATGACTTAAAGTCTAATTTTGGAGAACCAAAATGGGAAAGTGCATTTAATTTCTCAATCACAAGTGATGACAATATACCTTTAGATAAAAGAGGTAGTGGTGTTCGTAGGCTTATTTTATTGAATTTCTTTAGAGCTGAAGCTGAGAAAAGGAGAAAAGAGAAGAAATCTCCAACTATTATCTATGCTTTTGAAGAACCAGAAACATCCCAGCATCCCAATCACCAAAAAATGCTTATTGATGCATTTATTGAATTGTCAGAAAAGGATGATACACAAATAATATTGACGACACATAGCCCAGGTATTGGAAAATTATTACCAGTAGAAAGTCTTCGATTAATCCAAAAAAACAACAATAATGTCGAAATTAAAAGTCATTCTGACGGCGAGGATATTATTGATTTAATTGCTGAAAATCTTGGTGTTTTACCATCAATCACTATAGAAAATAGTACTAAAGTAAAAACAGCAATATGCGTTGAAGGTTATTCTGATATTGAGTTTTTGAAGCATATAAGTCAGATTGAAGAACTAAAAGCAATTGTTGATTTAAAAAATGAAGAAAGATGTATTCTAGTGTTTTTAGGTGGTAGTACTTTGCAATTTTGGGTAAATAAAAATTATCTCAAAAAGTTGAATCTAAATGAAATTCATATTTACGACTGTGACAGTAATGCTACTGACGTACAGAATAGGAATAAATACAAAAAGTATACTGACAAAATAAACAAAAGAGGTGGTTATAATGCTGGCTTCTTAACAAGTAAGGCTGAAATAGAAAATTATATTCACCCCGTTTTAATTGAAAGTAATTATGGAATAAAAACATATTATGGCGAGGAAGGGTGGTTAGAAAAATGGAATGTTGAAAATCCAGCCAAGCTAATTGCAGTAGAAACCAAAAGGCTTAAAGATGAAGGAGCCGATATTCAACTGGTTAGTGAAAGAACTGCTAAAAAAGAATTATGTGAATTGCTGTCAAAAAATATGACTAAAGAACATTTAGACCAACTTCTGAGTTTTGAAGAAATAAAAAGTTGGTTTGAAAAAATAAAAGAATCAATCGAAAACTAACGGCTGGTAACACTTAGGCGCTAATAAAGCGTTGCTTGCTTCGGCTATCGCTCAGCACAAGTGCTTCTAACTGAATACAGGTACTTTGGCAGGCTAAGTATATATAGAACGCTTCGGCAGGCTCAGCGTAAACTTTTCATTGGAGCCTTTGTTGAACTAAACATTTACGATACCTCTACTGTAAGATGATGAATATCAACTAATTACACATAGCGTTTTTAATGGTGTTTTTGCTATTTATTCGATACTTTTTAGCTGGTTTCGATACCTAAATTTAGCCTCGATTTCGATAGTATGCTTCCTGCTTTTATTGTGTTTGTACATAATTGCTGGTTTTTTTTCAGATTGTAGCCAGTTTTTTGACTGATAATTTATCGGTGAAGCATAGT
>JBNJGY010000158.1:0-2524 GCA_051748045.1 Thermotogota bacterium
TTCCAATACCTTACTGTTGATTAAACTAGAACTCCTTAATTCTTCAACTCCTATATTTTCTACAATGCTTCTTACTGTATCAACAGCCATTATCTTTTTATCCAACCATTGTTCTACATACTGCACAGAATTATATACAATTTTACTCATTTTATCTTCTGTTAGTTCAACAATAGAATTTCTAGAGTTAAGATAAATAACTAATGAAACAGATATAAGAGTAATTGAAATTAGTACTGCAAAGATTAATGTGATTTTGCTTTTTAAATTAATTTTTTCTTCCTCCCTTATTTGAATAGTTTATTTGGATTTAGAATAATTATCATTTCATCATCTAATCTAGCGATGAAATCAACATATTCTTTTTTTATCATATTTTTTAAATTATTTGTGCTTTCTAAAACATTCGTGTTTATTGTTCTAACTTCTTTTACATCATCTACAACGATTCCAAATTTTTTATCTTCATGTTTTATAACTATGTACTTTCTTTTTATTTCTTTTGAATTTATACTAAATTTTTTTCTTAAATTTAGTATAGGGATCACTTCTTTTTTTCTGAAGTTTATAACTCCTTCATATTCCTCGCTCTGATCTGGTAGTTTGGTTATTTCTTCTTTGTCAGAAACTGTGTCTATTACATTGATATCCAGACCGAATTTTTCTTCTCCCAATAAAAATGTTATTAATTTTATTTCTGTCATATAATTCACCACCCGAATTATTATATAGTTATCTATTTGATAAATCTATTATTTTTTTTTAAGATTTTTAGCGCTTTTTAGAATTTTAAAAAATAATAAAAATAATAAAAAGTGAACAAATAAAAAAACGAAAGAGTTTAATAACTCTTTCGTTTGATTTGGTTTGATTCTAATATTAATTCATATGCTCGATCTCTTTGTTCTTTTTCTAATGAATATAATGAGTTTATTATATTTTGTTTTGAAACAGGGTTTGGTTTTGATAAATCATAATTAATATCTTTAATTAAATCAATTTTCTCAAATCTTTTAAAATTTAGCATTAAGTTATCTAAAATTTCTCTGTCTTCTTTTGGTTTAGAAATATAGCTATGAAACAAGCGTTTTAAAAAATTATAATCTAGCTTTTCTAGGTTTGATTTTATTAAATCTTTTCTAGCTTTTAAAAAGACTGAAGTGTTATCTTGTAATAATTGTATAAGAAAATATTTATATTTATATTCATGTGACAATAATTGGTTTAAACTCATCTTTTTTAGTTTCATTAATATTTTTAATTTTTTATTTTTTGTTTTGTGAAATTTTATATATGCCATATATGTTGAGAATACATTTAAAATAAAATCTTTTTCTTTTGTAATTTTTAATTGATGATATAATACTTCTATTTGTTTGTCAATATATACTTTAAACTTTTCGATATGAAAAATAAAAGGTAAATCCTCGTCTAAATTTTCTAAATTAGCCACTACTTTTCTTATAGTTTTTGAATTTAATTTGTTTTTTTCTTTTTTTAGTAATGAATATATAGTGGTTCTTGATAAACTATGATTTTTAGCGAACTTATTAATATTCTGTGTTTTTGATATGTTCTTAATTATGTTGTAAATTTCTTCAGTGATGTTATAAGAACATATTTCTAAATCTAGTTCTATAGCTTTTTCTGTTATTTCACGATATGATTTATTATTAAGTAGTTCATTGGAAGGTGTTTTATCAATTATTCTTTTTAGCATGCATAGTTCAATAAAAAAATGATTTATATCAGTTTTTTTCAAATATTTTATATATGTTATTAAAGGTGCTAAACTTTTAGATATTTTGGAAAAGTAATAAGAGGTATAATAAGTATTGAGTATATTAATATACTTTTTTCCCCAGCTCTCATTAGTATATGTTAATTCTAAGTTGTATAAAGCTGCTTTCATTAAACTTGGGTTAGGTATTTCTCTTGATATCAATAAAGATTTAGATAAAAGAACTCTTTTTTTCTTAATATTTTTTTGTTGATAAGCAGATCCTAGGAGATAATAAGCTTTATAATAATTGTCTTTAAATGTAGATTTTCCCCAAAATCTTGATTTTTTAAAATGGAGATTATTTCCTTCTATTGATAAAAAAACAGGTTTAAGAATTTCTCTTGCTAAAGGAGGTATTTTTCTAATATTTTTTTTTAGGATTTTATAAGTTGTTTTGTAATCCTCTAGTTTTAATGTAAATTCTGCTGACATTTTCATGGCCATTAATAGGTAATAAACATTACAGTTTTTAACTTTAGAAATTCCCTTTTTTATTTCTTTTATGACCTCTTCATAAAGTCCTTTTTCTTTTAAAATAGATATTTTTAAATATATTTCAATATCTTTTTTAGTTGTATTTTCTAGTAAATAATTATAATATGGATTAAAAAACTGTCCATATCTATGTAAGTTATAAATAACTTTTTCTATATTCGCCATCGCCATCCACCTTTCATTAAATTCCCCAAAAGTTATTATATAGTTATTAAGTTAATATTTTTTTACTTTTATATTCACTTT